>DDQZ01000044.1 GCA_002343505.1 Verrucomicrobiaceae bacterium UBA2429 | reverse complement strand
ACGTCCGTTTGCCCCGCTCCCGGCGCAGACGCTTCATTCCGCCCGCGCCTCCCATCCAGGAAGACTCACGTCTTCCTCTACACGCGCCGCCGCGCCGCCCGTGGAGGCAAACGTCCGTTTGCCCCGCTCCCGGCACAGGCGCCCCATTTCGCCCGCGCCTCCAATCCAGGAAGACTCACGTCTTCCTCTACACGCGCCGCCGCGCCCCATCAGGGGAAGACCCGCGTCTTCCTATGTTTCCCCTTTTCGGTATGAATGTGATGCGGACAGCCTTTGTGCCGCGCTTGCCTGCCTGCGCGCTCACGGGGCGGGCTGCTTTTTCTGGCGGGGGGTGTTTTTCTTGATCTGGGAGAGGCGCTCGGCTTCGGCGCTGAGCTGCTCGTCCTGGTTCTTGAGCCAGATGTTCCAGTTCTTGGAGGGGTTGGCGCCGGTGTACTCGTAGGTGTCGAAGATGGCGCCGTTGCCCAGGGCGCGCGGGTCGCCCTCGTCCTTGAGCATTTGCATCATGCGGCCGCGCAGCTCGGCCATTTTTTCGGCAAAGGCGGGGTCGTTGGCCAGGTTGCGCACGCCGTGGGGGTCGTCGGTGAGGCGGTAGAGCTCGTCGGCGGGGCGGAAGCCGAAGCTGAGGTTATAGAAGTGCCCGCCGAGCAGCTTGATGACTTCCTTGGTGGGGCTGTCGTCGCAGTTGCCGTAGTTGGTCTCGGGGTTGCAGGCGGGCCAGCGCTCGGGGTGGTAGTTGTGGACGTAGAGGAACTCGGGCGTGCGAATGGCGCGCACGGGGTAGCCGAGGTTGTCCGGGCGGCCGAGGTCGTGGCGTTCCTTGCCGGCGAGCATGACATCGCGCCCTTCGATCATGCCGGATTTTTCAGAGCGCAGCAGGTTCGCGAGGCTGCGGCCGGTCATCTGCGGGTGGGGCTGGAGGCCGGCGAGCTCCATGAAGGTGGGGGCGATGTCGCGCACGTTGACGAAGTCTTCGATGACGCGGCCGGCTTTGATGACGCCGGGCCAGCGTGCGAGGAAGGGCAGGCGGAATCCGTCCTCGTGGATCTGGCCTTTGACATAGGGGAAGGGCATGCCGTGGTCGGAGGTGGCAATGATGAGGGTGTTGTCCAGCTCGCCGGCGGCCTCCAGCGCGGCGAGGGCGCGGCCGATGTGGCCGTCGGCCCATTCGACTTCGACGGCGTAGTCGGCGAGGTCGCTGCGCACGGCGCGCACGTCGGGGAAGTAGGGCGGCACTTGGATGTCCTCCAGCTTTTTGCCCAGACGCACGCCGGAGTGCAGCTCATAGGCGCGGTGCGGCTCCTGGAAGCCCATCCAGAAGCTGAAAGGGGCGTCCTTTTTCCGCCGGGCCAGGAAGGCCTCGAAGTTCTTCGCGTAGTCGAGCTTGCCGATGGCGGAGGCGGGCGGCTCGTTTTTGTGCTCGTCAAAGGAGGGGCCGGCGGGGTTGCGGGTGCGGCCGTGGTTTTTGTAGTCGCCGGGGCCCCAGCCTTTGCCGGTGAGGCCGACGCTGTAGCCCGCGGCTTCGAGGAGGTCGGGATACACCTCCCATTTGCGCGGGAAGATGCTGTTGTGGACGGAGAGCTCCTCGAGCTGCCAGGTGTTCCGCCCGATGAGGATGCTGGCACGGCAGGGGCTGCACTTCGGATTCGAGGTGAAGGCGTGGCGGAAGATCGCGCCTTCCCTGGCCAGGCGGTCGAGGTTTGGCGTCTTGATCCAGGTGTTGCCATAGGCGCCGACGCTGTCCCAGCTCATGTCGTCGAAGATGATGAAGAGGAAGTTCGGCCGCTTCTCCGCCGCATGGGCTGGAGGAAGCGCGGCGGCGAGGAGCAGGGCGAGGGTGGCGAGCAGTGTTTTCATAAAGCGCCCCATGCAAACGCCGCCCCGCGCGCGCTCTGTCAGCGCATCCGGAGCGGCTCAGGCGCGCCACTCCGGCACCGAGCGCGCGATGCGCCACATCATGCGGTCGAGCGCGGGGGCGGTGTCTTTGACGGGGTTTTCGCGGTCGCGGTAACGCGTGTTGGCCAGCACGGCCCAGCACAGGCCGGAGGCGGTGCGCACGGCCAGGGTGCTGGTGCCCGGCAGGCTGCCGCCGTGCCACCAGTTGGGGCGGGAGTTCACGCTCCACCCGCGGGCGTAGGAGGCGCCCTCCGACCAGGGCGTGGTCATGGCTTTGAGGCTGCCGCTTTTCAGCAGGTCGGCGGGTGCGGGAAAGCCGTCCACATGGGTGAGAAAGCGCGCCAGGTCCTCCGCGGCGGCCAGCCAGCCGCCGTGCGAGTCCATGCGCCGCACGTTCATGCCGGGGCGGTAGGGATCCTCGCCGCGCTGGCCGTGATAGACGACCTCTCTTTCGGCGCGCTCGGCGCGCGTGTTTCCCGCCAGGATCATGCCGGTGACTCCGCAGGGGTCGAGGACTTGGGCGCGCACATGCGCCTCATACGCCTCGCCCGTCACCGCCTCGATCACGCGCCCGAGCAGGCAGTAGCCGAAGTTCGAGTAGTCGTAGGTTTTGCCGGGCGGGTTCTCCAAAGCGATCCCGCCCAGCGTCCATTCGATGAGTTCCGCGTGGCTCATGCCGCCGTTTTGAAACATGGGGTCGTTTTTCTTGTTCCCCCAGCCGCCGCAGGTGTGGGTGAGCAGGTGATGCAGCGTGATGGCCTCATGCGCGGGTGTCGGGGCGCGGAACTGCGGCAGCCTGCCGCCGCGTCCGAACACACGGTCCTCCGGTGCCAGCAGCCCGCGATCAAACAGCCGGTGGACCGCCACGGAGGTGACCGGCTTGGAAATGCTGGCAATGCGGAAGCGGTGGTCCGGCGCGCACAGCTCTCCGGTTGTCATGTCGGCCATGCCAAAGGCCGCCTTGTGGACCAGCCTGCCGTGGCGCGCCACGGCCAGGGACAATCCGGGAATCTGGTGCTCCGCCATCACCTCCCGCGCGATGCCGGCGATGCCCTCCCGCCGCTCCTCCGGCAGGGCCTCCTCCTGCGCGCGCAGGCGCGGCGCCAGGCAAAAGGCGGCGAGACTTTTCATGCCGGCGCGGCGGGAGAGAGCTTTCATGCCGCCAGAGAAACCGGCTTTGAGCAAATGACACCCTGTTTTTTGAAGCCCTCGTTCAGGCAGGGGTCGTGGAAGACGGCATGAAAGGTTGTGTGAAGGCGGTCTCGAAGTCGTAACCTCCGGCGAAGTCCTCGATGCTGTCACCGTCGTTTTTGCCGAAGTAACCCGTCTCGATCAGGTTATAAACGATGTTCCCGACATCCTCCCCGCGACGCAGGCCCCAGGAATGCAGCAGGTGCAGGGCCAGGGGGCCGTATTCCGCCAGCGCGTGCATGCGCACACCCTCCAGCACCTCACCGCCCGTGACATGCTGGTCCTCCTGCCCTTCGCGGAAATGCTTCGCCGCCAGATGCAGCGCCTCGCGCACGAACTCGTAGGCGTGCGGGTCGTAGCGTGGATCCTTGGCCACGGCGGTCTGGACGGCGACGAAGAAAGGCAGATCGGACATGAAAGGGGGAGACTTGGCGCGGTGTGTGACGGATTCGTTTCTCGCACTCTGATGGATGCGCGGCGCGCGCGCGCAAGAAAAACCCCGCAGGCGCGGACCTGCGGGGTTCTGAAGATGATGGATCAGGACCAGCCGTGGGCGTCGCGCACCTTGATCATGGTGTCGAGGATGGTGTTCCAGGTGCCGGGGGTTTCGAGCACGGCGTTCGGGAACATGCAGCCGTCCCAGCAGATGTGCTGGATGCCGCGGGCCTGGGCGTCCTTGAGCCAGTAGCCGGAGGCCTTCACGATGTCGAGCTTGCCGTTCGGATCGTCGGCACGGCAGTGCTTGCCGGTCTTGTCGTGGCTGCCGGCGCCGTGGACGGTGCCGTCATTCTGCGCGACGTGGAAGTCGATGGTCCAGGGGCGGAGGGCATCGGTCATCTTCTCGTAGGCGGCCCAGAATTCGGCGTCGGAGTAGCCTTCTTTGACGAGGGCATGCTCGGGGGCGTTGTAGCCCAGGGTGTAAAGATAGGTGTGGGCGAGGTCGGCCTGGAAGCCGAGCGCGTCCGGCTGGCCGACGCCTTCGAGGACGTCGAGCATGTCCTTCCAGGAGTGCATGCCGGCCCAGCAGATCTCGCCTTCGGCGGCGAGGCGCTCGCCGTTGTCCTTGGCGATGGCGGCGGCCTTCTTGAAGGTGTCAATGATGCGGGCGGTGTTCGCCTTCGGGTTCTCACGCCATTTGGCGATGCCGAACTCGGCGGAGTCGATGCGGATGACGCCGTATTTGCGGATGCCGGTGCTGTTGAAGACCCTGGCGATGCGGCAGGCCATCTTCACGGCGTCGAGGAACTTTGCCTGCTGGGCGTCGTCGCCCATGGCGCTGTCACCCACGGTGCCGGGCCACACGGGGGCCACGAGGGAGCCGACGGAGAAACCGCGGCTGGCGATCTGGTCGGCGATCTTTTTGATCTCGTCGTCGCTGGCGTTCGGGTCGGTGTGGGGGAGGAAGAGGAAATAGTCGATGCCTTCAAACTTCTGGCCGTTCACGTTCGCGGCGGCGGTGAGGTCGAGCATGCGCTCGAGGCTGATCGGGGGCTCCTGGCCTTCGCCGTCGCCTTTGCCGACGAGGCCGGGCCACATCGCGTTGTGCAGTTTGGGGAGTGTGTTGCTCATGGTGGGTGTGTTTGGATTTGATGCTGAAAAGCGCGCCGATGATAACGACCCGGCCCGTCATGGCACGCAAAAAAAGGCCGAAGTTCGAAATTCGGTTTGAAGCACGAAGGCGGCACAGATGCCGCGTGACAAACGGGCCGTCCCTTGCGTTGATGCGGTCATGCCGCGCCACCTTTCATTCCTTCTCCTCCGCGCAGCCCCACAGCCCGGACGCCCGGAGCGGGGACGATGGCGGGTCAGGACCTGGCGGCCATCGGCGGCAGGGACAAAGTGCTCACCCTTTTCCGCATCAAGGAGACCTTTCACTTCGGCTCGACACCTGAGCCGGAGGAGGGCAAAAAGCGCTCCAGCCGCGAGTCCGTGATCGAGCCGCCGAAGTTCTGGTGGCTGGGCAAAAAGGAGCGCGCCGACGAGCCCGCGAAGTATGACGTGTGGGCCTGGACGCTCGGCATCCTCACCGACCCCGGCACCAAGACCGAGGCCCTGCCCGCGCTCGAAGACGAGGGCTGCCAATGTCTGCGCCTGCGCGTCAGCGGCACGGTGGAGCCGGCCATGGACCTGTGGTTCAGCGCGGACACCCACCTGCTGCGCCGCCTGGACTGGCGCGGCGATTTTTACCGCTTCAGCGAGTGGAGGGAGCACGACGGGGTGAAGTACGCCAGCCGCACCGTCATCCACAAGCTCGCGAGCGGAAAGCCGTGGTTTTTTCACGATGTCACCGGCGTGGAGAGGCTGGCCGAACTGCCCGAAGGCCTGTCCCGCCCGTGAATCGCGCGCGCCTCAGCCGCCTGCTCTATCCACAACTGACGCTACGGCAGTTTTTGTGGCTGGGATTGTTCGGCCTCTGCGGCGCGCTGATCGCCGGCGTTTACGGCGTCTTGCATGATCTCGTGACCTACAGCATCGGACCTGAATACTTCACCCGTTTCAAATTCGCGCAGTTTTTTTACCTGGACTTTCATCAACCGCCAAGGCTGCTGGCGGCGAAGATCGGCTTCCTTGCCTCGGCATGGGTGGGTTTTTTCGCCGCCTGGTTCATGGGCAGGATGACGCTCCCGCGCATGACTCCCGGCGCGGCCGCGCGCCTGTGCGGGAAAGGCGTGTTGATGATGCTGGTGGTGACGTTTTTTGCCGGTGTGACGGCGGGTGTGCTGGCCCCGGAGGCGGAGGACCCGCGTTCTGAAAACTGGCGCGGCATGACCGCCATGTTCCATGTCCAGGACACGGCGGCCTTTGTCCGCGCCGGGTGGATACATAACGGCAGCTATCTCGGCGCCTTCCTGGGCTTGCTGGCAGCGCTGGCCTGGCTGCGAAAGAGGCGCGCGAATCCGAGGGGCGCGTGATCAGCCGGGCGTGCGCCCGAACAAGCCGCCGAGGCCGTTCTTCATCACGGAGGCGAGCACTTGCTGGATTTGCTCGGCGGCGGGGCTGGAGTTTTCAATGCTGCCGTTCGGGGTCAGCTTGTCTATGACCTGGGGCAGGAACTGGGAGAGCAGGGGCAGCAGCATCTGCGGATTGAAGCCGAGCTTGCCGGCGAGCCTCTGGAGCGCCTCGTCGCCGAGCGCCTGCCTGATCTGCGCGGGCTGCACGTTGTGATTGTCACCGCCGCCCACCCAGGAGGCAAAAGCCTCGCCGAGACCGGCGTCTTGAAATTTTTCCCTCAAGCCATCGAGGCCGCCGGATTCCTTGAGCAGGCTGGAGAGGATGTCGCCCGGGTTGCCGCCGCCGAGCGCTTGTTTGGCGAGTGTGTCGAAGAGTCCCATGCGCGCGCATTTACGGCGGGAGGCGGGGCAAGTCAATCCGGTGCGCGGCGCGCGGACTGGATGCCGGTCTCGACCGTCGGCTCCAGGTCATCGGCCAGGGGCGGCAGGCCGGGGCGGCCGCCATCAGCACGCAGATCCGCGCCGGCGGAGTAGAGAAGCCCGCGCGCGGCATCGCAGCCAAAAGCGTTTCCGGTGAAGGGATCGGTGAGTTTTTGCGCGAGCCACTCCGGCACGAGGGCTTCGAGACTTTCGGGCGGCCGTTGTTTCTCCGCCAGATGCCTGCGCAGGGCAAAAAGGCTGAGCACCAGTCCATGCCTGCACTGGGCCAGATGATGACGCGGCGGCAACTGGCGCAGCAGGGCGGCGCGGTCCTCGAACCAGGCGGCGCCTGCCGAATTGGGATGATAAAAGAGCGGGCTGCGCGGCTCATCCATGACGAGGCCGGTATCCGTGCGCGCGGCGTAGGCCGGGCGGGAGATCTCATCGCGCGCATCCCGGCAGAGATTGGCAAAGAGGGCCAGGGTTTCGTTCACTTTGAAAAAGACCCGCGCGTGGCGCGGCTGCTGGATGCCGCCCGGCAGTGTGTCCAGAGGCTCGCCGCTGCGGGCCCCGAGCAGGGTCTTTTTCTGGTGCGTGTAAAAGGCCGCGCAATATTGCCGCATGATCGCGGTCTCGGGGCGGCAGGCGGTGTACTGCTCCTGGAATGCCGCGAGGGTTGGCGCGTCGAGCCGGGTGTCCTTGAGCAACACGGCCAGGGACTGCGCGGCTCCGAGACCGAGGTCCTGCGCCACGCGGGCATAGGCGGGCCAGGACCACATTTCCATGACACGGCGCGACATTTCCGCCAGATCGAGCGCGGCGGTGAACGCCTCCATCTCATTGCCGCGCCGGGCCAGGTAAGCCGACTGCGCCTGGATGAGGAAAATGACATGCGGCCAGGCGGCATGGGCGCTGTGATCCGTGTGGCACCAAGCGGAGTGCAGCGGATGCCAGTCTTCGTCCTCCAGGAGGTCGCGCAGATTGTCCAGCGCGGTGCCGCCGGCGCGCAAATGCTCGGAGAGCGAGGGCGTGTCCCAATCCCAGGGCGGCAGGGAGCGCAGCCGCAGATCCTCCACGGGCGGCACCGAGTCCAGAAAGGTGCGCAGCTTCACATGGGAGTGAATCACCGGCGTCTGGTCCGCGGGCAGTTCCACGCGCAAATCCTCGTCGCTCTTGGCGGGGGCGTCATGCCAGTAAATCCATGACAGCAGCAAAAGGCCGAGCGCGCCGAGGCCGAGGGAGAAAAGCGTGCCCCAGGAGGCCGCCGGGCGCGCCCTGCCGGCGCGCAGTCTGGCGCGCTGGGCACGGCTTTTTCCTGCTTCCGTCTCCTGAGTTGGCGTCACTGGCACGGGTCTGAAAAGCTCCTCCTTCGTCTTCCTGGTCTGCGGTGCCTGCGGAAATCCCGGGGCAGGCGCGGGGTCCGGCTCGGACGCTGCTTTTTCCGTCACGACGACGGGCTTCTTTTTCACCATCGGCTCACGGGCCGGAAAAGGACGCTGCGGTGGTGAAGATGGTGGAGCTGGCGTCAGAAACTCGTCCGCGGCTTCGAACTCCAGCACCTCGCCCGTCAGGGGCCGGGCGGCCTGTGTCCGACCTTTGGGCGCTCTGGTCTTGTGCCCATGAGACGCTTTTTCAGACGGCGCGGGACGCGCAAAGACATCCCCCGCCGAGCAATCCTCCAGGCACCAGGGAGACTCCCAGTCATCGAAGGGCGACCAGCGCACGGGACCGTCCGCGGCGGGTTCTCGGCTGTGGCGGGGCATCATGAGATGAGGGCTTTCACTGCGGCGGATTCTCCAGCGCGAGCCCGAAAAAGTCGAGGAAGACCTGGCGATAGACCCCGCGCTTGAACATCGGCGTCCAGGAAAGCTGGAACTCTTCCGGATGAATCCAGCGCCAGCGCGCGAACTCCTGATGCGTCGCGGCCAGGTTCACATCCGTGTCCCTGCCCAGGAAGCGCATCAAAAAGTAGGTCTGTTCCTGGCCGCCATAGATGCCGTATTTCAGGCGCGGCTTGGGAAAAGCATACCGGTAGCCGCCGCGCCGGTCCAGCAGCTCAAGCATCTCGCGCCTCACGCCGATCTCCTCCGCCAGCTCTCGAAAGACCGCCGTCTCCGCGTCCTCGCCATCGTCAATGCCGCCCTGCGGGAACTGCCACGCGCCGCGTATGTTCACCCGTTCAGCGATGAAGATTTGTCTTTGCGCGTTGGTCAGGATGGCGGCGACATTCGGCCGGTAAACGACAGGCATGGGATGCAGTGCGGGAAGCTGTGACATGTTCGCTGTCATGATAATACAGGTTTGTGAAATTTCCGTCGTCATTTCAGGACTTTTTCACCATCTCCGGTGGCGGGACGCATTTTTCAGGCCTGTCCCAGGAAAAGCCGCGCCTCCAATGCCGGTATTGTCTCCATGCGCCGAACCACCCTTGTCCTGCTCGCCTGCCTCTCCATCCATGCCGCGCGCGCGGCGGAAGCCGTCAAAGCCCCGCTCATGGCCGGGGCCGCCTCCAGCAACATCACCCCCGAGCTGGGTGACAAGATTGTCGGCGGTTTTCTCCCTTTCCCCTCCACCCACGTCCACGACGAGTTGCACGCCCGATGCCTCGTGCTGGATGACGGCAAAACCAGGCTCGCGCTCGTCGTCTGCGATTTGCTCGGACTGCACCGCAGCCTTTCCCTGGAGGCGCGCAGGCTCATTGAGTCCGAGACCGGCATTCCGCCGGAAAATGTGCTCATCTCCGCCACTCACACCCACTCCGGCACCAACGCCCACAGCACCGACCCGCGCACCTTCGTCTCCGACATGGAGATCAGTCCCTACCAGCGCTTCGTCGCCCGCCGCATCGCCGATGGCGTCCGCCGCGCGCGCAACCTGCTCCGCCCCGCCGAGATCGCCTTTGGCCGGGTGGACGCCCCGGAGCACGTCTTCATCCGCCGCTGGTTCATGAAGGAGGGCACCGCCCCGCCCAACCCCTTCGGCAAAATTGACCAGGTGAAAATGAATCCCCCCGGAGGCAGCCCCGACCTCGTCGAACCCGCCGGCATCACCGACCCCGCGGTCTCCTTTTTCGTACTGCGCGAGCCGGGCGGCAGCCTCATCGCCCTCTACTCCGCCTACTCCCTGCACTATGTCGGCGGCGTCGGCTCCGGCCACATCTCCGCCGATTATTACGGCATGTATTGCGCCGCCTTGGAAAAGCGGCATACGCGCGCGGACGACGGCCCGCCTTTTGTCGCCATGATGGCCAACGGCACCAGCGGCGATGTGAACAATGTCAACTTCCGCCAGCCCCGTCCGCGCAAGGGACCGTATGAGCAAATGCGCCATGTCGCCGAAGATGTGGCCGCCAAAGTGCATGGCGCGCTCTCCGGCCTCGAATGGAGCAACGCCGCGTCCCTGGCCGCGCGCTACCGCGAGCTGGATGTGAAATGGCGGACCATCGAGCCCGAACTGCTCGCCTGGGCCAAAGAAACCGAGGCCGCCGCGCCGCGCATCCAGGGCAAGACGAACCTGCCCCTCGCCTACGCCGGTCGCGTGCAGCACCTTGCCCAAGCCAGCCCGCAGACCCGCTTCCCCGCCCAGGTCCTGCGCTTTGGGGACATCTGCATCGGCTCCTCCCCCTGCGAGACCTTTGCCGAGACCGGCCTCGAATTCAAAAAGCGCAGTCCCTTTCCCAAGTCGTTCATGGTCGAACTCGCCCACGGTTACTACGGCTACATGCCAACGCCGCGCCACTTCCCGCTTGGAGGTTACGAGACCTGGCCCGGCACCAACAACGTCGAGCCGCAAGCCAGCGTGAAACTCATGGACGCCCTCCTGGAAATGGCCGCCGAATTGAAGTGACCCGTCCCCAAGGAGAGCCGCATGCCAAGTGCCCCGCCTCCGAATTCAACAGCGGCTGTGTTCACCCGCAAGATGCCGGCGGCCCGCGCGTTCCCACGCCGCTCCATGAAACGCCTCATCCTCCTCCTTGCTCTGGCCGCAGCCCTCGGCACCGCGCGCGCCGACCGGCCCAACATCCTTTTCATCTTCTGCGACGACTTGACCACCCAGGCCATCAGCGCCTACGGGCACAAGCTCAAGCTGCTTGAGACCCCGCACATGGACCGCATCGCCAAAGAGGGCATGACCTTCCAGCGCTGCCTCGTGCCCAATTCCATCTGCGGCCCCAGCCGCGCCGTCATCCAGACCGGCAAATACAACCACATCAACGGCTTCTACCACAACGGCAGCCGTTTCAACGGCGACCAGCCCACCATGCCCAAAATGCTCCGCGCCGGCGGCTACCAGACCGCCGTCATCGGCAAATGGCATCTCGTCAGCGACCCCCAGGGCTTCGACCACTGGCACATCCTCCCCGGCCAGGGCGCTTATTACAATCCCCCCATGATCCGCGACGGCCAGCAGGTCAAACACGAGGGCTACACCACCGACCTCATCGGCGATTTCTCCGTCGAGTGGCTCAAAAAGCGCGACAAAACCAGGCCCTTTCTCCTCATGAGCCAGCACAAGGCGCCCCACCGCGAGTGGGCGCCCGCGCTCCGCCACCTCGGATGGCATGGCGACCGCCAGTTCCCCGAGCCCGAGACCCTCTTCGACGACTACGCCGGCCGCGGCAAAGCCGAGCGCGAGCAGGATATGACCCTCGAAAAAACCTTCACCCTCCTCGACGCCAAGCTCACCCCCCCGCCCAGCCTCAACGCCGAGCAGCTCAAGGTCTGGAACGCCTATTACGAGCCCCTCAACGAAAAATACCGCCAGGCCGGCCTCAGCGGCGACGACATCGTCCGCTGGCGCTACCAGCGCTACATGCACGACTACCTCGGCACCGTCAAAGCCGTGGACGAAAACGTCGGCAAACTCCTCGACTACCTCGACGAGGAAGGCATCGCCGAAAACACCCTCGTCATCCTCTCCTCCGACCAGGGCTTCTACCTCGGCGAGCACGGCTGGTTCGACAAACGCTGGATCTATGAGGAATCCCTCACCACTCCATTCCTCGCCCGCTGGCCCGGCGTCGTCAAGCCCGGCGGCACCTGCCATGCCATGGTTTCCATCATTGATTTCCCCGAGACCTTCCTCGAAGCCGCCGGCCTTCCCGTGCCCGCCGACATGCAGGGCCGCTCCCTCATGCCCCTGCTCAAAGGCAGCACACCCGCCGACTGGCGCACCTCTTTTTACTACCACTACTATGAGTTCCCCGGCCCGCACAGCGTGCGCAAGCACTACGGCGTCGTCACCGACCGTTACAAGCTCTTCCACTTCTACGAACCCGAGGTCAACTACTGGTCCCTCATAGACCGCCAGAGCGACACACATGAGATGACCAACGTCTATGACAAACCCGAGTACGCCGCCGCCCGCGCCGAACTCCACGCCGAGCTCACCCGCCTGCGCGCCGAACTCAAAGTCCCCGCCGAAGACCCGCCCGAAGCCTACAACCGCCCCGGCAGCGGCAAAGCCAAAGGCCTGATGAAGAAGAAAAGCCCCGGCCAAAAATAACGCTGCCGCCGCCCTCCCTGCGAACCTATGCGGCATGGTGTGGACGGCCTCTGAGGCCAAGTTTGAGATCATCGGGGAGGCGATCAAACCTCTGCGGCTGGATCTGCGGGCGCGTGTGCCAAAGCCGGGTTCGGAAGCCCCGTATCCCGGCGGCGGGACTGCAAACACGGGACTTTGAAAAGCCGGGTTGTGAAGGCGGCGGGCGGGAGCAGAGTGGGGGGATATGAAAGTGGAACCGCTCGCACGTCTGGAACGCCATGCCAAGCGCCTGGGGGAAATCGCCGCCGTGGCGGGCAAGTACGGGCTTTCGGATTGGTTCGGAGGCTTCGGCTATCCGTGGCTGCAGGACCGGCTGCGCAGTTCCGACGGGCAGACGCTTTCGGGCCTGACAACGGCGGCGCGGTTGCGCCTGGCGCTGACGGAGCTGGGGACGACATTCATCAAGCTGGGCCAGATGCTGAGCACGCGCGCGGACATTGTGGGAGCGGAGCTGGCGGGGGAGCTGGCGGGGCTGCAATCGAATGTGCCGGCGGATTTGAGCGGGGCGGCACGGGTGACTCTGGAAGCGGACCTGGGCGGCAGGGTGGAGGAGCTTTTCACAAGCTTCGATGACACGCCTCTGGCGGCGGCGTCCATCGCGCAGGTGCATGGGGCGCGCCTGCCCGGAGGGGAGAATGTTGTGGTGAAAATCCGCCGGGCTGGCATCGAGGCGAAGGTGGTGACAGACCTGGAGATCGTGCAGGGGCTGGCGGAGTTGCTGGAGAAGCACTCGCCGGGGCTGCGTCCGTACCAGCCGGTGGCGATTACGCGGCAGTTCCGCCGGACGCTGCTGCGGGAGATGGATTTCAGCTATGAGAAGCGGAATTTGCAAGACTTTGCGCGCCGCTTTGAGGGGGATGCGACGGTGCATATTCCGCGCGTGTTTGAGGAGTTGTGCTCGCACCAGATCATCACGATGGAACGGCTGGAGGGGATACCGGGCACGGATGTGGCGGCTTTGCAGGCGTCCGGGGAGGATCTGGCGGAGTTCGCCCGCCGGGGGGCGAACATGTATCTGGAGATGGTGTTCCGCGACGGCTTCTACCACGCGGACCCGCATCCGGGGAATCTCAAGCTGCTGCCGGGTTGCGTGGTGGGTGTGTTGGACTGCGGGCAGGTGGGCCGGCTGGATGACGAGCTGCGGGACGAGGTGGAGGCGCTGCTGCTGGCGGTGGTGGAGAATGATGCGGACCAGGTGACGGAGTCGGTGCTGCGGCTGGGGGCGGTGCCGCCAGACTGCGCGCGGGACCGGCTGCGGAGCGACCTGGATGATTTCATGTCGGATTACATCGGCCATCCGCTGGGGGATATCCATGTGGGGCAGGCGCTGAGCAATCTGATCGAGATCATCCGCAGCCACGACATCACGCTGCCGCCGCCGCTGGCGCTGCTGCTCAAGACGCTGATCCTGCTGGAGGGGACGAGCCGGCGCTTCAATCCAGGGTTCAGCCTGGCGGAGCTGATGGCGCCGTTTTGCCGGCGCATGGCGCTGCGCAGGCTCTCGCCGCGCCGGCTGCAGCGCCGCGCGCGCCGCTTCATCCGGGACTGGGACCGGCTGGTGACGACGCTGCCGCGGGATGTGGCGGACCTGCTGGCGCGGTTTCGGGACGGCACGCTAACTGTGCATCTGGACCACCGGCATCTGGACCCGATCGTGAACCGGCTGGTGCTGGGGGTGCTGACGGCGGCCATTTTCCTGGGTTCGAGCGAGCTGTGGAGCCGGCAAGCGCCGCCACTGCTGTGGGGTGTGTCGGTGTTCGGCGCGCTGGGTTATCTGACCAGCGTGTGGCTGGGCTGGCGGCTGCTGCGCGCGATTCGCAAGTCGGGGAACATTGACTCGCGGGATTAGCTGGCGAGATGCGCGGCAAGCTGGCGGTGTGGCGGCGCGTTGTTTGCGTTGATGAATGTCATCCCTCCCGCCTTTTTTGCCGCCTTTTTTGCCATGACCGCCATTTCCCTGCATGCCGTCGAGATTGTGGCGCACCGCGGCTTCTCGGAGCGCGCGCCTGAGAACACAGTGGCGGCATTCAAACTGGCCTGGGAACATGGCGCGGACGCCTGCGAACTGGATCTGCACCTGACGGCGGACGGGGAGATCGCGGCGATTCATGACAAGGACACGAAACGCACGACGGGTGTGCTCAAGGTGGTGAAGGACTCGACTCTGGCGGAGCTGCGCGCGCTGGATGCGGGGTCGTGGAAGGACGCGCGCCACGCCGGGGAGCGCATTCCGTCTCTGGCGGAGTGCCTGGCGACGATGCCTGAGGGCAGGGGGCGCTTTTTCCTGGAGATCAAATGCGGCCCTGAAGTGGTGCCGGTGCTGGCGCGCCAGCTTGAGGCATGGAAGCCGCGCGCCGCGCAACTCTGCATCATCGCTTTTGACCGCGAGGTGGCGCGGGAGTCGAAAAAGGCTCTGCCCTGGCTGAAAGTGTTCCGGCTTTCGTCGGAGGTGACGAAGGACAAGAGGCCGGTGGACCTGGCGGCGCTGATCGCGGACACGAAAGCGGACGGGCTGGATGGCCTGGACCTGGGGCTGAAATGGAACTGGAACGAGGAGATGGCGCGCCAGATTCGTGCCGCGGGGCTGGAGCTGTATGTGTGGACGGTGAACAAGCCGGAGGATGCGCGCCGTCTGGCCGCGCTGGGCGTGGATGGCATTACGACAGATGATCCCGTGATGCTGCGGGAGGCTTTGAAATGAAGCGGCGACTGGAGCGCGTGGATTCGCGAAGCTGAATGAAAGCCGCGCGGCCCATGTCCGTTCCCGGCTTCATGTCCACGCGTCAATTGCCTCAAACCCGCCGCCATTTCCTCAAATCCGCCGGTGTCACGCTTGCGCTGCCATTGATGGAGTCTCTGGGCTGGCGCGCCTTTGCCGCCACGTCCAGCGCGCGTCCGCGGCGCATGGTCTGCATTGGCAATGCGCTCGGCTTTTACCAGCCGGCGTTCTGGCCGGAGAAAACCGGGCGCGGCTATGACCTGCCGGAGCTGCTGCAGCCGCTCGCCGCGCATCAAAAAGACTTCACGCTTTTCCAGGGGCTCGACCACGGCCACAAAGGCGGGCATTTCGCCATCCACTCCTACCTCAGCGGAGTGCGCACGATGGACGCCAAAGGCATGCCGGATGGCAACATCACTGTGGACCAGCGCGCGGCGGAGAGCATCGGCGGAGCCACGCGCTTCCCCTCGCTTGCCATCGGCTCGGAGGATGGCATCCACGGCGGCTGCCTCATGTCCTGGACGCGCAGCGGCACCCGCGTGCCGCCGATCCCCGGTCCGCGCGAGCTTTTCCGCAAGCTCTTCGTTTCCGACAACGCCGCCGATCTCGCCCGCACTCAGGACAAGCTGGCCCTGCATGGCAGCATCCTCGACGCTGTGCATGGCGATGCCAGGGACCTCAAAAAGACCCTCGGCAAGCGCGACCAGGAGAAGCTCGACGAATACTTCACCTCCGTGCGCGATGTGGAGAAGCAGCTCGAACTCAGCCGCCAGTGGTCCGCCGTGCCGAAGCCGCAGCCCGGCATGGCCGAGCCGGAAAACACCGGCTTTGTCTCCGATCTGCCCGTGCTTTACGACCTCATCGCGCTCGCGCTTCAAACCGACTCCACCCGCATCGCCACGCTGGAGATCGCCGGAGGCTTTGAGGCTGCGGCATTTGACCTGCGCAAGGATTACCATGCCCTCTCACATCACGGCCAGGTTCAGGAAAACATTGACGGCCTGCTCAAGCTGGAACGCTATCAGACCGGGCAGTTCGCGCGCTTTCTCGGCAAGATGAAGTCCATCGAGGATGGCGAAGGCACGCTGCTCGACCACAGCATGGTCCTCTTTGGCAGCGGCATGGCCAACGCCAACGCCCACACCAACGTCAACCTCCCGATCATCCTCGCCGGCGGCGGCTTCAAGCACGGCGAACACAAGGCATATCCAACCAGCGGTCTGAACAGGCAGCCGCTGTGCAATCTTTATGTGACCATGCTCCAGCAGTTCGGCGTGGAGGTGGAGCGGTTTGGGATTGGGAATGGGCGGCTGGCGGACTTTGGGTGACCCTGCCTCTTAATCCGTGTCTTAATCCTTGTCGTAATCTTCACCCTTTCGCGACGGATTAAGACACGGATTATGAAACACAAATCACGCCATGTCTGAACGGCTGCATCACGAAGACCTTCGGGTATATCAAAAGGCTGTGGCTTTTGTGGCACGGGCATCGGACATCCTGGAACCCGTTTCCTCAAAACATGCGGTGAAAGACCAGCTTCTTCGTGCCGCGGAAAGCATGCCGCTGAACATCGCTGTCAGCAATGCCAGCCAGAGTTCAGCAAGTCAGAAGCAGGCGCTTGAAACCGCCTTCAGTTCGGCTGCGGAGTGCGCGGCTTGCTTGGATGTTCTGCAGCGAAAGCAACTGATTGCAGGGGATCTTTGCAAGACTGGAAAGCTGGAATTGCAGGAGGTTTTTCACATGTTGATGGGCCTTTGGAAATCCAAAGAGGATCGTCTTTGCGAGGATGCGCCTGAGCCGCTTTCAACGGGTTTTTCGCATGAGAAGCTGGAATGCTATGGGCGTGGTCTCCACCTGATCGGTTGGGTGACGGATTTTTGTCACCAGACCCAGGTGCCGCAGCGCAGCCAGGAGTTGCTGGACCGCTCTGTGACGAGTCTTGTGCTCAATTTGGCCGAGGGCAACGCGCGCTGGGCATTGAAGGATCG
Source organism: Verrucomicrobiaceae bacterium UBA2429 (assembly GCA_002343505.1). GTDB lineage: Bacteria > Verrucomicrobiota > Verrucomicrobiia > Verrucomicrobiales > Verrucomicrobiaceae > Prosthecobacter. Next base: position 33,995 of record DDQZ01000044.1, on the reverse strand, counting down.
CGCACGCTTTTTTGATTTGTCTGTCATGGCAGGACTGCGATTTGCAGCGACGCTGGACATCCTTGTTGCGCGGAGTTTGGCGGGGATTGAGACAGTATCCGAGGCGAAGCGTGAAGTTGCGATTGCTGTGCGACAGATTTTGGGGATCAAACGAAAGGAGACGCTGTGATGAAATGGATGTTTGAGTTGGGGATTAAGACAAAGATTAAGACACGGATTATGAATTTGGAATTCATCATTCCTTTTGTTATCCTTGGCATGATCCGGCCAGGATTGGCAGCCGATCCGCGCGCCTTCCTCAACGACTACTGCATCTCCTGCCACGGCCCCGACAAACAAAAAGCCGAGCGCCGCTTTGACCAACTGACGCTGCCGGCAACCACCGCCGAGCATGTCATTGACCTCCAGGACATCATTGACCAGCTCAACCTGGGCGAGATGCCGCCGGAGAAGTCCAAACAACCCACGGATGCCGAACGGAGCGCAATGGTGGTGGCTCTGACAGAGGTTGTGGCACAGGCGCGGTCCGCGCTGCGCAGCACGGGCGGGCAGACAGTGCTCCGGCGGCTGAACAAGCGCGAGTATCTCAACACGGTGGGCGATCTCTTCGCGCTCGACATGCGGCTCTTTGATCCGACCACGAAGTTCCCTCGCGACCAGATGGCCGAGCACATGGACAATCTGGGCGATGTGCTGCAAACCTCCGGCTACCTGCTGGCGCAGTATCTCGACGCGGCGGACCAGGTGGTGGAGCGCGCGTTCAGCGTGACGAGCAGGCCAGAGGAAAAGACCTGGCGCTTTGAGGACAACTTCCGCCCGCAGCAGGAGCACACCTTTCCGCACGGCGCGGTTTACAAGAACCGCTACCTTTGCCTCTACGAGGTGCCGGACACGGAGAACCACGAGGGCGGCTACGGTTACATTCATGACTTCAAACAGGGCGTGCCGGCGGACGGGCTTTACGAGATCCGCGTGAAGGCCCAGGCCATGCACCGCGAGCATCCTTATGATCCGGCAATCTTTCAGCGCGACACCGCGCAGCCTTTCCGCCTCGGCATCGTGCCGGGCGATGTGCAGGCCGGGCCGCTGCATCATCCGCAGCCCATCGAGCCGCAGCTCGTCGAGGTCACGCTGAAGGATGGCGAGGCGGAATGGCACACGCTGAAAGTGCCGCTGCTGGCCGGGCAGACACCACGTTTCATTTTCCCGAATGGCATGGCGAACAGCCGCCGCGCCTTTGGCACGCTGGCGCGCAAATACCAGGACCAATGGCCTGAGAAAGAGCGCAAGGACCTGGGCATCTTCCAGGCGCGGCGCGTGGTGCTGCAATACGGAAAGATGCCGCACATCCGCATCCATGAGATCGAAATCCGCGGCCCCATCGTGCAGGAGTGGCCGCCCGCCTCCCAGAGCAGCGTGCTTGGCGAAGCGGGCTTCGAGCCGGGGCGCACGCGCGAGATTTTGCAGGCCTTTGCCAGCCGTGCCTACCGTCGCCCGGCCACGGCAGGGGAGGTGGACCGGCTCATGAGTGTGGTGGATACGCGCAGACAGGCGGGCAGCACGCCTTTCGAGGCGATGAAGGACGGTCTCAAAGCCGCGCTTTGCTCGCCGGCGTTTCTTTATCTGGCGGACCCTGCGGCGAAGGAGGAGAAGCTCAGCGCCCATGCCTTTGCCACACGCCTCTCCTACTTTCTCTGGTCCACCATGCCGGATGCGGAGCTGCGCGCCTTGGCAGACAGCGGCGAGCTTTTGCGGGCGGAGGTCAAGCTCGCGCAAACGCGCCGCCTGCTCGCCAGCGCGCGTGCGGAGGCCTTCGTCGAGGGCTTTCTCGATGCCTGGCTCAATCTTCGCAGCCTTGGCGACATGCCGCCGGATCGCGATGCTTTCGCGCGCTTTTATGCCGAGGGGCTGAAGCCCGCCATGAAACAGGAGACGCGGCTGTTCATGCGCCATCTTTTGGATCAAAACGAAAGCCTCTCGCGTTTCCTCGACGCTGATTTCACCTTCGTGAACCAGCCGCTGGCGGATCTCTACGGCCTCGGCCGCATCAGTCCGCCGGAGACCGCGCAGGAGTTTCGCAAAGTCAGCCTCGCCGACCGCAGGCGCGGCGGTTTGCTCGGGCAGGCCAGCGTGCTGACCGTGAGCGCCAACGGCATCGAGACCTCGCCCGTGGTGCGCGGCATCTGGCTGCTGGAAAACATCCTCGGCACGCCGCCCCCGCCGCCGCCGGACAACGTGCCGCCCATTGACCCCGACATCCGCGGCGCCAAATCCATGCGCGAGATCCTGACCAAGCACCGCGACAACACCGGCTGCTACGAGTGCCATGCGAAGATAGACCCGCCAGGCTTCGCTTTGGAAAACTACGATCCCATCGGCCAATGGCGCACGCATTACCCGGCGGGCAAAAAACAGGGGCCGAAGATTGATGCCAGCGGCGAAATGCCGGACGGCGCGCGCTTTGAGGACATCACCGGCTTCAAGGCCTTGCTCATGAAAAAGGAGGCCCAGTTCCGCAAAACCCTGGCCGAGCGCCTGCTCGCCTACGCCTGCGGCCGCCGCATGGAGGGCCTGGACCGCCCGCAGGTGGATGCCGTGCTGGCGGAAGTGGAGAAGGAAGGCAGCGGCCTGCGCACCCTGGTGGAGCAGGTGGTGCTTAGCGAGGTGTTTGCGCGGCCGTAGCGGAGATGACGTCCGTCACTCCACCGTCACGCTCTTGGCCAGGTTGCGCGGCTTGTCCACATCGCAGCTGCGGGCGACGGCGGTGCCGTTTTGTCCACAAAACTCGTCCTTTGCACACATGACGACCGAGGTAGAATTTCGATTTTCCGATGACTTCATCCAACAAGCCCAGCATTGAAATCCCCGGCCATCTCCTCGCTTCCTCCAGGCCTGGTTATGACTCTGGGCGAAACCATCCCGTTTCCCGTGATGCCGTCGAGTCATGGATCAACGTCGCACGCGAGGCAGGTGCGGCTTCGATCTTGTGCCTGCTGGATGAACGCCACCTTGTGCTCTATGAAGAGGCGCTTCCTGGAGGTCTGCTGGCGCATTATGAGCAGTCGGGTTTTGATGTCGGGCACCTGCCCATCCGCGACCATGAATGGCCGCCGGTCACCGAGGATGAGCTCCGGCAGGCCCAGGCATGGTTTGAGAAGCTGCCCAAGCCGGTGCTTGTGCATTGCAGCGCAGGCCAGGATCGGACTGGAGCCGTGGTGGAGCACCTTTGCGCTCTTCATGGAAATCAAGCCAAGCCATCCACTGACACCCTGGCATCCCGATGAAAAACAACTTCTTCCGTGAGCGCTGGCTCAAGCGCCTGGGTTTGCCGGACTCTGATTGGAAGGAGTCTATGCAAAGGCATTTGGAAAGCCTGCCTTTTCTGGATGCTTCCGAGAAAAAGAGCGCCAGCGCCATGATCCTGTGGCTGCTGGAAAAATTGCCTGCCCGGCTGCTTCGCGATCCAACGGAGAGCACACAGCGCCTCGCGGAAGCCTTTGGGTGCGCCTGCCTGGCCTTTTGGCAGTGTGGCTCCGCCTTTCCGGCCTTTCCGCAAAACTATGCCGTGCACCTTCAGGCTCAACTCAAGTTGCCTGCGGCCAAAAGGCAGCCTGGAACCCAGCTCTTGGTCAGCCTGCTGCTTGATGCCTCGACTGATGGAGCCTGCGGCCTGAACCGCCTGGAACTGGCCGATGCCGATGTGGTCCGCGCTTCCGAGCGGCTCATCGGCGAGGGGCGTTTTGAGGATTACATCAAGCTGCCTGAAAAGTTCGCCGAGTATGACACACGCCTGCGCGAGCACAGAGGTTTCAAACATGACTGGGAATGTCTGTGCCAGCAATACCCCGCACGCACAGCCGCTGCAGGCATCCTGCACCGGAGCCTGATCCCGGAGCGGAACTGGGAACGCGGCCCAGGCGCTGAATTCACCAGCGAAGACCAGTGTTTTCAGGCCGCCTTCGATCTCTTCTGCTGGAAGTACTACCTCTGGGGCATGAAAGACGGCGCTCCGCTGCTGTTGAAGCCTTCGGTGGTCTTCACCCCTTATGGCACACAGATTTTCATCCCCGGCTACATGAGCTTTGATGCCCGGCGCGACCTTGATTTTCGCCGCATCAATGCGCTGCACAAGGCGCGTGGTGTCACACGTCAGGGGCCAGCTTTTTCGGCTGGGCGCATCGAAACAGTGGAGAAGAAAAAGCGCGTCAAAGCCGCCAAGAAGCAGGCCATTCAAAAGGGGCTGAAAGGCGAGGCACGCTACGACTACATCAGCCAGAAGAGCGGCATACGCACCCAGGGGGACCACCGCAGCCTGCGTCGGCTGGCTGAGTGACTTGGCGCCAGGTTTGTCCACAAACTTAGCCCATGATGCGTCAGGCTTCACCAGTGAGGTTTGAGCCTTCAACTCAACCTCACATTCCTATGAGCCAGCGCCTCTTCGAAATCAGCTACATCCTCCGCAACTCCAGCAACTCCGCCACCCAGCGCGCCTACGTCAACGCCAGCGACACCGTCATGGCCCGCCGCATCTTCGAACAGCAAAACCCAGCTTGTAAAATCGTCTCCAGTCCCAAGGATGTGACGGACCAGCGGTGAAGACCGTCACAGTCGGATCGTTTTACATGACTGCCAGACCATGACTCCCTTTGAATCACTCCTTCATAAACTTCAGCCACGACATCGTCTCATCGGAGCGGTTGGCTTGCTCCTGCTTCTGTTCTTGGCCTGGTCGGATCAGACACCGGCTCAGCAGGGCAAATGGCTCGACTACGGCAGTGGCATGCTGAACCTGGCGGTCGTCAAATCCATCGGCCCCTCCTCCCGAAACCACCTCACCTTTGGGTCCCCTCCAGGCTATTTGGAATTTGACGGCATGCGGCTGGTTTTCCAATCCCCAGCCGAGCAGGACTCAGCTCTTCGAGAAATTCGTCGCTTCCTCGTCAGCGGGGATTCCTACCACAGGCTGCAGGCTGGATTGAAAGGTGACACGCCTCATTGATTCCTTTATCTTCAATCACACCATGAATCCTCCACTCTATCACGCTGTCTTCTCCCCATGTGGTCACTATCGCTATGAGTGGCATTATTGCTGGGGTGAGGGGCCGGTGTGCATGTTCATCGGGCTGAATCCATCCAAGGCGAACGGCTTTCAGATGGACCCGACGGTGCGTCGTTGTGTGGACAATGCACAGCGCTGGGGTTTTGGCGCACTCTGCATGACCAACCTCTTTGCCTGGATCCATCCTGACCCCGAGGCCATGAAGCAGCAGCCGCAACCGATTGGACCCAAGAATGACGCAACGCTGAAACGGTTGGCTGCAAAAGCCGGTCTGGTGGTCGCTGCCTGGGGTTGCCATGGCAATCATCTCCAGCGAGGTAATGCTGTGCGTCAGATGCTGCCCAACCTTCATGCATTGAAGGTCAACCAGGATGGCTCACCCGCGCACCCGCTTTACCTGAGCAAGAAGCTCCAGCCCATCTGCTTCTGATGGCATGATCGCAGGCCGGATGCCTCGCCCCATGCTTGAGTGCCAAGAACTGCCTTCATGAACGATCTCGATGCTCTGCTGGCCGCGCTCGCAGATATGCCGGAACCTCACTTTGCCAGTTCGCCCGAACGGCTGCGCAATCTGCGCGAATACCTAGCGGCATTGCAGCAGGGATCGTTTTCAGGCGATCTGCTTGTGGGTGATGCCTGCCTGTCTCAAAGTGCCTGCCTGACTGGTATTCCATTTGCCAGTGAGTTTCTACTGCGTGCCGATGCTCACCCCTTTCTTGCCGCTTTGCGCCCAAGTCTCTGGGTCGAGGGGAAGCAGTTTGAGCAGGCATCGTATGATTTGTGGATGGCGCTGGGGGACAGCCAGGCCGTTCCTGGTTTGTGGCAGCTTGTTCATTTGAAAGCGGGGGATGATGCCGAAGAGTGTGAGGCATCGCTTTTCCGCCATCTGCTGCGCGTGTTGAAGCCCAGGCGAATTTTTGCCTGGGGTAAAGATGTGACGGATTTCCTGGGCCGCCAGTTTCCAGAGCTGGAGGTTAGACCCCTGCTTGCTCGGAGGTCATCCTGGCATGAAGAGGCTTTGCGCTTGGAGTTGGAGTGGAACGGGGTCATCAAAGCAAGCCAGGAGGAGTCGCAGGTGTCTCGCGGAAGTGAGCTGGGACAGCTTTATCTCAAAGTGCTGCCGCGCCATGCTATTGCGGACACTGCAACTGCCAGCCGAGAAGAAATACAAAACTGCGGTGTGGCCGCTGCCGGAGTGCTGGATGATCAATGCCGGTTCACTTTTTTCCGGCACGGCCAGACGGCGGCGCTGGCGCGGATGCTTCAGCAAGCTCGGCAGGTCGTGGGCTATGATTGCCTTATTTTCGACTTCGAACTGATCCGCGGTGAGACCAAGTTCAAACGCCCGCCTGCCCTAGACCTTCGCCAGGAGATCGAAGATGCGACAGGGAAGCGGCTTAGCTTCGAGAATGTGGCCCGCACAGTCCTTGGAATACTTCCAGGAAGTCCTGATGAGTTGATGCGCGTGCTAGTGGCTCAGGCAGACTGGGAGAACGTGAGTCTCCATCTGGAAACCTATTTGACGCTGCTTACCAAGCTGCATCATCAGTTGTCGGAGTAGGGCACGGTTGCTCTTGTTCGGCAGAGTCGGTGATTCCTGCGTTGCGGTTTCACTCCACCGTCACGCTCTTGGCCAGGTTGCGCGGCTTGTCCACATCGCAGCCGCGGGCGACGGCGGTGTAGTAGCTGAAGAGCTGGAGCGGGATGACGGTGAGCAGGGGGCTGAGGTAGCTGGGGCAGTCGGGGACGTAGATCACATCCTCCGTCAGGCGCTCCAGCTCGGTGCGGCCTTCGGTGGTGACGGCGATGACGGGGCCTTTGCGGGCAAGCACCTCCTCAATGTTGCTGGCGTTCTTGTCAAAAACGGCGTCGTCAGGGGCGATGAATACGCTGGGCAATGGCGACGGCACGCCGGTCTACATTGAGTATCTCGCGGGCACCTTCGCGTTTTTGAGTTCGGAGACTTTGAGCCTCACGATCACCGGCTGGCACACGGATGGGTCGGCGGTGCTCAGCGCCTTCATCGTCGTGGACAAGACCTACCGTGTGGAGTTCTCCGAAAACATGAAGGACTGGACGCGCACCCCGTGCGGGCGGACTCACCCACGGCGGAGGCGTTGACGACCTTCACCGCGACGGACACGCGGGAGATCAGTCTGTGTTCCGCCGCCTCGATCGGAAAACCCCATCTTTTTTACCGTATGGTGCTGGTGCGCTGAACTCCCATGAAGACCTCACGAATCATCCTTCTCGCAGCGCTGCTGCCGCTGGGCGCCCAGGCCGAGTGGCGCATGGAATCCTTCGCGCTCAAGGCAGGCTGGAACGCCATTTATCCGCATGTGGACTCCAGCCATGCCACGCAGGACACGCTGCTGGCGGCCTACCCGGATGTGCGTGAAGTCTGGCGCTGGCAGCCGGAGCGGGTGGACCCGCGCGAACCCGGTGATGTGAATGCCCCGCCTGCGCGCTTTGGTGGAGCAGGTGGTGCTTAGCGAGGTGTTTGCGAGGTCGTGAGTATTGAAACGCATTTCGATGCCGCGCGTGTCAGCCCACCAGGGGCAAAGTGCGTTTTTGCTTCGCGCTTTGGAAGGCGGTGTCCACGATCTGCTGGCCGATGCGGCTGATCTCCAGGGTGAGCGGACCGATGAGCGGCGCGCCGGTCTCCAGGTGGTGAATGAGGTGCTCGATGGGGTTGCGGTTCGGGGACGGGATGACATCCACGGGCACTTCAAAACCCTCGGGCCGCGCGCGTGTCTGCACGCGGATGTGCCGGGCGTAGTCATAGCAGGAGATGGTGCCCTGCGTGCCGCGCAGGACGAAGCCGCACATGGGCTGCGGTTGATGCGTCCAGGGATCGGTGAAGGTGCCCCAGCGCGTCTCCGTTTTGCTCAGGCCGCAGGTGTAACGCAGCACGGCCACGCTGTGCTCGTCCACTTCGATGCCCTGCGGCACATTCCAGGTGCAGGTCACTTCCAGCGGCGCTTTGCCGCCCAGATGCCAGGTGCCGAGCGTGGCACCGTAGCCCATGTAGTCGAGCAGCGAGCCGCCACCCTGGGCCGCGCTGTAAAACCAACTGGCGGCTTTTTCCTCCGCCGTGGGTTCCTTGTCCTGCTTGTCCGCGCCGTGGCAGAGCGGGCCGCGATTGCCGCCATGATGATGAAATTCCACGACCTCACCAATGACGCCCTCCTGGATGAGCCGGTGAGCTGTCTGCTGGCCGGCATCCCACACGAGCGGCCAGTTCACCGAGAGCACCTTGCCCGTCGGGCGCATGGCGGCCATCATGGCATCGGCCTCGGCCAGCGAGCCGGCGAAGGGTTTTTCCATGAGGATGTGTGCGCCATAAGGAGCCACTTTTTCGACCCATTCGCCGTGTCGGGAAGCGGCGGGGCAAAGGATGACGATGTCCGGCTTCGTGGCCTCCAGGCAGGCGCTGTAGTCGGTGAAGACACGCTCCGCGCCGAGGCCGAACGTCCGCGCCGCGTTTTCCATGCGCTCGGGGAACTCATCCGAAATGCCCACGATCTCCGCCGCCGGATGCTCGTGCGTTTGGCGGAGGAGGTCGCCCATGTGGAAGTGATCGAAATTGATGCCTGCGATGCGCCAGCGTTTCATAGGTTAGGGGAGGGAGGAAATGCCCGGATCAGGAAAAAAAGGAATGCTCCTGCGGCAAGGCGAAAGGCGGGAATGATGGCCGGTTGGGAAGGTGTGCTCTTCGAAGACTTTTCGACACTCATTCACAGGTTGTTCACAATGGGGGCAACTGACTGGCTGGCCTGCGGATTTGGAGAACAATGAAGTGCCTGCCAAAGGCGGACCGGTTCGGGCCGATGCTGTGGAACGAGGCTTTTGGCAACGTGGAACAGGCGATGCCGTTGTCACACGCTCGAGGTCTCCGGCAGGCGGCTTGTGGAACGAAATTGTTTCCGTGCGGCAGGCGTCGCCCTATATTGATTCAATGCAAATGACTCAAAATGAATAAAATAAGATGGTAATGCCGGAGTTTGACGAGGGTTATTGCAAGTCCCATGAAACGTGTTTCCCTGGCATGGACAGGCTGGCATGTGACAAATGGCTCGCCGGTCGGTCCTTTCGGAAGAAAAGTGGATTGTGAAAAAAGTCGGCGTGGTCTCGGAATGCTTGACGCCTTTGCAGTGCGTTGGATTTCAACCTCACAGCGCGCTGGATTCACGGAATGTCTTAAGCTTGGGCACATTCCGGCGGGGGTTCTTCACAAGCGCCCGTTTTGCGGCTGCCGGAAGGCCTGAAGGTGTTGATTTTGATCGTTCCGCTCAGATGCGCCTCGACAATGCGGCGGGGGCCGGGTTTGTTGAATTCATGGCTCTCACACTCGATGACATATTGCAGTCGGCGGACACTCACCAGGCCACGGACGTGTTTTTGATGGAGGGCGAGACGCCGCGCATGAAGATTCACGAGCAGCTCATGACCCTGGGGGAGTCGGTCATGCAGGGCGGGGACATGGCCGCCCTCTGGCGGGCCTGCGGCGGCGACCCTGAGAGCGACACCGACCGGGACTCCAGCCTCGTCTCGCCGAGCCGCACGCGCTACCGGGTGAACTTACACAAGGCGCTGGGCCGCCTGGGCGTGGTGATGCGCCGCATCAAGTCGGAGCTGCCCGTCCTGTCGGAGCTGGGCGTTCCTGACTGGCTGCTGACCCGCTGGGCGATGCGCGCGCGGGGGCTCATCCTCATCACCGGCCCCACCGGCATGGGCAAAAGCACGACAATGGCGGGGCTGCTGCAGTGGCTGAATGAAAACACGGCGCGGCACATCGTGACGATCGAGGATCCGGTGGAGTTCATCTATGGCAACCAGGGCTGCATGTTCACCCAGCGCGAGGTGGGGCGGGACACGGCAACCTACGCGCGGGGAGTGCGCGGGGCGATGCGACAGTCGCCGGATGTGATCATGGTGGGGGAAATCCGCGACCTGGAGACAGCCCTGGCCACGCTCCAGGCCAGTGAAACCGGCCACCTTGTGCTGGCCTCGATCCATAGCGACAGTGTGGTGGATGCCGTGGACCGGGTGGCGCACCTTTTCCCGCCGGAACAAGCCGGTTTGGGCCTCTACCTGCTCTCCCATCAACTCATCGGCACGCTGTGCCAAAAGCTCATCCCGCGTGTGGATGGCGGGGTGCATCTCATTTGCGAGCATTTGGAAAACATGGGCGCGGTGAAGCCGTGGATCGCCGCTCAGGAGATGGGCAAGGTGCGCGAGTACATGCAGCGCGGCAACGACCCTAACTGCCGCACTTTCATGCACGATCTCGTGCAGGCTTACGAGGCGGGTGTCATCACCGAGGAGGAGGCGGTCATCACCTCCGGCAACGAGGCGGAATTCCGCCGCGCGGCGCGGGGCATCAGTTGAGAAGATTGACATGAAAGCCCCGCCGCCCGTCCTCACCATCGCCGGCTCCGACTCATCCTGCGGAGCTGGAGCGCAGGCGGACCTGAAGGCCATCACCGCTCTCGGCGGCTACGCCCTCAACGCGCTGACCAGCGTGGTTTCCGAGACGCCCGGACGAGTCTCGAAGGTGTGCCTGCTCGAACCGGGCATCATTGCCGACCAGATGCGCGTGCTTTTTGAGGGTTTCCCGATTGCGGCGGCCAAAACGGGCATGCTCGGCGGCAAGGCGCAGGTGGAGGCGGTGGTGGAAAACTGGCGCGCGCTTGCGCCACCGGGACTGCCTCTGGTAGCGGACCCCGTCATGGTCGCCACAGGCGGGGGCAAACTGCTGGAGGATGATGCCATCCAGGCTGTGCGGGAACTGCTGCTGCCGCTGGCAGCGCTGGTGACGCCAAACATGGACGAGGCGCGCGTGCTCTGGGGGCGCGATGTGCGAACGCGCGCGGACATGGAGCGCTGCGCCCGGGAGCTCGCGGATGTGTTACAAACCAGCGTGCTCGTTAAAGGCGGGCACCTGGAGGGCGGCGCGGCGGCTGATGTGCTGTGCGCGGATGGAACGATCACCTGGCATGAGACGGAACGCGTCCCTGGAGTGCGGACGCATGGCACAGGCTGCACCTACTCCGCCAGCATCGCCGCGTGTCTCGCCCTGGGGCTGCCCTTGGCGGATGCCGTTGCGCGCGCGAAGGCGTATGTGGCCGGCGCGATCAGCGGCTTTTTGTCATGGCAGGGAGCGCGGGGGGAGGTTCACGCGCTGCACCACTTCGCGGGGAGACTTCAGGATGCCAGTTGACGCGGTTTTTCCAGCAGCAGCACGCGAAAAGAACGGCCTAGAAAGGCCGGATGCGTGAGCGTGTGGTACTGGCGCAGCAGTGCCTGTGTGGCCGCGTCCGGCGGCGCGCCGTCGAGCGAGCGCAGCCAGTTCATGCCGAGCCTGCCAAGGAATCGCCCCTGATGCTCGTAGGCGAGTGTTGACAGTCCGCGACTAGCGGCTGTCTCCGCGAGGCGGGTGAAGTTCACATGCGCAGTCAGATCGCAGCGGCCCAAATCCTCCAGCACGCGGTCATCACTCTGATGGGAATGATAGCGGCGCAGCGTGCCGCCCGCGCGTTCGGGAGAAAAAAATTCCTCCTCGTCCAGCCCGTAGTCCGCGATGAAAATTCGACCGTGAATCGCCGAACGCGCCAGCGCCTCCATCCAGTCGAGCGCGGCGAGGCCGATCTCCATCATGTGCCCCTCCGGCAGGTTCACAGGCAGGCGGGCTGCCTCTCCGCGCAGACGCCCGGAGGAAAGCGGACCGCTCTTGAAAATCGCGCGCCCGCCCTCCCATGCCACATGGAGCTCGCGCCATTCCCCGGATTCAAAACGCAGCAGATGCACGGGCATGGCGTCCGGCAGCTCATTGCAGACAAAAAGGGCGGGGCAGGGGGGCAGTTCTCCCAGGCTGTCCGTCCATGAAACACGATCCTGGAAATCCGCCAGACGCGCGTGTTGCGCTGCCTGGTAGCGCGGATTCGGTTCCACAATCCGCAGGGGCAGCCCGCACGCGGAGAGCATGTCATGGGCGAGCTGGCCGTCGTGCGCGCCCTGCTCGATGATGCAAAATTCCCCCGGCTTTCCCATTTCATTCCATGTTCTTTCCGCCAGCCCGGCCAGCAGCCTGCCATAGAGCTGTCCCGCGCTCACGGCAGTGAAAAAATCCCCCGCCCGTCCGATGCGGCGGGGAGCGGGTCCGTAGTAGCCGTGCTCCGGGTGGTAAAGCGCCAGCTCCATGACGCGCGCGAAGGTCAGGCGCCCGTCGGGGTCTGCGGTGGCTTCGGCGATGAGAATGTCATCCAGTATGGTCATGGGAAAGCGCTGGCGGCAGGCGCGTGAGGCATTAAACTGGCCCGGCTCTGACGCAAGAGCGACTGATCATGTTTGGAGACGACGACCTGCAAGACCCCTCGAAGAAAAACTGGCGCGGCGAGCCCGCCCTCAAGCCGCGCTTTTACCGCCGTGCCTGGTTCAGCGCGCTCATGGCGCTGATCCTGCTCGGCGGCGTCTCCTTGCTCGGCGTCTGGGCCATCGTGGTCGCGCCCTTGAAGGAAAAGGCCGAGGAATACGACCTGGACGAGGTGCGCAAGCTGGAGTCGGCCAGCATTATTTATGACCGCAACGGCGAGGAACTCTCCCGCATTTTCGTGCTCAACCGCACGCCGGTGTCCATCCAGGAGGTGCCCAAGCACCTCATCAACGCCCTCATCGCGCAGGAGGACAGCCGCTTTTTCCGCCACAACGGCGTGGACTACATCGGCCTGGGGCGCGCGGTGATCGAGAACTTGAAGGCCGGACGCACCACCCAGGGCGCCAGCACCATCACCCAGCAGCTCGCGCGGCAGACCTTCGGGTTGATGGAAAAAAGCTACAAGCGCAAGCTCATGGAGGCCTTCGTGGCGCAGCGCATTGAGAAAAAGTATTCGAAGACCGAAATCCTGGAGCTTTATCTGAACCGAATCTTTTTCGGCAAAAACTTTTACGGCATCCAGGCCGGCGCGCGCGGCTACTTTGGCAAGGACACCAAGGACCTGACTCTCGAGGAAGCGGCCACCCTGGCGGCGCTCATCAAAAGCCCGAACAACATCCAGCCGCTAGATCATCCAGCGCGGGCGGTGAAGGAGCGCAACTATGTTTTTGACCGCATGGTGGCCGAGGGCTTGCTCGACCGCGTCGAGGCTGAGAAGGCGAAGATCAAACCCATGGTCACCGCGCCCCAGGGTAGTGATCCGCGCCTGAGCTACGCCTTCGATGAAATCCGCGCCCAGGTCATGTCCATCGTCGGCGAGGAGCGCGCCGCCGTTGGCGGGTTCCTCATCTATACCAGCATTGACAAGGACCTCCAAAACGCCGCCGAAGCGGCCGTGAAAAAGCGGCTGGCCGAAGTCGAGGCCCGCCCAGGCTACGCCCACCAGACCTATGACCAGTTCAAATCCATCCTGCGCGACTGGAGAGCCGGTTTGTCCAAGCTTGCGGCGGACGCGGAGGCGCCTCCGCGCCCCATTCCCGAGTACCTTCAGGGTGCGGCCCTGGTCATTGACAACCGCGACGGCGCCGTGCTGGCCCTTGTCGGCGGGCGCGACTTTGTGGACAGCCAGTTCAACCGCGTCAGCCAGGGATCGGGACGTCCCACAGGCACCTCGTTCATTCCCTTTGTGTACGCGGCGGGTTTTTCCAAGCCCGACTTCTTCCCCATGTCCCAGCTCGCCGACGAGCCTCTCGGCAATGACCGCGTCATGATCGGCGGCTTCACCGGCATTCTCGGCGAATATGGCATGGAAGTTCCCGACCCCAAATGGTCGCGCAAGCCCATCAGCGCGCGCGAGGCGCTGGTGGCCTCGCACAATTCCGCCACCGTTCGCCTGGGCGAGCGCGTCGGTTTGGAGCGCGGTCTCGTCACGCCGCAGTTCAGGGATTTTGTCAAAAAGACCGGCATCAACGCGCCCTTGCGCGACGGTCCTGCCACCTTCCTCGGCGCCAGCGAGGCCCGCCTGGACGAAATGGTGCTCGCCTACTCCAGCTTCCCCACGCTCGGCCGCCGCCCCGCCAAGCTGCACATCATCCAGCGCGTCACCGACGCGGAGGAAAAGACCGTCTATCAGGTGCCGGAGGAGTCTCTGCAGACCGTGCGCGCCATGGATGAGATCGCCGCCTGGCAGACCCACACCTGCCTCGATGAGGCGCTGCACCGCGGCACAGGCTCCCCCGCCGTCAGCGAGTATGGCCTTGGCGACTTCCCCGCCGCCGGCAAAACCGGCACCCACCACGAATACAAGGACCTCTGGTTCCTCGGCTACACCTCCGCTGTCACCTGCGGCGTCTGGACCGGCTTTGACCGCCAGCGGACCATCCACGACATGGCCTTTTCCAACCGCATCACCCTGCCTATTTGGACGGACATCATCAATGCCTCCATTAAAACTCACGCACCGCAGGACTTTTCACCGCCCGAGTCCGCCGAGCGCATTGAGATATGCCGTGCAAGCGGATTGCGCGCCACCGACTTTTGCTATGAAAAAGTTCGCGGTTCCGACGGCGTCGAGCGCTCCGTGCGCAACACCTACATCGAGTTCGTCCGCCCCGGCACCACCTACAACGCCACATGCGCCGTCCACACCGGCGAAGGGCTGCCCGCCGATCTCGCCGCCTTTCACCAGACGCTCACCCAATCCTCCGAGTCGCCGCTGCTCGCCGATGCGGGCAGGTTTGTGAATGTCGAACCCGTCCACATGCGAGATCCTCTCATCATCGGCGCTGATCCCTACAATTCCATCATGCCCGTTTTGCGCGCCCGCCCGGTCAATGACGACGGGAGCCCGATTCTGCGCGCCCTGCCAGTAGGCCCCGATGAAGGCGGCGCTCCTGAGGAAGCCCCTGTGATCCGCCTGAAACCGCCGCCGCCGATGAAGATCGAGCTTTGACGCGCTCAGAGTGAATGGAGCGCGGACGCTGCCCGACGATTCTAAAAGGCAGGTCGGACATTTTTTGTCCACGGCATTCATTATCCCATGCACGCGCCAGCAGCGACAGGCAGGATGCTTGTCGGAGTGGCGAATTGGCTCCAGAAGGTGAGGTCAGGCTTGGCGGGCGCGTCGCCAGAGTGCCGGGCGACGAACTCGGACGCGGCGACTGCATCGGTGCCGGAAAGTTGAGTGCGGGAGCCAAAAGCAGGCATGAAATTCCAGCCAAGGTCCATTTCAAGAGCGGGTGTATTGAGCGCGTTCATCTTGAGAATCTAATGTGAGTTTGTGAGGTGGCGGTTTTGGGAATTATCGAAATTAAAAGGTCTTGTTTGCGACTTTGAATGGCTGCGGTGAGATGAGACTGGGTATTGAGTCGCGAAAATGAGAATCACAGGCCAGCAGGATGCCTGGGTGTAAAGCCTGCATAGCTGCGGCCCTTGGTGCGCCAGCGTGGACCTTCTCCCACCTGGCCACCGGATGTGTCCAGACGAAGACCGCAAATAGTCATGAAAACATGCTCCCCGGGCTTCACCCAGATTGTGATGAAGCGGCCCTCACCCGGATGTCCATAGTTGGCAAAGCCGGCCGAAGTCAGGGGAGTCTTCAGCAGACCCGCCTTGATCAGCGCATACGAAGTCGAACTGGAACAGTCATAAGCGCGGTCTTCGACCCGTCCATGACCGGCGCCGCGCACATAGGGGCTGCTTTGCAGGTGGTTGGCGGCATTGATCAAGTATTGGACCTGGGTGGGCAGGCTTGCGGAGCAGGACGCATACTGACCGTCGAAACGAATCAAGGATCCGGTCGCGCGGGGGGCCGCCACCGGGGTTGCACGCGGAGCGGGGGCGCGTTGTGCGGCCATTGCCTGCTGCTGGGCGTAGTAGGCGGCCCAAGCTTGCTGATTCTGCACATACGCTTGATATGCGGCCTGCTGCTGGGCGTAAGCCGCCTGCTGGGCAGCGTAGTGGGCGGCTGCATAATAACCGTTCTGCGCGGCGGCTTCTTTGGAAGCGGCGGCAAACACCAGAGTGGCAAGAGCGATGAGGATTTTTGAATTTGTTTTCATAGCAGCAGTTTCGGTTGCTATGGAAATTATATTCAAATTCTAGAATCATCGCAATTGAAATTTCATAATTGATTCAATTTTTTGTAACAAGTTTCGAAAAATGCGTGATTTGAGACCAAAGTCACAACAAAGACCAATCAAAAGAACAGTTATTATGTTATCACATTCGAGTTTGATGGTTTTTGAATGTCTCAAAATTCTCAGATTGGCGGCGATTGTTCTCAAATTTCTCAATTCTGGCATCCTGATGGGCCACATTTAAATCAGGCCATCTCTGTGATGTGCGAGGTTGCCGGGCTTGAGGGGGGCAGTTGAAAAGTGACGAGTACCGAAGGCTGCGGCAAAACCGGGCCGCATTGACCGTATGCCCCTGGAACATTCGGCGGTAAGGCGGCGCTGTTTTTTGAAAAACGGCAACCTGGCGGATGAGGTTGGCGCGCCGCAGTCGCGCTTGAAATGGCAGGTGCGGCGGGCGCTTGGAAGGAGCGTCAGAGCGATGGCAGTGTGATTTTTCTGCAAGTCTCCGCGCGAGGGCGCGTTTTTGCGCGGCTGAAACCCCATTCCCATCGTCATGAACCCCACTTCCACTCCCTTTGGCCGCCGTCAGTTTATCACGGGTGCTGCGCAGACTTTTCTCGGTGTCACCGCCATGAGCACGCTCGCAGGCAAGGCGCTGGCCGCCGGCAAGGATGCCAGCACCGCGCGCCAGGCGGCCACGGCGCGCAATGTGATCTACCTCTACATGAACGGCGGCATGAGCCATCTGGACACCTGGGATCCGAAGCCCGCCAGTTCCGGCGTCATGGGCCTGACCAAGACGATCAAGACGCGCGCGGATGGCATTCAGATCAGTGAGAACCTGCCTTTGCTGGCCCGGCAGACGGACAAGCTGGCCATCATCCGCTCCATGTCCTCCACCCAGGGCGCTCACGAGCAGGGGAACTACTTCATGCACACCAGCTACACGCTGCGCAGTTCCATCCGCCACCCTTCGATGGGCGCGTGGCTGCAAAAGTTCCAGGATCGAGGCAACCCCACGCTGCCCGGCAGTGTGATGATCGGCAACGACAGCCGTCATCCCGGCGCGGGATTCTTTGAGTCCCGCTTCTCGCCGCTGATGATCAACAATCCGGAAAGCGGCCTGGCCAACGTGCGCGTCAACGACTGGTTCACCGAGGAGCGCTTCAGCAGCCGCCTGGAGGTGGCCAAAAAGCTGGACCGCAAATTCGCCGAAACCTACGACGTGAAAAACGTCCGCGCCTACAGCGACATGTATGACGACGCGGTGAAGATGATGAAGAGCGAGGAGTTGAAGGCCTTCAACCTCGCGGACGAGTCCGACGCGCTGCGCGAGAAATACGGGCGCGACCGCTTCGGCCAGGGCTGCCTGCTGGCGCGCCGCCTGGTGGAGCACGGGGTGCGCTTCGTCGAGGTCAGCTTTGGAAGCTGGGACACGCACAATGCCAACTTCACCCGCGTGCCCGAACTCTGCGAGGAGCTGGACAACGCCATGAGCGCCCTGCTGGCCGATCTGGAAAGCCGCGGCCTGTTGGAGGAGACCCTCATCGTGCTGGCCACCGAGTTTGGCCGCACGCCCGAGATCAATGCCAACGACGGCCGCGACCATCATCCGGCGGCCTTCAGTTGCGTGCTTGCCGGCGGCGGAGTGCGCGGCGGCCAGGTTTACGGATCCACGGACGAGAAAGGCGCCAGGATCACCGGGAATCCCGTCAACGTGCCAGACATCAACGCCACCATCGGCTACGCTCTCGGCCTGCCGCTCGACCAGGTGCTCTACTCGCCCTCGAAGCGCCCCTTCACCGTCGCCGACAAAGGCAAGCCGCTGACCACCCTCTTCGGTTGAGGCTTCGGACGCGCTCAGCGACGGGCCGTTTGCAGCCGCCCCTGGCGCGTGGCACGGGCATGCCCGGCGCCCAAGCGCGGGGTTTGACGCCGGTGGCATCCCCGGCTTTCAATGGCGGCATGGCGCAGGACCTCATCCGGGTGCGCGGAGCCCGGCAGCACAACCTCAAGAACATTGACGTGGACATCCCGCGCCACCGGCTGGTGGTGCTCACCGGTGTCAGCGGCAGCGGCAAGTCCTCCCTGGCCTTCGACACTCTCTACGCCGAGGGCCAGCGGCGCTATGTGCAGAGCCTCTCCGCCTACGCGCGGCAGTTCCTCGACCAGCTCGAAAAGCCCGACGTGGACTTCATCGAGGGGCTTTCCCCCGCCGTCGCCATCGAGCAGGCCCGCGGCGCGCCGAACCCGCGCAGCACCATCGCCACCGTCACCGAGATCTACGACTACCTGCGCGTGCTCTACGCGGTGGCCGGGCTGCCGCATGATCCGCAAACCGGCGCGGCATTGGGCAGGACCACGCCAGCGGAGATGGGCGCGCGCATCCTGGAGCTGGGGGAGGGCGCGCGCGTGGTCGTCCTGGCGCCGCAGCCGCCGGCGGACGCGGACGGGTTGAGGGCGCTTTTTGAAAAGCTGCGCCGCCAGGGATTCGTGCGCGTGCGGCTGGACGGCGTCATCCATGAGCTGGACGAGCCGCCGGAGCTGGAGCAGGGGCGCGCCTGCGCCGTCGAGATCGTCGTGGACCGGCTGGTCATCCGCGAGGGCGCGCAGGCGCGGCTCATGGAGTCCATCGAGGCCGCCCTGCGCTGGAATGAGAACGAGGCGCGCTTCCTGGTCCAGGCCCGCGGGGGAGGGGAGGAGACACTCTCATTCACCACCGCCTATGTGAACCCGGAGACGGGCTACACGCTTGGCAGGCTGACACCGCAGCACTTCTCCTTCAACACCCACCTGGGCGCCTGCCCGCGCTGCGAGGGCGTGGGCGCGGTCATGGCGCCCGACCCCGGCCTCATCGTGCCGGACGCGCGGCTCAGCCTCAAAGACGGCGCCGTCAGGAGCTGGTGGGCGCGCAATCCCAAGCTCAAGCACATCCACCAGCGCGGCATCGAGGCCCTGGCGCGGCACTTCGGCGCGGGCATGGAGACACCCTTCCAAGAGCTGCCGCAGGCCTTCAAGGACGCGCTCCTTCACGGCACGGGCCGGGAGGCAATCCCCACCGGCTGGGCCGCCGGCGCGGGCAGGCGCAGCGTGTCCAAGCCGTATGAGGGCCTGGTCAGCGAGGCGCTGCGCCTTTATCAGAATGCGGAGAGCGACGCCCTGCGCGCCCAGGTGGCCCGCTTCATGAATCCGCTGCCATGCCCGGAATGCGGCGGCAGGCGCCTGCGCCCCGGGATGCTGGCCGTGCGCCTGCGCGCGCGGACGGAGGCCGGGGGCCTGGACTCCAAAGACACGCCCGGCAGCCTCTCCATCCACGACTTCTGCTCCCTGCCCATCCGCGCCGCCGCGGCGTGGATGCGGGGGCTGGAGAGCACCGGGCACCAGGCCGGGCCGGTGGCCGAACTGCGCGCCGAGGTGCTCAAGCGGCTGGAATTCCTCGAACAGGTCGGCCTCGGCTACCTGGCGCTCAACCGCGAGAGCGGCACCCTCTCCGGCGGCGAGATGCAGCGCATCCGCCTGGCCGCGCAGATCGGCGCCGGCCTCTCCGGCGTGCTCTATGTGCTCGACGAGCCGAGCATCGGCCTGCACCCCGCCGACACCGCCCGGCTCATCCGCACCCTGCTGCACCTGCGCGACCTGGGCAACACCGTCCTCGTCGTCGAGCATGACGAGGCCGTCATGCGCGCCGCCGACCACATCATCGAGCTCGGGCCCGCCGCCGGGGAGCATGGCGGCAGGCTCATCGCCCAGGGCGGCGTGGGGGAAGTCATGGCCGTCACAGAAAGCCTCACTGGCGCGTATCTCGGCGGCCGTCTGCGCATCACCCCGCCCGCGCCGCCCCTGGCGTCGGAGGCCGGCGGGCAGTTGCCACTGCCCGCGGGGGCTGGAGACCACGGAGCCGGCTTCCTCACCGTCCACGGAGCCTCCGAGCACAACCTGCAAAACATCACCGCCGCCTTCCCCGCCGGCCGGCTCACCGTCGTCAGCGGCCCCTCCGGCAGCGGCAAGTCCACCCTCGTCAACCGCGTGCTCACCCGCGCCTTGATGCGGCATTTCCACCGCGCCAAGGACGAGCCGGGCCGGCACCAGGCCATCACCGGCATCGAGCACTTCGACAAAGTCGTCCTCGTGGACCAGGCCCCCATCGGACGCAGCCCGCGCAGCAACCCCGCCACCTACGCCGGCGCCTTCACCCCCATCCGCGAGCTCTTCGCGCAACTGCCCCTGGCGCGCGTGCGCGGCTACGACGCGGGCCGTTTCAGCTTCAACACCCCCGGCGGCCGCTGTGAGAAGTGCCAGGGTGACGGCCAGGTCAAAATCGACATGCACTTCCTGCCCGACGCCCATGTCACCTGCGACCAGTGCCAAGGCCGCCGCTACAACGCCGCCACCCTCGAAGTCACCTTCAAAGGCCGCAGCATCGCCGACGTGCTGGACATGACGCTCAGCGAGGCCGCCCGCTTCTTCGGCAAAGCCGGCGCCATCGCCGGAAAGCTCCGCACCCTTGAGGACTGCGGCCTGGGCTACCTGCGCCTCGGCCAGTCCGGCGCCACCCTCTCCGGCGGCGAGGCCCAGCGCGTCAAGCTCGCCGCCGAGCTCGCCCGCCGCCCCACCGGGCGCACCCTCTACATCCTCGACGAGCCGACCACCGGCCTGCACTTCGCCGACATCCAGACACTCCTGCGCGTCCTCTTCCGCCTGCGCGACGCCGGCAACACCCTCATCGTCATCGAGCACCACCCCGACGTCATCCGCTGCGCCGACTGGGTCATCGACCTCGGCCCCGGCGGCGGTAGCGAGGGCGGGCGCGTCACCGCCGCCGGCACCCCAGCCCAGATCCTGCGCGACCCCGCCAGCGTCACCGGCAGGTGCCTGCGCTGAGACAGGGCCAAAGCCCCCCTCAAAGCCCCCTGCCGGCCTCACCCGCACCGTCCATCTGGAAGCCACCGCCCTTATCAACCAAGCCCTGC
The DNA here is from genome assembly GCA_002343505.1 of Verrucomicrobiaceae bacterium UBA2429. Lineage (GTDB taxonomy): Bacteria > Verrucomicrobiota > Verrucomicrobiia > Verrucomicrobiales > Verrucomicrobiaceae > Prosthecobacter. The sequence goes on along the minus strand of DDQZ01000044.1, from coordinate 12,953 downwards.
GCACCGCCGAGTATCCCTTCCCGCTCACCTGAGCACCCGCTGCAGCCGGGGGCACTGACCCCGGAACCCGCGCCCCATCGCGGCTCACCGCCCCGCGCCACAGCCCTGTGGCCGAGCGCACCGGCCCTGGAGAGCCAAAAAAAGGCCGCTCCTGGCAGACTTCCAGGAGCCACCTGGAAAACTCCCGCCTGCGACCTTCGAGCGCTCCGGGAGCCACCTGGAAACCTCCACCAGCCACCTTCGAGCCATCCGGGAGCCACCCGGCAAACTCCCACCTGCGACCTTCGAGCCTGGCGGGAGCCACCTGGAAACCTCCACCAGCCACCTTCGAGCCATCCGGGAGCCACCCGGCAAACTCCCACCTGCGACCTTCGAGCCTGCCGGGAGCCACCCGGCAGACTCCCACCTGCCACCCGGAAACCCCTACGATCACCCCCGGCCTCTCCCACCTCGACCCTCGCAGTCTTCACCCACGATGGCACCAAGCCCGCACCCCCGCCCCGGAAGCCGGCAGGGGCCGCCCATGCCGGCTCCCACCCCGCCCATGGCAGCAGCAAGCGCCCGTGTTGCATGATTCCGGGGAGGCGGGCGCGCCGCTGGCAGGATGCGGCGTGGGACGACTGTGGCTTCAGCCCGGTCGTCTGCCAGACGCGCGCCGCGGCGCGCCGCCTCCCCAAAGCCGGGCGGGCTGCGCCACACCCGGCCAACGGCATCCCGGCGGCGCACCCGTCTAGGTGCGGGTCTCCGAGCAAAGCGGGACACTCCATCCCGCGGCGCGCGCGGGCATGACACAGGTCTTGGGCGCGACCTTGACGAAGTTCGCCGACTTGCGCGCGCACCGGCGGCGGGGTGCCGGTGGGTTCAAGGCTGCGGCGGCGGCATGGGCGCGGGCATCAATGACGGCGGCTGCCTTTTTGCCGCCCTCCCCCCCCGGCGGCGGCAACGATGCGGCGCGGGTCTTCGCGTGGCGGAGCGCCCGCCCTGCAACAGCGCGGCCCCGCGCCGCGTTCTGTGGGTGTGATCTCCATGCACCCCGTCGAGCAGCAAATCCTCCAGACCCGCCGCGAGTTCCTCGCCACCAGCGCCAACGGCATCGGCGCCCTGGCGCTCGGGGCCATGCTGACGCGGGAGGGCGTCATTTCCGCCGCCCCACCCGTGGCGGACCCCCTGGCGCCGCGCGCGCCGCATTTCCCCGCCAGGGCCAGGAACTGCATCTTCATCTTCATGGAGGGCGCGCCCTCGCAGATGGACCTCTTCGACCCGAAGCCGAAGCTCAACGAGCTGCACGGCCAGGCGCTGCCGGAGAGCATGACGAAGAACGTGCGCTTCGCCTTCATCAAAAAGGAGACCGCGCGGCTCATGGGCAGCCCGAGGAAGTTCCAGAAGCACGGCCAGTGCGGCATGGACTTCAGCGACCTGCTGCCGCACATGGCAAAGACGGCGGACGAGTGGCTCATGATCCGCAGCCTGCACACCGAGCAGTTCAACCACCACCCCGGCCAGCTCGTGCTGCACAGCGGGCGGGCCATGTTCGGCCTGCCGACGGTGGGCTCCTGGCTGAACTACGGCCTGGGCAGCCCGTCGGGCAATCTGCCGGGTTATGTGGTGCTCAGCGCCGGGCGCGGCACCAGCGGCGGCGCGTCCCTGTGGCAGAGCGGCTTCCTGCCCAGCTCGTATGCCGGGGTGCTCTTCCGCAACCAGGGGGAGCCCGTGCTCAACCTGAAAAACCCGCCCGGCATCCCCATGAGCCTCCAGCGCAAGGGCCTGGACGCGCTCATGGAGCTGAACCAGTCCTCCTTTTCCCACTTCAACGACCCCGAGATCGCCAGCCGCATCGCCGCCTACGAGCTGGCCTTCCGCATGCAGTCCGCCGCGCCGGAGCTGATAGACCTCTCCGGCGAGGACGCCAGGACGCTGGAGATGTATGGCGTCAACCGCCCTGACCCGCCCATCAAAGCCCAGCGCGGCGGCGGGCCGGGGCAGTACAAAGCCTTCGCCACCAACTGCCTGCTCGCCCGCCGCATGGTGGAGCGCGGCGTGCGCTTCGTCAGCATCATGCACGCGAGTTGGGACCACCACTCGAACCTGGACAACGAGCTGGCCTACAACGCCGGCATGGCGGACCAGCCCATCGCCGCGCTCATCAAGGACCTCAAGCAGCGCGGCCTGCTGGAGGACACGATGGTGGTCTGGGGCAGCGAGTTCGGCCGCACGCCGCTGGGGGAAAACCGCAACGGCAACCCCAACGCCACCGGCCGCGACCACCACCCCTTCGCCTTCACCATGCTCATGGCGGGCGGCGGCGTCAAAGGCGGCCGGGTTTACGGCGAGACCGACGAGATCGGCTGGAGCATCGTCCGCGACCCCGTGGACCTGCACGACTTCCACGCCACGCTGCTGCACCAGTTCGGCTTCGACCACCTGCGCCTCACGCACCGCTTCCAAGGCCGCGACTTCCGCCTCACGGATGTCTCCGGGCGCGTGATCAAAGAATGGATTGCCTGAGTGCGGCGGTCACATGACCATGCCGCCATCCACGGCCAGGACCTGGCCGGTGATGTAACGCGCCTCCGGGCTGGCGAGGAAGAGCGCGGCGGCGGCGATGTCGGCTCCCTGGCCGAAGTCGCCGAGGGGGATCTTCTCCAGGATGGCGGCTTTGACTTTCTCGTCGAGGACTCCGGTCATGTCGGTGGCGATGAAGCCGGGGGCGATGACATTGGCGGTGACACCCCGGCCTGCGAACTCGCGGGCGAGGGACTTGGTGAAGCCGATGAGGCCCGCCTTGCTGGCGGCGTAGTTGGCCTGGCCCGCGTTGCCGATGAGGCCGATGACGGAGGCGACGTTGATGATGCGCGCGCCCTTCTGCTTGAGGATGCTGCGCTGGACGGCTTTGACCATGTTGAAGGCGCCCTTGAGGTTCGTGTCCACCACGAAGTCCCAGTCCGCGTCACTCATGCGCAGGAGCAGGCCGTCCTTGGTGACGCCGGCGTTGTTGACCAGGATGTCCACATGGTCGAAATCGGCGAGCACGGCCTTGCCCAGCTCGGCGGTGGCGGCGGCGTCCGCGACATCCACAGCGTAGGCTTTTGCCGCGCCGGGGTGCGCCGCGTTGATGGCCTCCGCCGCGGCCTGAGAGCTGGCCTCGGTGCGGCTGACCACGGCGACTTTGGCGCCCTCGGCGGCGAAGGTTTCGGCGATGGCGCGGCCGATGCCGCGGCCCGCCCCGGTGATGACGGCGACTTTGTCCTGGAGTTTTCCCATGCGCCATGATGCCGGGCGGGGCAGGGGAGTCAAGGCGCGGGTCTGCGCGGATTACTTGAAGACCACATCCACGCCCATCGCGCTCTTCGAGGCGAAGCCGGGGATCCAGTGCGGGCGGCGCGCGGCGATGACGCGGTAGATCAAGGACAACCCGTGCAGGATGACCAGCCGGTCCACCATGCGGTAGCCGCGCTGGCGGCGCATGAGGAAGCTGACCGCCCAGCCGAGGTGGCGCGGATTGAGCAGCAGCGGCTTGAAGTCCGTCTTCACCCGGTAGCGCGCGCGCAGGCCGCGCTTGGCATACTTCCACTTGTAGGCGCGCTTGGCCTCCAGGATGCGCTGCTCAATGTCCGGCGCGTCATCGGCGAAGTAGTATTCCCGGGCCAGCGCCAGCAGGTGGAAGGTGTCCCGCATGTATTCGATGTCCTCCAGCGGCACGCCGGCCTTTTCCGCGAGGGGAAACATGCGCTCCAGGTTGTCCATGCACCGGCGCGCGCTGCGCAGGGCCGCGTCCGCGTCCTTCACGAAGAAGCGCAGCAGCCGGCGCAGGCCGTGGCTGATGAAGATGTTACCCCAATAGACCACCAGCATCGGCGGGATGCGCACCCGGCGGAAGAAGATCTTCTGCCGGGCAAACTCCTCCACATACAGCAGCTCGCGCACGCACTCGTCGGCCAGGCGCAGCAGCTCGATGAGGGCGTCCGCGTCACCCAGGCGGCGCTCTTTGGCAAAGGCGCGCACGGCTTCCTCCGCCAGGCAGCCCTCCCTCACCACGCGGATCGTCACATAGGTGTTGAGGTCGTTCCACAGCGCCTCGGGGTCCAGGAAGCTCAGCCTGCGGAAGGGCACCCAGCCGCCCGTCTGGCACCAGACCATGCAGCCGATCACATTCTGCGCCTGGCGCAGCTCGCGGGCGAAGCGCTCGTGCAGCCAGCCGGTGAAGTTCGGGTATTCCCCGCAGCCCTCGTATTCGCGGCGCGACTGCAGCTCCACGATCTTCGCCAGCGGTGTGCGGAAGAAGTTCCGGTTCAGCGGCAGGTAGCGGAAGAAGTCCGACTCGCCGTACTTCATCGAGACCACCAATGCCGGACTGGTGATGCCTTCGAACACTCTGGCAAAGGTGTCGCGGTGCCACATCAGGTCCCCGATGGGGTAGGCCCCCACCGTCCAGGTGCGGAAGATGAGCCTCCTTCCGTGCCTCTCGAAGACGGGCAGCATCTCCTGGAGGAAGGCCCGCGCCTGCTCCGGGGTCTTGAGCACGAGCTGGCTGCGGAAGTCGTCATGCACGTCCTTGCCGTCGCTCTCGCCGATGCGCACGATGACACCCGCCACCTCCGGGAAATCGGTGAGGAACCGGTCCAGCAGTCCGCGCAGGTACTCGCCCGGCTCCATGCGCTCGATGCGCAGCCGCCTTTGCAGCCCCGGCGTGGTGGAAAAGACATCCATCGTCACATGCGGGGCCAGCCCCGCGCGTGTCAGCACCTCCAGGCAGCGGCGCATCTCCGTGCGGTAGCGGCCCACGCGCTGCCGCACCTCCGGCTCCAGCCACTCGTGGTCCGCCAGGTGCGCCACATCATCTATGGATGCCGCGTTAAAGCCCCAAGCCACCGCCTGCCGCGCCAGCACGTTGAGCTCCGAGCGCGCGTTCTCCCACCAGGCCGCCCCCTGCCGCCCCGCGTGATCCCAGGGGATCTTCGACCAGTTGATGACACGCCGGTCGTAGCCGCGGAAAAACGGCCCGATGGCGTCTATGAGCAACAGTTCCTTCACTCGGCACAGATGACGAGCCATCCTGGCCGTGCGATGCGGCGCGCGTGACGCTTTTGTCACATAAACTCAGGGCTTCTTCCCGCCCAGGTCTGCCACCGGCAGCTCCGCGAACCTCCGCCAGTGCGCCTCGCTCTCCTCCAGTGTGCTCACCCCGTCGTGCACCCACAAGCCGTAGCGCAGGCGCAGGCTGCCGCCCCCGGCGATCTCAACATCTTCATCCAGGCTCAGGCAGCAGCCCATCCAGCCGTCATCGCGTACATGGAAGGCGGTGGGATGGCGCGGGTTCATCGGGTGGTTCATCAGCGTGATGCCCGCGAACCCGTCATCCTCGTGGGTCAGCCGCCCGCTGTAGTCGCACCAGCGCGCCGGCTGGCGGAACACAGCCTTCTCATTGACCAGCCCCTCGGAGTTCAGGATGCGCCCGCCGCCGTCATGCACGCCGATGCTGCGCGCCATGCGCACGGCGATCAAGCCGAAGCCCGTGGCGCCAAACACCGCCTTCCCGCCCTTCGGCGCGCCCAGCTCCAGGTCCACGATCATGAACCAGCTCCGCGCCCCGTCCAGCGCGCGCACCTCCGCGCGCCGCGTCTCCACCAACTGCACGGAGCCGTCCGCCACCTTGATCCAGTGGTTCACCATGCGCATCGAGGCCGCCTCATCCCCCTCCTCATACGCCTCCCTCGGCACCTGCGCGCAGACGATGCGGCCCTGCTCCCTCGCATGGTCGCCCCAGAAATCCACCCCGTTGAGCAGATTGTGGGTGATCCACACACTGTTGTGGTGGCTGTGCCCGTGCGGGTCATGCGGATGCCCCATGCGCGTGATGCTGGCCTCCCTCGACGCGCGCACCGGATGCCAGAACGGCCGCATGTCCGCCGGGTCAAAGTGGCAGGCCGTCAGCTCCCGCCCGTCGAGCTGGAAGGACGTGATGTGATGCGGCAGCGGTACCGCCTGCATGCGCGGCACCGGCTTGGCCGAGGGCAGGGGGGAGACCTGCGCGGTGAGCGCGGGGCAGGGGAGCAGGAGGAGGAAAAGCAGGAGGAGGAAAAGCAGGCGCATGACCGGCAGGATACGCTCCCTGGAGCGCCATTCATCCGCCGCAGGCAAACTCCCCCGTGCAAAACACCCCGTCCCGCCCATCCTGCCCCCATGAACTTCGAGTTCGCCACCGCCACCCGCATCGTCTTCGGCCCCGGCAGCGCCCGCCGCCTGGGAGAGTTGTGCGCCGGCCTCGCCCAGCGCTTCCTCGTCGTCACCGGGCGCGACATGGCCCGCCACGCGCCTCTACTGGAGGGCCTCAAGCGCGCCGGCTGCCGCGCCATCCCCCTGCTCGCGCAGGGCGAGCCCACCCTCCTGGATGCCCGCAACGGCGCCAGCTTCGCGCGCGAGGCCGGAGTGCGGGCCGTCATCAGCATCGGCGGCGGCAGCGTCGTGGACCTGGGCAAGGCCATCGCCGCCCTGGCCACCCAGCCCGCCCCCTTGACCGACTACATCGAGGTCATTGGCAAAGGCCGCCCGCTTGACGCCCCGCCGCTGCGCTTCATCGCCGTGCCCACCACCGCCGGCACTGGCGCCGAGGTCACCCGCAATGCCGTCCTGGCCAGCACGCGCCACCGGGTCAAAGCCAGCCTGCGTCATGCCTCCATGCTCCCCGCGCTCGCCATCGTGGACCCGGAGCTCGCCCTCACATGCCCGCCCGCCGTCACCGCCGCCAGTGGCATGGATGCCCTGACGCAGTGCCTGGAGGCCCTTGTCTGCACCCGCGCCAACCCCCTCACTGACGCCCTCTGCGCCGAGGGCATCCGCCGCGCCGCCCGCTCCCTGGAGCGCGTCGTCGCCGACGGCGCGGACTTGGCCGCCCGCGAGGACATGGCCCTGGTGGCCCTGCACAGCGGCCTCGCCCTGGCCAATGCCGGCCTCGGCGCCGTGCATGGCCTCGCCGCCCCCATCGGCGGCATCCACCGCGCCCCGCACGGAGCCGTGTGCGCCGCCCTGCTGGCCCCGGTTTGGGCCGCCAACCTCGCCGCCCTCGACCCCGCCGCCCCCGGCCCCGCCCTCGAGAAGTTCCGTCAGGCCGCCTGTCTGCTCACGGGCAAAGCCGATGCCCGCCCCGAGGATGCCACCACTTTTCTTCAGGACCTCGCCATCCGCCTGCGCATCCCCGGCCTGGCCACCCACGGCCTGCGCGCCGCCGACCTGGAGACCGTGGCGCTCCAAGCCGCCCAGGCCAGCAGCATGAAGGCCAATCCCGCCCCCCTCAGCCAGGAGACCCTCACCGGCATCCTGCGCCAGAGTTTGTAAACCCGCCCGCAGCCGCGCCCGCAAGGGCGTGTAGGCGCGTCCCCCCACCGCCTTGCGGCTCCACCACCCACCGCCTTGCGGCGGCGGCTTCGGCACTTGGCGGCGGCGGCTTCGGCGTGGCTGCGGGCGCGGGCCCGTGGTTTCCCGTTGTCTTCCGCGCGCCCAGGCTGCAAGGATGCCGCCTGCCAGGACACTCTCCCCGCGCACCACCGCCCGCCTCATGCCCGCCGCCCCCCTTTCCGCCAATGGCAAGCCCCCCCGCGCTGCCAGCGGTTGCGCCCTGGTCAGCGACAAGCAGCTTGGGGATGTGACACTGCTGGAGCCCGCCGCGCGCCTCCTGGCAACCCGCTCCGGCAAGCCCTGCGCCCTGCATGTCAACGCGGCTTTCCGTCCCCTCATTGACCTCATGCCCCATGCCGTTTGGGGGCCGGAGTCCGGCACCGCCGCCGAGTCCTGGACCACTAGCTGGAGCACGCGCGCCGCCTGGATGAGCCTGCGCGCCTCCGCGCGGAAACGCTGCCTCCTGGTCAATCAGGAGCGGCATCTGCGGGCATGGTTCCGTCTCGTCTATCACGAGCGCCAAGTGCTGCCCATCCGCAGGGAATACTGGGCGCATTACTTCTGGCGCGCCCTGGGCGGCGCGGAGGCGGAGTTCAGCCCGCCGGGCCTGCGCCAGCCACCGGAGGACTGGCGGCACCCCGGCCTGCCGGAGGCCCCCTTCATCCTCATCAACCCCACTGCCGCCTGGCCCTCCAAGTTCTGGTCCCCCGAGTCATGGGCGCGGCTCCCGGGTTCCGGCCTGGGCGGCGGCATGCCCTGGGTCATGACGGGCGGCGGCAGCCCCCAGGAGCGGGAGCACTGCGCGCGCATCGCCGCGCTGGCGCCTGCCGGACTGGTGGACCTCTCCGGCCGCACCAGCCTGCGGGAATACCTGCACGCCCTGAGCCGCGCCCGCCTGGTGGTCTGTGTGGACGGCTCCGCCTCCCACCTGGCGCAGGCCTTTGGAAATCCCGTCCTCACCCTCTTCGGCCCCGTCTATCCGCCGAAGTGGCACTGGCCCACCCCGCGCCACCGCGCCCTCAGCGCCTTCGACTTCTCCCAGGAAAAGCTGCCCCCCGCCTCCGCCATCCCCATGGAGACCGTGCTGGATGAGCTGCACGCCCACTTTGGGCTCTGAGGGGGCGGGGATTCTGGTTTTTCGAAGCTTGATCCTGCACCTCCAGTTCACACGGAGTCATTGAAAAAATTTGCGATCCCGAATGTAATACATAGTTTAACACATGATCAAGACCATTACCAAAATAGGCAATTCCCAAGGCATCATCTTCGACTCTGCTCTCCTCCATCTCGCCCGCCTCAAGGTCGGCGATGAAGTCAATGTCGAAGTTCATGCTGGTGGCACGATCACGATTGCACCGATGGAGACCAAGGTCATCAATGCCGACCGCGCCTCTGCCACAGCCAAGCGCCTCATTCAGAAAAATGACGAATTGTTTCGTCGTCTCTCATGAGCGAATCCTTGCTGCATCCCACGGTGGAAGCCGTATTGGCGATCCATCAGGAAGTACTGGCCGCTCACGGTGGAAGTGTCGGCCTGCGTTCGCGTGAACTTTTGGAGTCCGCCGTAGCCGCACCCCAAGCGACCATGATGGGCGTTCCCATGATCACCGAACCCATTGAGATTGCGGCGGCCTATCTCTTCTACCTTTGCAGCAACCACCCATTCGTAGATGGCAACAAACGCGTCGCATTGGCGGCCTGTCTCGTTTTCCTGAGCGAGAACGGCCTACTTCCGCAAGAGACCCTTGATGTTGACGAATGGGAAAACCTGACCCTTGCCGTCGCCGCAGGGGTCCTGGGCCGCGACGAAGTCACCAAGCGGCTCCGTGCCTTGGTTTCCCATTAGTCGCGCCCGTCAGGCAGTTCAAGCGTCCTGCACAACCCTGCAAACACGGAATCAGGAAGCAGTACCCAAGTCACCAGCCCCAGCCTCCCTTCCGCGTCACCAGACGGTCCAGCCGCCATCCACGACGAGGTTGTGACCGGTGACGTAGGCGGAGAGGTCGCTGGCGAGGAAGGCGGCGGCGCCTTTGAAGTCGTCCTCGCGGCCCATGCGGCGCATGGGGGTGCGGGCTTCGTAGCGCTGGACGAAGCTTTCGCTTTGCCCGCGCCAGATGCCGCCGGGGCTGAGGGCGTTCACGCGGATGCGCGGGGCCAGCAGGGCGGCGAAGTGGCGGGTGAGCTGGTTGAGCGCGCCCTTGACGGCGCTGTAGGCGGCGGGGGTCTGCATGGCGGTGCCCTCGTAGAGGGAGGTGTCCGGGGCGACGAGTCCGTAGATGGAGGAGACGAGGATGACCGAGCCATGCCCGGATGCCTCCAAGTGCGGGCGGGCCTCCTGGACGAGGGTGAAGGCGGGGTCGAGGCCGACACGCAGGGCGCGCTGCCAGGCGTCGAGGCTCTGGTCGGGGAAGGGGACGGCCCAGCCTTTGAGGTTGTCTGTGCCGACGAGGGAGGCGGCGTGGATGAGGATGTCGAGCCGGCCGTAGTGCCCGACGGTGGCGGCGACGGCGGCGCGGGTGGCGGCGGGGTCGGCGAGGTCGGCGATGAGGGGCAGGGCGCGCGCGCCTGCGGACTGGAGGCGGGCGGCACTGGCGCGGCACTTTTCCTCGTGGAAGTCCAGCAGGGCGATGGCGGCGCCCTGCTCGGCGAGGGCGCTGGCGAAGGCGGTGCCGAGGTGGCCGGCGCCGCCGGTGATGAGGGCGGTGCGGCCTTGGAGGCTGGCGAGCTGGGCGAGGGTGCTCATGCGGGGCGGGGGGCGGGGGGCTGGAGGCTCATGAGGAGCTCGACGACGTGCCAGTCCATCTCGCTGTCAATGTCCCAGGAGCGCTCCTCGGGCATGAGGTGGAGGGCGGTGCCGGGAAGGAAGAGGCGGTCCTCGGCGGCGAGGACGTCGCGCCGCCAGACGTAGATGGAGGCGTTCATGTCGTAGCAGGGTGGGGCGTCCTGGCGGCGGAGGACGCCTCCGGGGAGGGCTTTGGCGGTGCGGATCTGACCGTCGGGGTGGCGCTCGATGAGGTTGAAGTAGGGTGAGCGGCGGGAGTGCATGGCGGTGAGGACATTGGGCACGCCGTCCTGGAGGAGGGCGACGGCGGCGCGGATGTCGTCGGGGGAGCGCAGTGGGGAGGTGACGTCGAGGTCCACAGTGATGTCGCAGGGGGCGCCGAGGCGCTCTTCGATGGCGAGCATGGCGTGGCGTATGGCGGGGACTTTGCCGGCGGTGTCGCTGGCGAGGCTGGCGGGGCGGAGGAGGGTGCGGACGCCTGGGACCTCGGCGGCGCAGTCGAGGATGGCCTCGGAGTCGCTGCTGGCGACGATGGTGGTGAAGATGCCGCTGGCGGCAGCCTGGCGCAGGGTGTGCTGGATGAGCGGGATGCCGTGCATGAGGCGGGTGTTTTTGCCGGGCACACCTTTGGAGCCGCCGCGCGCGCAGACCGTGCAGATGATGTTTTTCATGGGGGGGAAGGGGCGTCCACCCAGGCGCTGCGGCGCAGGGAGGCCTCGATGGACTCGATCATGTGGAGCACGGCAAGGCCCTCGTCAAAGGAGCATAAGGTGTCGCGCTGACCGTCCAGCCAGGCGCGGTCCTGGGCCTGGTAGGTGGCGTTGCGGATGGTGGTCCAGCTTTGCACGGGCTCGCCATCGCGCAGGAGGCGGCAGCCGAGCATGTCGGCCTCCCAGGTGTGGCGGCGGGTGTGGACGAGGATGTTGCGGCGCGGGGCGCGGTCGAGGTAGTTGATCTCGACGGCCACTTTCGGGCAGTGCCGCGCCTGCCAGAGCAGTCCCACGGTGTCCTCAGTCTCGATCTCCAGCTCGCTGAGGTGGCCGCCGTGGGCGACGAGGCGCTGCCACGGTCCGAAGAGCCACAGGCCGAGGTCCAGCTCGTGGCTCAGGTCCCGCAGCACGCCGCCGCCCTGGGCCACGGAGGCGGAGTAGCTCTTCCGGTAGTCCCGCCCCGGTCGCCAGGTGGGCAGGTATTGCCCCACATACAGATGCGCGCTGACCGGTTCCTCCGCCTGCAAGGCCTCGCGCAGTGCCCGCACCGCCGGGTGAAAGCGCAGGTTGTAACCCACGGCCACGCTTTGCCGGAAGGCGGCGGGCAGGGGTGTCTCCGGTGCGCGGCTGAAGAGCGGCTTCTCCACCAGCACGGGGCCGGTGAAGCCCAGCTCATGCAGCCGGAGCAGGGTGCCCATGTGCTCGGCGGTGGCATTGGCAATGACGACCCGCTCGGGAGCGGACTCTCGCAGCGCCTGCTCAAGCCCCGTGTAGCTGGGCAGCCCGGCATCCCGCCGCCGCGTGCAGGCCGCCATCTCCGCGCCCAGGTCCGCCAGCAGATCCGCATGGCGCTGGCCGATGGAGCCGAGTCCGATGATGAGAGTGCGGGGGCGGCTCTGGCTCATGCGACGCTGCTGTGGAAGATCTCCGCGGTGAGGCCGCCGGGATTGGGTTTGATGACGAGGTGCCTGTCCTGGCCGAAGACGATGGAATGAGGGGGGATGACGGCGTCCTTCACATAGCTGTTGGCGGAGAGGATGACATGGTCCCCGATGACGGAGGCGCCCACGACTTTCGAGTTCGAGAGCATGCTGACATGCGCCCCGATCACTGGATAAGCGCCCTTGTTCCCCCCCACCGTCACTCCCTGGGCAAAGAAGAAACCATTGCCGAAACGCGCGCGCCCGATCACCGACCCCAGCGGGTGCTCGACGCAGAACACGTCTGGCAGTTCCACCTGATGGAAGAGGTCCACTCCATTGAGCGCGCGGTTCAGGTAATACACCCGATCCGCCAGACCGGCCGCACCTTGCAGCGACAGTTCTCTTCCCAGGTAATACAGGAAGATGCAGTATTGACCAGAGTGGAAGGGATTGAAGACCACCGCGCCATCCTCCCGGCGGTAACGCTTCAGCACGATGCCGGAGAAGCAGCGCTCCACACGGCCAAGTGCCGAATGGATACCGGAATCAAGCGCTGCAGAGTCTTCGCCACCATCGAATTCAAAGACATTGCTCAACTGACGAATCACCAAGTTCCGCAATTTGTCCAAACCCGGTTCAATGACCATGCCTGTCAAACCAGCCCCGGTGTGAGGGGAGGGTGGATGATCTGAAAATAGAGGCGCAGCCATGCCTAGCTCGAAAAAACAAAATCAGCCGCTGCCAACAACACGTCAAGCGCGGCGGCGAATTCGAACCTGTCTCCGTTCATTATGCCGAATTTCCATTCAGCGGTGTCTGCTATCGGAAATCATAATGCGCTTCATGACGTGGGCGGGCGGGTGACGCACCTTGAAATGGCCGCATGCAGATTGAACCATGAGTATGCAAGAATCCTTTCTCATCAATCCGACGCATGGCAAGCGCTCCAAACCACTTCAATCCTCCCAATTTTGCTAGATTGATCCAATTTTATAACTACATACAATATATGTAATGTAAAATAGTCGGGAAGTGAGGCAGTTTGAATACGGGAATTGTGAAATAGCTCGGCTGCATTTTGGTTGGATGTTTATGTCAATGGAATGTAAGCGTCATCCACGCGCCCTTTGATCGTTTGTGGCGGGG
>DDQZ01000062.1:80575-81280 GCA_002343505.1 Verrucomicrobiaceae bacterium UBA2429 | reverse complement strand
GCGCCGGCCAGAGCAGGTGCGCGGCGGTCGCCAGCGCCAGCATGAAGTGCGGCGTCTCCAGCCTCCCCTGCCCCGCCGGCGTGAACGCCAGCATCGCAAACACCAGGAAACCCGCGCGCCCCCCCGTCAGCGCGCAGCGCAGCACCAGCAGCGCGAAGGTGCCGCCGAACAGCAGCAGCCCCGGGATGCCCATCTCCAGCCAGATCGAGACCCACTCATTGTGCGGCGCCCAGATCGTGCCCGAGACACCCGTGCCGTGGCCCAGAAGCGGCTTCTCCAGCACCGCCTCCCACGCATCCGAAAGATCCTGCGCGCGCTCCGGCGACTTCAGCTTCTCGAAGTCCAGCGTCAGGATCGCCTCCAGCCGCTCCGCCGTGTTCTGATCCCTCAGGATGCCGTGCTGCGTGCGGCTTTCCAGCACCGCGAAGAGCACCCCCGCCGCCGGCGCAGCCAGCAGCGCCATCAGCAGCACAAAGCCCAGGTTCCGCCGCAGGTTCAGCAGCACATACGCCCCCGCCATCAGCGTCAGCACGATGAAGCCGCTGCGCCCGTAAGTCAGCGCCACCCCCACGAACGACAGTGCGATGAGCAGGCAGTTCACCCGAAAGCTGCGCACCAGCGCGAAGCACACCCCCAGCATCTCGCACAGCAGGATAGGCGGGAAGTTCGGATGCCCGTTGAAGCCCGCGTAGCGGCCCTCGATCG
>DDQZ01000062.1:80199-80375 GCA_002343505.1 Verrucomicrobiaceae bacterium UBA2429 | reverse complement strand
CCGCCGCCACCCGCGCCGCGCGCAGCCCCGCGTCCGTGGACAGCACCGCCAGGATCGAAAAAAGCACCACCGTCATGCGCAGCAGGTCCATCGCGATCTGGTCCAGCGCGCTCGCCTCCACCCGCGCCAGCACCGCCGCGTCGAAGAGCCGCGCCAGCGGCAGCGCCAGCACCAGC
>DDQZ01000062.1:0-80131 GCA_002343505.1 Verrucomicrobiaceae bacterium UBA2429 | reverse complement strand
AGCGCCAGCGCCAGCACCAGCAGCGCCGCCGGCGCAAAACGCGGCCCGCTCAGCAGCGTGGCCCCCGCGCAGAAAACCACCGCCAGCAGCGCGAACCACGAAGGCTTGAACGGCGACAACCCCGCCTCATACGCCCCCAGCACCGCATCCGCCGCCAGCAGCCCCAGCACCGCCCCGCAGCCCCACACCACCAGGCGCGTGGACAGCGGATCCGCGCGCGGCGGAGCCCGCATCACAGGCGTGCCGGGCAGGCCCGGCGGCATGGCAGTCACAGGCGCCATCACGCGCGGGAGTCGGGGTTGCATCCAGTCATGCCCCCAATCTCCACCAAAACACCCGCCCCGCCACACCATCTTCCACCCAAAGAGGCGTGCCGCCCAAGACCAGAGGCAAACTCACGTTTGCCTCTACGGGCCGGAGCGCGGTCCCTCCCTCGCTGGCCTCCCACCTTCCCGCGCAGGATTTCGAGAACTTCCTTGTCCCACCGACGAGATAAACATGCCTCTTGAGGATTTCATGCGCTCACTGCCCACACCCTGCGACATCACACTGGCCAGCCTGCTTGGCGAGTCTCCAACACGACAAGCGCGGCGCCCTCCCCACCCCCGGTGGCTCAGGGCTGGAGGGGGGCGGGCTCGAAGTCGGTGTCGCTGACCCAGCCGGCTTTGGGCTTTTCCCCGCGCATGAACTGCTCATAAAAGCCGTCGCCGCTGGTGGGGGTGTAGGCGTCGAAAATGTGGCCGCGCCCGTCCATGCGCGGGTCGCCCTGGGCTTTGAGCAGGGTCTCCATGCGGGCGCGCAGGGCGGCGGCGCGCCCGGCGTGGACGGACTCGCCGGCGAGGTTGTGCGCGCAGCCGGGGTCGAGGGTGATGTCGTAGAGTTCCTCGGCGGGCCTCATGCCGAAGTTCAGCCGCCAGTATTTGTCGGCGCGATCCTTGCGGCCCATCTCGAGGATGAGGCTCTTGGTGGGGCTGCCGTCGGTGTCCAGGTAGCCGGTCTCGGGGTTGCCGGCGGGCCAGCGGGTGGGCTCGTAGTTTTTCAGGTAGAGCATGTCGCGGGTGACGATGCCGCGGATGGGGTAGCCCGCGTTGCGCGGGCGGCCCACGTCGGTGCGCTCCTTGCCGATGAGGGCGTGGTCGCGCTCCGGGATGACCTGGCCGCTTTTCCCGCTCTCCCAGATGGGGCGCCAACTGCGCCCGGTGAGGGGCATCATGCCGCTGTCCTGATGCGGGATGCCGGCGGCGTCAAGGAGGGTGGCGGCGATGTCGGTGAAGTCCACGAAGTCCTCGATGACGCGGCCGGGATTTTTGACGCCGGCGGGCCAGCGGATGGCGAGGGGGATGTGGTTCGAGTCATGGTAGGCGTAGCCTTTGACGCGCGGGAAGGGCATGCCGTGGTCGCTGGTGACGATGATGAGGGTGTTTTCCAATTGCCCTCGCTTTTCCAGTTCGGCCACCATGCGCCCGAGGTGCGCGTCCATGTGCTCGACTTCGAAGGCGTAGTCGAGCATGTCGTGGCGGACGGTCTCGTGGTCGGGCCAGTAGGCGGGGACGCGGTCTATGTCGGCGAGCTTTTTGCCGCCCTTGCTGACGCCGGACTGGAACTCGTAGGCGCGGTGGGGCTCGGTGCAGCCGTACCAGAAGCACCAGGGCGCGTCCTTGGGCGCGGCGTGGAGGAAGTCCTGGAAGTTGGCGGCGTAGTCGTTGTTCCCCATGGCGGTGGCGGGCGGCGGGGCCTTGCGCTTGTTGAAGGGCCGGCCGGTGATGAGGCGCGGCCTGCCGTCCTTGTCATTGGCGATGCCGGGCCCCCAGCCCTTGCCGGTGATGCCCATGTGCCAGCCTTTTTCGGCGAAGACTTCCGGCCAGCTTTTGAGCTTGGGCGGGAAGACGGCCATGTGGTTGCCGGCCTCCTCGTTCTGCCAGGCGTGGCGGCCGGTGAGGACGATGGCGCGGGAGGGCGCGCACTTGGCCACGGGGGTGTAGGCGTTGCGGAAAAGCAGCCCTTCTTTGGCGATGCGGTCGAAGGCCGGGGTGCGCACCCAGGGCGTGCCATAGACGCCGGCATGAGGCCCCCAGTCGTCGGCGATGGCGAAGAGGATGTTCGGCGGCGGCGCGGCGGCGGCGGGCGTCTGTACGGCGGCGGGGAGAAGGAGGAGGAGCGCGGAGAGGAGACGGTTCATGCGTGCCAGGGGAACGCGGCGGCGGCGGCGGCTTTTCGCGGGAAGCGCGGGAAGCGCGGGAACTCACCCGCGCGCCAGCTCCCCGGAACACGGCGCCGTTCACGCGCCGACGGCGCGGTCGCCGAAGCAGACGCCGATGCTGCGGCCGGCGCGGATGATCTCGCTGCCAGGGTCCACGAGGCGGAGCTGGTTGACGGCTTCCTCGATGCTGACATCGCCCACGTTGTAGTGCTGGTAGCTGACCATGCGGCCGAACTTGCCCTCCTCGATGAGATGCACGGCCTTGGCGCCGAAACGAACGCCGAGGATGCGGTCCAGCGCGGTGGGCGCGCCGCCGCGCTGGAGGTGGCCGAGGGTGCAGGCGCGGGTTTCCTTGCCCGTGAGCTCCTGGATGCGCTTGGCCACATGCTCGCCGATGCCGCCGAGGCGGTCCTCGCCCTTGCCGCCGACGTCCTCTTTTTTCAAAAGCTCGCCGGACTCCATGCGCGCGCCCTCGGCGACGACGACGAGAGTGCTGTGCAGGCCGCGCGCGTCGCGCTTGCGGATGGCGTCAGCCACATGCTCCATGTGGAAGGGGATTTCCGGCAGCAGGATGACATCCGCGCCGCCGGAGATGCCGCCGTAAAGGGCGATCCAGCCGGCGTGGCGCCCCATGACCTCGAGGACGATGACGCGCTTGTGGCTCTCGGCGGTGGTGTGCAGACGGTCGAGCGCGTCCACCACGGAGTGGCAGGCGGAGTCGAAGCCGAAGGTCATGGCGGTGGCCTGGATGTCATTGTCTATGGTCTTGGGCACGCCGATGACGGGGATGCCCATTTTATAAAGCTGCAGGCCGGTGGTGAGGGAGCCGTCGCCGCCGACGACGATGAGGGCGCGGATCTCGAGCTGGTCGAGGATTTTGCGCGCCTTCTCGACGATTTCGGCGGGCACCTCGGCCACGTTGCCCTCGCCGACTTTGGCGACAAAGTGGCCCTTGTTCGTGGTGCCGAGGATGGTGCCGCCAAGCTTCATGATGCCGACGGTTTTGCTGGGGTCGAGCATCATGTAGTCGCCGGGCGGGAGCAGCCCCTCGAAGCCGTCGCGAAAGCCGACGACCTCCCAGCCGAGGGTGTGGGCGGCGCCTACGACGCCGTGGATGACCGCGTTGAGTCCGGGGCAGTCCCCGCCGCTGTTCAAGATGCCGATGCGCATGTGTCTGTGTGGGTGGTGTTTATTGGAAAAGGTGTGGGCGCTCCTCCCGTGGTGAAGGCCGCACAAAGGATGCCAAGCGGGTCAGTAATGATTGAGAAGCTGGCGCGTGTCGGTGATGGGCCTGCCCGCGGCCAGCCAGCGGTCATAGGCGCCCCAGCTTTGCTGGAGGATGGCGTGCGCCTCGGCTCCGGGATCGCGCGAGCCGAGGACGACGACGACCATGCGGTGGCGGTAGATGAGGCTGCTGCCGTCGGCCTGCCGGATGACGGAGGAGGGGCGCTCGGCGGTGACGACGATGCAGCCGCCGGAGCGGGGTGTGCTGGTGTATTTGAGGCCGTCAATGCCGGACACGCCGAGCAGCGGGTTGGTGTTGGTGATCGGAATGCTGACCTGGCCGCCGGAACGATAGACGCTGATGCCGCGGCTGCGCTGGCTGGTGTAGAACTTCAGCGCCGGGCGGGAGACGGCATAGAGCGCGAGGCGGGCGATGTCCGCCGCGGTGGAATAGGAGGCGGCGCGGGTGTTTTCATAGCCGTGGGGGTTGGTGAAGCGGGTGTTCGTCGCCCCCTCGCGCGCGGCGAGCTGGTTCATCTGGCGGGCGAACTCGTCGAGCGGCACGCCGCCCCTGCCGAGACGCTGCAGATGGTCGCGCCCGACGAACTCGCCGAGCGTGATGGCGGCGATGTCGTCACTGGTCATGAGGGTGGCGCAGATGAGGTCGCGCAAGGTGGCCTTGTCACCGGGCTGGAGGCCGAGGGTGTTGTGCCCGGCCACGCGCGGGGCGTAGTCCGGCACGGTGGCGAGGACATTGACGCCCTGGCGGGAGGCCTCGGCCCAGTCGAGCGTGACCATGGCGGTGGCGATCTTGGCCAGGCCGCCGACGGCGCGGCGGGTGTTGCCACCGGAGGCGACATGGACTTTGCGGTTGAAAGTGTCCGCGGAAAGCACGGCGGACTGCGCCTGGGCGAGGGCGGGCGCGGCGAGGAGCGCCAGCACGGCGCAAAGACGGAGCAGAGGGCGCAAGGCGGGGGACTTCATCCAGAGGGGGGGCTGCATGGCAGGCCGTCCCTTAGCACCGCTTCGCCGGGGGGCAACCCTGGAAAAATGCCGCCCGTCCCGCGGGCGAGGGAGGTCATTTCACTTCGAGAGCCGGTCCAGCAGGTTGCGCGTGATGCGCGTGACCGTCGCGTCTCCGCCGGAGAGTCCGTGCGCCCAGTCGGTGGTGCCGGCGGTGAAGACGATGCCGCCGCGCTCATGCACGCCCATGCAGGCCGCGCCGGTGCGGCCCTGCTCCCATTTCTCATACCACTCAGCGTCATCGGGATGCCAGCGAGCCTCGCAGGTGCCGAGCACTTCGAAGGTGGCCGGGCTGCCGTCGCGGTGCGTGGGGAAAGGCAGGCCGTCCCGCCACTCCAGCTCGCAGCCATCGCACTCGTAACCGACGATGCTGTCCTTGCCGCCAAACTCGTCCCCGCGCTTGAGGCCGGTGCCTTCGAAGATCCAATGCTCGGGCCTGTGGACGGTGAAGGCGGCCTTGCCATCCATGAACTGGCCGTGGCTGCGGTGGTAGCCGCCCCATAGAAAGCCGACGCCGGTGAGCTGAGTCTCCGGCCGCTTGAGCAGATGATGACTCCAGAGTGTGCTCAGGGTGCGGTGGTCCCTGGTTTTGAAGACCGGATCTTGAAAGTAGTTTTGCTTCCAACAGGTGAAAGCGCGCCCGTCATCCTCAGCGCGCACCTGCCAGCAGCAGGTGTTGCCGCTGAAAAAGCAGACGTTGCCGCCTTTGCCGATGAAGTCCTCCAAATGGTCGCGCATCGGTGTGGACCAGTATTCGTCGTGACCGACGCTGAGCACGAGCTTGTAACTTTGCAGCATCCCGGGATGGAACTCCAAATCCGCGTTGGCAGCGAACTCCAGGGTGTGTCCCGCAGACTCCGCCCACTGCACGAAAGGCAGCTCCCAGCGGCTGAACTGCGAGGCCGGCGGACGCTCGAAGGAGACGCGGCTGCCCTGGTTGTTGCCGCGGCTGTTGTAAGCGTACACGCTGAAGCCGCCCCAGTTGTTGTAGGCGTTGTAGGTGTTCGTGGCCAGTTGCAGCAGGATCTTCGACGCGCTGCCCGGCGCGGCCTGGCGCACGATGAAGAACGCGCCGCCCGACGCGGTGCGCGCGCCGCGCGCCGTCCACTTCCCGCCCCGGTCCGCAGCGCGCAGGCTGATCTCATAATATCCGCTCCGCCAGTCCGCGCCCACCGGCACCTCCGCGGACACAGGCCAGCGGCAGCCCTGCGCCGAGGCATCCTCCGGCACCGGATGCTCCGCGCCCGGCACGCCCGCCTGCTTCCACACCACCACGCGCTCCCTGCCCAGGCGCGCCACCTCGATGTCATACTTCTCCGCCGTCGTGCTGACATGCACAGGCACCTTCTCCCCCTGCGCCACGCTGATTTTTCCGGCATAGCCGTCTATATAAAGCGGCACCGGAGCGGCGGCCTGGAGCATGACGGTGAAAAGGGCGGGGATGCAGGCTAACGGTAGAGTGCGCATGGCACACCTACGCGGGCGGCGTCCGCGTTCTCGCGACCACCGGCGCGCCTGCCCAAGGGCGGTTTTTTCCAACCTCCCAGAAGCCGGGCGAGGATGATGCGGGCCGACGCGCCCGCTCATTCACCCCGCAGCCACGGACCATCGGGAAGATTGCCCCACCTTCAAACACCGCCGCCATTTGCCGGTTGAGCCGGGCTGGACGCGGTGACATCATCCTTCCCCGCCGCTTACCTCCGGCCATTCACGCTCTCGATTTGAAACCTCCCCTCTTCATCCACATCGGCACCCACAAGACCGGCTCCACCGCCATTCAGCGCGCCCTGCCCGTCGGCGGCGCCGCTGCTTTGAAGGAGGGATTGGTGCGCCTCGATCATCATGGTGACATTTCCCGCGCCAACTGGACTGACTCTGACGCCGAGGCGCTTGCGTCCGGTTTCCGCCGGCAGATGCTGGAGCGTCCCGCACGTTACCTCCTCACCTGCGAGGGCTTCTGCGGCGATCCCTACCAGGGCTACGCCGGAGCGCCGCTCATCGCCTCACGGCTGCGCGCGGCCACCCTGGATTTCGATGTGAGCATCGTCATCTTCCTGCGCCGGCAGGATGACTTCATTGAGTCCATTTACACCCAGCTCATTCACCAGGGCGGCTCGCTGAGTTTTGACGCTTTTCTGCGATCACTGCCCCCCGGTGGACTGGACTGGCACCGTCTCCTGGAGACCTATGCCGCCGAGTTTGGCAGGGAGCGCCTCATCGTCCGGCGTTATCACCACGATTTTTATCCGAAGCCGGAGAGCCTGCTGGAGGACTTTTGCTCCATCCTCGGCGTCAGCCCCGCCTCATTGGAAAAGAAAAAAGCCTCCGCCACCCCGAACCAGGGCTACTCGCGCGAAGCCCAGGAGATCGCCCTGCTGTGCAACGCACATCTCGACGCGGACGACCGCAAAGCGCTCCGCTCCCTGCTGCAAAAAATCAGCCCCAAGCCTGTTTTCCAAAACTACTCCTATCTCGACCTGCCCGCGCGCCAGCGCCTGCTGGAGACCTTCGCCGCGGGAAATGCCGCCGTCCTCCGTGATTACTTCGGCGGCGGCACCGGCGGCGCGCTTTTTCCGCCGCCTGAAGCAGCTCCGGACACCGACCCTCCCAGTGACGTTGTGCCGCTGACCGTCATCCTGGTCAAGATGCTGCTCGATCTCCACCAAACCCAGCGCGGCTCGCGGCTCGTCCGCCTGGCCGCCAGTCTGGACAAAGCCCTGCGCCGGATGCGCGGACACTCCACTTCCCGCTGATGCCGCAGCCACGGATCCTCCTCGTGTTCGGCGCCTTCGCCCGGGAAGGCGCCTTGAAAGCAGTGACCGACTGGAGCCGCGCCGTCGTCCTGGAAGTGGACGCCTTTTTGCCGTCTCCGCAGCGGGAACAATGCGCCGCCATCGTCACCGTGCCGCCCTTGCTGCCGGAAGCCGAGGCGATGCGGCTGCAAAACCGCGCCGAGGACTTGCTCGACGAATTTCTTGATGAGCGCGCGCCGCAGTCCGGCCTGGAAACAAGCCGCCCGTTCCGCGCCTCCTGCCTGAGCATTGAAGCCTGGCGAATTGTGATTCCGCACATCGTCTGCCTGGAATATGCCAGCCGCGCCCTGGAGCACGGCCCATTTGCCGAAATCATCGTCGCGCCCGGAGCGGGCGTCAGTCTGCAAGCCTTCAAGCAGCTCGCCGGCGCGCTCGGAGCGCCCCTGCGTGTGCTGCCGCATGACCGGCAAAAGCCGCCCCTGCTCTGGATGCTCAAACGCCGATGGCAGCGCGCCCGGCTCAAGGCGCAGGCCGCTCCGCCTCCCCCGCCCCGGCTGCCCGCGCGCACGCGGCCCGGCCAGCTCTGGTGCGCCGACCCGCGCCTGGAATCAATCGTCGCCCGGGACGACCGCGAAGGGCGCTGGGTGGCCGGTCCGCGCTTCACCGAACCCGCCGCCAGCGAGGTCGAGGCACTGCGCCAACTCTACCTGGCATGGTGGGAGCAATGGTGGGCGGACTGGAAAAAAAGCCACCCCGACGAGGACGCCCTCAGCCCGCGCCATATTCTCGGCGATCTCGGACGCTGGTTCAGCCGCGAGCGTTATCCTTTGCATGCCTGCCACCTCCAGCAGGCACGCCGGATCATCGCCGAAGAAAAGCCCGCGCGCGTGCTCATCGGCTCCATGCGCGGACGGAGGGAGTTTTTGTGGGGCCTGGCCGCCCGCGAGCTGGGCATCCCCTCCGTGGTATACACCGTGGATTGCAGCATCTACCCGCGTCTCGTTTTCCGGCCCGACCTCGTCCTCTGTGATGACGCGCGTCAGTTCGAAGTTGCCACCCAGGAAGCAAAGCTGCCCGCGCATCAAGTCATCCAGGTCAGCTCCCACCGCAGACCGCCCGCCCGCTCCGCCGCGCAGGCTCACACGCGCGCGGCCCGCCCCCGCCTGCTGCTGGCGGACACCTATTACTCCGGCATGGTCGCATCCAGCTCGCCTCTGCTCAGCGCGTGGGCCTACCAGCGTGTCATTGAGGCCGCGCGCTCACTGCCAGGACATGATTTTTTCATCAAACTGCATCCCGTCCGCGAACGTCCGGACCCGGTTTTCCATCTCAGCGGCCAGCACCATCTGCACCTCTGGCAGCGCGAGCGCAACATTCGCAGTCTGAAACCGCCACCCAATGTGGCCATCCTGGCCCCGGAGGAGCGCCTTTCCGACTGGTTGCCCGGCATGGACGTGCTGTTGAACATCCAGTCCTACGCCGGCCTGGAGGCCTTTGCCCTGCGCATTCCGGTCATTTATGTCCAACCGTGGGATGAGGAGGGCTTGTATCCGCGCATGAACGCCATGGGAGTCATGCAAGTGGCCGTGGACACGCCCAGCCTCGTCCGGCTCATCCGCCTCAATCTCGAAGACCCCGGCCATTGCCAGCGCCAACTGGCCCTGCAAGAAGGGTATTTGGACTACTTTTACTGGGAGGGCCGCCCCCCATGCGCCCAGGCTGCGGCGCTATCCGCAGCCCCTTGATCCAACCGGCGCTACTCCAGCAGTCCCTCCAGATCGGCGGTATGCAGACCGCTCATCAGCGGTGACTCGTCATCCAAAGCCGCCTCGACCAACCCCCGTTTCCTGGCCTGAAGCGCTAGAATCCTCTCCTCCACCGTTCCACGCATGGCAAGGCGGGTGGCAGTGACGACGCGCTCCTGCCCGATTCGGTGGGCGCGGTCAATTGCCTGCGCCTCGACCGCCGGATTCCACCAGGGATCAAGCAAGATGACGTGATCCGCCGCCGTGAGGTTGAGACCATAGCCCCCTGCTTTGAGACTGATGAGAAAAATGCGTTTCCGCGGATCGGTTTGGAAGGTTTTGACCTGCGCCTCCCGATCCTGACTGCTTCCGTCCAGGTAGCAGAGGGCCAGATTTTGACCTTCCAATTCAGCACGAACCAGGCGTAAATATTGCACGAACTGACTGAATATAAGAACCTTTCCACCGCCCTCGATGATTTCATCGAGTCGCTCGCCAAGAACTCCCCACTTGCCGGAGATTTCCTCGTTTGATAGACCCGCCAAAGTCTCGCCTCCCAGCCCTGTCAGACGCAGATCACAACACACCTGACGCAGTCTCAACAGCACAGTGAACATGGTCATCTTAGCCCCGGACTGACCGGAGCGTTTCCGCGCCGCCTTGATCTCATCCCGCCCTTCCTCAAGCAGTCGGCGGTAAACCTCCGCTTGCGCCGGGGTGGGGTCACACCAGAGAATTTGCTCAATCTTCTCCGGCAGATCCCGGAGGACCTCTCTCTTTGTGCGACGGATAAAGTAGGGCCGGACCAGTTTTTTGAGGCGCTCGCTCGCTGCCTGCGCCGCTGGCGTGTCGAGACCTCCCACCAGCGGAACCTCGAAGCGCTCTTTGAAATTTTCCCTGCTCCCCAAATAACCGGGCAAAGCAAAGTGGTAGATGGACCATAAATCCCGGACACTGTTTTCCACAGGAGTGCCTGTGAGGGCTAACCGAGCGCCAGATTCGAGCTTGCCCAGGGCTTTTGCGGCCTCGGTATCCGGGTTGCGAATGTGGCTGGCCTCATCCAGCAGGACGAACCACCATTTCCGAGTGAAATGGTATTTCAAATCTCTGACAATGAGTTGATAAGTAGTGATTATCACATCATAAGCGGAAGTTGAATTCAGCACATCTTCACGCTTCTCACCCTGGCACACCGCCACTTTCAGCTCCGGAGCGAAGCGCTTAAATTCATCCCGCCAGTTGCCTGTCAGTGACTTCGGACAAACAATCAGAACAGGCAGGTCAGCGTCTCCCGACGAGTGTTTGAGGGCGCGGATTGCTGCGATGCTCTGCACCGTTTTGCCCAAGCCCATCTCATCGCCCAGGACTCCGCCCGCCCCCTTCAAAACCAGAGAGAACATCCAGCGAACACCGAGCATTTGATAGGGGCGGAGTTTGGCAGCCAGATCACCGATCTGCTCAGTGATTGTATTCTCGGGTATCAGTCCAATCCTCTCAGCCAAAATGTCTCCAGTCAAATATGGCGCATGGAAGGCATGGATTAGGGCTCCGTCCTGAGTGATCTGCACAGGCACATCCTTCAGAGTTTCCTCCAGCTCTTCCACGCCCCTCAAATCCAGCACATAACGCTTCCCGGCAGCCCCCAGCACCGAACGCTGACCGGAGCGTACCAGACGTAGTACTTCGGATCTGGACAAGTTGAACCCGTCTGGCGCCGTGTAGGCGAACTCCATCGCCAGCCAATCCCTGCCGCTGCCGCCTGGAGGCGTATCGGACGGCGCTTCGAGCGGTTTGATCACAGGGGAAATCCGCGCCAAACCGCGTGTCACCGTCCGCCAGCGCTCTCCCTCCAGCACCTTCACTTCCTGGTGCAGACGCGGCAACTCGGAGGCGTGAAAGGCCAGGATTTTTTCTCCACCAGTAAGCCGCCAGAATTCCCCATCCATGCCGGACATGGGACTGAATCCCAGAGCTCGCAGGCGGGTAAAAAGCCGCTGCTTATTTATCTCGTCATCCACATAAAAAACACAAGGAGATGATTTATCCTGAATTGGAAACAAATTGTCATATTTGCAATTTGAAGAATTGCTCTCCAACCGCCACCTCATCCCCTGAAACTCCGCGCTGAGTCTTGCTTCCAGCACTTGCAGGGAACCCTCCAAAGCCAGTTCATGCTGGCAAGGCACAGGTGCGACATGAAAATTTTCCAGCACGCCGCCTGTCAGTTCCAATTGAAACACCGAGTCCAATTCCACTCGCCGCGCCACCAGCCAGAGCAAAGGCCGCCGGGCAGTTCCCATGGCGGTTTCGCGGATGAGATTGGCGACTTCCCCCTCCGAAGCTGGAAGAGCAAACAAGGTGGAGGTCTGCTGACAGACCCACCAGCGTTCCGGACACGCGCCCAGGAGCGGTCTGCCTGTCTCTGCCGGAATCTTGAACAGCACATTCTCACCCTCGGCAGTGGCTCGCAGGGGCAGGCGCACCGGCGCGTCAGCCAAATAGATGGGGATGCCTCCGCCGGAAGGCTTGCCGCACAGCACACGCGGATGCCCGGCCAGCGCGTGCAGAAATTGATCGAGGATCTCTCCGCGCAATGAAAGGGGCGCGCTCCGGCCTTTCACGCCTTGGGCATCCAACCAGGCCGCTAACCTGCTGGTCTCCCCTTCCCCATCCGGCTCATATTTCACATAAGCGGCCAGTCCGTCCCTCAAACCACCGGCCAGCAAATGATCCGGCAGGAACACGCTATAGCGGCCCGGCACCGACAAAGCCGCCTCTTTGAGGGCAGGCTCCGCGCGCGAGTTTGAGATACGGGCTTTGCTTTCGGGCTTCGCCGCTTCCTGAGCCTGCCGGATGCCGAGCAAGGCCACAGCCAGCGAATGCTCGCAGATCATGCCGCGCCGGGCGGACGGGCAGGTGCAGAGGTTGTCCACATCCGTGCGGGAGCGGATGCGGAGTCCGCAGGCGAATTTTGTTTTGCCCCCGCCTGCCAGGCCGCGGATGAACTCGCCGTCGGCGCTTTTCAGCGCGGCCAGCCCCGCGTCCGCCAGCCCGCGCGCGGCTTTCATCGCCGCCCAGCCGCCGATCTCTCCGAGCCATTTCTCCGTGATTTCCATTTTTTCTTGGCGCGGCACATCGTTACCGTTCACAGTCCGCGGTCAAGACAACTTATGCGGATCGTTGCCATCACCAATCAAAAGGGCGGCGTGGGGAAAACTACCACGGCCATCAATCTCTCCGCGTGCCTGGCCCACCTCGGCCACCGCGTGCTGCTCATTGACATGGACTCGCAGGGCAACGCCACCAGCGGTCTCGGACTGGCCAAGGAGGAGGGAGGCAGCATTTATGCGGCTTTGGTGGAGGGGGCCGACCCGCATGAGGCCATCCGCGCCACCCGCCTGCCGAATCTGTCCATCATTCGCGCCCATCAGGAGCTGGCCGGCTGCGAGATCGAGCTGGCCCAGCGCGGCAACCACCTCACCCGCCTGCGCGAGGTGCTCGACCAAATCCGCGCCTCGGGGCATTTCGATTTCGTGTTTCTCGACTGCCCGCCTTCCCTCGGAGTGCTGATGACCTCGGCGCTGGCCGCCGCCGATGAGATGCTCGTGCCGCTGCAATGCGAGTACTTTGGCCTGGAAGGACTCTCCAGCATTGTTCAGATCGTCCATCAAATCCGCGACTGCGGCGCCAATCCCAACCTGCTTCTGGAGGGCATCGTCATGACCATGTTCGACCAGCGCGCTAACCTGGCCAACCAGGTGGTCAACGACGTGAAAAGCAACCTCGCCGAGATGGTTTACGAGACCATCATCCCGCGCACCGTCCGCCTTGGGGAGGCCCCCAGCTTTGGCAAGGCCATCATTGAGTATGAACCCTCCGGGCGCGGAGCCCAGGCCTACCGCGCGCTGGCCCAGGAATTCCTGGCGCGGCGGGCCGCCAAACCCGCGCTTTCCGCGATGGAGCCAGGCCTTCCCCGTTGAGAAAATTCATCCGCCGCCTGCCAAACCGCAATAATTGGCTCGTGAATCGTCTCGACAAACCGTGGCGCTGGTTTTGAAATGCCAATATTCCCGGCTGGATGATCACTGATGAAATTCCACGCGGGTTGATGATCTGGAATTGCCATGAGCGTCTTCGTCCGAGTTCTCGCAGTCTTTCTGGCGGTGCAATTTGCCTCGCCGGGAGTGGCCCAGGTGCTGCCTGGCAGGCACAGCGCCGCTTTCCGCGCGCCTTACACTCCCGCGGCTGAGATTGCCCCGCGCGCCGTAGTTCGCCACCGGGCCATGCTGGGAACGCCAGTCAGGCGCTGGAACGAGATCGCGATCAATGCCAGCGGACTCGACCACACCCCGCCACAGCAAGGTGAAAACCGGACCCATGGCGAGCAACTCGGCCCCTGCCGCGCAGCGCGCGCCATGGCAATCGTCCATCTTGCCATCTTCGAAGTGGTCAACTGCGCGCGCGCCACAAGTGAGAGCTATCTGGGGCGCCCGCAGGTTGGCACCGTCATTTCACTGGATGCCGGCATCGCCCAGGCCGCCCATGACTGCCTTGCAGCCTTGTTTCCCGCCCAGAGTTCCCTTTTTGCCGGCTATCTGGCCGAAGACCTCGCCCTCATGCGTCCTGGGCCGGCCAAGATCCAGGGCATTGATCTCGGCCAGTCCATCGCTGCCGCTGTGCTTGCCTTGCGTGAAAATGACGGCTCCGATCATGATGAACCCCGTGTCGGGATCGAACACATCACCGCAAACGCCCCCGGCCGCTGGCGTCAGGACCCCGTCAGCGGCCATCCTCTGGCGCTTGGCGCGTCATGGCCGCAGGTCACGCCGTTTGTTTTGTCCAGCGGCAGCCAGTTCCGTCTGCCTCCGCCGCCCGCGCTCGACTCTTTGGAGTACTCGATGGCCTATGTCGAGGTGAAGCGTCTCGGCGGCGACGGCGTCACCACGCCCACGGAGCGCACCGAGGAGGAATCCTTCATCGGCGTTTTCTGGGCTTACGACGGCACGCCCAGCCTGTGCGCGCCACCGCGCCTGTACAATCAGATCGCCCTCGCTGTCGCCGCTGAAAAACGAACCACCGAAATGGAACTCGCCCGCCTGCTGGCGCTGGTCAATCTTGCCATGGCCGATGCCGCCATTGCCGCCTGGGACTCCAAATACCACCATGATTTCTGGCGCCCCGTCACCGGCATCCGCGAGGGCGGCCCGGACGCGCCCGATGATGGCAACGAGGACACCGTGGGCAATCCCTCCTTCATGCCTCTCGGCGCGCCCGCCAGCAACCTCACCGGACCGAATTTCACCCCGCCCTTCCCCGCTTACCCGTCAGGACACGCCACCTTTGGCGGCGCGCTGTTTCAGGTCTTGCGGCGTTTTTACGGCACCGACCAGATTCCCTTCACTTTTGTCTCGGATGAGTTCAACGGCGTGACCCTCGACAACAACGGCCAGCCGCGTCCTCTGCGCCCGCGCACCTTCTCCAGCCTCTCACAAGCCGAGGAGGAAAACGCGCGCAGCCGCATCTACCTGGGCATCCATTGGGATTTCGACGCTTATCAGGGTGTCAAACTTGGCCGCCAGGTGGGCGACTATGTTTTTGACCATGCCTGCAAGCTGAAGCGTCCGCCGCGCCGCTGACGCCTCGGGAAAACCTCACTGACCCGGCAGCGATCCGGCGATTTCATTCCACAGAGCGTCAACATCCGCCGGCCCCCGCGATGGCTTGCCCGCTTTGGCAAACCAGTAGTCGGCGTTCCACTGGTCCCCCTCGATGACATGCAACAGCGCGTGGATCCAGGAACCTGTCCGCGTGTGAATCTCCTGGGCGGCATTGTGCGCGTCATCCCAGGCGCCGTTTTTCACCAGCCACAGCGCGCGGGCCTCCGGCGCAAGTCCGGAGGGATCCTTCAAGGATGCGAGTTCCGCAGGAGACATGGCGAAGCTGTGAACCATTGCGCGCCGGCTCATTCCTCCGGCAGGTCGCGTCCCTTGGTCTCGGGCGCGAAAGGCAGGATGACAAGGCCGAGCAGGAAGATGAGGCTCATCCATGTGCAGGCGTCGCGAAAGGCGTCCAGTTTTTCATCCGCCGTGGCGGCGTGCGCGGCGAAAATCGCCGTCAAGCTGCCCTGAAGGAACGGGCCTGCGGCCGCAATGAAGCGTCCGACGTTGTAGCAGAAACTCGTCCCCGTGCTGCGCAGGCTGGTCGGGAACAGCTCGGGCAGGTAAATGGCGTAGCCAGCGAAGAGCGAGAGCTGGAAGAAGCCCATCAGCGGCACCATCCAGAAAATGTCGCTGCGATCGTCCAGATACCGGAACACCAGGATCGTGCTGGCCATGGCGCAGACGTAGGCGACGGCAAAGACAGGCTTGCGCCCGTATTTGCTGGCCGCCCAGGTGAAGACCATCATTCCAAAGAAGGAGCCGATGTTCTGCATGATCATGTTGATGCCGGTCCAGATCATCTTCCAGCCGGGGATCAGCGCCTCGGGCACCTTGTCAGCCACCAGCGCCTTGCCGAGCACGTCGTTGATCAACTCAGGGCTGAAGAAGCCGATGCCCCACAGGCCGATGACACCCGAGATGCAGAGAGTCATTCCGACTATGGCGTTTTTGCGCCACTTCGGCTTGCCCAGCAGCGAGCTGTAGCTGCCGAACTTCACACCCGTGGCCTTGCCCTCGGCGCGGGCCTTGACCCATTTCTCGGGTTCCTTGAGCTTGATCTGAATGAACACGACCATGAATGCGGGCAGCGCGCCGATGAGGAACATGGTCCGCCACATCTCCGTCTTGGCGGCGGAGCCGCTCTCGATGGCCTGAATCTGAAGATAGCCCACGATGATGGCGATCGTCGCGGCGGTGATGTTCCCCACCGCCGACAGCGCCTGGAGCAGGCCGAGCGCATGAGGCCGGGCGCGGTCCGGCAGCGAGTCCGCCACGAGAGCCACCGCCAGGCCGAAAACACCACCCACACCAAAGCCGGTGACCAGACGGTAGGCCGCAAAGTCCCAGAAACCCACGGAAAAGGCGGAGAGACCAGTGCAGACGGAGTAGATCAGCACCGTCAGCGCCAGTGTTTTTGCACGGCCGATGCGGTCGCCCACCGCTCCAAACACCAGGCCGCCAATGGCCCAGCCCGCCACAAAGAAAGTCGTCGAAAGTCCGCCGTAGAATTTCGGGTCCATGCCCTCGGTCAGCAGGGAGGCCATGGCAGCGGGACGCGCCACGAGAAAAAGCTGCTGGTCCAGGCAGTCAAACAGCCAGGCCAGCGAGGCCATGGTGAAGACAAACCAATGATAACCGGAGAGTTCCTTCCACCAAGGGGCGAGGGACGCGGGAGCAGGGCTGAGCTGGTTCATGGAGCGGCGAGCTTGAAACACTTCCGGCGGCGTGGCAATCACGAATTGCCCTTTCCTCGGCGGCTCGGCGGCGGCCCGTCGTTTCAGCTCCCTGCCGGATCAAAAATCAATCCCGTGATCCTGCCCGATCTTCTGGTCCAGAAAGGCGCGCAGCTTGTCCAGCCCCTCGCCCGTCTCGGCGGAGACGGGCAGCACGCGGATTTTTTTGAAGCGGTCCTTGATCCTCTCCAGGTTCTCCTCCGCGCCGGGCATGTCCATTTTGTTGGCGATGATGTGCCACGAGCGTCTGGCCAGCTCCTTGGAATAAAGAGACACCTCCGTGCGCACCGTCTCCAGGTCATGCACGGGGTCGCGCCCCTCGCTGCCCGCCGCATCCACCACAAAGAGCAGGATCCGGCAGCGCATGATGTGGCGCAGGAAGTCATGGCCCAGGCCCACATTGTCATGCGCCCCCTCGATCAGGCCGGGGATGTCCGCCAGAGTGCCGCGCCGGTTCGGGCCGAAGTGAATGACGCCGATGTTCGGCTGCAGCGTGGTGAACGGGTAGTTGGCGATCTTCGGCCGCGCCGCGCTCAGCTTCGACAGCAGCGTGGATTTCCCCGCGTTCGGGAAACCCACAAAGCCCGCGTCGGCGATGCTGCGCAGCTCGAAGTGAAAGCGCCCCTCCTCGCCCGGCTCCCCCGGTGTGAACTCGCGCGGCGCCTGGTGCGTGCTGGTGGTGAAATGCACATTGCCCTTGCCGCCCTTGCCGCCCTTGCACAGCACGAACCTCTGCCCCGCCTGCGTCAGGTCCGCGAACGGCTCATAGCTTTCCACCACCTCCCCGGTCTCAGCGTCCTCGCTCTCCACGATCCGCGACACCAGCGTCCCGCACGGCACCTTGAAGACCACCGCCTCCGCGCTGCGCCCCGTGCACAGGTTCGCCCCGCCTTTGTCGCCGTCCTTGGCGACGAGCTTCGGATTGAAGAAAAACGGCCGCAGGCTGTCCGTGCTCGGATCCGCCTCCAGCACCACGTCCCCGCCGCGCCCGCCGTCCCCGCCGTCGGGGCCGCCTTTGGGGCGGAACTTGCCGCGGTGGAAGTGCGCGTTCCCGTCACCACCCTTGCCGGCGCGGGCATAGACTTTGATTTGATCTACAAACATGAACCCTCCACCTAGCCCGGCCAGCCCGTCCGCACAAGCGCCGCGCGCGGGGAATCCGCTCCCCCGCGCCTTACTTCCGGTTGCCGCGCCCCCGCTCCGCCCGCTTATTCCGCTCATGCCTTCGCGCGCCACACTTTGCCGCATCCTTCTGCTTCTCCTCGCGGGCTTCCACCTCCCCGCGCTCCGGGCGCAGACCTTGCAGCTCACTCCCGCAGACATGCTCCGCCGCGCCGTGCCAGGGCAGCCCGCGCCCGCGCGCGCCGCCCCCAAGGCCGGGCAGCAGCCGGAAAAGCCCCCCGCTCCAGTCATCGAACCCGTCGCCCAGGCCTACCTCTACCTTGAGCCGGGGCAGGCGCGCTTCGAGGCCCTCTTCGACGCGGCCAGCCTCATGCGCATGCTCGACCCATCCGCCCCGCTGCCGCCTGCGCTCGACGCCGCATCCGGCCAGCGCCTGCTCGCAGCCCTGGCCCAGCGCGCCGAAGCGTGGTGCCAGGTCTCCGAGAGCGGCGTCCTCCTCCGCCGCGCCATGCCCGCCCCCGCCCTTCTCACCGGCAGACCCGGCGCCACCCTCCCCCTTGAGCCCGGCCAGGAGCCGCCGTTGGGCGGGGTCATCGTCGGCCTCACCTGGGTCTTCGACCTGCCGCCGTCGCCGGAGGAGATCGAGACACACTGGCAGGGGCACCTGCCCGGCGGCGGCAGCCTGCCCGTCACCCTCTTTTACGGCCCCAGGAGCGAGGCCTCCACACCCCTCACCCGCGAGTCCGCCACCCTCGCCTGGAAAAACCTCGGCCGGCTGCCGGCCCCCGCGCCGCTTGTCGAAATCCCCGCCATCCACGCCACCGGCGGCTTCCGCCTGCCCCTCGGCTTCCTCCTCTGGCTGCTGGCCGGCCTCCTACTCTGGCTGGCCGCCAGAAAACGCCACCGTCACCGCCACCACCGCCTGCCCGGCGGCATCGCCCCCTGGCTCATCGTCTGGGCAGCCAGCGCCGTCCCGCTCTGGCCCCGGCTGCCCCTCTCCCTGCCCGGCATCGGCGGCCCCGCCTCCGGCATCACCCGCCCGGAGCAGGCCGCGCCCATCCTCGAGCCCCTCCTGCTCAACGCCTACCGCGCCTTCGACCAGCGCGGCGAGTCCGCCATCTACGATGTGCTGGCCCGCAGCGTGCATGGCGAGCTCCTGCGCCGCCTTTACCTCGAAACCCTCCAGGCCCTCAGCCTTGAGGGGCGCGAAGGCGCGCGCGTCACCATCCAGGAGTTCAGCGCCGATGTGGACAAGGTCACGCCCGCAGACGCGGGCTTCACCGCCGACTGCCAGTGGACCGCCCTCGGCACCGTCGGCCACTGGGGCCACACCCACACCCGCGTGAACCGCTACACCGCCCGCGTCACCGTCTCCCCCGTCGAAGGAGCCTGGAAAATCACCGCGCTCGAGGTCCTCGAAACCGTGCGCCTCTGACGCCCCGCCGCCCCCGCCCGCGCCTCCCATCCGGGGAAGACTCACGTCTTCCTCTACCCGCGCCGCCCGCGTAGAGGCAAACGTCAGTCTGCCCCGCCCCCGGCGCAGACTCTCCATTCCGCCCGCGCCTCCAATCCGGGAAGACTCACGTCTTCCTCCGAAAGCGGCAGCAGGCTGCCGCAGTCCAAGGGCTGCCGCCGTGAAGGTGCTGCCGCGCGGAACCCAAACTCCGCACCCACTTCCCGGATGAGCCGAAAAACCCCGCCGCCCGTCCAGGAGCAGTTCCCGAACCCGCGCCAAAGACCTTTCCGCCACCCCGGCAGCCTGCCCTGCCTCCGCGCGACTCCTTTCCAGCGCCAGCGCAGCCTGCCCGCCACCGCCAGCTACCTCCCGCGCCGCTAAAGCCGCATCCCCGCCCCGCCAAAAACTCCTCCACCAGGCCAAAGTCAGCTCTGGAGGCAGCCCAAAAGCCTTTTCCGCCCCCCAAGGAGCCTCCCCACAAGCCGCGCGACTTCGCAAACGTGCCAAGGCAGCCTCCCCACAAGCCGCACGACTCCGCGCGCAAGCGCAGATGCCTGGCAGCTTCTGCACAGCGCCGACGGCCTGCCCCCCAGGATGCCGCCCCGGCCCGGCACGACGCCTTCGATCCGAAAGCGCCAAAGGCGCGGCCCATCCCAGCCCAGGGCGACGCCCTGGGTCACGCGCCCCGCGAGGATGGAGCCCTGCTGCGAAGCCGCGAAGTGAACGGGCGACCCATGCGCACGATAAGGCAGGTCGCGCGCCCATTTCCAGGCTCTCCGCTTTTGACAAAGCCCCCCGGCGCGGCATCCTGCGCGTCCTTTGAAACGAGTCCTCTTTGTCTGCACCGGAAACACCTGCCGCAGCCCCCTGGCGGAGGCGCTTTTCCGCGATCTGGTCAAGGACCGTCCCGACTACACCGTCCAGAGCGCCGGAGTCGGCGCCTTCTCCGGCCAGCCCGCCAGCCGCCACAGTGTGGAGCTGGCCCGGGAGCGCGGACTGGACCTCTCCGCCCACAGCAGCCGCGCCGTCACCGCCGGCCTGGTGGACGAGGCCACCCATGTCTTCGCCCTCAGCCGCAGCCATCTGGCCTCCCTGCTCATGGACTACCCGGAGGCCGGGGACAAATTCTACCTGCTCAGCGAGTTCGCGCCCGACGACAGCCTGCGCGGACGCGATGTCACCGACCCCTTCGGCGGCGGCATTGAGGAATACCGGGAGACCCTCGACATCCTCGACAAGCTCCTCCCCAGCATCCTCGCCTACATCGAGCAGACCTGGAAAGGCGCCGAACCCGGCAGCCAGTGACCCGGCCCCTGCCCTTTCCCCGCTCCAAACACCCCAATGCCCGACCTCCCCCGCACCCTCGCCATCGGCGCCGACCACGGCGGCCTGAGCCTGAAAAACGAAGTCGCCGCGCACCTGCGCGCCGGCGGCTACGAGGTGGAGGATGTGGGCACGCACACGCCGGATTCGGTGGATTACCCGGACTTCGCCGAGGCCGTCGCGCAGCGCGTGCTCGACGGCGGCGCCGACGCGGGCATCCTCGTCTGCACCACCGGCATCGGCGTCAGCATCGCCGCCAACCGCCACGCCGGCATCCAGGCCAGCCTCGTCCATGACGCGGAGACCGCCGCGATCACCCGCGAGCACAATGCCAGCAACGTCCTCTGCCTGGCCGGCAAAACCACGACGCCCGCTGCCGCGCGGCAGATCGTGGACGCATGGCTCAAGACACCCTTTGCCGGCGGCCGCCATGGCCGCCGGGTAGATAAAATGAACACCCAAGCCCACCCCCTCAGCATCCTCGCCTCAGCCGACCCTGCCGTCGCCGAAATCATCCGCGCCGAGCAGCACCGCCAGCAGACCCACATCGAGCTCATTGCCAGTGAGAATTTCACCAGCCGCGCCGTCATGGCCGCGCAGGGCTCCTGCCTGACGAACAAATACGCCGAGGGCTACCCCGCGAAACGCTGGTACGGCGGCTGCGAGGAAGTGGACAAAGTCGAGCAGCTCGCCATAGACCGCGCCTGCCAGCTCTTCGGCGCCAAATACGCCAACGTCCAACCCCACTCCGGCTCCCAAGCCAATGCCGCCGTTTATTTCAGCGTGCTCCAGCATGGCGACAAAGTGCTCGGCATGAACCTCGCCCACGGCGGCCACCTCACCCACGGCAACCCCGCCAACTTCTCCGGCCGCTTCTATGACTTCTGCCAGTACGGCGTCAGCCAGAATGACGAGCGCATTGACTACGACGAGCTGGCCGAGGTGGCCCTGCGCGAGAAGCCGAAGATGATCACCGCCGGCGCCTCCGCCTACCCGCGCGTCATTGACTTCGCGCGCATGGCCGAGATCGCCAAAAGCGTCGGCGCCTACCTCTTCGTGGACATGGCCCACATCGCCGGCCTCGTCGCCGGCGGCGCGCATCCCAGCCCCATCGAGCACGCCGACTTCATCACCACCACCACGCACAAAAGCCTGCGCGGACCGCGCGGCGGCCTCATCCTCACCAACCGCGAGGACCTTTTCAAAAAACTCCAAAGCCAGGTCTTCCCCGGCATCCAGGGCGGCCCGCTGATGCACGTCATCGCCGCCAAGGCCGTCTGCTTCGGCGAGTGCCTGAACCCCGACTTCAAGACCTACACCCGGCAGATCGTCAAAAACGCCCGGGCCCTGGCCGCCGCCCTCGCCGCCCGCGGCTACCGCATCACCAGCGGCGGCACCGACAACCACCTCATGCTCGTGGACCTGCGCCCCAAGGGCCTCAACGGCAAGATCGCCAGCGAGACGCTCGACCTCGCCGGCATCACCGTGAACAAAAACGGCATCCCCTTCGACACCGAGAAGATCACCCTCGGCGGCGGCATCCGCGTCGGCACCCCCGCCGTCACCACCCGCGGCATGAAGGAGCCCGAGATGGAGCTCATCGCCGCCTGGATGGACCGCGCCCTGCAAAGCGTGGACCAGCCGGAGACGCTCGCCCAAATCAAAGCCGAAGTCGCCGCCGCCAACGAGCGCTTCCCGCTGCCGTGAGCCGCCGCCATGCCGTAGCATTCCAGCCAAATGTCACCGCATTGGCTTGCCCATGCGTGGTGGCTCCATTGCCACTGGAGCCGGAGGAGTCGGTCGGGGCTTGGCCGGCAAATGAGTTGAAGCACCGAGGCGGGGCGGATTTGCTCATGTGCTGGAGGCATGGGCGGCCCGCAGAATGAAAAGGCTGCGCAACGGCCAGCGCCGGGGATGATTTTCCGCCGGTGGAAAAAAGATTGCCTCCCGGAAACGAACCTGCTTAGCATGGGAATTATGGATTCCATCCCGCGCGAAGCCCATCTTTACGTCCTCATCGCCGCTCTTGCGGTGTTCTTCCTCCTGCTGGCCCTCATCCGGGTGATCCTGCTGCGTCTGGCGGAAAGGAAGCTGCTCAAGGCCAATGAAAACCTGGCCGCGCAACTCTCAGTGACGAAGCAGGACCTGGCGACGAGCCGTCATGAGTCCAGGGCCTGGCGCGAGGAGATGCAGCGCCAGTTCGACGCCTTCCGCGCCACGGCTGACGCTCACGTCAGCGGCGAGAGGCAGCGCTTTGACGGCCTGCTGCACGACTCCCGTCAGCGCGAGACGGAGCTGCGCGCCTCCCTGGAGGCCGCCCGGCAGATGTGCGCTGAACTGCCCGCCGCCAAGGCGCGCATCCTCCAGCTCGAAGCGATGACGGCCCCCGCTCCGAAACCTCAAGCCCCGAAGCCGCAGGCTGCCAAACCGCCTGCGGATGACCCGCCATCCGGGGAGGGTGGCGATGGCGGCGCGCCAGTCATCACTCCGCTGCCCGACCTCGGCGGCGGCGGAGCGCCAGCCCCGTCCGGCGGCAATGGCGCGGCTCTGCCGGCGCTGGCGAGCCCGGCGACCACGTCCGCTCCAACGGTGCCCAGAGTCCCGCCCGCCGCTCCGAAGCCTCCTCCCGGCCCGCCGCCTGCGCCGAAGCTGCCCCCGCCCGCGCCCGCCGCGGCGGAGATGGAGCAAAGGCTGCGCCATCTGGAGAAGCGCAACCACGCGCTGCGGCACGAACTGCATCTGGCGAAGCTGCGCGGACGCATGAAGGCGCGCTCCGCCCGCGTGAGGAAGCGCGGGCTTTGCACGGCTGGCTCAGCCTGAAATGCGGACGGGCGCGGATTTTCAACGACTCTGAAGCCGCCCCCAGCCCGTTGAACCCGCGTCGTCCGCGCGCCGCGCGGACAGGATGCAAGGCTCACTGCCTGCGCACCTGCACGCTGACCTCAATGTGCCTGCTGGCGGTGCCGCGGAAGCGGCCGCTCAATGGCTTGGCATCCGCGTAGTCGCGGCCGATGGCGAGCTTCACATAACGGGTGTCGGCCTCGCGGCCGTGGGTGGGGTCCCAGGCCTTCCAGCCGTGCCCTGGCAGGAAGACCTCCATCCAGGCGTGGGAGGCCTCGTTTTCATCGCCGGTCTTGTCATTGAAAAAGTAGCCGCTGACGTAACGCGCTGGAATGCCCTTGGCGCGGCAGAGGGCGATCATCACATGCGCGTAGTCCTGGCACACGCCGCGGCGGTCTTTGAGCGCCTCCGCGGCGTCCGTGTGGACGTGCGTCCAGTCCGGGTCGTAGGCGAAGCTGGCGTGGACATGGCGGCCGAGCCTGACGGCATCGGCCCAGAGGTCGGAAGCGTCTCCCTCGATGACATCCATGGCCTCGCGCCAGATGGCGACGCTCTGCGGGATGAAGCGGGACTCGACGACATAATCGAAATAGTTCTCGCTGACGCCGGGCGCGTGCAGGGCATCCGGTCCGATGCCGGACGGGGCCGGGCCGCGCGGGTCGGGCCGGGTCTCGACGACGGAGACGGCCTCGACCTCGAGATTCTCATGAGCCTCGTGCAGCTCAAAGTGGTCCACCCGGTTCAGATAAAAGTCATGGTGGGTGTGGACGGGCACGCGCGGGCGGATGGCGAGGTCAAAGGAGGCGCAGCGCTGGAGCGGGTCCGAAACGGGGCAGAGCCGCGCGTCATTGTAGCTGTCGGTGACGACGCCCTCGTAATGAAAACGGGTGAGGTGACGCACGCGCAGCGTCATGCCGGTGAGGGCGGGCGTCGGGAGGGCTGCTGGGGACAATTCGGTTGGCTGGGTTTGTCGTCAGAATGAAAGGGAATCACGGGAATGCAGCCCGTTTTTTCACTCCCTCAGGCCGCGGGCGAAATCATCATCATCATCATCTGCTGCTGCTGCTCCTGCTGCTGGTGGAAGCGTATCTCCGCCTGCAAATCCACGGGCGGGGTGAACATGAAGGTGTTGTACAAGTGCGCGCCGAATGTGTTGATCTCCTGCTGCACCTCGTCGAGGAACTCATGCAGGCCCTGGCGGATGATGTCCTTCGTGGTGGTGAAGTTCAGGTTGTTGAGGAAGCGGCCAAAGCGCCGCTCGGAGTCGTTGCGGTACTCGCCCTGCGGGATGTCGGCGATGAGATGGGCGAAGTGGTCCATCTGCTGGAGGCAGAAGATGAGGGAACGCGGGAAGCTTTCCTGGAAAATGAGGAACTCGATGACCTTGGCGAAGAGGATGTCCGCCACATAAAAGCGGCGGTAGGCCTCCACCGCGCTGGCGGAGCGCAGCACGGCCTGCCACTGCGCCGCGTCCACGGCGCCGCCGACGTCGGTGACCTTCGGCAGCAGGATGTGGTACTTCATGTCGAGCAGGCGGGTCATTTTGTCCGCGCGCTCGAGGTATTTGCCGAACTGGATGAACTCGAAGCCCTCGCTGCGCGAGAAAGTGGAGACGGTGATGCCCTGGAAGAGATGGGAGTAGCGTTTGATCTGGTCGTAGAACTCGCTGGCGCCGTCCTGCCAGACCTTCACGGCGTCGCGGCCTTTGAGGAAGTGGTAGGCCTCGTTGAGCACCTCCCACATTTCGGTGGAGATCTGGTCGCGCACCTGGCGGGCGTTTTCCCTGGCGCTGGAGATGCAGGAGAGGAGCGAGTTTGGATTTTCGGGACGGAAGGTGAGGAACTCGGTGACGCTCTCGCTGTCGGCGGTCTCGTAGAGCTGGAAGAACAGATCCTCGTCATGGGTGGAGCGCAGGATGGGCAGCCAGTGCTCCTTTAGCGTCTCGTCATCCACCTGGCCGAAATCGAGCAGGATCTGCAGGTTCACATCCACGAGGCGCGCGAGGTTTTCCGCGCGCTCCAGGTAGCGGCTCATCCAGTACAAGCTGCCGGCCACGCGGGAGAGCATGATGTTTGCCTGCTTGTGCCGGGCGACTTCTTCTTGGGGCGGAGGGGTGGGTGGCATGGGAGTGTCTCGGTTCGCGGTTGGCGGTGGCTGGAGATGAAATCAAACACCGGTCTCCGAGCCGTGCCGCAGCACCCAGGTGTCCTTCGAGCCGCCGCCCTGGGAGCTGTTGACGACGAGGGATCCCTTGCGCAGCGCCACGCGGGTGAGACCGCCGGGGGTGACGACGATTTTTTCCCCGCACAGAATGTAGGGCCGGAGGTCAATGTGGCGGCCCTCGAAATGATCGCCCACCCAGGTGGGGTGGCGGCTCAGAGAGACGGGGTTTTGCGCGATGAAGTTGCGCGGGTTGGCCTCGATCTGCGCGCGGAACTCCTCGATCTCCTCCTTGCTCGCCCAGGGGCCCATGAGCATGCCGTAGCCGCCGGCCTCGTTGGCGGACTTCACCACCAGCTTGTCGAGATTGGCCAGGATGTGCGCGCAGTCCTTCGGCTCGGAGGCGAGGTAGGTGTCCACATTCGGCAGGATGGGATCCTCGCCGAGGTAGTATTTGATCATGTGCGGGACGAAGTAATAGACCACCTTGTCATCCGCCACACCGGTGCCGATGCTGTTGGCCAGGCTGACATTTCCTGCGCGGCAGGCATTCACCAGGCCGGGCACGCCGAGCAGCGAGTCCTCGCGGAAGACGGAGGGGTCGAGGAAGTCGTCATCAATTCGGCGGTAGATGACATCCACCTTTACCAGCCCGGCGGTGGTGCGCATGAAGACCTTGAAGTCGCGCACCACGAGGTCGCGCCCCTCGACGATGGGGATGCCCATCTGGCGCGCCAGGAAGGCGTGCTCGAAGTAGGCGCTGTTGAACACGCCCGGCGTCAGCAGCACGCACTGCGGCGCGTCTTTGGCGTCGAAGTTTTTCGGGGCGCAGTGCTGCATCACCTTGAGCAGCTCGCCGGGGTAGTTGCTCACCGGGCGCACGCCGCTGGCCTGGAAAAGCTCGGGGAAGGTGCGCTTCAGGGCGGCGCGATTTTCCAGCATGTAGCTGGCGCCTGAGGGGCAGCGCAGATTGTCCTCAAGCACGAGGTAGCGCCCGTCCCTGTCACGAATCAAATCCGTGCCGCAGATGTGGACATACACGTCCTTGGGCACCTCGAAGTGCATGAACTCGCGCCGGAAGTGTTTCGCGCTCAGCAGATACTGCGGCGGGATGACGCGGTCCTTGATGATCTTCTGCTCGTGGTAGATGTCGTGCAGGAAAAGATTCAGGGCGGTCAGCCTTTGGATGAGCCCCTTCTCCACCACATCCCACTCCCCGGCGGAGATGACGCGCGGCACGCAGTCGAAGGGGAAGATGCGCTCGGTGCCCTGGGAGTCGGAGTACACGGTGAAGGTGACGCCGCCGCGCATGAAGGCAGCCTCCACCGCCGCCTGCTTGTTGCGGAACTCGGCGGGTTCGACCTCGTTCAGGGCATCGGCCACTCCTCGGTAATGCGGCCGCACGGCCCCGTCGGCGGAGAACATTTCATCGAAAAAATCCTCCGGCTGGTAGTTTTCGAAAAGCATGTCGGTCGGTCGCTAAAAGGTTGATGGTGTGTCATAAGCAGGACTGGGGCCAACTTCCAGCGGGGAATTCAAAGGCCGCCACACCACCCCAGGCTCAGCGCGTGACAGCAAACACGCCGGTCTCTTTCGCGGTCGGGAGATGCCAGAGGCGCAGGGTGCCGTCATCACCGCCCGCGGCCAGGACGGAACCTTCGGCGGTGGTGCAGAGGGTGTTCATGAAATCCTGCGCGCCGGGCAGCGACCTCAGCTCAGCGCCAGCGCTGGTGAGCACGCGCACTTTGCCGTCGCCGGAGGTGGTGGCGAGGGTGTCGGTGCCGCCGAGCCAGCGCACGGCGGTGACTTCCTTGTCCCATCCGGTGATGTTTTGGCGCCGCTCGCCGGTGGTC
Organism: Verrucomicrobiaceae bacterium UBA2429; assembly: GCA_002343505.1. Classification (GTDB taxonomy): domain Bacteria; phylum Verrucomicrobiota; class Verrucomicrobiia; order Verrucomicrobiales; family Verrucomicrobiaceae; genus Prosthecobacter. The sequence goes on along the minus strand of DDQZ01000062.1, from coordinate 53,038 downwards.
CAGTCCCAGATTTTCACCACCGCGTCCGCGCCAGCGCTGGCGAGCAGGCGGCCATCGGCGCGCCAGGAGACGCCGAGGACGTGATGGGTGTGGCCTTCGAGGTTTTTCACCAGATTGCCGGTGGCGGCGTCAAACACGCGCAGGGCTTTGTCCGCGCCGCCGCTGGCGAGCAGCCTGCCGTCAGGAGAGAACTCGAGCGCGAGAACGCTGTCGAGATGCGCCTCATCCCAGCGCGCCTTCAATGCGCCATCGCCCATGTTCCACAAGCTGATGTCTCCGGAGCGGGAGGGTTCGCCGCTGCCGACGGCGAGCGTTTTGCCATCGGGGGAAAAGGCGAGGGCATTGACGCGGTCGGTGACGGGTGACTTGGCATCGCCGCTGCCGAGGACGCGTTCGAGCTTCCACTGCATGGCCTCGTTGGAAGTGAGAAACTGAACGCGGGATGAACTCGCCACGGGGCCGCGCGCGTCGGGCCATGCGAGTGTCATTTTCAGCGCCGACGAAGCCAGTGCCATGCCTGTTTCCACTGACCAGAGGCGGATGTGGTTTTGCGTGTCGAGGGATGCGATTTGGGATCCATCGGGCGAGAAGACGAGGGCAAGCACACCTCTGACGGCCTCAGCGTCGCTCTTGACCGAAACGGCTTTGGCGGCTGCGGCGGCTTCCTGCTCCTTGCGGCTTTTCTCCAGGGCTGCCTTGGCGGCTTTCACAGCATCTCCGGCAGTGGCGATGAGGCCGGTGACGAGTTTGATCTCCTGGGCCGCGTCCTGCACGGCGGTCTCGGCGCGCTTGAGGGCATCCTGCGCGGTTTTGGCCTCGGTGTCCGCTTTGGCGGCGGACTCGCGGGCTTCGGCGAGTTTTTTTGCGGCGGCTTCGTCGGGCTTGGCGGGGGCGGGAGCGGCTTCGTTTTCGGAGGCTGGGGTCGGCTGGGGTGGCGGTGATTCCAGGGCTTTCAAGTCTGCGCCGGCTTTGGCTTTGGCCGCTGTTTTGGCTTCCATATCCCTGCGTTTGTCTTCGAGGTTTTTTCGGGCGCTGGTTTCGAGTTCCTTGCCTTTGGTCAGGCGGGCGTTGAGGTCGGCGGCTTCTTTTTCGGTCTTCTTCACGCTCTCGGTTTGCCAGGCAGCCTCAAGCGCGGCGCGGTCGGCGGTGAAGGTGGCGGCGCTGAGCTGGCTGGCGGTGGCCAGATCACCTGTGATCTCGCGGATGAGCCTGCCGGTGGCGGATTCCCAGAGCTTGAGTTTATGGTCCGCGCCGGCGGTGGCGAGTTTTTGGCCGTCGGGACTGAGCGCTGCGGCATGAATGGCCGCGCCATGCTTGATCTCACGCAGGGCTTTGCCGCTTGCGCTGTCCTGAAGCGTGATCGTCCCGGAGGCGGTTTGAGCAAACTTGAACTTGCCCGGCGCGGCGGCCTGGCGCGCTGGATTTGACGGCGGGTTGACGGGCACGAGCCGCCAGATTTTGACCTCGCGGAAGCTGCCGGTGACAAGTCGCTGGCCGTCCGGGCTGAAGGCGAGCGCGGGCACGACATCGCGGTGCGCCACGCCGGGCTTTTGATAGAGGCCGCTTTGGATCAGGGCGTCGTCGGTGAGGCGGGTCATGAGCCGCGCGGTGGGCGGATGATAAATCGAGACCTGGTTGCCGCGCGCGGCGGCGGCGAAGCGCGCGTCGCGCGTGATGGCGGTGGCATAGACGGGCGCGAATCCGGCGGGCAGAGGCTCCCAGGTGATGACGCGCTCCTGCCTGCCGGCGTGGTGCGCGCCCTCGTCAATCCATTGCTTGAGCAGGGCGAGCTGGCCGCTGTTAAGCGGCACGGCGCTGACCTTGTTGTTCTTCGGCGGCATCTCGGAGTCCCACTCGCCGGCGGCGGCCTGGTGAAGCAGGCTTTTGGCGCCATCGCCGCGCGTGATGGAGGGGCCGTTGTCGCCGCCTTCGAGCATGAGGTCCACGGTCTCCATGTTGAGGCCGCCCTTGGTGGTGGTCTTGTTGTGGCAGGGCATGCAGTTGTCCTTCAGCAGGGGCAGCAACTGCTTTTCATAATCCACCGTGGCGGCGAAGATGGGCGTGGAGGCGAGGAGAAAAAGAAAACGCTTCATCATGGCGGATCACTTCACGCGCAGACGCGCGGGGTTCGAGTGGACGAGGAAGGAGGCGGGCTTGGGCGCGTTTTTGCCAACTGGCATGACAGCCGGGCCTTGCAGGATGAAGCCATGCTCGCCAGGGGCAAGCGCGAGCGCCTTGGCATCAACCACGAGCCTGGCCTCCGCGGCTTTGGCGGGGATGGTGACGGCGGGGGCTTTGGCGGGATCACCAAGGCCGATAACTTTTAAAACCAGCGCCTCGGTGCAGGCTTCGGCGCGGTGCGCTTTGACAATGATCTCGACTTTTTCACCGGCTTTGACCTCGGTGATCGCAGGCAACTCCAAACGGGCGGGCGCTGGCTGGTCCACAACCGCGAGCACGGGAGGGCCGCCGAGGCGGGTGAAAAGGAACTCGCGATTGGTGTCGGCCACAGTGCGGGTCAGATGCAGCGCGGGTGGCAAATCGGTGAGGATGGCATGGCCAGGAGGAGCGTCGCCGGCTGCTTGAAAGGCCAGACAGGCCATGCGCTGGCCTTTGCCGGCGAAGCCGCCGAGGACGGTGACGCCGGCGGGCAATGGCGCGCGGGTGGTGATCTCCACCGGGCCGCTGAGCGCGGTGCGCAGGGGCAAGGCCACCTCGATGACACTGATGCCGCCGCGCCAGAGATTGGCGGGCGCGATGACATGCGGCCCTGTGGCTGCGGCACGCGGCGGCAGGGCGTGCATGGCGATGGCGGCCCGGGTGTCTGGGTCATCCAGGGAGCGGACGCGCAAGGTGTAGGGATGGCGGCGGCCATTGGCGGCATTGAGCGGATCACTGATGGAAATGCGGAAGACGCCGTCGGCTTTGGCCTCGAAAGCATAGGCGGGGTCGAGCAAGGGCACGCGCGCGACGGATGGCGCGGGCACCAACGCTGGCATGTCGTTGACCTCAGCCTGCGGGGTGAGTGTCCCGGCGCCTGCGGTGTCTTTTTTGAGGTTCTCGATGAGCAGATGCGGATCGGTGGGCTGGCCGTGAAGCGCGGAGATGACCTCGATGACAAAGCGGTCGCCCTTTTTGAAGGCGAGGTCATAGACGTGCGCGCTGCCATGAGCGGGGAACCATCCGCCGCGGGTCTGGCCGATGCTCAATGCCGCAGGCTGGCCGTTGGCCGCGGACGCGGGTTCAGTTTCGCCGTCAAAGTGGAAGACGGGCAGCGGACTGCTGGCGATGAGTTTTTCGGCGTTTGTGGTGTCGGTGACGAGTCGCTCCAGTGGCGGGCCGGGGCGGACTTGCAGAGACGGGAGCGTTTCGCTTCCGGGCAGATTCCAGCCGTGGAGAATGCGGGACTCATCACCCGGAGAGTGATGGCTGCTGTACACGACCGGGCCGGTGGTGAGAATGAGGCGGTAGGCGAAGTCGTCGCCGGTGCCGTGCATGAGGTCGTGGACTTTGAGCCGGTAAACACCGTTGGCGGGCAATGTGGCGGCCAGCCAGCCGTCGCGCAGACGCGCAGTCTCGCGTCCGCTGGCGTCGTGCAGGCTGCCGTTGAGCCGCGTGCGGACATCGAAGGCGGCTCCATCAAAGGCGGCAAACACGCGCTGGCCTGCCTTGCCGGTGAACTCGAACCAATGCGGCGCGGCGCTTTTGAAGACGCCATGCGCGGCGGTGTCGGGCGTGATTTTCAAAGCGGTTTCCGGCTTGTCATTCGTGCCTGGCGAGTCCGCCACGGGCTGCGCGCTGATTTGAAACACACGCGGATTGGAGAGGCCGAAGTCGCCAATGACACGCAGCTCATACAGACCGGACTTGACCTCGGCGGGCAGGGCGAGGGTGAGTGTGTTTGCCACCGGCTGGCCTTTGGCGTCGAGTTTGGGTTTGGCCTCAACGGGCGCGCCGGGGTCGGGTGAGAAATGCACGCCGCGCAGGCCATTGAGATCGGCGCCTTTGAGAGTGAGGTCCAGCGTCTTTCCCGGCTGGCCGCCGAGGGGATGAATGGAGGTGATGACCGGTGTGGGGAAGTTCAGCGCCTGGGCAAGCGCGAGCGCGGGAGTCAGAATGAAAAGCGGGAGCAGCTTCATGAATGGGTATGGAGAACAGGCGTCCCGCCTGTTCCGGGCACAGGCGGGACGCCCGTGCCCCATGCTGTCAGTGGTTGAAGAGGAATTCCTTGGTGTTCAGCAGCGCCCATAGGATGTCCTCAAAGGCCTCGCGGCGCGCGACGGGCAGGGCGTCGCCGGTTTTGCCTTCGGTCTTTTTGGCGAGGTGGGAGAGCGCGAGCTTCATTTCCCGCGCGTTCGGGTCGCGGCTGAGGGCGATGTGATAAAGGTCGCCCACTTTGTCATCATCGGGCCGGTTGTCTTTGGCGAGCTTGTCGGCGCGGCCGCCTTCACGCGAGAGCTGGGTCTGGATGTCGGCGGCGTTGAGCAGGTGCAGGCTCTGCGCCAGGCTGGCCTCCTGGGTGCGCTCGCATTCGCAGGCGGAGGAGGAGTCGGGGCGTCCGAAGACGGTGAGGAAATAGGTGGTCTGGTTGTAGCTGTTGTCCGGCAGGGCCACGGCGCGGGTGCCAGGCGCCTGCCCGGCGAATTTGCTCTCGGCTTCGAGCAGGGTGTTCACCGCGTCATACAGCACCTCGGCGGTGAGGCGCTTGGGATAGAAGCGGCTGAAATTCTGCCGGTCCTTCTCGTTGTGCTCGTTCGGAACGGCGCTGAGCTGGTAGGTGGTGGAGGTGGTGATGGTGCGGATGAGGCGCTTCATGTCATAGCCGCTCTCCACGAAATCGGCTGCCAGAGCGTGCAGCAGTTCAGGGTTCACGGGCGGGTTCGTCTCGCGCATGTCGTCCTCCGGCTCGACCAGGCCGCGATTGAAAAAATGCTTCCAGTAGCGGTTCACGAGCGTGTGGGCGAAGAAGGGGTTGTCCTTCGCGCTCATCCAATCGGCGAGGACGTGCCTCGGGTCCTGCTCGGGCTTCAGCTTCACGCTTTCCGCGCCGAGGCTGGTGGGCATGACGGGCTGCTTGGTGCGGATGTTGGTCATCTGCGCGGTGCCGCGCTTGTGATAAATCAGCTCCTCATAGCGGTCGCCCGCGGGCTTGCGCGCGACGTTGGCGAAAAAGGCGGCCAGCCCGTAGTAGTCCTCCTGGCTCCATTTTTCAAAGGGGTGGTGATGGCACTGCGCGCACTGCATGCGCGTGCCGAGGAAGAGCTGAGCCACGTCCTCCATCTGCTGCTTCGGCTCCTTCACCTGGCGATACCACGCGGTGGGCGGATGCTGATCCAGGCTGCCCGAGGCGGCGATGACCTGGCGCGCGAACTGGTCGAAGGGCATGTTGTCGGCCATCGCATCGCGCAGCCAGGACCAGAAAAGATAAGTGCCGCGCGCGTAGAGCGGCTGCGTGCGCTGGTTGCGCAGCAGGGCGCTCCATTTGTTGGCGAAGTATTCGGCGTATTCGGTGGAGTCGAGGAGCTGGTCCACCTTCGCTGCGCGTTTGCCTGCCTCTTTGGAGGCGAGGAAATCCTTCATTTCATCCACGGTCGGCAGGCGTCCGGTGAGGTCTAGCGTCACGCGGCGGAGGAAAGTGGCGTCATCGGCCAAGGGCGAGGGCGGCATGCCGATGGTCTGCAATTTGGCAAAGACATGCCGGTCCACGAAGTTGCTCTCAGGCGGCAAAGACTCCACCGGCGCGCCCAGCGGCACGGTGGCGCGGAAGGTGGCCACCTTGCCCTGGTAGCGCACCATCACGGCCACATCACCGGGCAGGTCGAGGAGTTGCACTTCACCGGTTTCGGTAGTCTCGGCCATGGACTTTTCATTGGCCTCGTAAAGCGCGCGCCGGGTCACGTCGCGTGTGGAGCCGTCGGTGTAATGGGCGAGCACTTTGAGCTGCTGGCGGGCTTTGAGCGGCAGGGTCAAAGCGGCGGGCTCGACGCTGATGCGGGCCATTTTGGGATCATCCGGGCTGCCATAAGGCATGCCTTCGCGGATCCAGCGCACGAGGTCCTGATAGTCCTCGGATTCGGGATCGAGCTTCTTGCCGCCACCATGCGGGAGCTGGGCGGTGCCTTTGGTGAGCAGCAGGCTTTGCTCCGGCGCGGCGGGGAAGATGCGGCGCCCGCGCGCCTCCTTGACGATGTGCTCGTAGTCCTCCTGCGGCTCGAAGCCGAGCAGGGAGAGCTTGAAGCCGTTTTGTCCGCTGGCCTTGCCATGGCAGCCGCCGCTGTTGCAGCCGCCCTTGGTGAGGATGGGCACGATGTCGTTGGCGAAATTCAGCCGGCGCTGTTTCTCCTCCGCAAAAGCGGGCAGTGAGAGACACAGGGCGGCCAGGGGGATGACGCATGACGGGTTTCGCATGGCGAGAACCTACGGCTGCAATGACAGGATTCTTCTCGGCGGACAATGACGCGCGCAATGCCCGGCATGGACAAGCATGGCAAGACGGCCCGCCTTTTCTCGTTCCCATCCGCCCGTCATGCATCGAATTCTCGCCCCCTTCCTCGCTCTTGTCCTTTGCTGCGAATCCTCCGCCGCCAAACCCAATCTCATCTGGATCATGGCGGATGACCTGGGCTGGGGCGATCTTGGCTGCTACGGGCAAAAAGTCATCACCACGCCGAATCTCGACCGCATGGCGAAGGAGGGCCTGCGTTTCACGCACTTTTACGCGGGCGCGACGGTCTGCGCGCCTTCACGCAGCGTGCTCATGACGGGCCTGCACCACGGCCACACCCGCGTGCGGGGCAACGCGGGGCAGCAAAACCCGGCGGCGCAGGCTTTGAAGCCCGGAGACGTGACCGTGGCATCCGTTTTGAAGCAAGCAGGCTACCAGACGGCTCTCATCGGCAAATGGGGCCTCGGGAATGCCGGCGCGGCGGAGAGCGGCCTGCCGCGCAAACATGGCTTCGACTACTTTTACGGCTACCTCAGCCAGCATCACGCGCACAACCACTTCCCCGACTATCTCTGGCGCAATGAGACCAAGGAGCCGCTCTCCAATGTCATCGTGCCAGTCGGCGAGGACGGAGCGGGCTACGCCACGGAGGCGGTGCATTACGCGGACGACTTGTTCACCGACGACGCCCTGAAGTTCGTCACCGAAAACAAAAACCAGCCCTTCTTTCTCTACTGGAGCATGGTCATCCCGCACGCGAACAACGAGCGCGGGCGCATCCTGGGCGACGGCGCGCATGTGCCCGACTACGGACCCTATGCGGACAAGGACTGGCCGAACCAGGACAAGGGCCAGGCGGCGATGATCACGCGCCTCGACGGCTATGTGGGCCGCATGATGGAGCATCTGAAGTCGCTCGGCCTCGCGGAGAACACGCTCGTCATCTTCACCAGCGACAACGGCCCGCACAATGAGAGCAAGCACGACCTGGAGCGCTTCGACCCCAACGGCCCCTACACCGGCATCAAGCGCAGCCTCACGGACGGCGGCATCCGCGTGCCCTTCATCGCCTGGTGGCCTGGAAAAGTGAAGCCGGGCGAGTCCGCGCACACCGGCTACTTCCCCGATTTCATGCCCACCGCCGCGGAACTCGCCGGAGCGCCCGCGCCGGAGAAGACGGACGGCATCAGCCTCGTGCCTGTGCTCACCGGCAGGGCGGACGAGCAGAAGAAGCACGAGTTTCTCTACTGGGAGTTTCACGAGGGCGGCTTCAAGCAGGCCGCGCTGTATCAAGGCCGTTGGAAAGGCATCCGCATGGGCGGCCCGGACGCGCCCGTGCAGCTCTTTGACCAGCAAAACGACGCGGCGGAGGAAAGCAACGTCGCGGACAAGCATCCTGACATCGCCGCGAAGATCGGCGCGTATCTGAAAACCGCCCGCACGCCTCTCGACGAATGGGAGCCGCGCTGGCAGGCACCGGGAAAGAAAGGCGGCAAGTGATCCTCGGCGCGCGCGGGCTGGAGCGCGCGGCATGTTTCACTTTTCATCCCGGAGATTGCGCCCATACTCGCGCCCCTCCGCCTGAACATGCAAAGACGCCCTCCTTCCAAAGCCCCCGCCTGGACCGTCCAGGAAAGCGCCGCCCTTTACGGCATCCGTGAATGGGGCCACGGCTACTTCGACGTGTCCGCGAAGGGCGAGGTGGTGGTCAACCTCAAGGACGGCAAGAAGACCAAGCCGGTCTCCATCGCCGAGATCGTCAAAGGATTGCGCGAGCGCGGCACGCAGCTCCCCGTGCTCATCCGTTTCGGCGACCTGCTGCGCTGGCGCATTGACGAGCTCAACGAGGGCTTCGCCACCGCCATCCGCGAGGGCAAGTACCAGGGCGTGTACCGCGGTGTCTATCCCATCAAGGTGAACCAGCAGCAGGAGGTCATTGACGAGATCACCCGCTACGGGCGCAAGTATCACTATGGCCTGGAGGCCGGCAGCAAGCCGGAGCTCATCGCCGCGCTCGCGCACATGCACGACCCCGAGGCCTACATTGTCTGCAACGGCTACAAGGACGAGGAGTTCATTGACCTGGCGCTCTACGCGCAAAAAATGGGCCTCCAGGTCATCCTCGTGCTGGAGATGCCCAGCGAGCTGGCCTTGATCCTGGAGCGCTCGCGCAAAATGGGCGTGCGGCCCACGCTCGGCGTGCGCTTTCGCCTCAGCGCCGAGAGCGCCGGGCACTGGAGCGGCTCCGGCGGGGACGCCAGCGTCTTCGGGCTGAACATCAGCCAGCTCATGGGCGTGGTGGACCAGTTGCGCGAGCACGGCATGCTCGACTGCCTGCGCATGCTGCACTACCACCAGGGCTCGCAGATCCCGAACATCCGCGCCATCCGCCAGGCCGTCACCGAGGCCACGCGCGTGTATTGCGGCCTCGTCCACGAAGGCGCGCGCATGGGCATCCTGGACCTCGGCGGCGGCCTCGCCATTTCCTATGACGGCTTCAAGGGCGCCACCTCCGCCTCCAGCAACTACGGCACCAAGGAATACTGCGCCGACGTCATCGAGGCCATCACCGAGGTCACCGCCGAGGCCGGTGTGCCGCACCCGGACCTCATCACCGAGTCCGGCCGCGCCATCGTGGCCTACTACTCCGTGCTGGTCATCAACATCCTGGATGTGAACCGCTTCGAACCCTCCCGCTCCGGCTTCGAACTCGACAAGGACTCCCCGCAACTGCTGCGCAACCTGGCCGACCTCCACCAGGAGCGCTCGAAGGACCCCGCCAAGCTCACCCGCGACCGCGTGCAGGAGATCTACAACGACGCCGTCTATTACCGCGACAAGCTGCGCAGCGAGTTCAACTACGGAAAGGTCGCCCTGCGCGAGCGCGCCCAGGGCGAGGAGATGTACTGGGACATCATGACCTGGATCTCCGGCAAGCTCGACTCCGTGGGCCACGACGGCAGCCAGATGGAGCGCATGAGCACCGTGATGACCGACTACTATTACGGCAACTTCAGCGTCTTCCAAAGCCTGCCGGACCTCTGGGCCATTGACCAGATCTTCCCCGTCATGCCCATCCACCGGCTCAAGGAAAAGCCCACGCGCAATGCCGTGCTCTCCGACATCACCTGCGACAGCGACGGAAAGATCGCCCGCTTCGCGCACAGCGGCGAGATTTGCGGCAGCCTGCCGCTGCACGACCCGGACTTCGAAAAAAACGGCGACTACATGCTCGGCATCTTCCTCGTCGGCGCCTACCAGGAGACCCTCGGCGACCTGCACAACCTGCTCGGTGACACAAACGTGGTCAGCGTCAGCCTGGAGGGCGGCAAGCTCAAATACCGCCGCGAGCAGGAGGGTGACAGCGTCTCCGAGGTGCTCAGCTATGTCGAGTACGACCCCAAGGACCTCGCCAACCGCTTCCGCAACCTGGCCGAGAGCGCCGTCGTCTCCAAACGCATCACTGCCGCCGAGCGGCGCGAGATCATGGGCGCCTACGATGCCGGTCTGCGCGGCTACACTTATTTCGAGACCTGAGCGCGCTGTCCCCGATGACCGGGGACCGGGCTCCGATGAAAAGGGACGCGTCCCCGCCGGGCCGGGACAGGGCCCCGACAGCCGGGGACCAGTCCCCGATGAAAAGGGACGCGTCCCCGCCGGGCCGGGACAGGGCCCCGACAGCCGGGGACCGGTCCTCGATGAAAAGGGACGCGTCCCCGCCGGGCCGGGACAGGGCCCCGACAGCCGGGGACCGGTCCCCGATGAACAGGGACGCGTCCCCGCCGGGCCGGGACAGGGCCCCGACAGCCGGGGACCGGTCCCCGATGAAAAGGGACGCGTCCCCGCCGGGCCGGGACAGGGCCCCGACAGCCGGGGACCGGTCCCCGATGAACAGGGACGCGTGCTCCACAGGATAAGACAAGTCCCCCATGGGCGGGGACACCGCTTGGGCCGCCTGCTTCCGCGGAGCGGGAGTCCAGCGCGGGCGAAACACCCCCAAACTCACCGCCACGGCCCCATGAAACGCACCCCGGAGGGATCATCCGGCAGCGCCGCCAGCAGCCCGCTCACGCTTTGTTCAAAGCCCGGCAGCACCAGCCGCGGGCGCGCCTCGGCCAGCGGCGCCAGCACAAAGCGGCGCTGGCGCAGGCGCGGGTGCGGCAGCAGCAGCGCGGGGTCCGCGCTGACCGCGCCGCCCGCGTAGAGCAAATCCAGATCCAGCGTGCGCGGCGCGTTTTTCTCCCGCACCGCCGGGCGGCCCATGGCCTGCTCCACCGCCTGCAAATGCGCGTGCATCTCCGCCGGGGAGAGGTCCGCCTCGATCTCGATGACGGAGTTCAAAAACGCCTGCGTGCCCGGAGCGCAGTCCACCGGCTCCGTCTCATACCAGCCCGCCCTGGCGGTGAGCCGCGCGCTTTCCGGCAGCCGCGCCAGCAGCAATTCCAGCCCGCGCCGCAGATTCGCGGCGCGGTCGCCGAGGTTCGAGCCGAAGGCGATGCCAAAGGTGGTCATTCCAGTCTTATACCGCGCGTAATCACGATTTGTGAATTCATTCCTGGAGTGGTGGATTTTCAAGGCTCCAGCACTCGATGACTCCATCCGCTTATTTCAATCTGTGGTGTCGCGAGGCATAATCCGTCTCTTAATCCGTCTCTTAATCCGTCCCTGAATCCACCCGGAAACGACACCGCCTCACGCCAGCCCCAGCACATCCTGCATGTCATAGAGCCCGGCGGGCTTGTCCGCCAGCCAGCGCGCGGCGCGCACCGCGCCTCCGGCGAAGGTGTCGCGGCTGCTCGCCTTGTGCGTCAGCTCCACGCGCTCGCCCACATTGGCAAAGATCACGGTATGGTCGCCCACCACATCCCCGCCGCGCAGGGCATGCACGCCGATCTCCGCCGGCGTGCGCGCGCCCACATCACCGTGGCGGCCGTGGCGGCAGTCCTTTTCATATTCGAGGCCGCGCGCGGCGGCGAGGATCTCCACCAGCGTGCGCGCGGTGCCGCTGGGCGCGTCCTTTTTCATCCGGTGATGCATCTCCACCACCTCCAGATCGAAGTCCGGTCCCAGCAGCTCCGCCGCCTTCCGCGTCAGCCAGAAGAGCGTGTTCACTCCCACGCTGAAGTTCGAGGCGAGGACGATGGGCAGCTTCTCCGCCGCCGCGCGGATGCGCGCCAGCTCCTCCGCCGTGTGGCCCGTCGTGCCGATCACCATGCTCCTCCCCTGCCGCAGGCACTCCGCCACCAGCTCATCGCTGAAATGATGGGAGGTGAAATCAATCACGCACGAGCACTTCGCCAGCGCCTCCGGCAGCGCGTCCCCCACATCAATGCCCGCGCCCACGGCCACGCCCTGCGCGGCGGCGGCATTGATGACGGCCTGGCCCATGCGGCCTTTGCAGCCGGTGACGAGTAGTTGGAGATCGCTCATAAGAGCCGTGGAGATAGCGCGTTCCGCGCCAGCCGCAACCCCGCAAGAGTCCACGCCGCGCGGGCCGCGCCGGCGGCGGCCCCCGCGTCAATGCCCCCGGCTACGCGCCGCCGAGCATCCGCGCCATGATCTTCTCGGTGCGGGCGACGATGCGCTGGGGATCGTCGAGCAGGCCGGCGGAGAGCAGGGCGTTGTCGAGCACCTGCTCCCCGACGAGCTTCGCGGCCCCGGCATCGCTGGCGCTGAGGGCGGCGAGCTTTTTGATGATCTCGTGGCGCGGGTTGACCTCGAGAATGACTTTCGGCGCCTCGACCTCGTCGGGCTTCATGGCGCGCATCATCTGGCGCATCTGCGGGGGCATTTCCCCCTCGGGTGTGATGGCCAGCGCGGGGCTGCTCACCAGGCGCTTGCCGGCGCGCACTTCCTCGACACCCGCGGCCAGGGTTTCCTTCAGCCAGTCGCAGAGCTTGCCGGTTTCCTCCTCGCTGAGGGCCTCGCCTTCGCTGGAGATGTCGCCCAGCTCCACATCGGGCGAGTTCACGGCCTGGAGCGGCTTGCCCTCAAACTCGCGCAGGCTGGAGACGACGTACTCGTCAATGGTCTCATAGAGGTAGAGCACCTCATAACCCTTGGCCTTGAACGCCTCGACATACGGCCCGCTCTCGATGGTGGAGCGGCTGGGGGCCACCTGGTAATAAATGGCCTTCTGGTCCTCCTTCATGCGGCCCGCATAGTCGGCCAGGCCGATGACCTCGCCCTTTCCAGTGAGGCTGGACTCGAAGCGCAGCAGCTTGGCGATCGCCTCGCGGTTGGCGAAGTCGGTGGCCACTCCTTCTTTGAGGAAGCGGCTGAACTTGCTGTAAAACTCCCGGTATTTCGCGGCGTCGTCCTGCGCCTCCTTGTCGAGGAACTTGAGCAGGCGCTTGGTGACCACCTCGCCCAGCTTGCGCACCAGCGCGCTGTCCTGCATGGACTCGCGGGAGATGTTCAGCGGCAGGTCCTCGCTGTCCATGACGCCGCGCACGAAGCGCAGCCACTCGGGCAGCAGCTTTTTCGGGTGCGGATCAATGAGCACCTTTTTGCAGTAGAGGCCGACGCCGGGCTCCATCTGGCCCATGCCGTAAAGCTCCATGTTCTGCTCCGGCAGGAAAAGCAGCGCGTTGATGGCCAGTGGCACTTCGGACTGGAAGTGCAGGCGGTAGCCGGGCTTGTCAAAGGCGTGGGCGGTGAACTTGTAGAACTCCTCGTACTGCTCCTCGCTGACCTCGTCTTTGCTCTTCAGCCAGATGGCCTCGACCGTGTTGACGCGCTCGCCATTGAGCTGGATGGGGAAGCCGACAAAGTTCGAATATTTGCCGAGGATGCTCCTCACCCGGTGCGCCTGGGCGAACTCTTTGGCATCCTCTTTCAGTTTGATGACGATGCGGCAGCCGCGCGCCTGATCCGGCGCTTCATCTATGGAGTAGGTGCCCGCGCCGGTGCTGGACCAGACGAGATGCTCGCCGTCGTTGCGCCACGAGTGGGTGTAAACCTTGACCTCGTCGGCCACCATGAAGGCGCTGTAAAAGCCGACGCCAAACTGGCCGATAAGGCTTGCCTCACTGGTCTTGCCGGCGTTTTTGAGAGCGGCGGCGAAGGCCTTCGAGCCGGAGTGGGCGATGGTGCCGAGATTCTCGACCAGTTCGGCGCGTGTCATGCCGATGCCGTGGTCGGCGATGGTGATGGTGCCGGCGGTCTCGTCAGTGGTGATGCGGATTTCCAGGGGCAGTTCGGCGCCGAAGACCTCCTTCTCGGTGAGCTGGGTGAGGCGCATCTTTTCCAGCGCGTCGGCGGCGTTGGAGACCAGTTCGCGGATGAAAATCTCGCGGTCGGTGTAGAGGGAGTGGATGACGATGTCCAGGACCTGCCTCACTTCGGCCTGGAATTCATGGGTGGTCGGAGTGCTCATGTTTGCGGTTTTTTCGGGATTGAAGGGCGCGGAGAATAATGGGCCGCCGGGTGCGGTCAAGCCCCCGCTTGCGCGGCATGCGACGCCATCTTTTCCGTTCACAGGCTTGCCAGGAACACCGAGTCCCACTAAGAAAGGCGGGTATTTCAAAAAAATCATGAGCGACACCCTGAACACTCCGCGCCTTCCCGGCCTCGGCATCCTGCAACCCCTCGGCGACGAGGACCGCGACATCCTCAGCGGCTACGGCGAGTTCCGCCCCGTGCAGGCGGGCCAGCATCTCATCGAGGAGGGCATGACCCAGAACGGCGTTTATTTTGTCATCTCCGGCAAATTCCACGCCAGCTCGACGCGCGGCGGTCACAAGGTGCTGCTCGGCGCGGTTGAGACGGGCGAGACCATCGGCGAGATCAACGTGCTCGACCCCTCCGTGGCCAGCGCCACCGTCACCGCGCGCGAGTTCAGCCAGGTGTGGTTCATTGACTCGAAGAGCCTGGAAACCTACATCAATGAATACCCCGGCCCGGCCGCATGGCTGCTCATCGGCATCGGCAAGACCATCGCCCGCCGCCTGCGCGCGGTGAATGAAAAGATCGCCAGCCTCTACTCCTGAGCCGGCGCCGCGCATTCCGCTGATAACAACGCCGCCCCAGCGCGGTATGATTCGCCATGCTCATTGACTGCCACAACCACGTCGGCGCGGACCTGCTGTTTTATCTTCACGGCGACTTCCCCTACGCGCAGCATCTGGTGGCGATGATGGACGAGGGCGGCGCGCTGGGCGTGGACCGCTGGGTGGTCTTTCCCTTTGTCAGCCACGCGGCCCTGGACATCAGCGGTTTCCTCGAAAACGAGATCCGCGAGGGCGGCATGCAACTCGCCACCGTGCCCTACGCGCTGGAGAACCTGCGCCTGCTGCGGGAAATCCACGAACTGTTCCCGGAGCGCGCGCCGAGGCTGCTGCCCTTTGTGATGGCGGACCCGATGCGCAACACCGCCGCGCAGGCCGTGGAGCTGCGCAAGCTGCGCGCCCGCTACCGTTTTCACGGCATCAAAATGCAGACGACCATCCTGCAGGCGGACATCAAGCACCTGCGCGGCAAGGGCAAAGTCTTCGTGGAACTCGCCGCCGAGTGGGACATTCCCTTCCTCATCCACTCCAGCGTCGCCGAGAGCGACCTGTGGGCGCAGGCGCGGGACATCCTCGACATCGCCGAGGAGAACCCGGGCGTGCGCTTCTGCCTGGCGCACTCTTGCCGCTTCGACAAGGAATGCCTGGACCGCGTCAACGACCTGCCGAACACATGGTTCGACAATTCCGCCCACTGCATCCACTGCGAGGGCGTCGTCAAAGACATGCCCTTCGTGGCGCCCAACCACCGCCGCTTTGACAGCGACTACAGCGACCCCGCGCGCGTCATCGCCGACCTCGCCGCCGCCTATCCGGGCAAGTTCATGTGGGGCAGCGACTCGCCCTTTTACAGCTACGCCGCCGGGATCAACGGCCGGGTGGTGCGCCTCATCTGCACCTACGAGCGCGAGATCCGGGCGCTGAAAAGCAACCCGCCCGAGGTCGTCCACCGCATCACCGACACCAACACCCGCGCCTGGCTCAAGCTCGCCGATGAAAGCCTTCTCTCTTGAAAACAAGCGCGCCCTTGTCACCGGCTCCTCCCAGGGCATCGGCGCGGCCATTGCGGACGGACTCGCTGACGCGGGCGCATTGGTCGCGCGGCACGGCATTCAGGAAAGGCCCGCGGAACTCCCCGCGGACGCGCCTTACCTCCAGGAGGACCTGCTCGATCCCGGCGCGCCCGCGCGTCTGATCGCAGCCGCCGGTCCGCTCGACATCCTGGTCTGCAACGCCGGCGGCTTTTTTGACCTGCCGGTGCTGGAAATGAACCGCGAGCGCTGGGAGCGGACCTTCCAGCTCAACGTGGCCTCCACCTTCTTCATCGCGCAGGCCTTCGCGCGCTCCTGCGTCGAGGCCGGGCGCGCGGGCAAAATAGTCATAACCTCCTCCACCAATGGTTTCCAGGCCGAGACCGACTCCTGCGCCTACGACGCCAGCAAGGGCGCCCTGGTCATGCTCACGCGCTCGCTCGCCGTCTCGCTCGCGCCGCATGGCATCCGCGTCAACGGCATCGCCCCCGGCCTCATCCGCACGCCGCTCACCGCGCAGTGGATGGAGCCGCGCGCGCACGACCTGCTGCGCCATTACGAAAACAAAATCCTCCTCGGCGAGGTCGGCCGCCCGCGGGATTGCGCCGGCGCGGTGGTGTTCCTGTGCTCCGAAGCCGCGCGTTACCTCACCGGCGAGATCATCGTCATAGACGGCGGGCTGACGGTCTGCCAGATCGGCAAAATGACAGCGCAGCCTTGAAGGGGAAGCGGTCCTTTTGATCCCCCCTCACCGCGCCACGATGGCGAGGTAGTTCCTCACCGTGCGCCAGCTTCGGATGTGGAACTCGCCGCCGTCCGCACGGCGCGCGCAAAGCGCGGTGGAGCCGCCGCCGTCGAGATTCAGCGCGCGGAGCGTTGTGAACCCGGGCAGCAGGCCGGGCGTGGCGAGGATTTCCGCGAGGGCGGCGAGCGTGCAATCCTCCGCGGTGCCGGCCAGCCAGAGGTGCCGCCCGTCATGCGCGATGAAACTGCGCCGCGCGCTCCTGGTTTTCTCCAAAGTCCCGACGGGCCGCCCGGCATCCACGAGGCGCGGCCCGGCCTGGAGCATCTGGGTGATGCCGTACGCGCCGGTGAACTCGGCATTCCACACCAGCGCGGGAGAGCCGCCGCGCACGAGCACCGCGCCGGAGACGAGGCTGGAGCGCGTGAAGGCGCCCGTGGTCCGGCCATCCGAGACGAACTGGCCGAGTGGTGTGAAGTCCCGCTGAAAAAAGCCGCCGTTGAAGCAGGCGCTTGCGTCAAGCTCGCGGGCGATTTTTTCAATGCGCGCGCCGCCCGCCTGCTCATCCGGCTGGTCCACGATCCGCAGCGCGAGATGCCGGTCGTCAAAGACCACGCCGCTCAGCCGCACCGCCTCCGCGCCCTTGCGCGCCTCGAAGACATGCAGCCGCGCGCCATGCCGCAAAGCCGCGGGCGCGCTGTGCGTCCGGCGCTCCCAGCCTGTGGCGAACACCTCCCCCCACGCCGGCGGCGCGGAAGGGACCGCGGCCACCGGCTCCAGCGGCGCAGGCTCCGCCGCAAAAGGCGGAGGCGCGGGTTCCGCCGGCTGCTGATGCGCGCATTGCGCCAGCAGAAGGGCAGCGCATGCGGCCGCCGCGAAACGCCCCGCCCCGCTCATGCCGGCGTCTCCAGCCAGCGGCGCATTTCCTCCAGTGCGCGGGCGCGGTGGCTGAGCTGGTTTTTCACCTCCGCAGGCAGCACACCAAAGCTGTCATTGTAACCCTCCGGCACAAACAAGGCATCGTAACCAAAGCCGCCCGCGCCCTGCTCCTCCAGGCGGATGCGGCCCTCCACCGCGCCGTGGCTGACATGCAGCACCGCGCCATCCCGCACCAGGGCCAGGCAGCAGCGGAAACGCGCGGCAAAGGTGTCGTCACCGGACCCGGCCAGCGCGCGCAGCTCCTTCTTCAGCCGCGCGCGGTTCGCCGCGTCGCCGGCGCCCGCGCCGGCATAGCGCGCCGACCACACGCCCGGCTCGCCGCGCAGCGCGTCCACCTCCAGGCCCGAGTCATCCGCCAGCACCAGCAGGCCCGGCAGCGCCGCGCTGGCGCCGCGCGCTTTGATGACGGCGTTCTCCTCGAAGGTGACGCCGGTTTCCTCCGGCAGTTCCAGGCCGGGATGCGCGCGCATGTCCTCCACCCGCCAGCCGGCGCCGAGCATGGCGGCGACTTCGGCGGTCTTGTGCGCGTTCGAGGTGGCGAGCAGCAGGCGGGGCATGGGCGCGGCGGTTCAGGCTTGGGCGGCGGCGATCTTTTCCGCGCCGAACCAGGGGCGCAGAGCCTCCGGGATGAGGATGGAGCCGTCGTCCTGCTGGCAGCTCTCCACCAGGGCCACGAACAGCCGGGCCAGCGCGGTGCCGGAGCCGTTGAGCGTGTGGCAGAAGCGGTTTTTCCCCTCCTCGTCCTTGTGGCGCAGGTTCATGCGCCGCGCCTGGAAGTCGCCGAAGTTCGAGCAGCTCGACACCTCCAGGTAGGCGCCCTGGCCGGGCGCCCAGACCTCGATGTCATAGGTCTTGGCCGAGCCGAAGCCGAGATCGCCCGTGCAGAGCTCGATGACGCGGTAATGCAGGCCGAGCTTTTGCAGCACCGCCTCGGCGTCGGCGGTCAGGCTTTCCAGCTCGTCCATGCTCGTCTCCGGCGTGGTGATCTTCACCAGCTCCACTTTGTCGAACTGATGCATGCGGATCAGGCCGCGCGTGCCCAGGCCGGCGCTGCCCGCCTCGCGCCGGAAGCAGGGTGTGTAGGCGGCGTAGCGGACCGGGAGTTGCGCGGATTTGAGGATCTCCTCCCGGTGCAGGTTCGTCACCGGCACCTCGGCGGTCGGGATGAGGTAAAGATCATCCGTGGCGCTGTGATAGACCTGGTCTCCGAACTTCGGAAGCTGCCCCGTGCCCACCAGGCACTCCGGCCTGACGAGCAGCGGCGGGCTGATCTCCACATAACCGTGCTTCGTGGTGTGCAGGTCGAGCAGGAAATTGATCAGCGCCCTTTCCAGCCTGGCGCCCTGGCCGCGATACACCGCGAAGGCGCTGCCGCTGATCTTCGCGCCCGCCTCGAAGTCGAAAAGGCCGAGCGACTGCCCCAGCAGCGTGTGATCCCGCGGCGTGAAGCCGAACTCCGGCTTCGCGCCCCATTCGCGGATCACGGGATTGTCCTCCGCGCCCGCGCCGGCGGGGCATGCCTCGTGCGGCAGGTTCGGCAGGTCCAGCAGCAGCGCGCGCTGCTTTTCATCCGCCGCGTCGGCCTCGCGCCCGGTCTGCTCGATGCGCTCGCCGATGCCGCGCACCTCCGCCTCCTGCGCGCTGGTGTCCAGGCCGTTTTTCCGCCCGATGCCGATCTCCTTGCTGATGCGGTTGCGCTCCGCCTGGAGGTGCTGGCGCTCCGTCTCCGCCGCGCGCCGCGCCGTGTCCAGCGCCAGCAGTTCGTCCACCAGCGCCGGCCATTCGGAGCCGCGGGCGGCGAGGCGGGTTTTGACGAGGCCGGGGTTTTCGCGAATCTGGCGGATGTCGAGCATAAGGGCGCGGAGCCTAGCGCGAATGCGCGGGCTGCCAAAGGCAAAATCACCGCCTGCAAAGCGGCGCGGGCTTTGCCTCCGGCCGCGCCCGCTTTCCGGGTTCAATCCAGGGACTTGAAGCGCATGTCCTTGATGAAAAAGGCGTCCTTGGAGTTCGCCTGGATGGCGATGGCTCCGCCGGATTTGCGGAATCCCCGGTCCTTTTGGCTGGCGAGGGCGGGCAGCGTGGAGCGGTCGGCGGGTTCGACGAAGTCCTGGGCGATCTTGCCGTTGATGAGGCAGAGGACGCGGTTGTCTTTGACGCAGATGCGAACATCGTACCAGTCGCTTTGACTGGGGAGGTCAATGAGGGGCGGGGCGATGTTGTAAACGGCGCCGGTGAGCTTGTCGGGAGGACCTCCGTTGGCGAGATTGATCTCATACCCGGTGGAGGGATGGCCGAGCGACTGCCACCGGGAGGGATCGGTGTGGAAGTAAATGCCGGAGTTGGCATCTCCGGTGGCCCGGGCCTTGAACATGAGGTCGAAGCTCTTGACGGGCGGAGGCCGGCCCTGCCCGAAAGTGAGGTAAAGGTAGGATGGTCCCTTGTCGGCGACTTGGATCCGAAGAGCGCCATCCTCAAACGCAAAGTCCTTCGAGTTGCCGCTGATCTTCCACTGGCTGAGTTGGGCATCGGTGATGAGGGGCGTCCACTCGGGACCCGTGCCGGGGTCACCCAGATTGATCCCGGGATAATCCAGCGTGTTTTTCACGACAAGATTACGGAAAGCGATCTCACCATCGGCGACCGAGGCACGCAGGATGAGATGGGTGGGCTGGGTGATGGGACGGCCCATCCGATGGTTGGTGCCCGGACCACTGACCCAAAGCTTGCTCAGGACCTTCGACACCAGAAATCGGAAGCTTTGCCACTCGCCATCCTTGGATTGAGTGGCGACAGGCGTCGTTTTGGCCCCCGTCTTGTGATCCACCATGCCGCCGGTCAGGACATCTGCACGGACTGCGGAACCCACGATTGGCACCTCCCACCCCTCATCCGGATTGGCAGAGGTGGCATAGAACACGATGCCTCCGCTGGCCTTTGAAGAAACGCGGAACTCGCCAGTCAGGTCAATATTGTGCGAGGAAAGCGGGTGGGCGAGGAGGCTGTCGGCACCGCGGCAGACGAGGGCGCCATTCTCCACCTTCCATGCAGATGGATTGGCCGTCTGCCAGCCGGTCAGGTCACGACCGTTGAAAAGAACATGATCAGCTGCGGGAGCGGGTGCGGGAGACGGCGCAGGAGTGGTGGTTGGAGGCGTGGCGACAGCGACGACTGGCGGCTGCCTCTCGGGTGAGTCCACCACCACACGAAATCCCATGGCCGTTGCCTTGCCGGCAAATCCCGGCAGCGGCTCTTCTTTTCCCAGAGTGAACCAGTTGTTGTTGCTCCAGCCTCCTCCGCGGGCGAGATGGCGGTTGTCGCCAGTCTTCACCCACTCCCACACGTTGCCGAAGATGTCGAACAGACCTTGTTCGTTTGGCGGGAAGGATCCGACCGGTGCGGTGAAGGGAAAGTCATCCACCAGCCCCAGCCCAAAATTGGCCACTTCCTTTGAGGTTTGTCCGGGTTTCCACCATGGCCTCTGTCCTCGCTTCGTCGCCAGTTCCTGCTCGGTCTGACCCGCCCAACGGATTCCAGCGGCCCAGTCCCACTCCTCCGAGGTTGGCAGCCGGCAGTTCATCTTCTCCTTTTGGGAAAGCCAGTCACAGAACTTGCTGGCCAGTTCAGCAGTGACTTCGAGCACAGGATGATCCGGTGTCTGTTCAATCCCCTGATCCTTTCTGCCACGCCAGTTGCCAGGCACCTCGTTTTCCGCCGCGAAGGCGGCATAGTCCGCCACCCGCGTCTCCCACACACTCAAGAAGAGCGTCGTTCCCGCACTCGGACCGCTGCCGATCTTCAGGGGCACGAATTTCATGCCGAGGCTGTTGGTGAACGGACCTGTGGGTGCGATGGTGGCGGTGCCGTCAAGCTGCTTGCGGTAAACTTCCACCACGCGCGCGTTGTCGAGATCGCCAGATTTGACGAGGGAGACCTGGAGGGCATTGAGCGATTTAAGGAGCGCGGCTTGCAGTTCCTCTTCGATCCTGGCGGTTTCACCGTCGAAGATTCCCCGCAGCTTCTTCAGGGAGTCAGGCGTGCTGTCATCGAGCGCGGGCAGCGGCGGGAGCGGCTCGACCTTGAGGACGGCGGGCAGCTTTTCGAGCGTGTTCGCGCGGGTGGTGGCGCGTTGGATGGCCTGATCCATCGCCACCACATGGGTGGGGTTGCCGCTCTGGGTGGCGCTCTGCCTGGCGGCGGCGAGGGCGTTTTGATATTTGGCCGTCAACTCCCCAAGCTGCGTGGCACGCGCCTTTTGATAGTTGGCCACGCGGGTTTGAAAGCCGGGAAGCTTTGCCAACGCAATGAGCGGATCTTCCGGTTTGGGTTCCATGACAGGCACTGGAGAAGCCACTGGCTTCGAACTCACCGCTGGCGCGGGTGTCTTCTCCGGTGGTGCCGGCACGGACGAGGGCGTCGGGCTTTTGGACGCAATCACCGGAGCCGCCTTCTTGGGAGCTGGAGGTTGTTGCACCGTGACGGGATTTTGTTCAGCGGGAGCTGGTTTGGATGGTTCCACCACCGCCTTGCCGCCGGAGTCGTCCTTCCCCGAACTGCCCATGGGCATATACGCCAGCACACCCAGCGCGACGACTCCTCCCACCACCGCCCAGATCATGCCGCTGCCGGATGACTTGGGCGGCGGATCACTCTGCAGCTCACGCCTGGGGGAAGGCGCGGGCTGCGCGGCGGGTCGTTGAGGACGGTCTCTTGTAGGCAGGGCGGCGGGGGCCTTCTCGGCCCTCTCCTCCACCTTCACCACCGGCTGCGTGAGCATCGTGTCGAGATCACGGCGCAGTTCGGCGATCTGCTGGTAGCGCAATTCGCGATCCTCCCTCATCGCGCGGGCGATGATGTCGTCGTAGCGTGGATCAAGGTTCGGGACCTGCTTGGACGGCAGCTCAAACATGCCGTGCGGCAGCCTGCCCGTGAGCATCTGGTAGAGCATCACTCCCACCGCATAGATGTCCGCACGATGGTCGGCGGAGCTTCCCAGCATCAGCGCCTCCGGCGCCATGTAATGCAGCGTTCCCAGAGCCATGCCGCTTTGCGTCAGGCCGGCCGTTTCTCCACCCGCGTTCATCTTGGCCAGGCCAAAGTCCGCCACTTTCACCACGCCGTCATAGCCCACCATGATGTTCGCCGGTTTGATGTCGCGGTGGATGATGCCCCGCGCGTGCGCAAACTGCAGCGCATCGCAAACGTGCGCCGTGATCGCCAGCGCATGCGTCGTGGGCAGGCGGCCCTGCTCCGTGATCATTTTCGCCACGTCAGTGCCCTCAATGAACTCCATCACGATGTAGAGAAGCCCGCTCTCAGTCTCGCCAAAGTCGTAAACTCCGACGATGCCCGGATGCGCGAGCTTCGCCATGGAGCGCGCCTCGTTCTTGAAGCGCTCGGCAAAGCTGGCGTCCGCCTCGTCCAGCGCGTTGGAGAGAATCTTGATGGCCACCGGCCGGTCCAGCGTGGTCTGCCTCCCCCTGTACACCGCCCCCATGCCACCGCGCCCGAGTTGGGCGGTGATCTCATACTGCGGCAGGAGTTTTTGCAACTCCTCCGCCGTGGGTGGC
This sequence comes from Verrucomicrobiaceae bacterium UBA2429, assembly GCA_002343505.1. Taxonomy (GTDB): domain Bacteria; phylum Verrucomicrobiota; class Verrucomicrobiia; order Verrucomicrobiales; family Verrucomicrobiaceae; genus Prosthecobacter. Next base: position 30,305 of record DDQZ01000062.1, on the reverse strand, counting down.
ACCCATGCGCTTGAGGTCCTGCTTTGTGAAGAGCTGGCCATGGCGCGCATCCTCGAATGATGCCGGGTGGATGGCAAGCAAGGAAAAATGCCTTCGCTTCAGGCATTGGGTATTGAATTTGAGCAGGGCGACATGCACCCGAACGGCAGAAGGCGGGGCCGCGCAGCCCGCCGTCTTTCAGGAGGTTCATCATGAACGCAAGGCCCGGCTCAAACGGCTGGCATTTCGAATTCGGGATGCCGCGGTGAATGTGCCGTGCTCACGGCGCGAACTGCACGGTCGTGCTGACCATGGCGTCGCGCTCGTCGGTGACGCTGAGGAACCAGGTGTTCGCCTCCGGCGGCGGTGCGGGGGCGGTGATGCGGGTGCGGTGCGCCGACGATCCGCCGGTAGTGACGGTGCTGAAGGCGAGCGTGGCGGGGACGGTGGTCCATTTCCGCTCGCTGCGCGGGCCGGTGTCGGTGGTGTAATGCAGGGCGGCGCTTTTCAGGGCGGTGGCGCTGTCACAAACGAGGGTGACCTTTTCCCCTTCGATCACGGGCTGGCCGGGCACGGGCAGCGGCAGGCCGCCGGCGCAGTGGCTGTCTATGAAAAGGCCGATCTCCTGCGGCGCCCAGCCGGGCGGGTGACCGTGGGGCATGTTCACCTGGATGCGGAGCTGCTTCGGCGCGGTGACGACGGCGTAGCTTTTCATGTAGCTGTCGAGCACATAGTGCTTGTCGTTGGTGCCGTTGACAAAGAGCAGCGGGACTTTGGCGCGGGGCAGCAGGCTGCCGGGGTCGTAGGCGCGCACCCAGTCCATGCGGCGGTCGCCGAGGGCGTCTATGGAGGGCTTTTGCACGGACTCGCCCTCGTGCAGGAAGCCGCAGCCATAGACGGGGACGGCGGCCTTGAAGCGGTCGTCGAGGGAGGCGACGAGGCAGGTGGTGTAGCCGCCCCAACTGATGCCCGTGACGGCGGTGCGCTCCGCGTCCACCTCGGGGAAGCTGCGCAGCAGGGAGTGGGCGCGGATGACGCTGGCGGCGGCGTGGTAGGGCCAGTCGTCGAGGTGGGTGCCGCCGATGCTGTCAAACTTCTGCGGGTGGCCGTGCTCAAGACCGCCCTTGGGCAGGCGGGTGCGCTGGCCGCGGTGGCCGTTGCCCAGGGCCAGGCCGGTCCGCGGATCGTACTCCGGCGCGGGCGGGCGGGAACCGTTCAGGTCCATGGCCAGGGCGGCATAGCCGCGCCGCGCCCAGAGGTGGACCCAGTCGGCAAAGGCGGTGCCGCCGCCGCCGTGGATGAGGATGACGCCGGGAAACGGCGGCTTGGCTTTCCCGCCGTCGGTGGCGGGGCTGGCATAAAAGGCGAAAACCTCGGTGCGCGCGCCTTTCGCGTCCGGCTCGCCCTCGTAGATGAGGGAGCGCACGGGTCCAGTCTCATCCTCCCAGCGCATGGCGGGGGGCTGCTTGAGGGCGTCGAGATTCCAGTGGCCGACGGTTTCAGCATGGACGGCGGCGGTGCTGAGCAGGGCGGAAAGGAGGGCGCGCTTCATGCCGCCATCGTGCGCGGCGCGCGCGCCGCGTCAATACGCGCTCTGTGCCCGCAGGTTTCGTGCCGCATCGGGCGGCGGCGGACTGCGCAGCCGCTCAGCTCCCCTCAGCGCCGTGATGATCCCGTGATGATCCCGTTCACCTTGCTGGCGATGTCCCGCACTTGCGCGGGCGAGTATTCCGGGCTCCGCCGACTGGTCCAGGCACCCATGCCGGGGATGGCAAGAGCGCGCGTCTCCAGCCCGTCCGCCAGATCCTGCGCGCTCACCTCCCCCGGCCCGCAACCGAAGTGGTTGCCGCCTCCGGGAGTCTCCCCCGACCCGTGAGCTATTCACCGGACAGGCTCTTAGTCAGCCGGCTGGCCGACTGGACCGGCGGCCTCCTTTTCCTGCGGCAGCAGCAGCGCCACCAGGGCGGCGGGAATGAACAGGAACCCGGCATAAAGCAGGGCGGTGCGGAAGTCGTCCACCTTCACGAAGATGCCGAAAAAGACGGTGCCACCAGCCGCGACGATGCGTCCGATGTTGTAGCAAAAGCCCGCTCCCGTGGTGCGCAAGAGCACCGGGAAAAGCGGCGGCAGGCACATGGTGAAGAGACCAAACACTCCCTGGCAGGCGCCGATGATGCCAAATTGCAGCTTCGTGGTCTCCCAGTCCCACTGGCGGGAGAAAGCCGCATACATGCTCACAAAGTAAGCGGCCATGAGCAGGACGATGGCCTTGCGGTAGCCCATCATTTTGGCAAACGCGCCCGCGATGTAGTTGCCGATGATGCTGCCGATCATGATCCACATGAGGGCGGTGACGAGGGCGCTGTCTCTGCCCGCCTTGTCCAGGGAGGCGATCTCCGGCAGGCTCAGGATGTGCTTTTGCTGCCAGAAAAGGAAGGTCCAGTGCGCGGTGAGCGACACCGCGCAAATGACAAGCACGCGCCAGGTGGTGGAGCGCACCTCCGCACCGAAAAGCGCGCTGATGCGCGGCACCTCCTGCCCTTCGCGCGCCTGCTCCCATGCCTCGGTCTCCGGGACGGCCTTGCGAATCCACAGGGTAAGAAACGCGGGCAGCACACCGACGAGGAAAATGTAGCGCGGCTCCTGCCCGGCCAGCATCCAGCCGGCGAAGCAGGCCAGCAGCACGCCGCAGTTCACCGCGGATTGCAGGGTGGCCGCGATCCACGGCCGCCATTTTTTCGGCCAGGTCTCCGAGAGCAATGACGCCCCCACCGCCCATTCCCCGCCGATGCCCAGCGCGGCCAGGAAACGGAAAATCATGAGCTGCCACCACGTCTCCGCGAAGAAGGACAGGCCGGTGAAGACGGCATAAGTCAGGATGGTCAGCACGAGTGTGCGGCTGCGCCCGACGAGGTCCCCCACACGCCCGAAGAAAGCGCCGCCCACCGCCCAGCCGACGAGGAAGGCGGCCTGGATGATGGATCCGTTCGTGCCCACCGAGGGGTCCGTCTCCGGCACCAGCATGAGCTGCGCCACGAAGGCCGTGGCCACCAGCGTGTAAAGATGCATGTCCAGCCCGTCAAACATCCACCCCAGCCAGGCGGCGATGCCCGAGCGGGTCTGGTGTGGCGTCAGGTCGCGCAGGCGGGTGATTTCAGTCGGGGAGGCGGGCTGGCTCATGGTGGCGCGGAGTTTTTGCCAGACGGCCTGGAATCGCAAGACGGCATTTCAGACAGGAACCGAACTTGCCCTTTGCAACCTGCGGCGATGCGATACTATGCCGCCGCGCAACCGCGCCTGGAGAGGTGGTCGAGTGGTTTATGGCTCCGGTCTTGAAAACCGGCGTGGCCGAAAGGTCACCGTGGGTTCGAATCCCACCCTCTCCGCCAGCCCGCCGGAGGAACGCAGAAAAGTATCGGAGCCGGTGTCATTCACGGCGATAGAGGCGGAGGCGGGCAGGCGATTTCATGACCTCATGAATCGCCGCGACCTTTTCCAGAAATCCTCCGCCCTCGGCCTCGGTGCCGCCCTCTCCACCCTGCCCCGCCTGCGCGCCGCCGACAAAGCCGCGAACAAGATCAAGGTGGCTGTCGTAGCACTCGGGCGCGGCATGGGTCATGTGCAGGCGCTGCTGGCCCTGCCAAACGTGGAGATCAAATACCTGGCCGAGGTGGACCCTGCGCGCCTGGAAAAAGGCCTCAAGGTCGTGGCCGACAAGCAGGAGGTGTCCTGCCACGGCGTGAAGGATTTCCGCAGCTTTCTGGATGACAAGGAACTGGACGCCGTCTTCATCGCCACGCCGAATTTCTGGCACACACCCGCCGCCGTCATGGCACTGCAAGCAGGCAAGCACGTCTATGTGGAAAAACCCGGCAGCCAGAACGCGGGCGAGGCCGAGCTGCTCGTCATGGCCGCTCAAAAGTCGGGAAAGCTCGTGCAAATGGGCAACCAGCGCCGCACCTGGATGAAGGAGGCAATCGAGGCCCTGCACGGCGGCGCCATCGGCACGGTGCGCTACGGACGCGGCTTTTACTACAACTCGCGCAAGGAGACAGGCGCGCTCGCCATCCCCGCGCCCGCCGATCTGGATTGGAATCTCTGGCAGGGACCGGTGCCGGACGAGCCGGGGCGCGACCTGAAAAAATTCGCCCACTACGACTGGCACTGGCTCTGGCACTGGGGCAACGGCGAGATGGGCAACAATGCCATCCACACCATTGACATTCTGCGCTGGGGCATCAAAGGCGAGTATCCGGTGAAGGTCACCTACAATGGCGGCCGCTACTTTTATGACGACCCCCAGGAAACGCCGGACACGGGCAACGCCGTTTTCGACTTCGGCCACGCCGGCATCGAATGGGTGCAGAGCTCCTGCCATGCCCGCGCTGCGGAGAAGCCGCTCTCGGAGGTCATCTTCTATGGCGACAACGGCACCATGGCCGCCGGACGCGACACCTGGACGGTCCATGATCCGAAAGGCGCCGAGGTCAGCAAAGGCAAGGGTGCTGGCGGCGGTGATCCGGCGCACTTCGGCAACTTCATCGAGGCCATCCGCGGCAACGCAAGGCTCAACAGCCCCATTGATGAGGGCCAGAAGAGCACCATGATGTGCCACCTGGCGAACATGGCCTACCGCAGCAACACTGTGGTGCGCTGCGATCCCCGGACAGGCAAGATTCTCGACAATCCGGAGGCGCTGAACTTCTGGTCCAGAAGCTACCGCGCGGGTTGGGAGATCAAAATCTGATCAAGCCCCCAGCGACGCGCCGCCACCGTCCACATCGAGTTCGCGCACGCGCTTGCGGTCGCGCTCAGCCTGCACGGCGGCGCGGAGTTTTTCACGCACGTCCATGACATCGCGGATGGCCTTGAGGGTCACGGAAGGCGTGGTCGCGTCGGAGGTGAGCATGGTCAGAGTTCCAAGTCCAAGGATGCGCTGGAACAGCGGACGATCCATTGCGTAGTCTTTCACGCGGTAAAGCTCAAGCTCGTCATGGCGGCGGTTGAGAATGCCGGTGTCAATTTTCAGACGCTGGGTGGTCAGTTCATAGCTGGTGCATTTGGTCATCCACCAGCGGATGATCCACATCAGCAGCGGCACGATCAAACCCGCGGCGGCGATGCCCGCGGACATCACGGACGCCGCGATGACGCCTCCTGCAAGGATGAGGCAGAAAAGATAATACCAGAAGTGCATCCACTGGGAGCTGTGGCCTGTCCAAAGAGTGGTTTCAGGTCCGGCGGGTGGTGTGGGTGAGTCGTCGGTCGGCATGGCTTTGATCGGATTCGCCGGATGCTAAGCCATCGGGACGCGGTGCCAAGCGGCTTTCGGGGGAATTTTCGCCCCGCAGGCGCGCCCGCAATAATTGCGGGGAAACCGGCGCGGGCGGGCATCAACCCGGCGCTTTTGCGGGCGCGCCTACACGCGCTCCGCGGCGGCGAGGCGCGCCCAGCCGTCGGCTTCGATGAGGGCATCCAGGCTTGGATTCTTCTGCGTTTGGTGCGCGTCCATGACGGCGGCGACAATGCGCCAGATGGCGGGGAATGAGATGCGCTCCTGGAGGAATGCCTCCACGGCGACCTCGTTGGCGGCGTTCATCACGGCGGGCAGGGTGCCGCCGGTCTCGCCGGCGTGGTGGGCGAGCGCGAGCGCGGGAAAGTCGTCCACGCGCGGCACCTCGAAAGTCAGCGAGCCAAGCGTGGCGAAGTCGAGCGGACGCAGATTGTTCGGCGCGCGGCCGGGCCAGGTGACGGCATATTGGATGGGGAAGCACATGTCGCTATGGCTGAGCTGGGCGATGACGCTGTTGTCCACAAATTCAACCATGCTGTGGACGATGCTCTGCGGATGCACGACGACCTCGACGCGGCTCATGGGCACGTCAAAAAGCCAGCGCGCCTCGATCATCTCCAGGCCTTTGTTGAAGAGCGTGGCGCTGTCTATGGTGATCTTCCGGCCCATGCTCCAGGTCGGGTGCTTCAAGGCCTGCGCCACAGTGACGCGCTCCAGCTCGCTCGCAGGCAGAGTACGGAAGGGGCCGCCGCTGGCGGTGAGCAGGAGGCGCCGCACCTCCCCGGCGCCGCGGCCTTCGAGGCATTGAAAAATGGCGTTATGCTCGCTGTCCACGGGCAGGACATGAACCCCTCTGCGCCGCGCGGCCTCCATGACCGCCTCGCCAGCCATGACGAGGATTTCCTTGCTGGCCACGGCCAGATGCCTGCCATCCTCAATGGCGGCAAGCGCGGGTGCGAGACCGCCGACACCTACAATGGCGATGAGCACGAGGTCGGCCCCGGTGGCGCGCACGAGGTCCACGAGACCCTGCGCGCCTTCATGAACGGTCACATCAGGAGGCAGCAGCGCGCGTGCCTTGGCGGCGGCTTGCGCATCGGTGAATGCCGCGTGCCGCACGCCTGTCTCGATCGCCTGCCGCACGAGGGTTTCCACGCTTTGATTCGCCGCGAGTCCGACAATCTCCATGCGCTCCGGCATCTCACGCCACACCTTTAGCGCGCTCGTGCCGATGCTGCCCGTGGAGCCGAGCACGAGGACTCGGCGGCGGGGAGGGAGCGGGGCGGCTTGATTCATCTGGCTGATTTTTCCCCTGCCATCATGCGGTGATGGCCGCCAGATAAAAATAAAACACCGGCGCGGTGAACAGCAGGCTGTCGGTGAGGTCAAGGATGCCGCCTATGCCGGGAAATTTGTGGCCGCTGTCCTTGATCCGGGTGCAGCGTTTGAGCACGGACTCGGCCAGGTCGCCCGTGACAGCTGTGGCGCACAGGACGGGTGCCAGCACCATGGCGTGGGCCCAGTTCAAAGGCTCCAGCCGGTGCGGCGCCAGAAGCATCAGCACAGCCGCCGCCGAAAACGATCCGACAAAAGCGCCGCCGAGTCCCTCCCACGACTTGGCCGGGCTGATGTGCGGGATCATTTTGTGCCTGCCGAATAGCACACCGAAAGCATACGCCCCCATGTCGCTGAACTTGGTCACCATGACCAGGAAGATGACCAGGAAGAGGCCGGTCATGCCATTGCCGTCCGGCTTGAAATACATCAGCCGCACGATAAACCCGAAAAAGATGACGGTGTAAACGACGCCGAAGACGGTGTGGAAAATGCGCTGCAGCGTCACCACGCCCTCAAGCTGGTGCCGGTAGCAAAGCAGGAAGGCCCCATGCACGCTGCCTGTCAGCGCGGCCAGATCCAGCCACATGGGCGCGGCGCTGTGCTGGCGCACAGCCCACCACGTCATGGTGGCCCAGTAAGCGAGGCAGATGAAGAGGCCGAGCAGGGTGAAGGAGCGCGCGTGGTCGCCGCTGCGCAGGAGGCGGTAGTATTCGAAGGCGCCGGCCACGCCGAAGAATCCCGTGAGCAGCACCAGCACCCAGGGCCGGTTCCACTGCACGGCGGCGGCGATGACCGCCCAGAGGATGAGGGTGCTCAGCAGCCTGGAAACGAACACACGGCGCCTGCTGGGCGTGGGGGCGGGTGAGTCCGGTGTCATGCGTCGGGAGTGCGTGCGTGGAAGGCGCGCTATTTAGAGCAGGCGGCGCGGCGGGTGCCAAGCTCAATTTGCCACAGGCTCATGCCGGGCAGGACGAAAGATCCTGATAACGTGAGAACGCCCCGTCGAAGGACGTGAAAGGTATCAATGACTGGCAGGTTTTTCGCCGTGGGCGTCGTCCGCCTTTCCGTGACCGCCGCCATGATCCTCGCCGTGGGCCTTGTGCATGCGTTCATGCAGCACCTGGGTGCTTTCAAAGGTATGACTGTCACACGAGGCGGCGCAGAAGATGCAACCAAGGGCGGCGAGAAGGACGGCGGCGGTTTTCATAAGGGCTTGTTTCAAAGGGGGTGATTTCGCGGCAGTTGATAGCCGCCTCGCGCATCGCCTGCAACGGGCTTTTTCCCGTCAAAACGCATCCCCGCAGCGCAATTCACGCCAGGCACGGCCCATTTGTGCCGCCGTGTCGCTCGGAATCACGCACTCCTGCGCCTGATCCAGCGCAGCGATTTCCGCGGCGCGTCCGCACAACCAGGCGCCCAAACCTGCCGCGCGATGTGTTTCAACACCCTGGCCAAGCAGAGCCGCGCACAGCCCCGTCAACAAATCCCCCATGCCGCCGGTGGCCATGCCGGGATGGCCGGTGGTGTTGAACAAGGCCGGATGACCCGAGGTGGCGATGACCGTGCGCGCGCCTTTGAGCAGGAGGGTGTGGCCGGGGTGGGCGTCGGCAAAGGATTGCGCCGTCTCCAGGCGGGGCTTGAGCCGGTCGCACAGGCGCTCCATTTCACCGGGATGCGGGGTGAGCAGGCGCGGAGCCGCGGCATTTTTTAAAGGCGCGAGAGAGGTGCGCGACAGGAGTGTCAATGCGTCGGCATCCACCACGGCGGGCATGGGAGCTTCTTGAATGAGGCCGAGAATTTCCTCCTCGTGGGCGAAACCGATGCCGGGGCCGAGCGCGAGGGCGTCGAGGCGAAGTTCCAGCGCCTTCCGGTAGTCGCGCACCTGGCGGACCATCACCTCCGGCGGCGTCATGCGCGCGAGAGCTTCATAACCGTCCTCCTTGACCAGGAGCGTGACGAGCCCCGCCCCGCCCCGCAGCGCTCCCATGCAGGCGAGCACGGCGGCACCGTAAAAGCCGCGCGATCCGGCAATGACGCCGACACGTCCCGCCTGGCCCTTGTGAAAATCAAAGGGCCGTCTCGGCAGCCAGGGGCGCAGCAGGTTTGGCACGAGCAGCTCAGGCCCTGTGAAAGCCGGCAGAAATGGCGCCAACGACGGCAGCGGCACGAGGGCGAGGCGTCCTGCATGATTCGCCGCAGTGTCGGCGAAGAGGCCCGCCTTGGGGCACGCAAGGGTTGCGGTGACATCGGCAACAACGGCATCCGGCGCGGGCAGCCCCGTGTCGCCATCCAGACCGCTCGGCATGTCCATCGCGAAGGTGAACGCGCCGTGGCTGAGGCGCAGCCGGTTCATCTCCGCCGCCAGCGCGCCGAGTGGCTGACGCAGGGGACCACTGGAGCCGATGCCCAGCAGCCCGTCGAGGCAGATCAAGGTCCCCTGGGCGGTGATTTCGTCATTCGCCGTGATGCGCGCCACACCTCGCAGCGAGCTCCAATGCGCGGCGGGCAGCGGTTTCATTTTCTCAGGCTCCACAGCCAGGCGCGCCAGCAGCGTCCAGCCCGCGCGCGCCAGTTCGCGCCCGGCCACGAGCGCGTCGCCCGCGTTGTTGCCGCCGCCAAGAAAAAGCACTGCGGTTCCCGGCGCGGGAAAGAACTGGCGGATCACCCGTGCGATCCCCTGCCCCGCCGCCTCCATCAAGTCCGCCGCATCCACTCCGGCCTCAAAGGCGCGCGCCTCTCCATCCTGCATCTCCCGGCATGTGAGTGGCATGGGTCAGCGCGAGCGTTTGTAGCCGACAATGCCCTGGGCGATGCCCTCGGCGATTTTAGCCCGGAAAGCGCCGTCCATCATCTTCTGGCGCTCGGCGGAGTTGCTGACGAAGCCGCACTCCACGAGCACCGCGGGGTTGCGGGTGGTCTTGCGGATGACGAAATAGCTGGCGTGCTTCACGCCGCGATTTGCCAGGCCTGTGGACTTCAGCAGATAAGCCTGGATGTAGGCGGCGAGCAGGTAGCTTTTTTCAAAGTGATAAAAGGTCTCGACGCCATGCCCGGAGCCGCCCCGGCTGTAGTTGTAGTGGATGCTGACGAAGATGGCGTTGCGGCGGCTGTTGCCCATGTCCGCGCGGTTTTGCAGTGTGATGAACTCGTCCGTCGAGCGAGTCAGCACGACCTTCAGCCCGGCCTGCTTGAGCAGGCGCTCCACCCGCCGCGCGGTGTCCAGGCAGAGGTGCTTCTCATACACATAGCCTATGGAGGCTCCGCGATCATGGTCGCCGTGGCCCGCGTCCAGGATGACGGTGTCAAAAGCACGCGCCGCTCCAGTCAGGAAAACCACCGCCACAAAGGCCAGTCCGGCTAGTTTCCCGGCTTTGCCGGGGCGTCTGGAGCGGTGTGAAAAAATTTCAGCCATTGATAAACGGAGCGCTGCTGTGATTCCGCGCCAGTAAGCCCCTGCGCAAGGCGGGGTCAAGCGTTTTGGCTGCGGAGTGGCGCCAGCATCCGTTGATTTACTGCCTGGAGCCGCCGCAGGAGCCATTGTCAGCCTGCAAGCCTCGCCTGATCCGCTGTGAAAAATTGTTCTTCCATCAATCGGCAAGATTGGTTAATCTCAATGCATGAAAATCCGCGCATTCATGCAGGGCGGGCTGGTGATTGCCATGCTGGCGGTCATTGCCGCGCGGACGGACGCGGCCACCCTGCAAGGCCAGGTGACAAGCGCCACGACCGGCGAGCCGCTGACAGGGGCGGCTGTCACGGTGGACGCGGAACCGGCGGACGGGACGCCGGAGTTCGAGACGGTGACGGACTTGTTCGGCTTTTACGAAATCAGGGACGTGCCTGCCGCCGCGCAAAGGCTGCGGGCGGCGCTGGGCGGTCACACGCCGGTGGAGCGTGCGGTGGTGGTGGCAGGGCTGACGATGAACGAAAACTTCGCGCTGACGCCGCTACCAGGCGTGACGCCGGTGGAAATTCATGTCGAAGTGGCTGACGCGGCCTCGAACTGGAAAATTCCGGACATTCCGGTGGAGATCATCCGCTATGACAGCGCCACTGACCTGACACCGGACCCGCCCGTCACCGTGAAAACGGACGCGACGGGGAACTTCTCGTTTTATGGCATCACTGCGGGTTATTACACATTCGCTTTCAACACGGGGGCGCAGCGCCGCCCAGGCTGGGAGAGCTACCCGAAGGCAGGCGGGCACACGGCGAAGATGGCGGTGTCGAGTCCGCATCTGGCGGGCCTGATGCTCAAACATGTGCCGCAGACCATCAAACTGCGCGTGGAAGGCATGGACCCAACCACGGAGCAAAACGGCCCGCTAAAGAACATGGTCGTCGAGTTGACCGGGGTGAGTCCGGACGATCATGAACTGGTGCTGATACCACCGCGGGAGATGGCGACCGATGACGCGGGCGAGGTCAGCTTTCACAACCTGGCGCCCATCCACTGGCGCGCGCGCATCAAGCGGCCGGGCTATGAGTTGACGGACACGTTTCTGGAGCCTGCGGCGGTGACGGATGACCTTCCCGGCAGGCAGCCTGGAGCCGCCGAGGTGCTGCAGGCGGTGATCGAGCCGACCGCGCTGCTGCTGACGTTGAAGTCGGCCTACGACACGAACGAGTTTTACGAGGGCATCGAGGTGAGGCTCGACGGCGTCGCGCAGACAAACGCGGAGGGCATCCGCCGCCAGTTGGACGCAGGCGTGACGCCGGAGGAGAGGCTGTTTTCGAATCTGCTGCCCGGCCGGTATGAGGTGCGTGTGAGCGACCGCTTCGAACCGGACGATCCACTAACCACTCCCGCGCCGCATTTCACCGCCGAGGAGACAGTGGAGTTGGTGGACGGTCTCACCACGGAAGAGGAACTGCTGCTGGAGGTGCGCCGCGCCATCGTAAGGGCCAGGCTGTTCAAGGCGGACTCGATGGGCGAGATGACCACCGGCGGCGGCAATGACTTCGTGCTGCGCCGTCCGATCTACCAGCCTCACGAAGCGGAGGTGCTCATGGGCATGGATGGAGATCATGTGACAGGTGGGGCGGATGAAAACGGCGACCTGGTCTTTGTCGTGAATCCCGGCCTTTACGGGTTCGCCGTGCCCTCGATGACAGATTACCTCGGCAGCCACATTCTCGTGCAACACGACATGGCTGTTGACCCGCGCCGCCAGGGCTGGCCTGTGATCAGCGGGGCCTCATCCTCGCCGGCTCCTCCGGACGCTGCGCTGGGAGACCCGCTAGTCATCAACTCGGACCGCGAATATCGCATAGACCTTTATGCGCACAAAAAAGGAACCACGCTCGCGCTCGATGTGGTGCTCACCGGAGACAACCCCACCCAGGATATTGTGACCAGCATCCCCGTGCCGTTCAGCGCGCCGCAGACGGCGAAGTTCGTGGAGTTGCTGGCGGTGCCGCCGGTCTTCGAGATCACCGAAGCGGGCAGCAGCCAGACCATCACGGGCAGCCTTCTTAGCCGCGGCGGCCGGCTGGTGGTGGAGTTCGCCAATGTCATGCCCGGCACCTGGACATGGACGGGCACGCATCCGCGTTTCGACATCGAGGCGTTTCCCCTTCTGCCCGGCAGCACGCCGGAGACGGTGACACTGCCGGGGCTGCCGGAGTATCCCGGAGCGAACTACCCGGCGGGAGGCCCGCCAGGCGCTTTCTTTTTTTACAATCCGGTGCTCATGTACCAGACATGGCCCACCGGCGTGCCGGCTGACGCGGCTTACAAGGCCTCGCCACCGATGACCCTGCGCCGGAAAGTTTGGGACGAGGAGCTTGATCCTCCCCAGTATGTGGACGCCGGGACCGATTCCGCCCCGCACTTTGACTTCATACGCCCCGCCTATGCTGGCGGAGCACTGTTCGCGGCGGCGCGGCGGCCCTTGGGCAGCTTTGATTTTTGGAAGCGCGATCCTTCCGGCCTGTGGTTCGCAGGCAGCGCTGGCACTGGACCTGAAGACCTGACCATTTTCGTCGGGGGACCATCAAACAATGTGACTCCGCATCCACCCGTGATGACAGCCGCAATCACCCTCAAGGCAGTGAGCCGCGAGGCTCCGGACGTGGAAATACCCGGAATCAAATTCAACCTCGGCGGCTCCATCTTCGACGCGGGCAGCATCAGCGTGCCCGGCCAGTACACCGGCCCTCTCACACTCACCACGGCCACCGACCCCGCCGGCGTGTGGCTTTACAAAAGGCACGGCGTCATCACCTCGGGCGTGTTCAACAACGCCGTGCTTATTGTGGCCGAGATGGGGCGCGCGCTCAACCTCTCAGGCACCGTCAAAGTGGACAATGCCGCCGCCGAACCGATCCCAGGCGCCAAAATCCGCCTGCGGGACCGCTTTGGCGACGCCAGATTCCCCGCCAAAGTCACAGACGACAACGGCGCCTTTGTCATGCCGTCCACTTTGGAAACCCCGGCTTTTTTTGTGGATGTCAGCGCGCCCGGATTCAAACCCAGGCGGCTGCGTTTTGGCGGCGCGGACCCTGCCATCGGACTCAACGGCAGCCTCGTGCTCGACCTGCGGCTCGAACCCCTGCCCGCTCCCGCAGTGGAGGCTGAGATCAACCGCTACGGCCTGTTTTTGAGCAATGTGTCCTTTTCCTCCAAAGGCCCCCTGGGAGAGCTGGGACGCGCCGTGGATGAACTGACGGCGACCTGGACGGCGACCGCCACTCCCGCCGCGGAGATCAACTTTGAGGAATTGAATTTCGACAACGCCGACGGCACTCCCGGCGGCAGCACCCAGCGCACGCTCAAGGACGGCATCGCGCTGGTGGCGATTGTGGACCCGAGGCTGTTCCCGCGCGAAAGCTCGGATGCCGCCGGCACCGGAGGCGAGGGAGCCGGCGAGGAGGGAATGTTCGACTACATGCCCGATCCCGACCCGGCAAAGGTGCTGGCGCGAAGGGCCTGGTGGGACACAATCACCACGCAGAGCTATAAAGACGGGACCGGCACGCCGCTTGAGGGCTTCCACATCATTTCAAGGATCGCCACCAGCATGATGACCGATCCAATGACGCATGTCACCACAGCCAGCGGGCAGTTGAAACTGTGGACACTGCCGCCGGGCAGGTTTTCTCCGGTCATCGTGGTGGAGACCAAGCACGGCGCGCTGAGCTTTCACCAGATCACTTACACAGAGGCGGACAGCGCCAAAACTCTGCGCGCCCTCCGGCCTCCCGCCTGGATGGCGGCCATCGCGGATGCCATGGCACTGACGAAAAAATTCGCCGGTTCGCCGCTGCTGCAAAGGCGCGCGCTCGACAAGCACATGTCCGGCAAGTTCAAACCCAAGCGCATCACCAACGGCGTCATCAGCGTGGGCCTGCCCGGCAGGCCGGAGGAGGGCTACCTCAAATACGCCTATAATGGCAACACCCAGTGGAATGAAGGGCAGAGTGTCTCAGCGGAGGGTTTTCTCGGCATGGTCACCGACACCATCGGTGGCGCGCTGGAGGTGGCGCTCGATGTCGTTGTGGACGGGACAGACGGCAGCGTGCTCTTTGAAGCGCGCGGCACGGCCACACCCGACGCCGTGGACGCCAGCCTGTTCAAACCCGCGCGTCTCACCGAGCGGCAAAAGCAACGCATCAAACAGAAGCGCCACTTCATCGGCTCCGCCAGCTTTTCCAATACCGGCATCTTCGACCCCGAGGCGGAGCCCCTGGAGCTTCTCACCAAGTCGCGCTTCCTGTTCGGCGCCGCGATCGAGACGCGCTACGATCTCAAGCCGCACATCAAGCTCATCCCAAAAGTGGGTCCCTTGTTCCGAGTGGCGGACAGGTTGTCCGGAAAAAAATTCCAGGTGGACGCCCTCGCGCGAGCGGCGGCGGGATTCGACGTGGTCAGCACCTGGACCACGCGGCGTCCGCAAATCGTCGCAGCAGGCAGCGGCGTCCCGGGATCATTTTCTCATCCGGAAAAGGGTCATTATCTCGGAGGGCGCGAGGTGGTGCAGCCCGGCGTTCCGGCTACGGCGTTCAGCCAGTCCACCAGCCTGCTTTTCCATCTCGGCATTGGCATTGAGGCAGCCATCGGCGAACTCGCCGGTGCCTCGGTCAACCTTTCCCTTCAAGGCAGCAAAGTGAAGATTCCCATCGCCGAGGGGGAGGACCTGCCCGCGCTGCAACTGACCTTCAACCCCGACGGTTACTGGCCCGTCTTCAAGGAAGTGCGCGGCGAGATACGCGCCACCTTCCAGGCCTTTGCCGACCTTGTGCTGACACGGTTGGAGAAAATATCGTTCTTCGACATTCCTTTCTCCTACCAGTTTAGCACAGAGTCGCGCTTCGATCTCGTGCCGTTGAGCGTCACATTCACTTCCCGCTCGCTGGCGGATGAGCCGCCCGCCACCTGGCTGGGTGCCTCCCCCCAGCTTGCCCGCGGTATTCTCCTCTCCGCGCGCGACACGCACCGCATCGCCGCCGGAACCCCCGACCTCATGGTCTTCCCTGACATTGACCCAATGACCGGGCGGATGCTGCTGCGCGCAGCCGTCCGGGTCAATGAAACGACTTGGGGAACGCCAGTCACCCTTGGCGATGAGGACGGCATCGTGGCCGCCGATGCCGCCCGGCTTTCCAACGGCACTCTCCTGGCGGTGTGGACTTCCATTGCGGCCGCGGACCTCGCTTCGCCGGGCGCAGGTTCGACGATCCGCTTTTCCACCAGCACAAACGGCGGCGTCACCTGGTCAGCGCCTGCCACGGCAGCCGTGCTCGCCGGAGTGGCTGACACCCTCCACCTGGAGACCAGCGGCACATTCAACTCGCTGGTGTATCTGATGCGGGAAGGCTTTCCAGGGTCACCTTTGCAGTCCATCTCCGGCATGACCTACTCCACGGTCTCAGGCTGGTCAGCTCCCGCGACACTGGCGGCGTCACAGGAGATACTGTCCCTTGATGCCGCCGGAGTCTCAGGTGGTGTGACGGTGGCTTTCACCAATGCGGCGGATGAATTGAAAGTCTTCTCCTGGTCCGGCGGCGCGCCGGGCGCCATCGCCACCAACACCACACCGGTGAATCCTGGTGTCGCGGTCATTGAGTCAGGCGGCCTTGCTGTGATCCTGTCTTTGCCCCAGGCGGGTGGAATCCAGACACGCAGTTTCTTTTTCGGCAGCCTGCTCGCCGGCCCCTTGGTTTATGCCGACGAGACGCCCGACGGCATCAGCGGGGCGGCTGTCGGAGGCAGTCCGGGCCGGATTCTCATCGCCTGGACGGACGGCCCGGCTGGCGCCTTGCGTTATGCGCTGCTGAATGCGGGCACTTTTGCCGCCGTCAGCCAAGAGCCGCTGGAGGTGACGCGGAACTCGGTGGGCCGGTACACCCTGGCCGATGTGGTGCAAAGCCCGTCGGGGCACGCCACCGTCTTCACCCGCTTTCATGCTCCCGGCGCCCAGCCCGAGCTGCGCCAGTTCATCATCTCGCGCACGGACGGACTCGTCTTCACCGACCGCGATGGCGACGGCATCAATGACATTGACGAGCTGCTCATCGTGGACACCGACCCCAACGACGACATCCACACCATTGATGATGTCACCAGCGGCCCTGGCGGCTCGGATTTCGACGGCGACGGCGTCAGCGATGCCGATGAAATCGCGGCCGGCACCGATCCCGCAGATCCGCGCAGCCGCCCCCTGCCGCCGGGTGTGAACCTCTCGGTCACAGCGCCCACCGCGCAGGAGTTCGGCCTCATCCCGGGCCAGTTCCAGATCACCCGGTCCGATGCCACGCAGGCGGTGGACGTGCTCTTTTCCATCAGCGGCACCGCCACCGAGGGCGATGATTATTTGCTCAACGCCGCCAGTCCCCTGCATTTCGAGGCGGATCAAGCCACCCTCAGCGTGGATGTGCTGCCACTGGCCGACTCGCTGCCTGAAGGCGCGGAAACCATCATCCTCACCCTGCTGCCGGATGCCGCCTACACTCTCGGCGCGCAAACCTCAGGCATGGTCACCTTGCACGACCGTCCCAGCGACGCATGGCTGCGCGTCCATTTTCCGGGCAACCCCGAATCCGTTTCTTTTGACGGCGACACCGACGGCGACGGCATCAGCGAGGCGATGGAATTCGGACTCGCCCTTGATCCCAACAATGCCCAGGTCGGCGGCCTGCCAATCGCGGGCAGGACAGCGGACGGGAACTTCATCACCCTGCGCTACACTCGCCCGATCGAGTCGGACCTGTTTTACACAGTCCAGGTCTCCGACGACGGAGTCATCTGGCGAAGCGGCGGCCTGCACACAACGGAGGTGTCCCGTGAACATCACGACAACGGCACCGAAACCGTGACCGTGCGCGGCAACACACCCTTCGGGGCGGTGCCGCGGCAGTTGATGCGGCTGGAGGTGCGGCGCGAGTAAACTGGAGGCGTTCATGGCAACCCCGACGAATCGAATCCTGTATATTGGATTATATTTCGATATTTTGGAATTCCTGCTTGCAGCCCTCGAAGGACTCGCCATTCATGGCCGGGTTCAACACACCATGAAAGCACTCGTCAAAGCGCACGCCGAACGCGGTCTCTGGCTCCAGGATGTCCCGGAGCCGCAGGTCGGCATCAATGATGTCCTCATCAAGATCCGCAAAACCGGCATCTGCGGCACGGACCTCCATATTTATAAATGGGACGCCTGGGCGCAGAAGACGATTCCCGTTCCGATGGTCGTCGGGCATGAGTTCGTCGGCGAGGTCGTCGCCATCGGCAGCAATGTGAATGACTTCCATCCCGGCGAAATCGTCAGCGCCGAGGGCCACGTCGTCTGCGGGCGATGCCGCAACTGCCTCGCCGGACGCCGTCACTTATGCAAAGACACCGTCGGCATCGGCGTGAACCGCACCGGCGCTTTCGCCGAGTACATCAGCGTGCCGATGACGAACGTCTGGCATCATCGCGAGGGCGTGGACGAGGAGGTGGCGAGCATTTTCGATCCCTTCGGCAACGCCGTTCACACCGCGCTGGCCTTTGAATGTATGGGCGAGGATGTTTTGATCACCGGAGCCGGCCCCATCGGCATCATGGCCATTCCCGTCGTCAAACACGCGGGCGCACGTCACGTCGTCATCACCGATGTGAATGAGTATCGCCTCGATTTGGCGAAAAGGATGGGCGCGACGCGTGCGGTGAATGTGAAGCACGAAACCATCGCCGATGTGCAGAAGCAGCTCGGCATGAAGGAAGGCTTCGACGTGGGCCTGGAGATGAGCGGCAACGCCGCCGCCTTCCGCGACATGATTGATAACATGTGCCACGGCGGCAAGATCGCCATGCTCGGCATCCCCAGCGAGCAAATCGCCATTGATTGGAACAAGGTCATCTTCAACATGCTCACCATCCACGGCATCTACGGCCGCGAGATGTATGAGACCTGGTATCAAATGAGCGTCATGCTTGAAAGCGGCGTGAACATCGCCCCCGTCATCACCCACCGCTTCCACTACACCGAGTTCGAAAAGGGCTTCGCCGCCATGGAAAGCGGCAACTGCGGCAAGGTGGTGCTGGATTGGACGAATGGAATGCCATGAACACGACTTTCAAAGACCATCTGACTGCCCAACTCGACGCCATCCGCGCCGCAGGCACTTACAAGCGCGAGCGCGTGCTCAGCACGCCGCAAGGCACGCTCGTCCGCGCGAACGGCGGCGCTGCGGTGCTCAACATGTGCGCGAACAACTACCTCGGCCTCGCGCAGCACCCGAAGGTGCGTCAGGCCGCGCATGAGGCGCTGGAGCACTGGGGCTACGGCCTCGCAAGCGTGCGCTTCATCTGCGGCACGCAGGGTTTGCACAAGGAACTGGAGGCCAGTTTGACCGACTTCCTCGGCACGGAGGACACGATCCTCTACGGCTCCTGCTTCGACGCGAACGGCGGCCTGTTTGAGACGATCCTCGGACCCGAAGACGCCGTCATCAGCGACGAACTCAATCACGCCTCGATCATAGACGGCGTGCGCTTGTGCAAAGCGCAGCGCTACCGCTACAAAAACTGCGACATGGCCGATCTGGAGGCCCAACTCGCCGCCGCCGATGCCAAAGGCGCGCGCTTTAAAATGATCGCCACCGATGGCGTGTTCTCGATGGACGGCACCATCGCTCCCTTGCGCGAGATTTGTGACCTCGCTGAAAAACATCACGCGCTCGTCATGGTGGACGACTCCCATGCCACCGGTTTCATCGGCAGGACAGGCCGCGGCACGCATGAGCACTGCGAGGTGATGGGCCGCGTGGACATTCTGACCGGCACGCTCGGCAAAGCCCTCGGCGGAGCCAGCGGCGGCTACACCAGCGGGCGCAAAGAAATCATCGAACTGCTGCGCCAGCGCTCGCGGCCTTATCTGTTCTCGAACACGCTCTGCCCCAGCATCGCCGGAGCGACGCTCGAAGCGCTGCGTCTTCTCAAAACCAGCACCCGTCTGCGCGACACGCTGGAGGCGAACACCCGCTGGTTCCGCGCCGCCATGACGGAGGCCGGTTTTAACATCGCTCTGGGAGCCCACCCCATCGTCCCTGTCATGCTGGGTGACGCCGCGCTCGCCACCCGCTTCGCCGACGCCATGCTGGAGCGCGGGGTTTATGTCATCGGCTTCAGCTTCCCCGTCGTCGCCGAGGGCAAGGCCCGCATCCGCACCCAGATGAGCGCCGCCCACACGCGCGCGGATTTGGAAAAGGCGGTGGCGGCATTTGCCGCGGTCAGAGACCAGCTTCAGCCCGGCTGACAGCCAATCTCAACCCTCACCCGATGTGGGCGGTGTAGGCGGCGGCGTCCATGAGGGCGGCGGCTTCGTCCGGGCTGGAGGGCTTGATTTTAAAGATCCAGCCGGCGCCATAGGGGTCGGTGTTGATGAGGCCGGGCTCGGCACTGAGCACGCCATTCACCTCGACGATCTCGCCGCTGACGGGTGTGTAGATGTCGCTGGCGGCTTTGACGGACTCAATGACGCAGACCTGCTGGCCGGCAGTCACCGGACCCAGCTTCGGCGGGTCCACAAAGACCACATCGGTCAGCTCGGCCTGGGCGTGATCGGTGATGCCTACGGGGGAGATTTCCTGCGCGGGGTCCACCCATTCATGGGTGTCGCGGTAACGGAGATGGGCGGGGACTTGGCTCATGGCGGTGTGGCTCTTGGAAAGGGGCGGACTCAATCAAACCTGATTCAAACCCAGCCGAGCGCGGTCATGCGCGAGTGGATGGCATCCCTGGCCTCCAGCAACTCGCCGATGGGGTCCCAGCGGCCGCTGGTGAGGGCGTCGTGCGCGGTGGCGGGCACGGTGACGGGGATGCTCTCCGCGCCGAAGCGCACCTGGCGGCTGGCGACATCCACGACGACTTCCATCCGCGGGTTGGCCTCCACGGCGGCGGCGAGCCGGGCGATGTCCTCCGCCGTGGCGCAGACGCAGGGGATGCCGAGCGTGGTGCAGTTGCCGAAGAAAATCTCGGCGAAACTCTGCGCGATGACGGCCCGGAATCCAAAGCGGTAAAGGGCCTGCGGCGCGTGCTCGCGGGAGCTGCCGCAGCCGAAATTGCTGCCGGAAATGAGGATGGAGGCGCCCTTGAAACGCGGATCGTCCAGGGGATGCCCGGCGGGCTTGCCATCCTTGTCGAAGCGCACGTCGTGGAAAGCGAACTCGCCCAGCCCGTCGAAGGTGACGCATTTCATGAAGCGTGCGGGGATGATGCGGTCCGTGTCAATGTCGGAGCCTGGGACGTGAACGGCGGTGCCGGTGACTTGGGTGATCTTTGCGAGGGCCATGAGGGCGCGAGAATAGGCAGGGAATCCGCGCGGGGCAAATGCCAGATTTCATGCCGCCTTCCGCCGCGCCCCGTGCATGAGCAGGCCGATGCCCGCGCCGAAGCCGAGGCCGTAGCACAGCCCCCAGGAGAGCTTGGCATAGAGAGCCGCCTGCGCGCGTGTCATGTCCGCGAACTGCCCGGCCTTGAACCCGCCCAGCCAGTAGTCATACATGGCCCAACTGCCCGCGAAGTAACCCACCGTGTGCAGCGCGAAGAACACCAGCGCCGACGCCAGCCAGCCGCCCCGGCGGCCGAGCAGGCGCAGCAAGAGCCAGGCAAACACCAGGCAGCCCAGGGCCGCGCCTGTCCACTCCCCCGCGCGGTTCGGCATGGCGAACCAGGCCGCGCTCCACAAAACCGCGTAGGCCAGGAAAGCCGGATAAAAAGCGCGCATGAACCTGCCAGCGCCACCCGCCAGCGGCGCGAGCACCAGCACGGACAGCGCCAGGAACGCAAGCGCGATGGCGGCATACATGGCCGGCTCCCCTCCCCTGCCCTGGAACCACCCGGCGCAGCAGGCCCAGATGGAAAACGACGCCACACCCACCAGCGCAAAGCCAAACGCGCCATGCGCCACATCACCGGCCAGGGAACCACGAATTTTCATGAGACAGTGAACGCGGCAACCATGACCCGGCTTCCAGTGGATTTGCGCCAGTGGCACAGACACACCTGCCTGTCTGGACTGGCGCGTTCCTCAATGAGGCTTGTGGCGGGAAGCGCGTCCGCGTGGAGCAGCCCGCCTCACGGGAAGACCCGCGCCACATGCTGGCCGCCGCCGAGGGAGAGGGTGGCAAAAAGGTAGCCGTCGTCGTTGATGGCCGCGCCCATGCCTCCGCCTCCGCCGCCGGTGCCCGCTCCCTGCGCGTGGATGGAGATGCCCAGGATGGTCTGCGGCGTTCCATCCACCACGATGACATCGCTGGTCTGCGACACCAGGCTTAGCGCGCCGCCGGGCAGCGCGCGCCACAGGGCGGTCTGGCCGTTGGAGAGCGGTGTCACCAGCGCCACCGCGCCGCCGTCGCTCACCGACAGGCTGCCGATGCTGCCAAAGGTGGCCCCGCCCATGCCGGGGGCTGCCGCGCCCGCGCGCGCCAGCTCCTCGATGCCGCCGGATTCCGTCCAGCGGCACACCACGCCGCTGGCCTCGAAGATCACCACCCCGCCGGCGCAGGCGTAAAAGTCGGCGAACTTCGTCAAAGTCACGCCCGAGACCTGCGTCACGCCCTCACGCGCCACGAGATGCAGCGCGCCTCCCTGCTCGGAGACCAGCACCTGGTCGTTGGCCGTGGTCACGCCGCCACCTGTTGTGAGCAGGCCGGTGAAGGCATGGCCGCCATCGCTGGCACGCGCCACGCCGGAGAAGGTGCGCATCGTGCTGCCTGTGCCTGTTATCGTGTCGCCTTTGCGCGCGATCACGGCCAGCGCGGCCTCGTTGCCCGCCATGACCACGGCATTGAGCGCGGTGTCGGTTTTCTGGGTGGTATCCGTCGGGTGGTTCTGGAGGCTGGCGGTGAAGACCACGCCGTCACCGGCGGCGGCCACATAGTTCGACACCGCGCCGAGCCAGGCGGGGTCGCCGGTCTGCGCGCTCACGTCATCGCCCTCGCGGATGATCTCCACCACGCTGCCGCCGCTTTCCTGGTAGATGCCTGTGTCGGTCTTGGTGGTGATGCCGACGCCGCTGAGGTCGCCGGAGAAATACACCCTGCCCTGCGCGTCCACCGCCGGTTTGGCGGTGTGGGTCTTGAACACACCCGCGCTTGGCGCGGCGTCCCCTTCGCGGCTGAGGATCTCCAGCGCCAGACCGTCGGGCGAGCCGATGTAGGCGTAGTCGGTGCTGGTTGGCGCGCCGGCGACGCGGTCCAGAGCCACGCTCTCGCCGCCCTCGCTGAGCACGAAGTGGGTGAACAGGCCCGACAGCGTCTGCCAGGGCGTGGTCTGCACCACGCCGCCCTCGCGCGCCACCACGCGCAGCTCGCCGGAGACATCGCTGAGCAGCAGGCTGTCATTGGCGCCAGTGATGCCGCCGCTGCCCACCGCACCCTGCGCGCGGAAGGTGATGAAGCCGTCCTGGTTGATCACCCCCGTCAGCGGCCGGTAGATGCGCCCGCCGCCGTCCATACCCTGGTCGGGCAGCATGAACTGGTCCGTCACCGCCGCGAACGCGGGCGGCACGCCCTCGCCGATGAGGTGGACCTCAAAGGGGTTCTCGTCCTCGTCCGTGCTGGCGATCTCCAGCACCGCGCCGCGCGGGCCGAGCGATTCAGGCGTCAGCGCCACGGTGAAGGTGGTGCTGGTGTTCGGCAGCAGGCTGGCGCTCAGGCCGCCCACATCCAGGCCGAACTCCGCCGGCAGCCCGTCCACGCCCTTGGTCACCGCAATGCCGCTCATGGGGCCGGTGCCGGTGTTGCGGATGGTGAAGAGCCGCGCCGCCCCGGTGGTGGAGCGCTCCACATCGCCAAAGTCCACCTCGCCCGTGTCATCCATCAGCTCCGTGCCCAGGACGGTGCCGTCATACACCGTGATCTCGGGATACGTCCCCTCCCCCTGGATGGCGAAGCTGTAGGGGCTGTCGAGCGGCTGGTCGCTCGTCACCGTCACCGTGCTGGACTGGATGCCGTTGGCCGCCGGGTCAAAGGTGACGCTGAAGTAAGTGCTCGACCCGGAGGTCAAGCCGGACGCCGGAGGCAAAGTGATGCTGAAGGCCCCCGCAGGCGTGCCCGCGTCCACGGCGGGGGAGATGCCGGTCAGCGGAGCCAGGCCGTCATTGAGGATCTCAAAAGTGCGCACCACCGTGTTGCTGCCCGCGGTCAGCGTGCCGCCGAAGTCCGTGTGGTCAGAGGTGGAAGGCGTGGCGTCACCCTTGGCGATGGCCTGGCCGTTGCCGCGCAGCACCACGATGGGCGAGCTGTAGAAGGCGATGTGGTTGCCGCCGCCCGCCGCGTAGGTCAGGCGCATGCGCCGCGTCAGGCCAGTGAGGCTCATGGGCCAGCCTTCTGGCCGGCCGGTGAAGACGCCGGTCACGCCGTCGTTGCCCTGGATGACCGGGATCACCGCCGTGGCGGAGGGCACGAAGCCGCCCAGCACCGCGCCGGTGATCGTGGAGGTGTCCTGGAGGGTGATGCCGCCGTCCACGATCATGCGCTCGAAGACCGTCTCCGAGGTGATGTCCGAGACAAAGTTGCCGCCGTCGGTGAAGACCACCGGCCTGGCCAGCCGCAGCACCGGGTAGCTCAGCGGGGAAATGGCGCCCGCCACGGTCATCGCGCCGGTGTCGGCATTGCCAATGCGCACCTCGTCGGCCACGAAGCAGTCCAGCTCCACATCCGACAAGCCGAGCACCAGCGGGCTGCCGGTGACGGTGTCCTCCGCGCCCAGCGTGATGGCGGTGCCGGCGGTCTTCTGGCGGATGATCACTTCATTGCCCGCCGCGTTGATCGTGTTGCTGCCCGCCAATGACATGCTGTCGGCCACCAGCGTCAGGTCGTGGTCGCCGCCGACGATGACGACGGTCCCGCTGGACTTGTAGATGCCGCGGCTCCCGCTCAGGGTGCCGCTTTGGTCGCCTGCCGTGCCGGTGACGGAGATGGGGCCGTCGTTGGTGGACACCGTGCCGCCGTTGAAGAAGACTCCGAACTGCGAATTGCCCGCCGCCGCGCCGCCGGTGCCGGTGAGGGTGACCGCGCCCGTGCCGCCCGCGCTGATTTGAGAACCGCCGGGGATATTGACGCCCAGGGCTTGCGCGGCACTGTTCGCCCCGCCAATGCCGGTGACAACAATGTCACCGCCGCTGGTGAGCAACTGCCCGCTGCCGTTGATATCAACGCCGTGCGGGAAGTTCTGCGTGCTGGCGCCGCCCGTGCCGTGGATTGTCAGCGCGGAACCCGCGCCGGGACCGCTGATGACGGCTCCGTTCACCAGGACACCCGAGTTGCCTGAGGTGGTGCCGGCGCCGCCGCCGATGCCGGTCAGGGAGATGCCGCCACCGCCAGTCGTCACCGGGGCTGTGCCGCCAAGCAAAATCCCCGAGCCATGCCCGTCCGGGCTGGCGGTGCCGTGCATGGTGATGGTGCCCGTGCCGGTGGTGGTGGAGGCCGCAGTGCGCACGATGCCGTGCAGGCTGTTCACCGTGCCTGTGCTGATGCCGGTGAGGCTGATGTCACCCCCGCCCGCGTCAATCGTGCCAGAATAGCCGATGCCCGCGCCGCCCAGGGTGCTGCCGGTGCCATGCAGGGTGATGTCCCCGCCGGTCGTGACCAGGGATGGGATGGAAGGCAGGTTGATGCCCGCGCCCGTGCCCCCGCCGCCCGCGCCGGTGATGTGGATGCCGCCCGCGCCGGCCACCTCGGTGGCGCTGACCTGCACGCCAACGGTGGAGCCCGTGCCCGCGCCGCCGGTGCCGTGGAGGGTGACGCTGCCGGTGCCCGCGTTGACCCCTGCCCCGCTGGTAAAGTTCACGCCGTGGGCCTGCCCGGCGCCCGCGTCCCCGGCGATGCCGGTGATGCTGATGTCGCCGCCGGAGGTGGCGGCGTCGGCGTTGGCGCCGAGGAACTCCACCCCGTGCGGGAAGGCCTGGCCGTTGCTGCCGCCGGTGCCGTGGATGGTGAGGCTGCCGCCTGGCGCGGGGCCGGAGACCAGGCCGCCCACGCGCACGCCCGCGCTCAGATTGCTCGTGCCGCCGCTGCCGCCGATGCCGGTGATGCTGATGCCTCCCCCGCCGGTCTGCACGGTGCTGGTGCTGTTGGTCAGGGTGACACCGATGCCGTGCCCCGCCGGGGCGGCGGTGCCGTGCAGGGTGACGCTGCCGGTGCCGGTGGTGCTGATGAGCTGGCTGGCCGTGATGCCGTCGTGACCATTCCCCGTGCCGGCGCCCGCGCCGGTGATGCTGATGTCACCGCCGTTTGCGCTCACCGTGTTCGCGAGGCTCACCCCGTCCCCGCCCTGCGGCGCCGCCGTGCCGGAGATGGTGATGTCACCTGCCGGGGTGCTGAGCAGGGCGTTGCTGGTGAGATTCACACCAACGCCCGCGCCCGCGCCGCCCGGCGTGCCGGTGATCTGCAGGTCCCCCGTGCCGCTGGGGCCGACGAGGAGGGCGCTGAACAGGTTCACGCCAATATTGGTGGTGCTGCCCGCGCCGCCGCCGCTGATGCCGGTCAGGGTCAGCTTGCCGTTTTCCGTCGTCACCCGGGCGGAGCCGTTGAGGAAGATGCCGTGGTTGTTCGGCCCCGTGCCTGTGGTGTTGCCGCCCGTGCCGTGCAGGGTCGCCTTGCCCGCGCCGGTGGCCTCCACCTCGCCCTGCCCCTCCACCACCACACCGATGTTCAGGTTGGCGGTGCCGCCGGAGCCGGCCACGCCGGTGATGCTGATGTCCCCGCCGACGGCTTTCACCAAGGCCTGGGTGAGGCCGGCGCCCACGCTCACGCCGTAGTTGCCGCCGTTGGTGTGCCCGCCCTGGCCGCTGCCTTCGATGACGATGCCGCCCGCGCCCGCCAGCACCTGGGCGCCGTCGCGCACGGCCACGCCCATGATGAAGGCGCCGCCATTGCCGGAGCGCCCGCGCAGGGTCACGCTGCCGGAGCCGGTGGCCTCCACCCGGGCGTTCAAGAACTCCTGCCCCGAAAAGCTCCCCGCCGTGGCCACGGCCTGCTGGTTGGCCTCCACGAGGATGTTGCCGTTCTCCACCTCCAGCACCGAGCCGCTGGCGAAAGCCACCCGCCGGCTGGCTTTGAAGTCCGCCCCGCCCGTGCCGGAGAGCAGGAGCTGCACGCTGCTGGCGGTGAGGATGTTGTCCGTGCCGGGGGTGGCGTCGTCATCCTGCAGGTCCACGTTCAGGCTGGCGTCGGGCTTGAAGGTGACGGAGACACTCAAGTTCACCTGGTCATCCCCCGTGCCGCCGTTGATCGTCAGGCCGGGCAGGTTCAGGGTGCTGCCCGTGATGTTGGAGAGTATGGTGATCGTGTCATTGCCCGCGCCGGCGTTGAGGGTCACGCTGTTGAGGTCCGCCGTGGCGAAGGCCGCGGTCTCGGAGTTGGTGTTCAGGCCGCCGTTGACGCTGAAGGTGCGCCCGGAGGCGAAGAGGCGCACGCTGCCCGCCTCGCCCGTCTTCTCCTGGAGAACGAGGGTGTCCCCGTTGCCGCTGATGTCCGTGCAGGTGAGGTGCCCGCCGGCGTAGGTCACCACATAGTTTGGCGCGGGCTGGTTGGTGATGGTGAAGTTCTGCGTGGCGCTGGCCTGCGCGGGCTGGCCGCCGATGCTGGTGTCGTCCAGGATGCGCAGGGTGATGGTGGCCGCGCCTGTCGTGCCGCTGAGGGTGTAGGTCAGGGTGCCGTTGGCCGCCACGGCGGGGGCGGTGGTGAAGAGGCCGGGGTTGCTGTTGAGGGTCACCTCGAAGCTCACCGCCTGCGTCACGGTGCTGTCCCCGTCGTCAATGGCCGTGGCCCAGCCGGGCACGCTCTGCGCGCCGCTGGCGGCGGTGTGGACCTGGTTGGCGCCCTTGGTGAAGCTGGGGACTTCGTTGACGTTGGTGATGGTCACCGTCAGAGCCTTGGCGAAGGTCTGCATGGCGCTGTCCTGCGCCTGCACGCGCACGCTGTAGCTGCTCTGGGTCTCGAAGTCGGCGGCGGGCGTGATCCTCAGCACGCTGCCGTCCACATGGAAGCTGGCGTTGTCCGTGTCCCCGGCGCCGCTGACCAGGCTGAAGGTGAAGCCGGGCGTGCCGCCGACACCCGTCAGCGTGCCGGCGCTGGCGTTGGCGAGGTTCTCAGGCAGCGTGCCGGGCGTGAGGGTGAGGTCCGTCACCGGCGTCACGACCGAGGCGGTGGTGAACTCCCACTCCGTGTTGGACAGCCCCCGCGCCGGCGCCCATGACGAGAAGGTGCGCAGGCTGTCGAAGGGCAGATCCACATAGTATTTGGTGCCGCCCGCCAGCGTCGCGTCCGGGTTGATGGTGATCGTGGCGGTGCCCAGTCCCGTCACGCGCGCGTCGTTGAGCGGGATGCTCTCCACCACCGCAAAGGTCTGCGCGTTGATGATGCGCACGCTGCCGCTGTTATAGACCATGTTCGTGTTGTAGTTGAGCACCAGGCTGGCGTTCACATCCACGCCCGTCGCATTGTCCGCCGGGGTGGTGCTGTCCGCCGGGAAAACGAGATCCCCGAAAAAGCCGAACACATGCGCGCTGCCGCCCGTGAAGGCATTGTCCAGCGCGCTGATGAATACGAACCCGAAGGGTGTCAGGCCCAGCCCCTGCGCCGTCGAGGCTAGCGTGCTGGTCCACAGGCCGTCCCCGTCCCAGGTCGTGTCCGCCGCGCCGCCGGGCAGGCGGCGCAGCACCGCCGTGTTGAAGGCGCTGTTGCCCCCCGCCATGAGGATGCGCCCGTCCCCCTGCACGTCCAGCTTCGAGGGGGTGCCGGCCACGCCGGTGGCCACCACGCCGTTGCCGCCGAAGCTGTTGTCCAGCGCGCCGTTGCTCCTCAGCAGTTTGGCCAGGAAGAACTGCGGGTTGAAGGAGGCCGTCTCAGCCTGGATGGCCAGCAGGATGCCGCCGTCCGGGGCCAGCTTCACATCCATCACCTGGTCAATCTCATTGTGGCCGCCGCCCTCCAGCGTGTTGGCATCGAAAAACACCATGCCGTCCGAGTCGAAGCTGGTGTCCAGCGCCCCGGCCGCCGTCAGCCGCACCGCCAGGCACTGGAAATCAAAGCCGGCGTTCTGCCGCGAGCCGCCCAGGACGATCTTCCCGTCCGGCTGCATCTCCACACCGGCGAAGCTGCTGCTTTCCGCCGTCCCCGTGTCCACGCTGGCCACGCCGTTGCCGGCGAACCCGCTGTCCAGCGTGCCGTCGGCGTTGAGCCGCAGCACCAGGCCGTTGTCCTTGCCGCCGGCATTGCGCCGCACCCGGCCGGAGACGACGATCTTGCCGTCGGTCTGCACCGTCACATCCGAGGCGAAGGCCTGGGCGTTGGCGCCGGTGAGGCCGTGCTCCAGGTTCGCCGCGTTGATCACGGCCACGCCGTCGGTGTCAAAGGTGGTGTCCAGCACACCGGCCTCCAGATAGCGCGCCACCACCACCTGCCGCGTGCCATCGGCGAAGGTGGAGTGCCCCGCCACCACGATCTTGCGGTCGTTTTGCAGCGTGATGCCCGTCAGCGCGTCCGTCACCGAGGAGGGCACGCTGAGGTCCACCCGCCCGTCGCCGCTGAAGTTCGTGTCCAGCCCGCCGCCCGTCGTGTGGCGGATGAGGGAGGCGCGCAGCGCGTCCCCCCGGTTGACCAGCGTCACCACTTGATTGTCCTTCTGGCAGACGAGCGCGCCCGCGTTGTCCGTCTCCCCCAGGTCCTCCGCCGCCCGCCCGTCGCCGCTGAAGAAGACGTTCGCGCCCGCCGGGCTGTCCGTGGTGAAGACGGCGTTGGAGACCGAGTAGGCCGTGCCCGCCTCATTGGTGGCATAGCCGCGCACGACGTAGCTGACGCCCGGCTCCAGCCCCTCGGCGTAGCCACCGAAGCTGCTGGTCACATCCGCCGAGACCACCTGGGTCACATTCGCCCCCCCTATGGTCGGCGTGCCGTTGAGGGAAGTCTTCGAATAAACAAACCCGCGCCCGCTGATGGTGCCCCCGCCGTTGTTGACGATGCTGGCCGTCATGCGCATGCGCGAGTAGTTGTGGCGGGTCACCGCCAGGCTCTGCACCGTCGGCAGGACCACCGTTACCGAGGCGCGGATGTTCAACGCCACGTGGATCATCGCCTCCGCCGTCGAGGTCCAGACCATGCTGGTGGCCCCGCCGTTGCCGCCCTTGGTGGACACCCCGTAGCCGCCGAAGCCGCCGTAGCCCGCCACCGTCGTCGTGTTGAAGGCGAAGGCGCCCGTGTTGCGCTGCTCAAGCTGGCTGCCATTGGGCGCCTGGGTGAAGGTGGTGGCCTTCCACGCGTCCCACAGGTCGAACACCAGGTCCCCCGTCGGGCTGGTCACATTGAGCGTGGACCCCACATTGGTCCCGGACGGGTTCGTGCCATGGGTCGCGCCATTGGTCGGCGTCGCCTGGTCCACCCCGCGGAAGGACACCGCCGAGAGAAAGGCTGTGAGCTTCGTGCCCATGCTCGGAAAGCGTGTCACCACCACCGCGCCGGTGTCCGCCCCCGCATTGTTGCCCATCGCCCGCACCCAGATGGAGTCCACGGCGGAGCCGTCCTTGCGCTCCGCCGCCTTCGTCATCGGCTGCCCGGCGAAAGTCACCGCCGAGGCTGCCGAGGCCTCCGTGGTGTCGGCGTGCGACACCGTCACCACCAGCAGGCGGTCCGTGCCCGCCGGCACTGTGTAGGAGGCGATGCTGTCCGCCGCCGTGACGTGGGTGGGCAGGCTGTGCTGGATGACCGCGGCCCAGGCGGGTGCGCCCAGGGTGAGCAAGGCAAGACCGGCCATGGCGGCCAGAGGACGGGAGAGGCGGGAGTTCATCATAGGTTAGGCGGGTGATGCAGCCTGCTTTTGGGTAAAAAGCGGCATTTTGCGGATTTACGGGCATGGCTGCCAAGATGTGAATCCTAAAAGATAAAAAAAACGCTCACTTTGGGTGTCGGCGTCGCAGATTTGAGAGAGACTTTCCTATCTCCGCCCCGAACCCGCCCCTAGCCGTAACGATGCGGTTGAACCACGAATGGACACGAATCCATGCGGAGAACAGAGTGAGGGGAGGTCGTCACCCGGGGGTGATCTCCCGGCGCTTGAGCTCACCTGACATGATGCCGCCAAAATTCGGGCTCATTCGTGTGCATTCGTGGTTTTCCCTCGCATGAACACGGCTTGTCCGATTCCCCGGAAGGGGGCGCCGACGGGAGGACGTGAGCGGGGGGGGGGGCGACCGGCACGCGATTTGCGCGG
>DDQZ01000085.1:1058-5213 GCA_002343505.1 Verrucomicrobiaceae bacterium UBA2429 | reverse complement strand
GTGGCCGCGGGCAACATGGTCTTCATGGACGCCAACTCGAACGGGCGCTACGACGACGGCGAGGGGCTCGACGGCGTCACACTGGAGCTTTACCAGTTCACCCAGACACCCGGCGAGGACACGCCCGTCGTCACCACCGTCAGCGCCAATGGCGGGCGCTATCTCTTCGACAAGCTCCAGCCCGGAAACTACCGCGTCCACATTCCCGCCTCCATGTTCGCGACCGGCGCGCCGCTCTTCCAGCGTGTCAGCATCCCCGAGGGCCTGCTCGGTGACGATGACGCGGGCGAGGACGGCCTCAATGAGGGCGACCCCGCGCTCATCGGCGTCAGCTCCGGTCTTATCGCGCTATTCCCCGGCTCATGCCCCGCGGATGAAAGCGGCGAGACCGGCGTGGACCACGCCACCGACAATGAAAACGACGCCGCCGTGGACCTCACCGTGGACTTCGGCTTCCAGACTCCGGTGGGCGTGGGCAACCTGGTCTTCATTGACGCCAACGGCAACGGACGCGCCGATCCCGGCGAGGGCGTGGATGGCGTGAAGGTGGAGCTTTACGCAGGCGACCAGAATCCAGGCGTGGATCAATCTCTGTTCAGCCAGCTCACCGCGGATGGCGGCTTCTACTTCTTCGACTTTCTCGCCTCCGGCGACTACATCGTCCACATCCCCGCCAGCGAGTT
Source organism: Verrucomicrobiaceae bacterium UBA2429 (assembly GCA_002343505.1). Lineage (GTDB taxonomy): Bacteria > Verrucomicrobiota > Verrucomicrobiia > Verrucomicrobiales > Verrucomicrobiaceae > Prosthecobacter. Next base: position 4,530 of record DDQZ01000085.1, on the reverse strand, counting down.
CGCGCCGGGCCGCGCGCTGCACAACACCCTCTCCATGTCCGGCGCGCAGACGGACAACTCGGACGACAACCTCGGAGAGGACGGCCTGGACAACGCCAGCCCCGCGCTCAACGGCATCTCCAGCCGCGTCATCTCCCTCGCGGTCAATGCCGAACCTGTCAACGAGCCCGGCCTCGGCGGCAACATGGACGCCTTTGATGACAACAACTTCAACCTCACCGTGGACCTCGGCTTCCTGCCGGTGAACGCCAATGCCGTCGGCGTCGGCAACCTCGTCTTCCGCGATCTCAACGGCAACGGACGCCACGACCCCGGCGAGGGCGTGGATGGCGTGACCGTGCGGCTTTTCAACGGCATGGCCGACCCGCTTACCGCCAGTCCCCTGGCCACCACCATCACGGCCAATGAGGGTATCTATTTGTTCAGCAACCTGGCCGCGGGCGACTACATCGTCCACATCCCGCCCTCCGAGTTCGTGTCAGGCAAGCCTCTGCACGGCTGGGTGTCCGTGCCCGGCCAGGGCGGCGACAACGGCCTTGATGACAATGTGGACGAGAACGGCAGTGATGGCGATCCGCTCACCGGGGGCGTCAGCTCCGTGGTCATTGCCCTGGCTCCCGGCGCCGAGCCGGTGAACGCTTTTGGCGAGACCGGGCGCGATGCGTTCATGGACGATGCCAGCGACGCGAATGTGGACCTCACCGTTGACCTCGGCTTCCACAAACCGGTGGCCGTGGGCAACCTCGTCTTCATTGACGCCAACAAAAACGGTGTGGCTGATGCCGGTGAAGGCGCGGCTGGCGTGGAGGTGAATCTTTACGCCGAGGGCATGGACCCGATGTTCGACCCGCCGGTCGGCAGCGCCACCACCGATGCCAACGGCTTCTACCTCATCAGTGATCTGGCCTCCGGCAGCTACTTCCTGCATGTGCCTTACACGCAGTTCTTGTTCGGCCAGCCCCTGCACGGCCTCGTCAGCGTCGCGGGCGCCGCCGCCGGCGATGACAACGCGGGTGAAAAAGGCCTCGACGACGCGCGGCCCGATCTCAATGGCATCCGCACCGCCGTTTTCAACCTCGTCCCCGGCCAGTGCCCGGTGAGCGAGCCCGGACTCGGCGGCGACAGCGACGCCGGCAGCGATGAAAGCACCGACCTCACACGCGACTTCGGCTTTGTGCAGCCGGTGCAGATCGGCAATCTCGTCTTCCGCGATGACAACGGCGACGGCATCTTCGATCCCGACTTCGAATACGGCGTGGAAGGCGTCACCGTGCAGCTTTGGTCGAACAGTCCGGCGGTCAAGCTGGCTGAGACCATCACCTGGGGCGGCCTCTACAGCTTCACCGTCGCGCCCGGCTCCTACCATTTGCGCGTGCCCGCCTCCATGTTCGCCAGCGGCGGCCCGCTGGAGGGCCTGACGCCATCCGCCGCCACACCGAATGACGGCGGCCAGTTCTTCGATGACGACGCCGGGCAGGATGCCTACATCAACGGCTCCAACCTCCTCACCAGTGGCGCGCGCACCGCCGCCTTCACCATCGCCCACGGCCAGGCTCCCGGCGAGGCCGAAGGCGAGACCGGCTTCCTTTATTGGGAGGATGACCACATGGAAAACGACTCCGACCTCACCATTGACCTCGGCTTCATGCCTGTTGACGCTTCCGCAGGCGCGGCCCCGCCTGATGAGCCGTCAGGGATGATGAACCAGGGCGGCATTTCCACAGACTCCACCTTCACCGCCTGGCAGGCGGAGCATGAGGGCATAGGCGCGCCGGGTGACGACCCGGATGGCGACGGCTTCCCCAACCTGCTCGAATACGCCCTGGCCACCGATCCGAACTCGGGCATCCAGCCCGCGCGCTTCACGCTCTCCGTGGATGCCGCCACTGGCCGCGTGGACGCCGTGCTCACGCGCCCCAGCGGCGGCACGCGGGACCTGCGCTACTTCCTGGAGGGCCGCACCGTGCTCGACAGCGAATGGTCCGCGCTCCCGGCCAGCCCCGTCATCACGCAAAACAACGATGGCACCGAAACCGCGCGCTTCCAGGATGTGGCCGCCGCCGCCGGCCCCGGCTACCTGCGCGTCAAAGTCGCGCTCGACGCCGACCTCGACGGCACACCCGAGGCCACCGCGCTGACTCCCGCGCAGGTCTGGCTGCGGCGCGACTTCGCCGCGCAGCAGACCTTCTCCATGCCGCTCCAGCGCCCCGACCTCTTGCGGGGAATGGTCAATGATGTCAGCAACGTCACCCTGGCCATCCACGCCCCCGGCCTCACCACCAATCTTCCCGAAAACACCCCGCTTTACGTCGAAGTGCTCACCGGCGCGCATGCCGGCCACCGCTTCGAAGTGGATGAAAGCGCCACCACGGACAGCGCCATCGTGCTCGACCCCGCCGCCCCTGGCAGCACGCTCGGCACCGTGCCCGCGCTTGGCGGCGCGCGCATCGCCGTGCGACCGCACTGGACCCTCGGCGCGCTCTTCCCGGCGGAGCGCTTCACGCCCGGCACCAGCTCCGCGGATGCCGACCGCCTGCTCCTCCATGACGCGGCGGCGAATGAATTCCGCGTCGTCTGGCTCGGCGCTGACGGCTGGCAGGGCGAAGGTGATGCCACCCGCGTCATCCAGCCCGGCGAGGGCCTGCTCGTCCATGCGCGCCATGCTCCGGTGAGCCTCACTTTCACCGGCCAGCTTCGCGAGGGACCCTTCATCCACCGCCTCGACGGCCTCACCCGCCTCATTGGCAGCGGCCAGCCCGCCGCGCGCAGCCCGGCGGACCTCGGCCTCACCACCGCCGCCGGCTTCCCCGCCGCCACCACCTCTGACCAAGCCGCCCGCCTTCGCCTCTGGCTCGGCGACACCTCGCCCGGAGACACGGGTTATGAAAACCTCTATCTGCACGACACCGGCAGCGGTCCGCGCTGGATTCTGGAAAACGACCCTGCCCAGGCCGACCAGACCCTGCAGCCCCTCCTCGGCCCCGCCCGCGCCCTCTTCCTCGTCCCGCAGGCGCCGGTGTCATCCTTCCAGGAGCCTTGACAACGCCGGATCAGGCATGGCTGCGCTCCCGCCGCATCACGTTTGGGCACACACTTGATGCAAGGGAGGGGGAGCTTCCGCGCCCTCGCATCTTCCGGAGCACGCCCTCGACAACTCCCAAGCCACGTGCCTCCAACCGTATTTCCAAATCCATGGGTGCCAGCCACACACCTTCATTCCCACTGGCATGATTCCAACCTCCTCCGGCTCATACTTCCCGGAGGAATCCCAAAAAACCCATTTCAGCAAAAAATCCTCTCGACATTCTTCAGTGCTGCTGATGTCATCGGTTTAATTCAAAAAATCCAAGAGAATCGAGCAAACCCGCTAGTCATCTCACGCCGCATGACCCCTCCCGTCACCACCTCCCCAGTCGGTGCCCAGACTTCCGACACTCCGCACTCCGCACTCCGCAATCCGCAATCCGCAATC
>DDQZ01000085.1:0-913 GCA_002343505.1 Verrucomicrobiaceae bacterium UBA2429 | reverse complement strand
TCCGCAATCCGCAATCCGCAATCCCTGCCCCTTGACCCTATGCGGCGGTTCAGCAGGCGGGCTTGGTGGCTGCACGCGCTGCTCATCGCGGCAGTTGTGACTCCACCCCTGCCAGTTTCCTCGTATTGGACATTGAACACTGGCACGGGAAGCGTTGAGTGGGTGGAGCCTCCCAGTGATCCGGAAGACGCCTGGTGGGATGAAGACAGTGATGGCGATGGTATGACGAACAGGGAAGAACTCGCTTTCTTCTCTGATCCTTACAGCATTGATGTGGATGGAGATGGACTCACAGATCTTGATGAAAGGGATATTTCCAGCACGGATCCCTGGGCCTGGGATAGCGACAGTAATGGGTTCAGCGATTACGATGATTATTATTACAGCCTTGATCCGACCCTGAATCGCGTGAATTACCAGCAACTCATCGCTGATGACATTCCATTTTTAAGTTTTTCGGATGCTGACGGGGATGGCATCCAGAATCCTTGGGATGATGATCCTCTGAATTTCGACAAGGACGGGGATGGCATTGTCAACTGGGAGGATCCCTACCCCGATGATTCTGACAATGGCGAAGGGACCGGATACTGGTATAACGGTGCGCGTTACCCGGGGGAGTGGGTGGACACAGATGGAGATGGCATTCCCGACCCTGCGGACCCCTATCCTGAAGGTGGCTTTTGGTACCAGGGGGTGGAGTATGATCCTGTGTTTGCCACGGATTCTGATGGGGACGGTGTACCAGACGCATGGGACTCCTTTCCAAATGGCAGTGTATGGTGGTACGGTGCGGAATATTCTCCGGAAACGCCCGACCCTGGATTTATCTCCCAGGAGGAGTGGGACACAATGACTGCGAATGGCCACACTTACGATCATCATCTTGGCCAATGGATAGCGCCCCCTCCCC
>DDQZ01000084.1:44729-53672 GCA_002343505.1 Verrucomicrobiaceae bacterium UBA2429 | reverse complement strand
CTGCGAAAACCGTCGGCGGTTCTGAGGAAACCGTCGGCAGTTCTGAGGAAACCGTCGGCGGTTTTGCGAAAACCCTTGGCAGTTTTGGGAGGACTGGCGGCGGTTTTGCGTCAACTGGCTGCCGTTTTGGAGGGACGCCAGGGCGCGCGGCTGGCGGGAGTCGCAGGAGCGGCATGAGGATGGAGGGTGCGATCATGGCGGTCAGGGGAGAGAGCATCCCCACGTCATGATCTAAGGGTTCCAGCGGCGGCGGTTACAGGAGGCTGGAATTTTTTTTCGCCAGGCCTGGCCGGCGCGGACGGTCATTCATGCGAAACCGCGGCTCGAGGAGCCGGATGCCTGAACCGGGCGCGCCGTCCCTCCATCGCTCGTCCCTCCATCGCTCCATCGGTCCCTCCCTCGCACGGACTCTTGAAGTGCTGGGTTTCCAATGCTCCAACACGCGTGACTCCAACTGCCAATTTCGGAATTTGAGATGACGGGAAGTATAAAACGCGGTCTCACGGCGCGTTCGAGAACAGGTCATGCATCACGCCGCACGCGCCAACCGCCGCCGCTTCCTCCGCCAGACCGCCGCCAGCCTCGGCGCGCTCGGCTTTCCCGTCATCATCCCGGCCTCCGCGCTTGGCAAAGACGGACGCCCCGCGCCCTCGAACCGCACCACGCTCGGCCTCATCGGCTGCGGCGGGCGCGGCACGGATGTGGTGAAGAATTTCCTCAACGATCCGCGCGTCCAGGTCATCGCCGTCTGTGATGTCGAGCGCGAATCCGACAGGTACAACAAAGGCATCATCAAAAAAGCCGGCACTCTCGGTCGCGAGCCGATGCGGCGTCTGGTGGACAAGACTTACGATGGCGCAGGCTGCTCCACTCATGAGGACTTCCGCGAGCTGCTCCAGCGCGCGGATGTGGACGCCGTGCAGATCGCCACACCCGACCACTGGCACGCGCTGCAAGCCGTGGCCGCCGCGCGCGCGGGCAAGCACATCTACTGCGAGAAGCCGCTGAGCCTCACCATCGCCGAAGGTCGCTTCATGAGTGACGAGGCCGGTAAAGCCGGCATTGTCTGGCAGACCGGCAGCCAGCAGCGCAGCGATGTGCATTTCCGCATGGCCTGCGAGCTGGTGCGCAACGGCCGCGTCGGCAAGCTCAAACAAATCCGTGTCGGCCTGGCCAGCGACAATCGCGACAACAACGGCCATGCCGCCCAGACCTCGCCCGCGCCGGCGCCGGAGGGACTGAACTACGATCTCTGGCTCGGCCCCGCACCGGACGCGCCTTTCTGCCCCGCGCGCCTGCACTCGAACTGGCGCTGGTTTTACGACTACTCAGGGGGCAACATCACTGACTTTGGCGCGCATCATCTCGACATCGTCCAGTGGGCGCTGGGACAGGATGAAAGCGGTCCGGTGGAGTTTTCCAATTTGCAGGCGACCTGGCCGGAACCCGGCTCCCTATACACCACGCCGCCCGCCTTTTCCTTCGAGTATCGTTATGCTGACGGCACCCTGGTGCGGGTGGCGAATCAAATGGACTTCGGCTCAGGCATCGCCTTCGAGGGCGAACTCGGCAGCATCACCTGCGTGCGCGGTGGATTGAAGATCGAACCTGTCGAACTGCGCAAGCCGCTCAAAGAGGGCGACCTGCGTCTCTATGAGAGCAAAGACCATTTTCGCAACTTTGTGGATGCCATCCAGGACGGCGTGAAAACCGCCGCCCCCATCGAATACGCCCACCGTTCCATCACCATTGCCCACCTCGCAAACATCGCCCTGCGCCTCGGACGCAAGTCCCTGCGCTGGGACCCGGCAGCCGAGCGCGTCATCGGCGATGAGGAAGCGGATGCGATGCGGTCCCGTCCGATGCGCGGACCTTGGCGGCTGGCTTGATGAGGGGGATTCGCGAAAGCGGCGGGGAACACCGCTTCCACGGTCTCACTTCCCGAAGCACTGCAAGCGGCCATCCACGGTGCTGACGAAGACCTGGCCGTTGGCGCTGGTGATGCCATCCCAAACCGGCGGCGCGGTGAGTTCGAGGCCGGACGATTGCTCGCCGGTCTCAACGTTTACGGCCCACATCTTGGCGCCGCGCCGGCCTTCGAGGGCTTCGTTTTGCTCCTCCAGCTCCTTGAGGATGGCGGGGTCGCGGGCGGCGAGGCGCTCGAAGGCGTATTCTTCATCAATGGTGTCGGGCGGACCGCCGACGAGGATGCTGTTGCCGGCCAGCGCCATGCTGCGGGCGACGATGGGGACAAAGCGGTCCCAAGTGTGCTTGACGAAGCTGCCGGGCTGCTGCCCGCCACCGCCGCCTGCGGGGCTGTTTTTGAACCAAAGCGCGCCGCCGACCTTGCCTTTGCCAGTCTCCATGCCGGAGCCGATGCCGTGGAGGTCGTTGCCGGAGGAGTCGCGTGAGTCGCCGTTGTCAAAGTTGCAAACGATGGTGGCGTCCTTGGGCGTGACCTCGGGCGCGTTGAAGCGGGCCTCGATCTCGGCGGGGCTGAGCGCGCGGGTGAAGTAGGCGAACTGGTCGAGCAAGCCGCTGTAGCCGCCGACCTTGCTGTCGGAAGCGCCGCCGTCGCTATTGCCGAGCAGGAAGGGGCGTGCAGGCAACTTGTCGAGCAGGCCGCTGGCCTGGCCTTCGGCGACTTGCAGGGCGTTGATGTATAGGCGCATGGTCTTGTCCTCGGAAAGCGTGGCGGTGACGTGCGTCCAACCATCGCCGAGCGCTTCTTTGGCGGAGATGCTGCTGAGCTTGGACTCGGAGCGGACATGGAAGCTGGGCTTCTTTTGCTGAAGCTCCAGGGCGAAACCGACGAGCGGACCGCCGAAATTCACAAGTGTGCCGTTGGCCTGGTCAGGCAGCACCCACATTTCAATCGTGAGGCCTTTGCCGGTGGGGTCGGTGGTGGCGTTGCTCGGAAAACGCACGGAGCCCGCAAGCGGCGCGGGGCCCTTGGCAGGCGCGGCCTTGCTTTTCCCCTTGCCCTTCGCGGCCTTGCCTCCGACGGCGAGTTTCGGCGGCTGAGGGTCGAGCGGCTTGCCATCGGGGCCGAGCACGACGCTGTTGCCGGTGCGCGGGGTGAGCGCGTCCTCTTTCGTGTAGGCCTCCTCGGCGGCGTCCTTCGGTGTGGAAAAGAGCGTGTACTCCATGGTTGTGGTCCACCTGTAATACTTCGCCTCGCGACCATACGAATAGACGTTCTTGTCGTCATGCACGAGCACGCGGCCTGCGGGCGCGTATTTGCCGGCCTGGAAATAACCGCCGTGGCCGCCGGCGAAGCTCTTGCCATAGACCCAGTAGCTGCGGTGGAAGTTGGAGTCATCCAGGAAACCCATCGGTGCGAAAAGATGCTGGCCCTCGCCTTTGTGCGCGCCGCCTTGTTTGGCGAAGTCGCCGCTCACCGGACCGATCTCCACGCGCTTGCCATCGGCGCCGATCTTCTGCGTGCGCAGGAAGGTCCACTTGCCATCGCTGCTGAGGATGTCGTTGGAGGCCACGGGCATTTGCAGGGTCTTGTGGCGGTCGTTGAGCGGGCCGCCGGTTTCGGGGTCGCGGTCGTCGTAGTGCTCTTTGACTTGGATGGCACCGGTGCGGGCGTCGAGGCGGTAGAACCACAGGCCTTCATCCAAGAAACAGGAGCGACCGGCGACGAAGGAGACGAGGTCGTTTTCCACCAGCACGCTGCCATGCACGGGCCAGACGGACTCGATCATCTCCCAGGCGCAATGCGTGAGCTGGGAAGGCGCGGCTTGGAATTTCCAAACGAGCGCCCCATCCGCAGCGCGCAGGCAATAGACAAAGCCGTCCTTGCCGCCAAAGAAGACGCGGCCCTTCCAATACGTCGGCGGCGAGTCAATGCGGCCCCCGGCGATGAAGCGCCACGCGGTCTTGCCCGTGGCGGTCTCGATGGCGTGCAGCGTGTGTTTGTCCACTTCGGAGACAAACGTCAGACCGGCGGCAATGGTGGTGGTGCTCAGCGGCGGCGTGAGCTTCACTTCCCAGGCGAGCGACATGTCCTTGCGCAGATCGGCCTTCGCATGACCGCTGCGGGCGTTGTCGGCGCGATAGGTGGGCCAGTCGGCGGCAGCGGCGTCTTTTTCCTCAATGGGCTGGTCAAAGACCGGGCCTTTGCTGAGGCGCTGATCGTCCGGCGTGTGCGCGGGCAGCGGGTAACGCGCGGTGCTGGCCATGACGGCCATGCCATCAAGCTTCGCCTCGGGATAGCAGGCGCAGTTGTGCGGCCCGGCGTAGGTGAGGCCGTTGGCGGGCAGCACGCCATACAGACAGGCGCCGCGCACCCAATGATGCAGGTCCCAGTGCTCCTTCTCCATGTCCACATACTCAATGCCGGTGCGGCTGGGGATGATGAACTTCTCGGTCGCCTTGGCCTGATAGCAGCGGTGATGGAACCAGTAGGTGCCCTCGGGCACGTCGGGGTAGAATTGCTTCTTCACCTCGCCGGTCAAAACATCGCGGCCCGTGTACTCGCCGGTTTGATTGCCGCTGAGCGTGCCCGCATTCCACACCAGACCCTGCGCCACGATGAGGTCCTCGGGACTGCGGTAGCCGCTCTTCTCATGCGGGGCCACCCAGAGGTCTTTGCCCGTGTCGGCGTTCACCGCCTTCTGGCTGCCGTCGCCGCCGGCGTAAAGGATCACGTCATCGTGCAGCAGCACGCGCGGGGCGAAGTTGAACTCATACAAGGCGCGGCGCTGCGTCGGGGTGTCGGCAAACTTCGTCTCGCCCGTCTTGATGTCGAGGCAGGCGAGGCCGTCGCCGTTGTAATACACCGCGCGTTTGTCATCCAGGCTGAGGGTGATGGGCGCGATGCGGTCTTCTTTTTTCCACAGCACCTTGCCCGAGTCCGCCGCGATGGCGTGCAGGATGCGTGGCTTGCCGTCCCAGTTGAACTCCGTCTCCACGCGCTTCTGATCGCTCTGCGCCTGCACGGCGAACTCCTTGTTCAAGCGGTCCGCCTCCGGGTTCACCAGGGCGTAGAGTGTGCCGTTGCGCAGGATGATTTCCTCGGTGCCTTTCGTCTCAGGATACTCGCGCACGACCTCGCCCGTCGCGCCGTCCAGGCAGGTGATGGCGGCGGTGATGCCGAGGGTGACATAGACCTTGCCATCCATGGCCACGAGACGACGCGTGAGCTGGGTGGGGCCGGACTTCAACGGCCACAGGTGCGTGCTCCATTCGGGGATCTCCTTTTTCCACAGCACCGTGCCGTTGAAGGCGTCGCGCGCGATGAGCATCCACTTCGGCGGCACGAGGATGGAGATGCGGCTGCCCTCGTCCATGATGTAGAAAATGCGGCCGCCCTCGGACACCTTCGCCGATACCGACGACATGCGGTCGTGGTGGCGCGACCAGCGCGGATTGCCCACCCACTGCATCCGCTTGGGCGGACCGACGAGCATGTCCTTCGAGGTCAGGTTGCCTTTGCTGTCGTAGGCGTAATGCGTCCAGTCGTCCATCTCGGCGGGACGCGGTTTGACGATCTTTTCCCAGCCGCCGTCCTTCTTGATCAAAGCCACCCCGTTCGGCACCAGCACGCGGTCAATCTCCTCGCGCGTTACTTGCGCGTCCTCCACCACCAGCAGGTTCACGAGGTTCTCGATGAAAGGCAAATGCGGCGTGCTCAGCAGGTCCGCCGAAACCGCGCCGTAGTCCGCTCCGATGTCCGCGCGCAGCTTTTCGAGCGCCGCCGCATCGCGGGTCAAAGCGCGCACCTGGTAGGACTCGTTGGCGCGCAAGCCCGTGACGAGCTTCGCATCGGCAGCGCCGACATGGACGACGAGGCCGCCTTTCACGCCGGATTGGGAAAGCAAATCAGCGGCAGTCTGCGCGTGAGCGGCGAAGGCGAGGAGGGAGAGCAGGATGGGACGGAGCATGGCTGCGGCGGGAACGTCTCCTTGAGGGAGCGTATTTCACCCGTAGCGGCCGCTCAGAACTTCAACTCCTCGCCAAAGATCATGCGCGCGGCCTGGGCCACGTCCTTGTCGCCACGTCCGCTAAGGTTGACCAGGATGATCTGATCCCTGCGCATCGTGGGCGCCACTTTGCGGACCTCGGCGGCGGCGTGGGAGCTTTCGAGAGCCGGGATGATGCCCTCCACGGCGCTGAGTTCCTGGAAGGCGGCGAGCGCCTCCTCGTCGGTGGCGTAGTTGTAGGTCACGCGCCCCTGATCGTGCAGCCATGCGTGCTCGGGGCCGATGGCGGCGTAGTCGAGGCCGGCGCTGACGCTGTGGGTCAGCTCGATCTGGCCGTCGGCATTGGCGAGGAGCCAGGTCTTCGTGCCTTGGAGCACGCCGAGACGGCCGCCCTGGAAGCGGGCGGCATGGCGTTCGGGGATGATGCCGTCTCCGCCGGCCTCCACGCCGGTCATGCGCACGCCCTCGTCATTCAAGAACGGATGGAAAAGGCCGATGGAATTGCTGCCACCGCCCACGCAGGCCACGAGCAGGTCGGGCAGGCGGCCCTCGCGCTCCAGAATCTGCCGGCGGGCCTCCACGCCGATCACGCGATGGAAGTCGCGCACCATCATCGGGAACGGATGCGAGCCGAGAGCGGAGCCGAGGATGTAATGCGTGGTGCGCACGTTCGTCACCCAGTCGCGCATGGCCTCGTTCACGGCTTCCTTGAGCGTGGCTTGACCTGCGGTCACGGCCACGACCTTGGCCCCCAGAAACCTCATGCGGGCCACGTTCAGCGCCTGGCGCTCCATGTCCACCTTGCCCATGTAAATGGTGCAGTCGAAGCCGAAGCGCGCGCACACCGTGGCCGTGGCCACGCCGTGCTGGCCGGCGCCGGTTTCGGCGATGATGCGGTTTTTTCCGAGGCGCTTCGCCAGCAGGATCTGGCCGAGCGCGTTGTTGATCTTGTGGGCGCCGGTGTGGAGCAGGTCCTCGCGTTTGAGGTAGATCCTCGCGCCGCCGAGCTTTTCGGTCCAGCGCTCGGCGAAGTAAAGCGGCGTGGGGCGGCCGACATACTCATGCAGCAGGCCGTCGAGCTCTTTTTGGAAAGCCGGGTCCGCCTTGGCTTTCTCGTAATGGCCGGATAGTTCGGTGAGAGCCGACATCAACGTCTCGGGGACAAACATGCCGCCGTATTTGCCGAAGTGGCCGTGGGCGTCTGGCAGCACAGGAAGCGGGAGGATGGTGGCGGCAGTCATGGGGCGCGGAGAATAAAACGGATACGCGGTTTGGCAAAGACCGGAAACACATGCCGCCGCTTTCCGGGCCTCAGCGGCTCAAATTCCCTTCTCGCCCCGGCCCGATCCCTGCGCTAGACGAAGCCGTGCTTTTCTCCCAGGAAAAAACCATCCTTCCCGATCCCCTGCCCCCCGGAGTGACGCTGACCAAAAACGGCGCGCACTTCACGGTCTTCTCCCGGCATGCCACGGCGGTCGAGCTTTGCCTCTACTCACCCTTCGCCCCGGACACTGAGACCGGGCGGCACTCCATGACCCGCGGCGAGCGCGACCTGTGGAGCGTCTTTGTCAAAGGCGCGCGCCCCGGCACCCTTTACGGATACCGCGCCCACGGCCCGTGGATGCCTGACAAAGCGCTGCGCTACAATCCGAACAAGCTCCTGCTGGATCCGTACGCGCTCGCCATTGCCGGTGTTCCGGACGGACGCACCGGAATGCTCAACACCCACGGTCCTGGAACCGGGCCGGGCTCCGTGGACAACGGCCCCACCGCCTTGAAATCCGCCGTCATCTCCGGCGACTTCGACTGGCGGGGCGACGAGCGCCCGCTCATCCCCTGGGCGGACACCGTGCTCTACGAACTGCACGTCAAAGGCTTCACCCGCACCCATCCGCGCGTGCCCGCCAGTCTGCGCGGCACCTACGCCGGGCTGGCCCGCCCGGAGGTCATCCGCTACCTGAAGGACCTCAGCGTCACCAGCCTCCAGCTCCTGCCCGTCCACCAGCATCTGGACGACCAATTCCTGCTCGAAAAAGGCCTCACCAACTACTGGGGCTACAACACCATCGGCTTCTTCGCCCCGCACAACGAGTACGCCGCCGCGCGCGACCCCGAAGGCTGCGTGCGCGAGTTCAAACAAATGGTCCGCGCTCTTCACGAAGCCGGTCTTGAGGTCATCCTCGATGTCGTCTACAACCACACCGCCGAGGGCGACGAGCGCGGCCCCACGCTCATGTTCCGCGGCCTGGACGACCGCCTCTACTACCGGCACAGCTTTCACGAGCACGGCGCCAGCTACATCAATGTCACCGGCTGCGGCAATGCCGTGAACTCCGCCAGCCCCCCGGCCCTCCGCCTCATCCTCGACAGCCTCCGTTACTGGGTCACCGAAATGCATGTGGACGGCTTCCGCTTCGATCTCGCCGTCACCGTCGCCCGCGACGGGCGTGACGCATTCGACTCCAACAGCCAGTTCCTCGCCGCCGCCGCCCAGGATCCCGTCCTTTCCCAGGTGAAGCTCATCGCCGAGCCCTGGGACATCATGCGCATGGACAGCTACCAGGTCGGCGCCTTCCCCGAACCCTGGCGCGAGCTCAATGGCAAATACCGCGACAGCGTGCGGCGTTTCTGGACGAACAGCCCCGGCTCCACCGCCAGTTTCGCCAAGCGTTTCTGCGGCAGCCAGGACGTGTACGGCTGGAGCCAGCGCCCCGCCCTCAGCAGCGTCAATTTCATCACCTCCCACGACGGCTTCACTCTCGCCGACCTCGTCAGCTACTCCCGCAAGCACAACGAGGCGAACGGCGAGGACAACCGCGACGGCGACAGCAGCAACCACAGCACCAACTGCGGCGTCGAAGGCCCCACCGACGACCCCGCCATCCTCCAGCGCCGCGCGCGCCTGAAGCGCAGCCTGCTCGCCACTCTTTTCACCTCCGTCGGCGTGCCCTTCCTCACCGCCGGCGACGAGCGCGGGCGCACCCAAGGCGGCAACAACAACGCCTACTGC
>DDQZ01000084.1:44217-44540 GCA_002343505.1 Verrucomicrobiaceae bacterium UBA2429 | reverse complement strand
CCCGCCGCATCATCGCCCTGCGCCGCGCCACACCCGCCCTGCGACGCACCGCCTTTTTTGACGGCCAGACCGACCCTGCCACCGGCCTCGCCGACATCCTCTGGCTGGAGGGAAACGGCACCCTGCTTTGCCATGAGGAATGGCACGAGCCGGGGCGAGACCACTTCGGCGCGCTGCTCGGCTCCCAGCCGCCCCTGCTGCTCCTATTTAATCGGGGAAACCATGACCAGGATTTTCTCCTGCCCGGAGACAAAGCCACCCTCTGGGAGATACTCTTCGACACCACCGTAGACCCCCCCCCCAGGCACCCCGCGCGCCACCAT
>DDQZ01000084.1:43658-44072 GCA_002343505.1 Verrucomicrobiaceae bacterium UBA2429 | reverse complement strand
CGGCCCCCCCCCCCCAGGCCCCCCGCGCGCCACCACGGCGCGCGCGTCTTTGCCCTCCCAGCCCACAGTTACATCTGCATGAGACTGCTCAAAGGCCTCGCCATCGTCAGCCCCACTTGCTAAAAGGCCCGCGCACCCTTCACAATATCCAGCCGCAACTGTGAGGCCCCAGTTCATGAGCGCGTTTGAGTGTCCTGTGGGGGCGGTTGACGGGATGCGTGCCGCATGGCCCGGTGTTGAGGCTTGGCGAGTCAAATGCCCGCCCACGCAAATGAGGAAAGGGTCAGGCCAGCAGTTCCCTCACCACTTTGCAGTCGTTGACGCCGGTGAGCTTGAAGTCGAGTCCGGCGTAGCGGTAGGTGAAGCGCTCGTGGTCGAAACCGAGCAGGCGCAGCAGCGTGGCGTGGAAGTCGT
>DDQZ01000084.1:621-43534 GCA_002343505.1 Verrucomicrobiaceae bacterium UBA2429 | reverse complement strand
GCAGCAGCGTGGCGTGGAAGTCGTGGACATGGACCGGATTCTCCACGGCCTGGAAGCCGAACTCGTCGGTGGCGCCATGAGTGTAGCCTCCACGCGCGCCGCCGCCGGCCATCCAGCAGGTGAAGCCGTAGTGGTTATGGTCGCGCCCACGCTGCTTGCCTGCGTTGGCGCCCGGGGTGGGCAGCTCGACGGAGGGGGTGCGGCCGAATTCGCCGCCCCAGAGCATGAGGGTGTCGTCAAAAAGGCCGCGCTGCTTCATGTCGTGCATGAAGGCGGCGATGGCCTGGTCCACGTCTTTGGCCAGGCGCTGGTGGTCGAGGATCTCATCGTGGCTGTCCCAGGGCTGGCCGGCGCCGGTCCAGAGCTGGATGAAGCGCACGCCGCGCTCCAAAAGGCGGCGGGCAATGAGGGTCTGGCGGCCGAAGTCGTTTTCACCGTAGGCCTGGCGAACATACTCCGGCTCTTTGCCGATGTCGAAAGCGTCCGAGGCCTCCATTTGCATGCGGTAGGCCAGCTCGTAGCTCTGGATGCGGGCGTCGAGCTGCTGGTCGTTGTCGCGCTGGCGGAGGTGCTGCTCGTTGAGGGCGTGGAGGAGGTCGAGCTGGCGGCGCTGCTGTTTGAGGTCGAGCGAGCTGTTTTTGATGAACTCGACGAGCTTGTCCACCTCGGTGTCCTCCGTGTTGATGTAGGTGCCCTGGTAGATGCTGGGGAGGAAGGCGGACTGCCAGTTTTTGGTGCGGCGGGTCGGCATTCCCTTGGGGCACATGGAGATGTAACCGGGCAGGTTCTGATTTTCGGAGCCGAGTCCGTAGGTGATCCAGGACCCCATGCTGGGGCGGTGCAGGCGGCTTTCCCCGCAGTTCATCAGGCCGAGGGAGGGCTCGTGGTTCGGCACATCGGCCTGCATGGAGCGGATGACGCAGAGGTCGTCGGCGAAGGCGGCGGTGCGGGAGAAAATATCACTGACCTCCAGGCCGCACTGGCCGTATTTCTTGAACTGGAAAGGCGACTTCATGCCAGCTCCGGTGGGCCGTTCAGTCTTGAGCAGGTTCGGCAGCGGCTTGCCGTCGTATTTGTCCAGCATGGGCTTCGGGTCAAAGGTGTCCACCTGCGAGGGGCCGCCATTCATGAAGAAGTGAATGACACGCTTCGCCTTCGGCTCGAAATGCGGCCGCCGCGCGGCAAACGGGCTGCGCTGGTCCAGAGCGCCATGCGCCTTGCCCGCGCCAAGCATCTCGCCCAGGGCCACGGCGCCAAACCCCATGCCCACCCGGCTCAAAAGCTGGCGGCGGCTGAGGAAATGGTGGTCAAGATTGGGGGCGTGATGGGACATGGAGTGCTGCAAATTCGGGGGAGGATACGCTTCCCCGGCGGAATCTCGATCAAAAACAGGGCTTCTCTCCGAACGGCGAGGCTTTCCAGGCGCGCGCCGTTGCACACGATGGGAGATTGGATTTTGTCCGTGCGCCCCGCGACTCCACCCAAGCGGGAAGAACATGGCAGTCCGTCAACCATCCGGGCCGCGCTCAACTCAGGGAACAACCGAAAAACCCGCCAGGCCGCTGCCTTGAGGAGCGAGGTAAAAACCGGTGGCGCGTCCGGATTTTTGCAGGACCACACCGCTGAAGGCTTTCTTTTTCATGTCGGCGGGATGGATGAAGGAGCCGCTCCATTTGCCGGAGGAGGTGGTGATGGCGCTGGCGAGCTTGTCAGGGTCGGGGCGATTGACGAGCACGATTTTGTTCGCGGGTTCCAGGCTGGCAGCCTTTTGCGCCAGACCGTCCACTGTGATGAGCACATTGCCAGCCGGTCCTGGAGCAGCGAGACCGGCGAGATAGGGGGCGGCTTTTTCCACAAGTCGGCAGGCGTCGAAATCCACATGGATTCCTTGCGGCCAGCCCGCCGCATAGGGCGCTGCTGCGCGCGGCGTCTGGGCGGGGCGGAACCAGAAAAAGTCCACCCCCGCCGCGTCTGTGAGAGGCTGCTGCTCGAAACGTGCCATGCCGGAAAGGGAGCCTTTGCCGGAGTAAAGCGGCACATGGATGGAGAGACTGCCGCCGGTGGTGATGAGGCCGGAAAGGGTGATCTGCGCGCCATCGGCCAGTTGACCTGTCATCGTCACCCTGCCATCCCGCGCGAGACTCATCAGCGCCCATCCATCGCCCTGCGGGAAGGAGGCGGCCTCCAGGCCGCGGTTCGGTGCGGCGAGCGCGGGGAAAGCCGCGGTGAATTTGCCTTTGCCGCTTTTGGCATCCGTCATCCACGCGGGCGCGGGGGATTTCACCGAATCGTAAAGGGCGCGGTCCGCGCGCGCGCTGGCAA
Source organism: Verrucomicrobiaceae bacterium UBA2429 (assembly GCA_002343505.1). Taxonomy (GTDB): domain Bacteria; phylum Verrucomicrobiota; class Verrucomicrobiia; order Verrucomicrobiales; family Verrucomicrobiaceae; genus Prosthecobacter. The sequence goes on along the minus strand of DDQZ01000084.1, from coordinate 41,212 downwards.
AGGGCCGGCCATCTTCCAGGATGAGCGCGGTGACGCATGGCCCGCCGTCGGAACTGCCCGCGCGAAGGGAGAGTACGAGGGGCGCGAGGTTTTTGCGCGGCAGAGTCAGCAGGCCGCCCGCTTTGCCGAAGAGCGCGCTGCCATCACTCTTGAAGGCGCCTGAGAACTTGTGGCTGGCGCCACCCATCAACAGCTTGCCGCTGAACGTGCCGGTCTGGGTCACCGTCAGCGAGAGTAACCCGGCGTTTTCATGACCCGGCAGCACGCCCTGATCAGCCACAGCCAGGCCGCAGTAAGAGCCGGGTGTGAACGGAGCGGCATTTGTGAGGGTTGAGGCGGACGCGAAGCCGCTCGCACCTGCCGCCAGTGCTGTCACTGTGGCGGTGATGTCATTGCCATCGCCACCCGTGTAGCTCACGCGCAGGTCCGCATTCCCGACCCGCAGCGCGGCGCCCTCCGGCAGCCCGGCAAAAAAGCCCGTGCGCGCGCCCGTCACGGGGCCGGCCACATTCACCAGTGTGAACACATCTCCCACCCTGGGTGCGAATCCCTGAGCCGGGCGCAGCCGCAGGCGGGCGTTGTCCAGGACGAGCCTCTTTTCAACGATAAGCTGGTCGTAGGTGACACCGGGACCGGCGGCAGAGCCGATGTCCAGTTCGAGCACGCCGAGATTTTCCGCGCCGTTGTCAACCACGGTGGCGATATGCACGGTCAGGCGTCCGATTTGACCGGCGGCGTCCCCTTCCACGCCGCCTGTCCGTCCCGGCTGGATGAGACCGCCGGCGCTGAGCCTGCCAAGCACTGTCCCTGTTCCACGCAGGGTGGCCGTGCTTTGAAAAACCACGGAGTTGAGATCCCTCTCCACATTGGTCAAACGCGTGCCAAAGCTGCCATTGACCTCAAGCACATGAAATCCTCCGTTGAACAGATTCGTTTCGCCCATGTGGAAAACATCACCCTCCATGACGATCCTTCCCTTGCCGCCCATGAGGATATCCACATCCGCCAGACGCCCGCCGTTGATCTCCATCACCGAGCCGAACCCCAGGTTCATAAAAAGTTTGTTTGGCCTCACAGGCGGTATTGGTAAGGCAAAGCCCCTGAAAGGGCACTCCAGGCCGCCTTTCAACTCCAGCCTTGCTCCCTGGCCCGCGATGAGACTCAAGCTCTCGCGGCCTTTCAGCAGAGCGTCAAACCTCGTGTCCACGCCCGCTGTGAGCCGGGCCTCCGCGGCCAGGATGAAATCGCCATCTCCGCCGTGCAGGCGGTATCCGCCTCCTGAGAAACGCAGCTGCCCGCACTGCGCGCCCCCGGAAATGTCCACGGACTTGCTGCGCCGCGCCGGCAGGTCTGCCGCAAATCCAGCGGTAGCGGCATGTTGCGGGACAAGAAGCGTGCTCCAATTCCGTCCGTTGTTCCACTGGCTGCCGGCAAGACCGGTCCATGTCACATCCACAGGCGGGGCAATCGGTGATTCTTTGTCCGCGCCTACTCTTAGCAGGATGGTCTGGGGCGGGCTGGCATGGATGCCTCCATGATCGTTGCCGCCATCATCCAGCAGACGCACACGGACCAATGATTCGCCGGTCTCCACAGGGCCGCAGGTGAGCATGCCACCCGGCGTCAGCGCTGGAAGCACGCGGAACAGTTGCGGATTGGAAACTGAAAGCACCTCGAATGCCAGCGCCTGCTCCTCACCCGGTCCCGCGCTGACGTTTGAAGCCGCCGCCCTGGACTGCAAAGCGCCGCGCACGAACTCGATCACAGGGGCGGCGGTGAACGACGGCGTGTCATTCACTGGAAGGACCTCCAGCTCGAAACTCCTGCGCGTGGAGACTGTCGCATCGCTGACCTCAAGTGTGACAGTGGTTTGGCCGAAAAAGTCAGGCTGCGGACGGATCGTCGCGGTCCTGGCCGCGCCCGCACCCGAGAAGGATGCCGTCACTTGCCCGCCTCGCAGGCTGACTCGCAGAGCGGAGAGGTCGGTGTTTGGGTCCGACACGGTGAAGGCCACAGTCACTCTGCCGTCCTCATGCACGGTTTGAGCGGGTATGGCAGAGATCGCCGGGGGCAGGTCCACGACCGTGACAGTCACATCATTGCCATCACCGCCTGTGTAGGAGACCAGCATGGTGGCCTCGCCCACTCTGATTGTGGCGCCCTGGGGTAGATTCTGGAAACGGCCTGTGACGGGTCCCGCGCCCGTCTTTTCCAGCACGGTATAGGCCTGTCCCGCCACCGGGGCGAAGCCGGCACCGGGCTTGATGAGCAGGCTGGCGCCGGTTTGAATTTCCACCGCGCCCTGGACGCGCACCTGGTCATGAGTCTTCCCGGCGGAGGACGGATTCCCCAGCTCAATCTCCACCAGGGAATCTCCGCCTAGAACAAGATTCTTATCCATGCGCAGCCGGCCAAAACCTTCCACTCCCGGAGACAGGACGCCATAGCGCAGGACCCGGCAGTCCGCCTCCACCCTGCCTGTCCCGGAAAGCACGCCGCCCTTGCCCGGTGTTTGCGGCAGCAGGGCGGTCACCAGCATGGTGTCAGCCACCACCTCTCCAAGCAGACGCACATGTCCGGCCAACCCTGAAATCTCAATCCTGGGTGCGGTGATTGTCACGCCCTGCGATATGGTTTTCACACCGATGCCTGTGAATTTCAACGCGGTGCCGCCTCGCATGTTGGCTGTGACCGGCGCGTCGAGCACCGCGTCCCCGCCCTCGATTTGCAGAGGGAAATCTCCCATGCTCACAGCGCCCTTCAAATGCAGCAGCAGACCGTCCGCGCTCCCTGACAGGCCGCCTATGGAGAATGTCTGCGAGGCTCCCAAAGTCAGCGGCAGGCGCAGCGACACCACGCGTTCGGCCGCTGTTCCGTCAGCCAGGATGATGCCGCCGGATTTGATGCGCAGCGGATTTCCCTCGATCACATATCCGCCGGCATCGAAGACCAGCTTGCTCAGCGCAGTCCCTGCCGGGAGATTGTTTTGACATGCCTTGCGCAACGCATTGGCGGGGAAAACCACATCCCCGTCAGAGTTGGGCGGGGTGGCCCGGGCCCAGTTGCGGGAGTTGTCCCAAAACTCACTCAAAGCACCCGTCCAGCGGACATCCTGCGCGGCGGCGGAGAGGGAGAGGAGACCTGGAAGGATGATTTGAAAAGCGAGTTTCATGGCGGGCTTGTCTGCGGGTTCATGAGGCGGGCGGCCCCTTGCAGACTGGATGCGCGCTCCTGGAGGAACTTGCGTAAATGGCAGGAAGCGCTTCCGAACCCCCGCCAAGATGGAGTTGCAGGGGGCATCCAAGCCCGTGCCCCCAGCCGCCGGGCAGGCAGCCAGGACGGCCCTCCATTTTTTCTTCCCGCCTTGCGGATGCAAGATTCCGTTCTTCGGAGGGTTCAACTGAAAGCCCATTTTCCCCATGTCCTGGCTGTTCCCACTCTACCTGCTCGGCGCGGGCGCGATCATTGCTCCGATCCTCATGCATCTGCGGCGCAGGCCGCCGCAGGACCGGGTGGAGTTCAGCTCGCTGATGTTTCTCCAGGCGCGGACGCCCGTGCCAGTCAGCAAGCGCCGCATCGAGCACTGGCTGCTGCTGTTGTTGCGCTGCCTGGCGCTCATCCTACTGGCGCTGATGTTCTCACGGCCCTGGCTTCAGACTGACGCGCGCGCCGGAGCGGACGGGGGCAGGGCCGTCTTCATGCTTGTGGACCGCAGCGCTTCAATGCGACGCGGGGATTTAATGAAGCAGGCTCTCGACCGCGCGCGTGAGGTGATCCAAAAAACCACGCCCGCCGACCGAATGGCACTGGCGGCATTTGACGACCGGCTGCATCCGCTGTGGACCTTTGGAGAAGACGCGGAATCCGGCCCGGCACGCTCAGGTGCGCTGCTCCAGAAACTCGGTGAAATCCAGCCCGGCTGGCAGGCCACCGACTTGGGCCGAGCGCTTGTGGACGCGCTGGCGCAAATCTCAAGCGCCAGCGGCATCGGCGGAATGGAGCGCGTGATCGTGGTGCTTACCGACTTCCAGGAAGGCGCCAGACTCGACGCCCTGCGCGGCATTGCCTGGCCGGAGGAGACGCGCGTGCAGGCGCTGCGGGTTGAGACGAGAGACGAGGGCAACATGACTCTGAGTCTCGCGGCGGCGGATACGGGAAATGTGGAGGACCGGAGCGCTAAAACAGGAGAGGCGGAGACCCTGCGCGTGCGCCTGTCAAACTCTCGGGACTCGCGGGTTTCCGACTTCACCCTGCGGTGGGAAAAGAGCAGGGGCGAGGCAATGACTGGTTACCTGCCCGCAGGAGCCGCGCGTATTCTAAGTGTGCCGCTGCCCACCCAGGCCGCCGCTTCGGCTGACACGCTTTTGCTCAACGGTGACTCGTGGGACTTTGACAACAGGATCTTCCTGGCCCCCGCCAGGCCACGCCAGGTGGGCGTGGCCTGGCTAGGCGCGAAGGCGGCGGCGGACGAGGCTGCATCGCCGCTCTTTTATCTCAAGCGCGCCTTGCAGCCGACCACCAGCCTGGAGCCGCGGGTGGCAGACGCGGCGGAGCTGCCGCGCTGCCAGATGGCCGTGCTGCAAGGCGCCCCACCCGAGGGATTCGCTGAATGGATCCGCTCTGGAGGGCTGGCTGTATGGCTTCTGGAGCCAGGAACGAGCGCGCAGGATGTGGAGTCTTTGGCCGGAGTGAATGGCGTGGCATTGAAAGAAGCTCCCGTGGACAACTACAGGATGCTCGGCGAGGTCAAAGCGGAGCATCCGCTGCTGCGCCCCTTCGCCGATCCGCGGCTGCGCGATTTCACCAAGCTGCGCTTTTGGAAACACCGCCAGGCAGACCTCACAGGCACCGCTGCGGAGAAGATCGAAATCATCGCCCGTTTTGACAACGGCGCGCCCGCGTTGATGGCCTTGCAAATGGAAAAGGGCACGCTGCTCATGCTGGCCAGCGGCTGGCATCCGGCGGACAGCCAGCTCGCGCTCTCCACGAAGTTCGTGCCGCTGATCTTCGGCTGGCTGGAGGCGGCGGGCTTTTCCCATGCCGCCCAGTCGGGCATGCTCGTCGGCGCCGCACTACCGGTCACAGCCGGTGACGCCCTCGTGCTCACGCCGGAGGGCAGGGAAACAACGGTCAAAGCTGGCATGCCTCACGTCACCGAATCCGTCGGGATTTACCAAGTCAAAACGGGAGCTGAAACACGCCTCCACGCAGTGAACCTGCCTCCGGAGGAGGGCCGCGTGACAGCAATGGATGCGGAGCGCCTCAAAGACTTTGGCATACGCTTGCATGAGATGAGCGGCACGCAGGGGGAGATCGCCCAAAACGAGCGTGTCCAGGAGCGCCTGGCCGCTGGTGAGGCGGAGAAGCAGCAGCGTGCCTGGCTCTGGTTTCTGGCGGCATTGCTCGCGGTGCTTGGCGCGGAGACATTGCTGGCCTGGCGCGCGGGACGCGGCAGAGTGGAGGAAGCAGCCCCGGCGCCTCAGCCCGCGCTTTGACCCCGTCCCGCCAGCGACCTCCAAGCCAGAATGCCGCAGAGGCCAAAACCGAAAGTGTTCAGCGAGCCGTGGATCATCCACATCTGCGGCATGGTCAAAGCAAGCCGCGGAAACAGGTAACGAAGACCAAAGCTTAGCGCGAGGATCATGGCCACGATCAGACACGCGCCTGAAAACAGGAAGGCCGCGCGTGTCCGCCAGCGCATTCCTCCACGAGACGCAACCCCCGTCAGCAACTGCGAGGCAGCCACTCCCATGGCGCCGGCCACCAGCACCATCACTCCCAGCGGCTCCAGCAGCGGCAGCATCCCGAAATGCGCGCAGGTGATGCCAGCCGCCACCAACGGCACGCCGGCGAGAACCGCCGCACATGAGGCTGAGGTCAGCCGGCCTGGATTGGCCCTTGCATTCAATCCGGCGATCAAAGGCAATGTGAGTCCCGCATGATGAAAATGCGCCGCCGTCAGCAGCACAATGAGCGGGTCGAAGTTCCACGGCGTCCAGTTCGCGCGATGAGCCACGAGCCATGCCGCCCCAATGGCGGGGAACACCTGCGCCAAAGCCACACAAGCATGCCCCAGCCCTCCGAACCCCTCATGCCGCCAGCGGCGGAGCACGACCACGCCACTCCACGAACGCACCGCCAGCCAGGGCAGCGCAAGGAAGAACCCGGCGGGCACGACTCTCCGTGAAATCGAATCGTCCTCAAACACGACCCGCGGATCAACCGGCCTGAACAGCAGTGACAAGCCGAGGCAAAGGGCGGCGAAAATTTCAATCCAGGGTGTCTGGCCGGACGAGGACCCGCCGAACAATCTTCGTCCCAGAGGCATCAGGACCATTGGCGAAAACAGAAGCAGCGCATGAATGGGCATGTGCTCCTGATTCGCATTCACATGCCAGATCGGACCACCTGGATCAACCATGCCCACGGAGCAAGAACCCGCCGCGCAAGTCTGGCAGACCCTCCACTGCAAGCCAATCATCACGAGCCAAAGCAGCGCCTGAAACCAGATTCTCATGAAACAGCTCCTTTCATCCTCGCCTGTGAATCCCGCACAAAACGGCACTGCCACCAGCGCGCCAGTGGGAAGGCGGCCCAGGCCATCCAGTGGCGCGGACGGGAGAAGGCGCGAATGACATACCACACGCTGTCATCGGCGCGCCATTCAATAACAAACTGCTCCTCCCCGCATTCGGCATGCTCCGGCAGCGTGCCATAGACGAAGCCGTGGCTGCGCGGGCCGTCGCACCGGCGCAGAATGCGGCAGGGATTTACCCACCACAGGCCGCAGATGCGCACCTGCATGGCCACAATCTCTCCAGGCTCCTGGCCTGACACGCGGATGCGCGCCACTTCGGCCCAGGCGGGGAACATCTTCCACTCATCCAGCGCGGCACCCGCTGATTGAAAGACAGACTCCCCGCGCCCGAGCAAGACCTCGTGGGCATCCACGATGAAGCCTGTTTCCGGCGGGATGCCGGTGCCGCCCTGGTGTTTGTAGCTCAGGGGTTCGGCCCGCCATTCAGAAAGACGCGCGGCCAGATCTTCCGGCGCGGGTTTGCTCAGGTGGAACATGCGTGAAAGCTGGCGCGAGGCGCTCCCGAAGGAAGCGGAAACCGCGGAAAAAATGCCATTCGTGCTTTCACAACTTTTGCATCTTTCACCGCGCGCGTGCATCGGTTGCCCATGCCCCATCTCATTCGCGCCGTGATCTTCGACTTCGACGGCCTCATCATTGACACCGAAAGCACCGGTTACCGCACCTGGAAGGAAATCTTCGCCCGCCACGGCCACGATCTGCCGGTGGAGCGTTACGCTCAAGTGGTGGGCACGGATTTTAGCACCAGCTACGATCCGCGCCGCGACCTGGAGGAGTTGACCGGCCTGGTCTTTGACTGGGATGAAATCGAGGAAGGACGCCGCACCCGCGAGACGGAGCTGCGACACACTTTGCAGACTCTGCCCGGCGTGGTGGACCGCCTGCATGAGGCGCGCGCGTTGGGAATGACCACCGCCATCGCCTCCAGCAGCCCGCGCTGGTGGATTGACTCTTGGATGGACCAGCTTGGACTCGGCGCGCATTTTGACCACATCTCCACCGTGGATGACACGGGCAGGGTGAAGCCGGACCCTTCGCTCTTTCTCCATGCGGCGGAAAAGCTCGGCGTGTCCCCTGAGGAGGCCGTCATTTTCGAGGATTCGCTCAATGGTCTGCGCGCTGCCCTGGCCGCCGGCATCCGCTGCGTGGTGGCCCCCGGACCGATGACGCGGCATCTCGACTTCACCGGCGCGCTGCGCCGTGTGGAGTCTCTGGCTGAAGTGACGCTGCGCGAGCTGGGTCAATGACCGCGAAATCAGGCGTGGATGACTGCGGAAAAGCTGGGGCTGCCGCCAAAATCGGTCAATACTTGCCCGTCCCGCGCTTGAGCCAGTCCATGCACTCGGCCGGAGTTTGCATGAAGAGCAACTCCTCGCCAAAGGCCAGCAACTGCTCCGCGTCCAGCCGTTTCACCAACGGCCCCGCGCGCCGCGCGATTCCAGGGAACTTCCGCGCAAGCAGTCGCAATGCCAGGCCGGAACGCCCTTCGAAAAGACCTTCCACACGGCCTTCCACACGGCCTTCCACACGGCCTTCCACGCGGCCTTCCTTGCGTCCGCGCAAGCGGCCGATTTCGACGAAGGGGTTGATAAGCTTGGGCATGGGTTTGAGCTTTGGTTCCTTGCGCGCAAGACTATCCACCTTCCGGTCCAGTTGCAAGACCTGTTCCTCCGCCAGCGGCAGGTAGTGGTTCACAAAGTCCAGCGCCGCGTCCAGGTCCTCCGCCTCGAACTCCTGCCTCAGCGCCTCGGCCATCGTGCTCACGATGGCGTCCACTTGCTGGTCCGCCTCCAGCTTCATCAGCGCTGTCATGGCCAGCGCGGCCACGTTTTTGCTCCGCAGATGCGGCAGCGGATTCATGCGGCGGAAGTGCAGCACGGGGCATTTCACATGGATGGCGGCCAGGCTGCCGAAGTCCCAGCGCAGTTCGCCGGGCTGCGGGGTCTCCGGCTTCGGGTAGGTGAGCAAGAGCACAGGCATGACGGGCAGGCGGTAGCGGATGCCGTCGCGCAGTGCATACTCGCCCATGCGCTCCAGCGCGGCAGGGTGGGGTTTGTTCTGGCTCTCGACGTGGATGAGGAAGGCGGTCTCGCGCTTTTTCCAAAGGGTTTTGAAAAGCACATCGCCAAGGCGGCGGGGGCGCTTGGAGCCGCGCGGGTGCTCTTTGTCGAGGTATTCGATGTGGTCGAGGTCGGCGAACTTTGCCAGCTCCGGCAGGAAGGCGCGGATGAAATCCCGCAGCAGCCTGGGCTGGTGGAGCAGCTTTTTGATGAGGTCATCGTGCGTGGGCGCCGGGGATTCGGCGGCGGGAATCTTCGCGGGCATGGGCAAGTGTAGTTGAACCGGCTGCCACCGCCAGACTTTCATAATGACGCCCTTGACCGCCCGGGTTGACCGGGCCTGGCCAACACGCCGTGGAGCGGGACTTGACCCTGCGCATGTCCAACAGCTAAGTGCCCATTATGAGCCTCACCCCGCTGCCGCACGCGGAGCGCTACGCGCGTTTCAGGGACTCGGTGTTTGCCGGACTGGAGGAGGGACCGGCGGCGTGCCTGTCTGGGCTGGAGGCGTCCATGTCGGAGATGGATGTGCAGAGCCTCTGGTTCGGCGGCGCTTTCGGCGCGGAGTTCACGGACCCGGAGGGGCGCAGGGTGCGCATGGCGGACTTTGGGGAGTGGAACTCGGGAGCGGGGCCGGATTTCACGAACACCGCCGTCGAGGTGGACGGGCAGTTGCTGCGCGGAGACATCGAACTGGACATGGACGCGCGCGACTGGGAGCGCCACGGGCATGGCGCTAATCCCGAGTTCGGCCGTGTGGTGCTGCATCTCTTTGTCCACGCGCCGAAGGAGCGGTTCTACACGCGCACGCACGAGCATCGCGCGGTGGCACAGGCACGGCTGCCCATCGAGAATCTGGCCGGCTCGGCGCTTCCGAATCGCGGGCTGGCGGCGGCGCGTCTCGGCCGCTGCCACACGCCGCTGGCGGAGATGGGGGCGGCGCGAGTAGCTTCCCTGCTGGAGGCTGCGGCGCAGCATCGTCTGGAGAACAAAAGCCGCCGCATCCACCGCTGCGCGGAGGCCCAGGGCCGCGCGCAGACGATTTACCAGGAGCTGGCGCGCACGCTGGGTTACCAAAAGAACCCGCAGCCTTTTGTCCTGCTGGCGCAGAGGCTGCCGCTCAAGCGGATGCTGAAGCTGCCGCCCATGCAGCGCGAGGCCCTGCTGTTCGGTGTGGCAGGATTCATGGAGGCTGTCCGTCACGAGGAGACAGCGGGGCGCTCGCGCGAGTATTTGAGCGGGCTTTGGTCGGAGTGGTGGAAGCATTATGACGAGGCTTCCCGCTGGCTCCAACCCCGGCATCTGCCGCGCTGGCGTCTTTCGGCGACGCGTCCCGGGAATCATCCACAGCGACGCCTGGGCGCCTTGGCGGCGATGCTTGCGTCGTGGGAACGGGTGGCGGGTCCTCTCATGGACGCGGGACGCTGGAGCCGTGACGCCTGGCGCGAGACGATGACCGCGCTGCGGCACGACCACTGGTCCGCGCACTACACTTTGACATCCGCGCCCGCCGCGGCACCCCTGGCCCTGGTGGGCGAGACGCGCGTGCAGGAAATGCTGGCGAACGTGGTGTATCCGCTGCTCATCCCCGAACGCACGCGGCTCTGGGCCGAATACCTGGATCTACCCGCGCTGCTGGAAAACAGCCGCCTGCGCCGCGCGGTTGCGCGCCTGTTTGGCGACAGCACGCTCAAGAAAGACTTCGGCAAAAAACTCCACCACCAGCAGGGTCTGCTGCAAGTCTATGAGGACTTCTGCCTGGAGGACGATTCAGGCTGCGCCGGCTGCCCCTTTCCAGAGAGGCTCAAGGAGTGGGCGTGAGCATCAAGCCGTCGGGCAACTGATCCACACCGTCGTCGTGTTGTTCTCGGAGGCGATGCCGATTTGCAGACCCATCTGATGGCAGAGCATGGCGGCAATCGTGAGGCCCAGGCCGAGGTGATTGCTGTTTTTCGTGCCGTGAAACGGGCGGAAGACCTCCGCCAGCTTCTCCGGCGGGATTTGCGAGCCGGTGTTGCTCACGAGGATGTCCACGCGCCGCTGGTCGGCGGGGGTGAGACCGCCGGGACCGGTGATTTTTAGGATGGCGCGCCCGCCCGCCTTGCCTGCGGCTTCGGCGGCGTTTTTCAGCACCTCGACGAGGATGTCCTTGAACTTGGTGGGGTCCACATGGATGGGCGGCAGGCCGGGCTGCAGGTCGGCCTCGAGCTGGACGCCGTTGGCGCGGAAGGGCTCGGTGAGCGCGCCCTCGATCACGCCAAGGTAGTCATTCAGACTGAGAGGCTGCGGGCTGAGCTTGGCGCAGCCACCGGCGGAGCGGATGCGCTCGCTGAGCGCGGTGACGCCGGTGGAGGCCTCGCGGATGTGCTGCATGTTCTCGGCCACGGCGGGGTCGAGGTCCTCGTTCATCAGGATGAGGCTGCTGAAGCCCTGGATGACGGCGAGCAGGTTGTTCAGCTTGTGGGTCAGGCCGCGCAGCAGCTCCTGGTGGAAGCCTTCGCTGAACTCCTCGCCAAGCTTGAGGTGGGTGGGGAAAACAAATTGCATGAAAAATGAGTCTGGGGGCGGGCACCAGTAATGCAGTCTGGCGGGAGGGGTGGCAAACGCATTTTCGCGCGCGGCTTCGGGACGCGGGCGGACGAGAAAACCAGGCCGGTGGTTGCGGCGGGCGGCGCGCTGGCTTTAAGTTCCCGTTTCCATGCCACCAGAACACGAGGCTCTGCTCATCCTGACACGTCAGCGTTTCCCCGCCCTGGCGGACTGCCCATGCGAGGTCGAGCCCATCCTCAAAGGCGGCTCCGACCGGCGCTTTTACCGCTTCACCTGGGCAGGCGGCGCGCAGCCGCCGATGGTGCTGATGATCTACACCCAGGCGCGGCGGGACAATGCCCGCTTCGTGCCGGCCACGCGCCGCCTCGCCGCCCTCGGAGCGCATGTGCCGGCCATCCTCGGCTTCGACGAGCAGCGCCTCTTCGTCTGGCTCGAAGACCTGGGGCGTGACGACCTGCACTCCCACCGCGACGATCCCTGGGAGGCGCGCCGCCCGCTCTATCTTTCCGCATTGGCCGAGGCGGCAAAGATTCATTCCGTGGGCGAGGATGATCTCACCTCCGCCGACATCGCCGAAATGGAGCCCGGCTTTGACGAAGGTCTCTACGAGTGGGAGCAGAATTACTTCCTGGAGCACTTCGTGCGCGGTTATCTGCGGCGGGAGACCGACACGAGCGAGGTGCAACCCGCGCATGAGGCGCTCTCCGCGCTGCGCTCCGGCCTTGCCACCCTGCCCCGCTGCCTGGTCCACCGTGATTTTCAGAGTCAAAACATCCTCCTGCGCGATGGCGCGGCCTGGCTGGTGGACTACCAGGGACTGCGCCCCGGACTCGCGGGTTACGATCTGGCCTCCCTGCTCTTCGACCCCTATGTGACCCTGGGCCGCGCCGAGCGCCACGAGCTGCTGGAGCACTACGCCGGCCTGCGCGGACTGGCGCTGCCGGACCTGCGCGGCGTGGTCTATCAATGCGCCGCGCAGCGCCTCATGCAGGCCCTCGGCGCCTATGCCAATCTCAGTCGCAACCAGGGCAAGACCCACTTTGAGCAGCACATCCCCTCCGGCGTGCGCAACCTGGCCGGTGTGTGCGATGAAATCCCCGCCCTCTCGCCCTTGCGCGGTTTTTTCTGTTGAGCGGGATGCACACCTTCCTAGCCGCCGATGACGCCATCGAGCCGCTGGCCGGCGAGCTTGGCGGCGCGGACATGGAGGGTGTGTGGCTCCGCTCGGAGAATCTGCCCGCGCACCTCGCCTTCGCGCGCCAGACGCTGCCGCGCGCGCGGCGCGTGGAGGCCGCCTCGGTCAATGCGTGGGCGGATCAGATCCTTCAAAGCATCGTCGGAGTCCTGCCCGAAGAAGGCACCTGGCGCCTGCACCTCTGGCCCGCCTATGGAGAGGGCAGGGCGGGAGAGCACCGTTGCCGGTTGATCCGCTCCGCGCTGGTTGAAAAACTGAAAAAGCAGCGCCGCGCACTAATGCGCTGCCAGGAGGAGAGTCAGGAACCGTTCACCAGGAGCACCTCACTGGTGCAGGCCGTTCTAACCTCGCCTGGCTCGGGTTTGCTTTCCGTGAGTGCCGCGCCGGAGCCGCATGAGCTGCGCTCCATCATCTCCGCATACCCGGCCGGACACATAACTCCCGCCGAGGACAAGACAGCTCCCAGCCGGGCTTTCGCCAAAGTCATCGAGGCCGAAATGCGCCTCGGACGCCGCATCATGAAAAACGAGACCTGCGTGGACCTTGGCGCCTCGCCGGGCAGTTGGAGCCATGTGGCGCTGCTGCGCGGCGCGCATGTCACCGCCGTGGACCGCAGTCCGCTGCGCGCCGACCTCATGCGGCATCCAAGGCTGCATTTTCATCAGGGAGACGCCTTCAAATTCCGCCCGCCCGAGCCAGTGGACTGGCTCTTGTGCGACATCATTGCCGCCCCGCAGCGCAGCATGGACCTCCTGCTCGACTGGCTGCGCGCGCGCCTCATGCGCGCGTTCATCGTCACCATTAAATTCAAAGGCACGGACGAGTACGGCCAGCTCGACACACTCAAGCAGAACGCGCCGCCCCTCTGCGCCGACTTCCGCCTCACGCGCCTGTGCGCGAACAAAAACGAGGTTTGCGCCTTCGGCATAGCCGCCCGGGAATGACCCGCCTCCAGCCCCAGCCATGCGCCGTCTCCGCCAGATGCTGACATTCCTCGCGCTCTCCGCCAGCGCCGGTCTTCTTTGGCATGAGACGCGCGCGCTCCGCGTCGCGTCACGCCCGTCCGCCGCGTCTTTCGACCCCGCCCTGCACCGCCTCGGAGCCGCGGAAACCGCCGCCCTGCCGCTGGCTTCGCGGTTTGACCATCCCCTCGGCTCCGAGCACGGCGCGCTGACCTACAACGCCCGCCCCTTCCGCGTCGCGCGCCACCTGGGCGACGACCTCAACGGCATCGGCGGTGGCAACTCCGACCTCGGCGATCCCGTCCACGCCATCGCCGACGGATGCGTCGTCTATGCCGGGTCCCCCGGCCCCGGCTGGGGAAAAATGCTCATCCTCGCCCATCGCGTCCCCGCGGATGACCCTGTGGAACCGCCGCGAGTCATCCAGAGCGTTTATGCGCATTTGCAGGACATCCTCGCCGAACTCGGCGCGCGGGTGCGGCGCGGGCAGCGCATCGCCACAGTCGGCTCTGCGGAGGGGCAATATTTGGCCCACTTGCACTTTGAAATCCGGGAAGGCCCTTACATCAACCCCGGCACGGGATACGCCGACACGCCGCTGAACCGCGTTTCACCTGAAGCTTTTATCTTCCAACACCGCGGCGCGCCCGCGCATCAACTCAACCCGCCGCCGTGAGAGAAGACGCAGTCATTTGATAGCGCGAGGCGCATTTCGGAGCGGCGCTTCTTCGGGGACGAGCGTCACGCGCCAAATCGGGGCGGGTTCACCGCGCCCAGCCGCCGCAGGCTTCGGACCTGGCTTCCTGCTCGAGGCGGCGCAGGTGCTTTTCAAAGGCTTGCGCGGAGCGTCCGTCGGGGTGCGGAGCGCCGGTGGTGTGGATGCGGGCGAGACCGGCGCGGACGAGCTTCTCACCCAGATCCTCACCGTCGTCAAAGATGACGAAGGCGTAATACCGGCCGCTGTCATAGACCTGATGCCAGCGGGTGTGGATGGTGAAGGGGCGGCTGCGCAGCAGATTCTCGGCGAGCTTTTTGGCCTCAAGGCCGAGCGCGATGGTGCGGGCCTCCTCGAGCCCGCCGAAGTAGCGGCCCTGGTCGCGCAGCCGGTCGCCATTGTGCTGGTGGCGGCGTTTTTCCGGGGAGTCGGCAAAGTAGAGGCGGAAGTGGTGGGCCTGTCCGTTGTGGAGGATTTGAAAACTGTCGCCGTCATTGTCGCGGTGCTCGAGCAGGCGCGCGCCATGCAAAGCCTCGTGGCTGCTGAGGGCGGGGCCGGTGCGCGGCGGCGCGTCAGGCGGGCGCTGTCCCTCCTGCCAGTAGTGCCAGGCGGCGAAGGCCAGGACGAGGAGGATGACGAACGGCCTGGGCAGGCGGAAGGCGGGGCGGCGGGACATGGGGCCGCAAAGATGGCCGGGGATATGGCAGGGGCAAACGGCAGTGCCGGCGGACCTGGCATGTCCAGCCCATCGAAGGGCTGCTGAACGATGCTTAGAAGCGGAAGGTGGCGCCGAGAACGGCGCCGAAGCCGGGTTCGTTGCTGCCGGAGCCGGTGTGACGATATTCCTGGTCGAGCAGGTTTTCCAAAGCCACGTTGAGTTCCAGATTGTTCGTGACGAGCCAGCCACCACGGAGGATGAGGTTTTCAAATCCTGGATTGCCCTCCGGCGGGATGCGCTGGGTGTCGCGCCGGTCGCCTGTGTTCATGCGCTCGAAGCGGCTGTGGGCCAGGCAGAGGAGTTCGCTCCAGAGGCGGCGGTCCGCGCTCTGCCAGCGGATGCCGGCGCGGCCCATGAGGGGGACGACACGGCTGAGCGGCTCGGCGCGCTGGTGGGTGCTGTTGGTGCGCGGGTATTGATCCACGCGGCCCTCGGTCCAGGTCAGGTGGCCAAAGAGTGTCCAGTGCGGATCGAGCCGCCATTCGCCGTTGACCTCGATGCCCTGGACAAAGCCGGTGCCGCTGTTGTCTTTGAGCACGTCGCCACCACCGACCGGGCGGCGGACGATCATGTCGTCAATGAGGGTGTGAAAGTAGCTGAGGCCGGCGCTGATGGACTCCGTCTCCGCTTTCAGGCCGATTTCGAAATTGACGAACTTCTCGGGATCGAGGCCCGTGGATGGGATTTCGCGCTCGCCGCTGCGGGCGATGTCGAGCCGGGAGAGGTCGGAGAGATTCGGCGCGCGGAAGCCCTGGGAGACGCCGCCGAAGAGCTGGAAGCGGTCTTGCTCGTCGAGGTCATAGACGACGCGGAGGCTGCCGGAGGCGTTTTGCCAGTCCTCGCTGTAGGAGTCCACGGCTTTGGCCGTGGCCGGGTCATTGAAACGGCCCACGCTGGCGGCGGCATGGGTGAGGCGGCCGCCGACGAAGAGATGGAAGCGGGAGCCGAAGTCCACCTGGTCCTGGAGGTAAAGGCCGAGCAGGTCGTAGGTGGCGTCATCCCCCACCGGCCCCTGGATGCCGCGGGAATGGAAGCTGCCGTCGAGACGGTAGCGCTGGGAGCCGCTGCTGACCCAGTCCCGGTAATAATCCACGCCGTAAGTGAAGAGGCCGACGGGGGTGGCGCTGGTGAACTGGAGATCGAGCCCGAGGGTGGCCAGCTCGACCTGGGTGTGGTCCACGCGGTTGTCCGCGCGGCGGCGGATGCGGTGCTCGTATTCGTCGGCCGTTTGCAGGGAGACGGTG
This sequence comes from Verrucomicrobiaceae bacterium UBA2429, assembly GCA_002343505.1. Classification (GTDB taxonomy): domain Bacteria; phylum Verrucomicrobiota; class Verrucomicrobiia; order Verrucomicrobiales; family Verrucomicrobiaceae; genus Prosthecobacter. Next base: position 25,170 of record DDQZ01000084.1, on the reverse strand, counting down.
AAGGCGGCGGAGTCCACGAAGGAGTCGAGATTTTCCCCCGCCAGGCGGAGGTAGGAAAGGGTGCGCTCCTGGTCATAAGCGCGCTTCAAGTCCGTGCCGACCGTGGTGCCGCGCCACGCAATGCCGGAAGTGGTCTGGTGGGTGCGCCAGGCGTCGTTTTGGCGGAGCTGCTGGTGCACGGCGGTGAGGGTCCAGTCCTCGCTGAGGGCGAGATCGAGCCGCGCGTCATAGGCCCACTCATCGTAGCCTGTGTTCGGCTGGATGCCGACGCCCGCGCCGCGCACATCGCCGAAGGATTTCAAACTGGCGCCGAGGTGCAGGCCCCAGCGCCCGCCTTCGCCGAAGCGCAGCTCCTGCCTGCCGATGTGGCTGCGCTCGGCGGTGGCGGCGCGGTAGGAACTGAGGCCGTGGAAAAAGAAACCGGACTCCTCATCGCGAAAGCCCGGCCCTTTGGTGAAAAGATTGATCGTGCCGCCGATGGAGTCGCTGCCGTAAAGCACGGAACCCTGGCCGGGTACAAGCTCAATATGGTCTATGGCATAGGAGTCAATGGTGTTCCAATACTGGTTAGGCCCCTCGCGGAAGGTGGAGTTGTTGAAGCGGATGCCGTCAATGAGCGCCAGATTCCGGAAGCCTGTGAAGCCGCGGATGAAGGGCGAACCCTGGGCGTTGGAGGTCTTTTGCACATTCACGCCGGGTGTTTCCCGCAAAGCTTCGGTGACTGTGCGCGCCTGGCGCTCCAGCATCTCGCGGGAGTCGAGCGTGCGGACCTGGTTCGGGGCCTTGAGCGCTTCGATGCCATCGCGCGTGGCGGTGACGACGACGGGGGGGAACTGCGTGTTCGCTGACGCGGGTTCCCGTCCCTCATCTTCGGCGGCTGGCGCGGATGCCGCGAGCTCGGCGGCGCCGGCCAGGATTGGAAGGAGGAAGAGGCAGGAAAGGATTCGATCAAGCATGGCTGGTGTGATGCGGCGCCACTTTTCACGTCACGGCAGCCATGTCATCCTTCCCACCAACGGAAACTGCCGTGATGAGCAAGGGATGTCCCTGTCTTGAGGGCGCGGGTTATTTTCCAGCCACGCGGAAGCTGTCAGACCGGCGTTGGGTCATAAAGCGCGCCGGTGTCCGCGGCGGCGAGTTCGACGAGATGCGCGGCGAATTTCCCGGCGAGCAGCTCAAAGTATAAACGGCCTTTTTCCGCCGTGGAGTGCTGTGGATCGCCGACGCCGGTGTCATTTGTGGCCTGCGTCCAGGCGCGCTGCGCCCAGGCCCAGCGCTCGCGCATGGCTTTTAACTTCCAGGGATTTTCCGTGCCTGGTCCCCAGTTTTCTTTGGACAGCACGAGAGTGGGGTGCAGATGGAGCATGAGGCTGGTCTCGCGCTCGTCGGCGTGGTCGCCGAGGATGGTGAAGATGTCTCCTGCTCCGGGAATTTGAAACCAGTTCACCAGGGAGAGAAAAACGCGCGGATGGCGCGCCTGCAACTCGCGCAAGATCTGGCGGAAGTCGTTGCCGCCGTGGCCGTTGAAGACGACGAGCTTAGGCACGCCGACGCCTTCAAGCGAGATGATCACATCCTCCAGAACGGCGGCCTGGGTGGAGGGGTTCATGTTGATGCAAAAGGGAATGTCGAGCTGCCCGGTCTGCACGCCGAAGGGGATGTTCGGCAGGATGGCGGCGCGCGCCCCAGCCTCCCAGGCGAGGCGGCCTGCCTCAGCGCAGATGGCCTCGTTTTGCAAGCTGTCTGTGGCGTAGGGCAGATGCCAGTTGTGCGCCTCGGTGGCGCCCCAGGGCAGGACGGCCACTTCGTAACGCTCGGCTTTCACCTGTTTCCAGTTCGTCTCGGCAATGATCCAGGGGCGGGGTGGTTGGGACATGCCGCGACTAGGAGCAGCAAATACGCCGCGCGGCAACCGCGCGCGTGATCCCGGAGCGTCACCGCATCCGCAGCGCGAGATAAGCGCGCAGCGCGGCGGCGTGGGATTCGTCGGTGGGCAGGGAGAGGTGGTCCACCTGGTGCTTGCGGAAGCCGTCCTTGAGCTGCTCCTCAAAGGCGCGCCGCACTTCGAGGTAGCGCAGCCTCACGGCGGCGGGGTCGAGCATGAGGAAGTCCTCGTCCTGCTCCAGATTCTCAAAACGCGACCACTGGCCGAAGGGGAACTCGATCTCATCCCGGTCCCATAGCTGCATGGCGATGATCTCATGGCCCTTTTTGCGCAGCACGCCGATGGCTTTCAAGATGGCGTCCGCGTCGTCGAAAAAATCGCTGATGAGGATGACGAGGCCGCGGCGCTTCAGTCGCTGGGCCAGGGATTCCAGCACAGGGGCGAGGCCGGTCTCCTCGCCGGGCTCGGTTTTCACCAGCGTCTCCAGCAGGTGGTGCAGGTGGGTGATGCGGGTGCGGTTCGGGATGAACTCGCGCACCCTGCTGTCGAAGGTGACGAGGCCCACGGCGTCCTGCTGGCTCATGAGCAGGTAGGCCATGGCGGCGGCCAGCTTGCGCGCGTAGTCGAACTTCAACACGCCTTTCTGCCCGCGGTAGCCCATGCTGCCGCTGGCGTCGAGCACGAGGGTGGCGCGCAGGTTGGTCTCCTCGTCGTATTCGCGGATGTAAAAGCGGTCGGCGCGGCCGAAGATCTTCCAGTCCAGCCGGCGGATGTCATCCCCCTGCACATAAGGCCTGTGCTGGCGGAACTCGACGCTGAAGCCCTTGTGCGGGGAGGCGTGGTGCCCTGTGGTGAAGCCCTCGACCACGGTGCGGGCAAAGAGCTGCAGATTTTGCAGGCTCGTGATGTCTTCGGCGTGAAGGATGTCAGAGAGAGAGGCCACGGCGGGCGGAAATGGAAACCAATAACCAAGGGCGAAGAACCAAGAACCCCGTCCTCACAAAACCCGCGCCTCCGGCTTTTTCACGCGCTTGATCAGCTCCGCGACGATCATGTCCACGGTCACGCCCTCGGCCTCGGCGTGGAAGGTGGGCACAAGGCGGTGGCGGAGGGCCGGGAGGGCGAGGGCCTCAATGTCATCAAGCGTGACGTGGGTGCGGCCTTGCAAGAGGGCGCGAACTTTGCCGGCCAGCACGAGCATCTGGCTGGCGCGCGGCCCGGCTCCCCAACTGAGCATCTCCTTCACATAAGGCATGGCGTCAGGCTCGTTCGGGCGGGTGGCGCGCACGAGGTCAAGGACAAAGTCAGTGACATGGTCAGGCACGGGCACCTTGCGGGCCAGCGCCTGGGCGGCTTGGAGCTCCTCGGCTGTGACGACAGCCTTGATCTCCTCCTGCGCGCCGCCGGTGGTGCGGGCGATGACCTCGCGCTCCTCCTCGCGGCTGGGGTAGTCCACTTTGATGAGGAAGAGGAAGCGGTCCTTCTGCGCCTCGGGCAGCGGATAGGTGCCCTCCTGCTCGATGGGGTTCTGCGTGGCGAGCACGAAGAAGGGTTTCGGCAGATCGAAGGTCTCCTGGCCGACGGTGACGTGCTTTTCCTGCATGGCCTCCAGCAGCGCGGCCTGGGTCTTGGGCGGGGTGCGGTTGATCTCATCCGCCAGGATGATTTGGGAAAAGATGGGGCCGGGCTGGAAGACCAGCTTGCGCCGCCCGGTCTCGGCATCCTCCTGGATGATCTCGGTGCCGGTGATGTCCGCAGGCATGAGGTCGGGCGTGAACTGGATGCGGCGGAAGCTCAGATGCATGGCATCCGCCAGGGATTTGACCAGGAGCGTCTTGGCCAGGCCGGGCACACCCTCCAAAAGACTGTGCCCGCCGGCGGCGATGGCGATGAAAACCTGCTCAATGACGGCCTCCTGGCCGACAATGCGCCTGCTCAAGGCGGCTTTAAGCTTTTGGAATCCATCTACGAGGGCGGCGGCGGCGGCAGTGTCTGACATGGGGGGCGAAAATGGGGGAATGGGAGACGAACAGCGGGACGGGCTTCTTTCCAGGCTGACTACGAGGGGATGGCCTGGCTGGCAAGATCGAAAGAGCGGTTCCAGTTCAAGCGGCTGCCATGTTTGATGTTCCACCCCTGTCAAGGCAGGCCCACCCTGGGTGAAACAGCTTCAGCTTGAAGGCGGCAATGCCGCCGGCGCGGGCAGGGCACCCTCATCCAGGTACCGCGTGGGATCGGGCAGGCCGGCCTTGAGGAAGGCCTCTCGACGCTCGACGCAGGTGCCGCAGACGCCGCAATGAATGCCCCCGCCTTTGTAGCAGCTCCAGGTCATGCCGAAGTCCACGCCCAGGTCATGCCCGAGCCGCGCGATGGCCGCCTTGTCCAGTTGAATGAAAGGGCGCAGCAGCTCGATGCCCGCATAAGTGCCCGCTCGCATGGCGGCGGCGATGGCCTGCATGAACTCTTCCCTGCAGTCGGGATAGATGGCGTGGTCCCCCGCGTGCGCGGCGATGACCAGCGCCCGCGCGCCCCGGCTCTCCGCCAGGCCGCAGGCGATGGCGAGCATGATGCCGTTGCGGAAAGGCACCACAGTGCGGCGCATGTTCTCATCCGCGTAGTGGCCCTCCGGGATGTTGCCGCCGCTGAGCAGCAGGTCGGAGTTGAAGTGCTCGTTGATGAAAGGCAGCGCAAGCACGTCATGCGGCACGCCGAGCTTCTCGCACTGCCAGCGCGCGAGTTCGATTTCGCGCGCATTATGCTTCGATCCGTAATCAAAGCTCACCGCACCCGCCACCTCATGCTCCCGGCGCGCCCAGTGGAGAGCGGCGGTGGAGTCCATGCCGCCGCTGAGGAGAACCAGTGTCCGAGTCATCGCGGAAGACTATCGCCAGAGGCGGCGTTTCGAAATTTGATTTTTTAAAGGGCACTACGGCGGAAAGGTCAAAGCGCGGCGACGATGGCGGCGCCCATTTCCGCAGTGTTGACGAGGCGGGTGCCGGGTGCGCTGGTGAAAATGTCGCCGGTGCGCAGACCGTCGCCGATGACATTTTTAACGGCGTTTTCGATGGCGAGCGCCTCGTTTTCCAGGCCGAGCGAGAAACGCAGCAGGAGGGCGGCGGAGAGGATTTGCGCGATGGGGTTGGCGATGCCTTTGCCGGCGATGTCGGGCGCGGTGCCGCCGCTGGGCTCGAAGAGGCCGAAGTAAAGCCCGTCGCCTTTCGGCTGGCCCAGGCTGGCGCTGGCGAGCATGCCGAGGCTGCCGGCGATCATGGCCATCTCATCGCTGAGGATGTCACCAAACAAGTTTTCGGTCACGAGGACATCGAAGCTGCGCGGGGCCTTGATGAGCTGCATGGCGGCATTGTCCACATAAAGATGGGCCAGGGTGACATCAGTGTATTCTTTGGCGACTTCGATCATCGTCTCACGCCACAGGACGGAGTTGGTGAGCACGTTGGCCTTGTCCACGCTGGTGACGTGCTTGCCGCGGAGTTGCGCGGCTTTGAAGGCGACGTGGGCGATGCGGACGATCTCGCTCTTTTTGTAAACCATGGTGTCAATGACCTGGATGTCGCCATCGGGCAGGGTGTCGCGGCTTTTCGGCTGGCCGAAATAGAGGCCGCCAGTGAGCTCGCGCACGCAGAGCACGTCAAAGCCACCCTCAACGAGGTCAGGCCGCACGGGGCTGGAAGCTGTGAGAGCGGGGTAGCAAATGCCGGGTCGGAGGTTGGCGAAGAGGCCAAAATGCTTGCGCAGTGGCAGCAGGGCGCCGCGTTCCGGCTGCTCGTTGGGCGGCAGGTGCTCCCATTTCGGGCCGCCGACGGAGCCAAAAAGGATGGCATCGCTGGCCTCGCAGGCGGCGATGGTCTCAGCCGGGAGGGCTTTGCCGGCAGCATCAATGGCGGCACCGCCGACAAGCTGGGGGTTGTATTCAAAATGAATGCCGGATTTGGCGGCGATGCTGTCGAGGACGAGGAGGGCCTGGGCCATGACCTCTGGGCCAATGCCATCTCCGGGGAGAACTGCGAATTTGTGAGTGCGGCTCATAAAGGGCCGCTTTCATGGACGCGGAACGCCGCAGGGGCAAGCGCGGAGACGGCGGTTGAGCATTTCCGGCAGGGGAATGGTCCAAACTTGCAAGGAGGCAGAGTCATGGGCGGTCAAACCCGGCTTTTGAAAATAGGATTGCCTTCGTTCGTTGCTGTCAATACTCTGTGATTACAATCATGAAAAAAATCCAAAAAATTTCGGCTGGAATTCTTCTTATCAGTTCCAGCGCCTGGGGACAAGGCACCGTGCTCTTGAAGGACATCAACCCGACGGGCCTTTCCGCACCCACCGAGGCCGCCTCCCTGGCCAAAGTGAATCCTGGCAGCGGCGAGATAATGATCATTTCCGTTCAGGACAGCCTGCACGGCTCGGAAGTATGGAAAAGTGACGGGACACCGGGAGGAACAGCCATCATCAAGGACATCGTGCCGGGCAATGGCGGCTCCGCACCGGTCAATCTGACTCCTGCCGGCACTCAGATGTTTTTTTCCGCCGCCAATGACGCTTCTCCGCCCAAGCGCAACCTCTGGGCGAGCAACGGCATGGCTGCGGGGACAAATCTGGTCAAGGATCTGGGTTTCTTTGGCTCAGACGGACCGGAGAAATTGTTCAATTTCAACGGCACGCTCTATTTCCAAGGATTCAGCGGCACCGCCGGTCTGGAGCTATGGAGGTCAAACGGCACAGACGTCGGCACCGTGCTCGTGAGTGACATACGCCCCGGAGGAGGCGACTCGGCCATAGACCATTTTTATGTCTCCGGGACAGGCCCTTCGGCGATTTTGTATTTCACTGCGACAGACGGCCAGAATGATGTCGGTCTTTACAGGCTCAACCCTGCGGGCACGGGTGTGGAAAGACTTGGCGTGTCAGAACCCTTGTTCCAGCAATTCGGCCGAATCGCGCCGCAATATGTGAACATGAACGGGCTGACTTACTTCTCGGCCTTTTCGGGCAACGGGGTGGAACTCTGGCGCACCGACGGCACAGCGGGCGGAACCCAGGAGGTTTTTGACCTTTTCCCCGGACCAAGCAGCTCGGAACCCGCGCACATGACGGTGATGACGATCACGGGTCAGCAGGCTGGCACCTACCTTTATTACAGCGCCACCGACGGGGCGATCTCTGGTGTCGAACTGTGGCGCAGTGACGGAAACCCTCTGAACACCCCGGAACAGCTCAAGGACATTTTTGTCGGCGGCGACAGCTCGAATCCCAGCCAACTCATGGTGGTGGGCAGCAATCTTTTCTTCACGGCGGATGATGGTTCGGGAGTGGAGCTGCACGCCACCAACGGCCGCACCGGCAATGAAAACTCCGCCCGAGTCGTGGACATTGTGGCCGGCACGGGCGGTTCGAATCCGGGGAATTTCGTCAATTTCAACAACACCACCCTGCTGTTCACCGCGGTTGACTCCTCCAACAACCTCGGCCTCTACACCTGCGCCTCCGGCGCGTCGCTGCCCAACGCGGTCACTCGCATCAAAAGCCTGGGCATTGAAAGCACGGCCAGCCACATGACCCGGCTCGGCTCGAAGGTGTTCTTCCTTCTCAACAACAGCCAGCTATGGGAGACGGACCTGACCAACTCTCCAGCGGGCAATTCAAACGGCACGAAAATGGTCTTTAACTTCCGCTCGGGCAGCCGGGGATCCTCATCCGGGGAGTTCGCCGTGGCCGGCACGGATGTCTATTTTTCAGCGGATGACGGCGTGGCCGGCAGGGAATTATGGAAAAGCGACGGCTCGGATGCCGGCACGATGCGCCTCGCTGACATTTTCCCTGGAGACGATGGCAGTTTCCCGCCCACGCCCAACAGTTCCGATCCCCTTTGGATCACCCCGTGCGGGCCGAACGTGTTCTTAAGCGCCGAGAACGCGAATGCGAACCGCGAGCTCTGGATTTATGATCCCACCGCCAACCCGGCGGTTTTCCAGGTCAAGGAAATCAATCCCACCGGGCCGTCAAACCCTGAGAATCTTTTCGATCTGAACGGACTCTTGCTCTTTACTGCGGAGGATGGCTCCGGATTTGGCACCACCGGACGCGAGTTGTGGAGGAGCAATGGCACCGAAGCGGGCACGGTCCAGGTGGCTGACCTCGTCACCGGTCCTGAGGGATCCTTCCCCAGGCAGTTCACTCGATTCAAAAACGAGGTCTATTTCTTCGCCGGCAGCGATGGCGTGGGACGCGAGCTGATGAAAATCAACGGCACAGGCACGACGGTAACCCTGGTAAAGGACATTGCTCCCGGCGGGCTTTCGAGCATCAACGAGGAGAATGAATCCATGGCGGTGATGGGTTCGGGAGCTTCGGAAAGGCTCTATTTCTCGGCACGCAACGAATCCCAGGGCGGGCGTGAATTGTGGACCAGCAACGGCACGGACGCGGGAACCGTGCGCGTGAAGGACATCAATCCCACAGGTGACTCGCTCCCCCGGCAAATCACCACTGTGGACAAAGTGGTCTTCTTCACTGCCACCGATGGCGTCAATGGCACCGAGCTATGGAGAAGCAACGGCACCGAGGCGGGCACAGTCCTGGTGCGGGACATCAACGCCGGAGCCCCGGGTTCGGACCCGCAGGAGCTGACAGCCTCCGGCAAGCTCATCTTTTTCACCGCCGACAACGGCCTGGACGGACGCGAGTTGTGGACGAGCAACGGAACCCTCGCAGGCACGGTCATGCTCACCGATTTCCGCAACGGCGGCAACCGCGCCTCCAGCATGGGCATCACCGGTCTCAAGGATGTGGACGGCGTGCTGTGCTTTTCGGCGGACGACGGCGTGAACGGACGCGAGTTGTGGATCTCCGACGGCACGGTGGCCGGCACCCGGATGATCAACGACATCAGCGGCATCCCGACAGCGTCAAGCCCCGGCGGTTTCACCCCCTTCCGCGGCCAGCTCCTCTACACGGCGGCCGACACAGAGAACGGGGACGAGCCGCGCATCGCCTTCATCGGATCGGACATCCGCGTCGAGCAGCCGGCCGCGAACCAGCTCACGCACAACGGCCCGGCGGTGGACTTCGGCGTGGCGGACGTTGCGGCCAAGGAGAGCACCATGCTGATCTTCACGATCCGCAACGCGGGCCTCAACACGCTGCGCGACATCAAACCGGTTCTTGGAGGCATCAATGCGGGAGAGTTCTCCCTGTTGAGCACCCCGAAACCAGCCTCCAGCCTGGCACAGAACGCCACGACGACATTCGGCGTCAAGTTCACGCCGAAGGAAGGCGGCCCGCGTGTGGCGCAGGTCTCCATCATCAGCAATGACGGTGATGAGAATCCCTTCATCGTCAATGTCACCGGCACCGGAGTGAAAGACCCCACCATCACAGACCATCCGGATTCCCTGATGAGGAACGTCGGCGAGGCAGCCGCTTTTGACGCGATGGCGGCCAGCTCAAGCGTGGCATTGACGAACGCGGATTACCAATGGCGGCGCAACAATGGAGCGATCAAGGGAGCCCTCGGAACCGGCTTCAACATCCCCGCCGTCACACTCAAAGAGGCGGGCGCCTACACCGTGGCGGTGAAAGTCGGCAAAATCCTCGGCATCAGCAATCCAGCGCAGCTCGGCGTCGTCCAGGCAAACACGCCGCCGGCGGTCCTCGTCGTTGGCAAAACCAAATCCGCCACCATGAAGGTTTCGGCGGCTGGCAACGGCCTGACCTACCAGTGGTTCCTTGGCGCGGTTCCCGTGGCCAACACCGCAGACGGGCGCGTCAAGGGAGCGCAGACTCCGACCCTGGTCATCGGCAACCTCGACGAGCCGGACAGCGGCCTCTACTCCTGCCAGGTCACCGGTCCCGGCGGGATGCGCGCCGGCGGCCATACTGAACTGAAGGTATTCACGGAAAAACCGGTGCTTGATGATCCCCAGAACATGCCGGACGGAATCATCGGCGGCAGCTACGGCTTCCCGATGGCCGGCTTTGACATCAAAGTGGACCCGGCCCCGGAAAAAGCGCCCACCACCTACACTGCCGCCAACCTGCCCGCAGGGCTGAAGGTCAATCCGAAGACCGGCAAAATCACAGGCAGGCCCACAAAGGCCTTCCCAGCGGGCCGGGATGTGACGCTCGGCGCGGCCAACACCCAGAAGGCTGACCCCGTCGTTGAAACGATCATCATCAAAGACTTCCCCGCCAATCTCGCCGGCACCTATTCCGGCACCGTGGATCCCGACCCGGCGCTCAATGACGGGCTGGGCGGACGCATTGACGTGACCATCAGCGCCACAGGCGCGCTCACCGGCACCCTCACTCTTGGAGCCGAGCGCATTCCGCTCAAGGGCGGCATCGAGGTGGACGCGGCTGAAGTCCTCCCTCCCAATTACACCGTCACCTTGAAGCGCAAGAACGGCACCAATGTCACCCTGGCGTTCGACATGATCATAGACAACATCGTCACCACTCAACGGCTGCTCACAGGCAACGCCAACGGCATCCCCGTCAATGGCTGGCGCCACGCTGTGCCCGCGGAAGCCGCCGCCTTTCAGGGGTACTATACCTTCGGATTGGAACTGGGGGATCCGGGGCATCCCGGCCAGGAGCACATTCCCCAAGGCTGGAGCTACGGCGCTTTCACAGTGGACAAAAACGGCAAATGGAAAATCGCCGGGCGCACTGCCGACGGCGAGACGATCACCTGCGCCGCCTCGGTCGGATTCGCCGGGCAGATGGTGGTCTTCCAGACGCTTTACAAACCGCTGGCCGGTTCGCTCTGGGGGTCTCTTGTCATTGATCCGGTGGACACCAACAATGCCGAGGACAACAGCCTCAGCGGTGATGTGAACTGGGTGCGACCCGCGAACACCAACACCAAGACCCGCGCCTACCAGGCCGGCTTCGGCCTGCCTGGCACGCCTGAGGCTTCACCTGTGCCGCTGGAGGCCACGGGCGGCATTTATGTGGATCCGACCAAGACCAAGGTGCTGATCATGGGACTGGCCTCGCCCGGCACCCAGACCAATCTGAATCTCGATTTCGAGCAGGGCGACCTGCCGACCAGCACCCAGGATCCCGATCAAATCCTCGGCATTCTGGATGGCAACAAAATCGCCAATCCCAAACCGGCCGGCCCGACCAGCACCCTCATCAAGAAGCTGGCGGCCAAGACGGGCTTGTTCGACGGCACTTTCCGCCTCACCGACCCAGACCAGCGCACCGGCGCCACAGGAAATCTCACCCGCGACGCCGTCTTCCACGGCATCCTCATCCGTGACGATGTGGAAATGAAGACCTACGGCGTCGGGCACTTCCTGCTGGAAAAACGACCCCAGGATGGCGAGGTGCCCAAGAAGACGGTGCCCGTTCTCGGCGGCTGGTTTGAACTGCGCGAGAACTGAGAACGACAAAGGCGGCGGGATTTCCCGCCGCCTTTTTCTTTCATGCCTGATGCAGCGCCCGGGAGGCGGGTTCAGCCCTTCATGCCTTCCTGGCGCAGGAAATTTTCCACCCAGGTGATGTCGTAGTTGCCGTTCTGGAAGTCGGAGGTGGTGAGGATCTTCGACTGGAGCGGGATGGTGGTCTTGATGCCCTCCACGGTGAACTCGCCCAGCGCGCGCCTCATGCGGCGGATGGCAATGTCACGCGTGGCGCCTGTGACGATGAGCTTGGCGATCATCGAATCATAGTAAGGCGGCACCTCGTAGCCCGAATAAACGTGCGTGTCCACGCGCACGCCGCGTCCGCCGGAGGTGTACCAAAGATTGATCCTGCCCGGGCTGGGCGCGAAATTCCGCGCGGGATCCTCGGCGTTGATGCGGCACTCGATGGAGTGCCCGCGCGCGCCGGCGGTGAGCACATGCTCGCTCAGCGGCAGACCGGCGGCGATGCGGATCTGCTCCTTGATGAGGTCGCATCCATAGACCTCCTCGGTGATGGGGTGCTCCACCTGGATGCGGGTGTTCATTTCCATGAAATAGAAATCCTTGCGGTTGTTGTCCACGAGGAACTCGATGGTGCCGCAGTTCTCATAGCCGATCTCCTTGCACAGCTTCACCGTGGCATCGCCCATCTTTTTGCGCAGCTCGTCGCTGATCTTGGGACTCGGGCACTCCTCGATGATCTTCTGGTTGCGGCGCTGCATGGAGCAGTCGCGCTCGCCGAGATGCACCACGTTCCCGTGGCTGTCGGCCACGACCTGGAACTCGATGTGATGCGGCTTTTCGACCAGCTTTTCCATGTACATGGAGCCGTCCCCAAAGCATTTGAGAGCCTCAAGGCTGGCGGCCTGGAAGCTGGAGACCAGGGTGGCCTCGTTGAGCACCGGCCTCATGCCGCGCCCGCCGCCGCCGGCCGTCGCTTTGATGATGACGGGGTAGCCGATCTTGCCCGCCCATTCGCGCGCCTGCTCCTCGTTGTGGATGATGCCGTCCGAACCGGGTGTCACCGGCACGCCGGCCGCGCGCGCGGTGGCGCGCGCGGTGTTTTTGTCGCCCATCATGGAGATGACCCTGGCGCTGGGGCCGATGAACTTGATTTTGCACTTGTCGCACACTTCGGCGAACTCCTCCTTCTCGGAGAGAAAGCCGTATCCGGGATGGATGGCGTCCACATTGGCGATCTCCGCCGCGCTGATGATGCGGCTGATCTTCAGATAGCTCTCGGTGCTGGGGCCGGGGCCGATGCAGATGGCCTCGTCCGCCAGGTGGACGTGCATCGAGTCCACATCCGCCTCGGAATAGACGGCGACGGTTTTGACATCGAGTTCTTTGCACGCGCGGATGATGCGGACGGCGATTTCACCACGGTTGGCGACGAGGACTTTGCGGAACATGCGGAAAATGGGCGGATTTCTGTGCTTTTTTGCCCGGCTTGACCCGGTTGGCGGCCGGTTTGGGGTCGGCTGGCTCGGAGCTGTCAGGCTTTCAATTCGAACAAGGGCTGCCCGTACTGCACGGGCTTGCCATCCTCGACAAGGACACGGGCCACCGTGCCGCGCATTTCGGCCTTGATCTCGTTCATCACCTTCATGGCCTCGATGATGCAGACGGTGGTGTTCTCATCCACCGGGTCGCCAATGTTGATGAAGGAGCTTTCTCCAGGCGCGGCCGAGCGGTAGAAAGTGCCGACCATGGGCGAGTTGATGGTGGGGCCTGCCGGCGCCGTGTCCGCAGGAGCGGAGCGGGCGGCCTCCTGGGGAGGCGCGGCGGGCGGCGGAACCTGCGAGACCTGCGGGGGGTAGGCTGCGGCGGGGGCCGGAGCGGACACTGGCAGGTGCTTGAGCAATTTCTGAAAAGTCTCCAAGTCCTGCCCGCGGCGCAGCTCCAGTTTGGATCCCTGGTTTTCAAAGTGAAAGTAGCTGAGATCATTCTCAGCCATCAGCGCCACGATCTGTTTGATCTGTTTCAAGTCCAAGGCGGTGGCCTCCTTTTCGGTTGGTTTGGGTTCGTCCATTCGGGGAATGTGAGTGCGTTGAGCGCGTGAGACTAACCGCTGTCCCGTTGGAGGCAAGGAGTAAAGGAAGGCGCAGTCCGGCCCTCATTCTCACAATCCGGCCTGATGACAGCACGAGGGCACGGCGTCACTGCCGAAGTCGAGCGTCCCGCGCAGGCGCCAGGCGAGGATGACGGCGGTCACCAGGGCCAGACCACGCTGGACCCGGCGCAGTGTGGCCGGTTCCAGTGTGCCGCCGAGCCTGTGCAGCCCCGTCTGCGCCAGCCAGAGCAGGGGCAGGGTGCCGAGGCCAAAGGCGAGTGTGAAGCCCGCGCCCTTGAGCGCGGAGCCGTTTGCCAGCGCGAGAGCGAAGATCATGTAAAGCGGACCGCATGGCAGCAGCGGCGTGGCCAGGCCGAGCAGGCCGGAGCGCGGGCCGCTCTTCATTTTGAAGGCCGCGCTTTGCAGCCGGCGCAGAGGCCGGGCCAGAAAACCCGGCTTGGGCAGGCGCGAGTCCAGCCCCATTCCGACCAGGGCAAAGGCCAGCACCATGAGCCACGGCAGCACGATGCCCGCGCCATGCTGGAAGAACCCCAGAGGCACCACGCCCGCCGTCCCGGCCAGCGCCCCCACCAGCGCGTACGAAACAAGCCTGCCTCCATGATACAGCCCCGTGTCCCTGAAAAACGACACCGAGCCGGGCCTGGAACTCACCGCCCACGAGCAGGACAGCGGCCCGCACATGCCCACGCAATGAATGCTGGTGACGAGTCCGGCGAGGAAGGCGGCGGCGCTGGTGTCTATCGAGGTCATCGGACTTCGGCGGCGTTGTGCGCGGGCAGGGGTTCCAGCGGCACCTGTGACGGCTGGTTTTTCAGGGCGATCTGGATGAAGCAAAACCACGCGGCCAGGAATGCGGCCAGCAGCAGCACCACCAGCAGCCAGGGCTTATTGGATAAAATCTTTCGGATTGAGAGGGGCATTGGATTTGAGGCGCGGGTCGGGACCGAGGAACTCCATCACGCGCGTGGTCATGCTGGCGCCGGTGCCGGATTCTGTGACCTTGATCTGGAGTTTGAAGGGGCCGTTGTAGGCGGCCTCGGGCAGGGAAAGCACGATGGCTTTTTGCTCCTCGCCCATCGCGGGCAGCTCCAGCGCCGACTGGAGTCCGGTCACCTGCAGTTCCTGCGGTGTCCGGCCGGTGACTTCGAGCTGATAGGATGAGGGCGCGTTGCGCTTGTTGATGACGCGCACGAGGAACTGGTTCCGCACCACGCCATCCCCAGCGTAATACGGCGCGCCCACCATGCGCACCACGCTGGCGCGCAGCGGCTCGATGCGCGTGGTGGCGAAGAGAAATGCCGCCGTGCCCGCCAGGAGGATGCACGAATAAAAGACGGTGCGCGCCCGCAGCAGCCGCGTCCTGCCTCCCTGCAGGCCGGTGTGCGAGTCATAGCGCACGAGGCCCGCCGGGCGTTGCAGCCGGGTCATGATCTCGTCGCAGGCGTCCACGCAGGCCGCGCAGCCGATGCACTCCAGTTGCAGCCCGTTGCGGATGTCTATGCCCGTGGGGCAGACCTGCACGCAGCGCCGGCAGTCCACGCAGTCACCCGCCGCCGCGCCCGCCTTGCCGCGCGGCTCTCCGCGCTTTTTGTCATAGCCGATGACGATCGAGTTGTCGTCCGTCAGCGCTGATTGCAGCCGGCCATACGGGCACAGGATGATGCAGAACTGCTCGCGGAACCAACTGAACGAAAAATACAGCGCGCCCGTCAGGAAGACCACCACGCCAAAGGCCAGGCGGTGCTCCTGCGGCGAGCTTTGCATCATGCCGTAGAGACCGTGGATGGAGACGAAGTAGCTCAGAAAAATGTGCGCGATGAGCGCGGAGCAGAGAATGAACAAGGCGTGCTTCACCGCGCGGCGGGTGATTTTCCCCGCCGTCCACGGCGCCTTCTCCAGGCGGCGGCGGGCGGGTCCGTCGCCATCCACCCAGCGCTCGATGCGGCGGTACACATGCTCCAGAAAGACGGTGTAGGGGCAGGTCCACCCGCACCAGACGCGGCCGAACAGGGAGGTGACGAAGAACAGGGCAAAGGCCAGCCCGGTGATCAAAAAGAAGCCCACCCACAGGTCCTGCGCCGCCAGTGTAAGCCCGAAGAAATGAAAACGCCGCGTCTGCACATCGAGGAAGACCGCCGGGAAGCCGCCGACCGGAATCCAGGGCAGGGCTGCGTAAATGACCAGCAACACGAGCGCGGAGACCTTCCGCCAAAAGGTGAACCGCCCGCGAACATCCGCCGGATGCACAAACTTCCGCGAACCATCGGCATTGATGGTCGAGAGCGTGGTGAGTGTCGGCTGGTTCATGGGTCGGAGCGGGGGAAAACTCCTGCGCTACCCACCATGCGCGGAGCATAGGGCAAATCTCCGCCCGCTTTGCGATAGCTGGCACCGATCTTGTCAGCGGGCCGCCGCCACCGGCACCCACAGATGCGCCACGGCCTTCTCACCGCGCTCATTGACATGCTCCACGCGCACGAGGTGGTCGCCCGGCTTTTCGAAACGGTGCGTGGTGGCGGCGTAGCCATCCCTGGCCAGCTTCACCGCGTTGCCATCGGAGCGTGTCTGCACAGGCGGAGTGCCGTCGCCGAAGTCCCAGGTCTCGCCCCCCGTGGAGCGGAACACGCGCACTTTGAAGGTGATCTCGTCGCCAGCCTTCACGCCGAGGGATGGCGCGCAAGTCGCGTGGATCGCGGGCGGGATGAGCTTCGGGTCCGTGTCGCCGATGACCTGGACGATGGCGAAGTCATAACTCACCGCGCCATCCCTGCCGGTGATCTTCAAAACCTCGCTGTAACAACCGGGCTGGTCATAGCCGCGCTCCACACGCGTCCCGGCGGCGGAGGTGCCGTCGGTGAAAGCCCACTCGTATTTTTCAATGCCCGCCGCCGCCCAGGACTTCGAGCCATCCAGCACCAGGCGCTCCCCGGCCCGCACAAAATGATGCGGGCGCGCCACGGCGATGGCGGCCGGCTTTTGCTCCCGCAAAGCCGCCTGCCAGGCGAAGGCGTAGGCCTCCTCCGTGCCCCACTCGCCGGAAGGCTGGCGGCTCTTGATGCCGAAATGCAGGTGCGACCACCCGCCGCTGGCGCCCTCCTTGCCCAGCAGCCCGATCTTTTGCCCCAGCTTCAAGCGCGTGCCCGGCTTCACTCCCTCCTCGATGCTGTGCAGGTGGCTGTAACGGTAATACCAGCCCCGGTCATCCAGCACATAGACCACATCGTAACGCGGCCTTACCGGCGTGCCGATGTAGCCCGGCAGCACGCTCTCCCCCACGCTGACAACGAGCCCGTCCGTGGCCGCCACCACCTCCACCAGCGCCTCGCAGCCGCCGAAGTCGAGGTCGTTGTGGTAATAGATCTGTTTGCGGTCCGGGCGGTCGCCGCCGTCCACATAGGTGGGCTCGTTGCTGAACTGCGTGCTGGTGGCGAACCAGCGCTGGCGGCAGGGCAGCGCGAACAGCTCCGGCTCGATCCAGGGCGAGCCCGCCGGCCAGAGCCGCAGCCGCGCGTCCTTTTTCAAGCCCCAGGAATCCTGGCCCGAGTTCGCGTTGTAGCCGCGCGTGATGGGGCAGTCCACCTGCGCGCCGCCGGCCTGCGCGGGCAGATGATAGTTGGCGCTGCTGATCCAAAGCGTCTCGCCGTTCACCTCGATCCTCACCCTCGCCTCGCGCACCGCCGCGCTCATCGAGTCCACCCGCTCCTCCAGATCGAGCAGCCTCACCGTTGCCTTCGTGCCGTCAGAAAGCGTCACCACTGCGGACTCCCCGAGCGAAAGATCCACCGAACGATGCAGCGGCTGCCGTGTCGGCTCCGGCGGTTTGGCGGCGGACGCGGCCAGCAGGCCGGTCAGGAGAAAAGCGGGGGCAAGGCGTGGAAACATCCACCTTCTACGCCCGCCAGCGGGGGCTTTTCACGAGTCGGCGCGCCGCGTGGCCAAGGCGACTTCTCATGCGCCCGCCTCAAGACGGGCCGGCGCAGTTGGATCCCCGCTTCTTGAAGTGATGGATTTTCAATGCCCCGGCACTCCACGACTCCAGCCGCGGGCCGCCACCCTTGGTGATCACACGGGGTTGACGTTCCGCGCCAGCAGCTCCCTCGCCGCCTGCTCGATGCCGGGCAGCAACGCGTCCGGCAAGCCGGTCAGCAGCGGCAGCACCGGTCCGGTGTCCGCCACTCCCGCCAAAGCCACGGCGTGGTGCAGCACCAAAATGGGGCTGTGCGCGTTGCGCAGATCCTCCAGCGGGCGGAAGATCTGCCGCAGCGTCTCGGCCTTCTCAAAGTCACCCGCCTGGATGGCCTGGAGCAGCGCCATGCTCGGGCGCGGCGCCACGCACACGCAGCCCGCCGTGAAGCCCGTGATGCCGAAGTCCCGCAGATGCACGATGGCCGGCTGCTCGCCAATGCCCGAGACGATCATCTCCGGGTTCACCAGCGATACCAGTTTTGACAGGTAGGGGTCCACCGCCGGGTCCTCCTTCACCACCGCGTACTTGATCCAGGAAATCACCCCGTCATTCACCAGCGCCGCCGCCAGCTCCGGCGTGATGTAGGCCTCGTCCTTCATGTACAGCACCGCCTTGATGCCGGACTTCTCCACAAAATGCCGCACCGCCGTGGCCACCCCCTCCGGCTTCGAGGGGAAAAGCGTCGGCAGCAGCATGGCAGTGGGAAACTCATGGTCCCGCAGCACCGCCGCCTGATCCATCGCCGTGCCGTACATCGGGCCCACGCTCGGCACCATCCACAGGTCCTCCGGCGCCAGCTCCCGCAGCATCGTCAGCAGCGCCGGATACTCCGAGGGCGCGATGTTATACAGATTCGCATTGCCCCCGTAAAGCAGCGTGCGGATGCCGCCCGCGTGCATGTGCTGGATGAGCCGCGCGTTTTGCTCCCGGCTCAGGGAAAGGTCCGCCCTGCGGCAAAGCGGCGGGACGGCGATGACGGAACTGCGGAGATCGGCGGCGGTGACGGGCGTGGTCTTCATGCGGCCCGCACAGTGGGAGGGCGCGCGCCTTGGGCAAAGGAAAAGATGACCCGCGTTCACGAGACGGCGCGTTGAGGACACCGCGCCCCACCCCGGCGCCTCCCCCGCCTTTTTCCGCAGCCAGGCATTGACGCCCGGCCCCGCTTTCGCTTGGATCACCCCATCATGAAACCCGGTTCCTCCACTCTGACGGCGGCATCGCCACGCGCTCACCATGAACGGTAACAAAGTGATCCAAAACGCGGGACGAATCGGCAGCTTTTGCGCCCGGCACTTCCTCGCGCTGGCCGTCACTGTGGCGGCGGCCTGCGTGATCTGGACGATCACTTATTTTGCGCTGCTTCTTTGGGCTGTGCTTGCCGGCGGCGGAATTGGCGGCCCATTGGCATACCCGGCGGGACTGCTTTTCTTCATCGTCGCCGCCACAGCCGCGTGCCTCATTCTGCTGTTTCCAGCCACCGCGCTTGCAGAGTGGTTCGCCCGTCGTTGCGGCTTCCCGATCGTCGCGCAGATCCCCCTCAGCGTTGCCGCCCTCGCGCTGCTTTGCCTCGTCGCTTCAGCGGTTGGCGCGCAGCCCACACTCCAGGGCGTTTTAGTCGGCTTCGGCGTTCTCTTTCTGACGCTGTTGATGCCGCTCGGCCTTTACTGGTGGGCCGCGCAGAGTGTTCCACTTCTGCTCTCGCTCATTCAGCGTGTTTGTGGATGGAAGATGCCATAGCATCCGCAGTGCGCGGGATTCACATCACGCGATGGAGCCGGACATGTTCTTGTGCGGGAACATTTTCCACACGGCGAACCCGGCCTGCGCGCCCTTGCAGGAATCCATGCGTCCCGTGTGCCGGGACGCCGGGCTTGGCCCCTCGTTATTGAATCGGTGAAAAATCCACCGCGCGCAGGTACACGCTCCTCACTCCATCCGGCTGCGGGATGGTGAGGGAGCCGCCGTTGGCGGACTCGGAGGCGCTTTTGGCGGCGATCCAGACGGGGTCGGCGCGGAAGGCGGTGAAGGAGGCGAGGCCGGCCTCCTGGCTGGCGTGGCCGAGGATGTAGATGAGCTTCACGCCGGCGCCTTTGTCCTCATCCACGGGAGTCCAGTAGCCGGTGTGGCTCATGCCGTGCTTGGTGAAGAGGGCCAGGGTGTGGTCGCGGAAGCGCGCGTGCAGGGCGTCGAGCTTGCCGGGCACGGTGGTGTAGGTGCGCAGCTCGAAGACGCCGTTTTTGCCGCTGATGCCGGTCTTCACGGGCGGGGAGTAGTCGGTGACGCTCATGAAAATGGACTCGGGGGCTTTGGCGAGGATTTTGCCGCCCTCCTCGCTGGCCTTGCGCGCGGCCTGCCACTCGGGGTCTTTGCCGAAAGCGGCGAAGGAGGCCTGGGCGGCGTCGCGGCTCTTGTGGGCGAGGATGTAGATGAGGGTGTTATCGGCGCCGTCCTCCTTCGCCAGAGGCACCCAGTAGCCGATGTTCTCGATGCCGTGCTTTTCAAAGAGCTTGCAGGTGTGGTCGCGGAAGCGGGCCAGCAGGGCGTCGAGCCTGCCCTCGTTCGTCACATAGACGCGCATCTCATACACGCGCTCATCGGCGGCTTGGGTGGCGGCGGCGAGACCGAGGATGGAGGCGAATGCGGGCAGGAGGAGAAAGGCGGAGCGTTTCATGGTGGCAGGGAAACACGAAGCGGCGCGCGGCTATGTTGCGCCGAATCTCCGGCAGCCCAGCTTTCCGTTGCGGCGGGTTGGACGGCTGGCATCGTGCGCGCGTGAAAACCCACCTGCTCATCACCGCTTTTCTGGCCGCCGCCGCCCCCGCCCCGGGTCAAGGCGGCGCAGGCGAGCCCGCCGGCCAATGGAAGGCTCCGGCAAACGACGGACGCTCCTGGAGGCATGAGGGCACCGGCCTGGCCTTCCCGCAGTTGCTCGGCACAAGCCGCCTGGCGGGCGAGTTCGAGTACAAGGGCGGTGGCACTTTCATCCGCTACGAGAACCTCGACGAGCGCTCCCGCGCCGACATCTTCCTTTTCAAAACCGGAGCGCCATTGCCCGCGCTTGAAGACCGCCACCGCCGCATTCTCTCCGAGATGGACAACGTCGTCTCGGACATGGAGGCCATGGTGCGGCAGGGGCGCTACAAAAACCTCGACGCCGGCGCGCTCCAGGGCGGCGAGCTGGAGCTCTGGCAGCAGCAGTCCCTGCCCATCGCCACCCGGCAGTTCACAGCCACGCGCCTCGGCATCTCCAAGGAGGGCTCCGCCGAGGCCGTCATCAAAATCTGGGTCGGCATCACCATCGTCGCCGACCACATCCTCACCATCCGCCACATGCGCCCCGCTGACACGGGTGAGGCCGGGGAGCAGTCCATGAAGACTTTTGCGGGCCTTGTTTTTCAGATCATCAAAGACCCCTCCCTGCGCGGCCACATCCGGGAGTTGCTCGCCGCCTACCTGAAAAACCCCCTCTCCGATGACGGCGAGCAGGCCGCCGCCGCCGTGCTCGCCTATCTCGAGCAGGCGCCCTGGTTTCCCATCAACATCCCGGAGGACCCCGTCAGCGGCTGGATGGAGAAATTCGAAAAAAGCGCGCCCGGCACCCAGGACCACCTCCTGCGCGCTTTCATGCTCGGCGCGGCGAAGGCCGCCTTCGAGGACGCGGACGCCCTGGCCTGCCTGAACGCCGGCGCGCGCCAGTTCGCCGTCATTTACCGCGAGCTGGCCCGCCAGCATCCGCAGATCACCCTGCCGGAGGTTGACTCCTTTGCCGCCGCCGCTGAGAAGGATCTCGGAGCCGCCTGGCTGAAAGACCACTCCCATCCCGCCCGGTAATCCCCTGCCGCCATGAAAGCCCTGTCATTCCTCCCCCTGCTCGCCGCAGCCTCTGCCCACGCCGCCCCGCTCGACACGCCCCTCGCCGCCATCCGCGCCGTCGGGCGCGAGGGCGCGGGCAATGAAAACGCCTCCGCCGCCTGGCGGCAGGTCTCGCAGGCGGATGCCGCCGCGCTGCCGGAAATCCTCAAGGGCATGAACGGCGCCAACCCCCTGGCCGAGAACTGGCTGCGCGCCGCCGTCGGCGCCGTGGCGGACAAGGCCATCGCCGCCAAAACGCTGCCCGTCCCCGCACTCCAGGCCTTCCTCATGGACACCGCCAACAGCCCCGGCCCGCGCGTGCTGGCATTCGACCTCATCCAGCGCGCCGACCCCGCGCTGGCCGGAAGCATCACCGCCTCCCTGCTTGACGACCCCAGCAACGAGCTGCGCCGCCACCCCGTGGCCAGTCTCATCCAGGCCGGGGACGAGGCGCTGGCCCAGGGCAAAAAAGACGCCGCCACCGCCGCCTACCAGCAGGCCATGCGCGGCGCGCGCGACGAGGACCAGATCAAGGATCTGGCGAAAAAATTAAAAGACCTCGGCCAGCCCGTGGACCTGCCCCGGCACTTCGGGTTCATCATGCATTGGAAGCTCATCGCCCCCTTCACCAACGCCGAGCGCAAAGGCTTCGACACCGTCTTCCCGCCCGAGAAAGAGATCGTCCTCGACGCCGAGTATGAGGGCAAAGGCGGCGACAAGGCGCGCTGGCAGGACTTCACCAGCCAGGACGACTACGGCATGGTGGACTTCAACAAGCCCTTCACCATGCTCAAAGAGGTGACCGGCTACGCCTTCACCGAGTTCCACTCCGCCGAGGAGCGCGACGCGCAAATCCGGCTTGGCTGCAAAAACGGCTGGAAGGTGTGGTTCAATGGCGAGCTGCTCTTCGCCCGCGACGAGTACCACCGCGGCGCCAAGCTGGACCAGTACAAGCTGCCCGTCCGTCTGAGGAAGGGCAAAAACACCATCCTCGTGAAATGCTGCCAGAACGAGCAGAAGGAGACCTGGACCGTCGAGTGGCAGTTCCAGCTCCGCGTCTGCGATGCCACCGGCACCGCCATCCACCCCGTGCCCTGACGCCAGCCCCCGGCCATGCGCAACACCCTGCTCATTTTCCTCGGCGGCGGTCTCGGCTCCGTGCTGCGCTTCTGGACCGTGCTGGCCGCGCAGCGCTGCTGGCCGGGCGCGGTCTTCCCCGCCGGCGTGCTCGTGGCGAACCTGCTGGGCAGCTTCATCCTCGGCTTCCTTTTCGCCTGGCCGGCGATGAGGGCGCGCGACGCCGGGGCGTGGTTCTTCTGCGCCACCGGCGTGCTGGGCGGCTACACCACCTTTTCCACCCTGGCCGGCGACTCCCTCCAGCTCCTGCTCAACAACCACCCTCTCCCGGCCCTGCTCAACGCCTTCGGCAGCATCACCGCCGGCCTGCTCGCCGCCGCGCTGGGCTGGCAGACGGCGCGGTTCGTTTTCGGCTGAATCCTCACCTTCCCAGGTAAAGATCCCGCCCGCGCGCCAGGGCCTCGATCTTCCGGTCGGCGATGCTGCGCTTGAGCATCCAGAAGCCGCAGTCGGGGTGGACATACTTCACGCGGCCCGCGCCCAGCCTGCGCTCCGCGCGCTCGATGCGGCGGGCGATCTCCTCCGCGCTTTCGATGTGGTTGACCTTGATGTCCACCACGCCGATGCCGACGCCCACGCGCGCCTCCAGCTCCCGCAGCGCGTCCAGGTCCGCCTCCGGCCGGTGCGCCAGCTCCAGCACCAGGTGGTCCGCGCGCAGGCTGTTGAGGAAGTCCGTCAGCGCCGCCCAGCCGCCTTTCTGGATGGTCTGGCCGCCGTAGTTGCCGAAGCAGAAATGCACCGCCTTCTCCCCGCGCGCGGCGTCGAGCACGCGGTTGATGCCGCGCGCGGCCAGGGGCGCGTCCGCCGGGTTGCCGGGCACGTTGGCCTCGTCCACCTGCACGCAGGCGCAGTCCAGCGCGGCGGCCTGGGCGGCCAGCGCCTCCGCCAGCGCGTCGTGCAGGGCCTCGAAGTCGTGGTAATGCTCGTCGAGCAGGGTGCGCGCCAGCATGTAGGGGCTGGTGAGGGTGAATTTGAAGGGGCCGCCGGCCACGCGGGCGGCGCGCGCGCAGTCCTCCGGCAGGTTCAGCACGCCTTCGGTGACGGGGCCGCGCACCACGGCGGCGGGCCGGGAGCGGAAGGCCATCTCGTGCCGGGCGCGGAAGGCGGCGGTCTGCGCGCGCCCCACGCGCGGGTCCATGCCGCCGAGCCGGTGGACGAAGAATTCGATCATGCCGTTGGTGTCCGGGTGGTCGGGGTCGAAGCGGTAGAGCTCCCCGTCCACGGGCAGGTCAATGCCCGCCTGCCGCTGCAGGGCGAAGACGGTGCGCGTGGCATCCTCCAGCGCCTGCGCGCTGGGCAGCGCGGCCAGCCAGTCCGGCACGGGGTAGGAGCCGACGGTGGTGGTGAGGATGGCGGGCGCGCTCATGCCCCGCTTCACGCGCGCCAGGCCGCGCGTCCTTCAAAATGGCGGGATCATCCATGCCGGCGGTTGCCGGCGTGGCGCTGTCCGCGGTTCAAGCCCTGGGGCCGCTGCCGGTCTCCACTGGGGCAGGGCTGGTCTTCACCGGGACCGGGCCGGTCTGCACCAGGGCCGGGCCGGGCGGGCCTCCACCGCGCGGGTGGCGGTGCTGGTCTGCGCGCGGGATGGGTGTGGCGGAGCGGTGCGCGAGTGTGGAAAATGGCCTTCCGGGTTTGTAAATCGTCATTCCGGGTGCGTCGCCGGAATGATGTGGCGTAGGACGACTGTGGCTTTAGCCCGGTCGTCTGGTGGGCGCACGATGGGAAACGACGCCTCTCAAAAGCCGGGCGGGCTGCGCCACACCCGGCCTGCATCATTCTGGCGACGCACCCCGTCATTCGTCATGCCAACAGTGTAATATCACATCCTAAGCTCATCGAACCCATTTTTAGGCGCGGCGTATGGCGCTCCGGGTGCGGCGTATCACATTCCAAGCGCGGCGGACTAGATTGCAAGTGCATCGAACCGTTTTCAGAGCCAATCGGACGGCAGTACAAGTCAATCGGACGGCAGTACAAGTCAATCGGGCGGCATTCAGAGTAAATCGGGCGGCGTTCAGAGTGAATCGGGCGGCAGTACAAGTGAATAGGGCGGCGTTCAGAGTGGATAGGGCGGCAGTACAAGTGGATAGGGCGGCAGTACAAGTGGGTCGGATGGTGTTCAGAGTGTCTTGTACTGGCATCCGATGCGCTTGGACTGCCATCCGACGTGCTAATTTGAACATTTGATGCGCTTTGACAGCCATGCGAT
>DDQZ01000084.1:0-327 GCA_002343505.1 Verrucomicrobiaceae bacterium UBA2429 | reverse complement strand
CAGCCATGCGATGCGCTTTGACAGTCATCCGATGCACTCTGATTGGCATCCTATGGTGTCAAAGGACGGCTAGATGGACTAGGAGTTTCATCCGATGGGCTTAGTGCGTCATCATTTTTACTGTTGCAGCCGCTCTACCCAGCAGGCAGTCCATTTGAGCGGCTGTTGGGGCGGTCCGATTTGCCTTTTTTGTGGTTCGAGCGGCTTTCATCGCAATTCGAGCCGCTGCCGTTGCGGTTCGAGCGGCTGCCGGGGCTGTTTTCCAGCCCGTTTTGGGGGAAAGGCGCGCGGGGGGGGAGGCCGGGGGGGGCTTTTTCTCCTTTTCAC
>DDQZ01000053.1:435-14370 GCA_002343505.1 Verrucomicrobiaceae bacterium UBA2429 | reverse complement strand
GCAGTGCCCGGCGGGGCGGGCAGTTTGCGAGGGGGGGAGCACGCGCGGGTTTGGAGCGGGGAGACGGACGGCGCGCCTTTTTTCCCCGCCCCACGAGCTGCGCGTCATCGCCGCCAACCGCGCCGGCGAGGCGGCCCGAGTCCGGTCACGCGCGTGGAGGGGCGGGCGTAGAGAAAAGACGCGCTTTTCCCAAGCCGGGGAAAACTGACGTTTTCCTCTACGGGCGCCCGTAGAGGAAGTCGTCAGACTTCCTGGATTGGGGAGCGTGGAAGGCTGGAGAGGCGTCTTGGAAGATAAGCGCGCTTTTCCCGATCCGGGAAAACTGACGTTTTCCTCTACGGGTGGTCGTAGAGGAAGTCGTCAGACTTCCCGGATTGGAAGCGTGGAGGCAGGAGAAGCGTCTTGGAAGATAAGCGCGCTTTTCCCGATCCGGGAAAACTGACGTTTTCCTCTAGGACGGCGCGGCGGCGCGCGCGTAGAGGAAGTCGTCAGACTTCCCGGATTGGGGAGCGTGGCATGCCTGGAGACGCGCGCTTTTTCCAAGGCCGGGGAAAACTCACGTTTTCCTCCACGGGGCCTCGGCGCGAGTCGCGCGAGGACGTTCCGCGTAGAGAAAGGCGCCGGACTTCCCCGATTCGGGGAAACTCACGTTTTCCTCCACGCGCCGCGGCATTCAAGCCGCCCGTCACGCGAACTTGTTCGCCTGGATCACATCCGGCGCGCCGTTGAGGAAGTTCACCAGGTTCAAGGTCGCCCGCATCGCCTGCCGGGGCACGCTTTCATAGGTGCGGCTGCCGATGTGCGGCGTGATGAGGGCCTTCGGATGCCGCAGCAGCGGATGGTCCGCTGGAGGAGGCTCCTCGTCCAGGACGTCCGTGGCGTAGCCGCCGACCGCGCCCGAGTCGAGCGCGGCGATCATGTCCGGCATGTGGACGAGCTCGGCGCGCGAGGTGTTCACCACCAGCAGCCCCGGCCGCGCCAGGGCGATGCGGTCCGCGCGCACGAGGTGCCGGGTGCTCTCGCTCAGGTTCGCGTGCAGGCTCAGCACATCCACCGCCGCGATCAGGCTCTCCATGCCCTCATGGCGCGTGACGCCGTTTTCCCGCGCGAATGGCTCGGGCCAGTAAATGTCCATGCCATGAACCTCCATGCCGAAGGCCAGGGCGCGCTTCGCCACCTCCTGGCCGATGCGCCCCAGGCCCACGATGCCCATTTTTTTGCTCCAGATCTCGCGGCCCGTCATCCGCTTCCACTGGCCCGCGCGCACGGCGCTGGCGCTGTCCACCAGGTTGCGCACCAGCGCCAGCAGCAGGCAGAAGGTGTGCTCCGCCACGGTGGTGTGGTTCACGCCCGGCGTGAAGAGCACCGGCAGCCGCCGCGCGGTGCATTCCTCCACGTCTATCTTGTCCAGGCCGATCCCGTATTTGCTGATGACCCGCAGCCGGGGCAGCGCCTTGTCCAGCACCGCCTTTGTGATCTCGTCATCGCCGCAGAGAAAGGCGTCGAACTCCCCCGCCAGCTCCAGCATCCGCGCCTCCGGCAGCGGGCCGCGCTCGCGGTGGATGTGCCAGCCCTGGGACTCGAGCAGGGCATGATGTTCGCCGGGGGTGTCTTGATAGCTGGTGGTGGTGAGCAGGACGCGCATGGCTCTCCAGGATGGGCGGCTGCCGCTCCCCGGCAAGCCGAGTTTGACCCTGGCGGACGATGAGACTTTCCCGCGCGGCGCTGCCAGGCGGAACGGTTGTTGGAGCGGGGGCTGTGTTGGGCCAAGCGCAACTTTCATCCGCAAGGTGGGTTTCCTGCCGGCACAAGCACCGCCATGAGATTCCACTTTTTTGCCGCCGCCTTTCCCGCCTTCGCGCTGTCCGCGGAGACCGCGCCCGATGGTCACGCCTCCATCCCGGCGGACCAGCTCAACTTCTTTGAAAAGAACATCCGCCCCGTGCTGGTGGAGCACTGCCACAAGTGCCACTCCGCCGAGTCGGACAAGGTGAAGGGCGGCTTCACGCTCGACACGAAGCAGGGCCTCGAACTCGGCGGCGAGTCGGGCCATCCCGGTGTCACCCCCGGCCGGCCGGACCAGAGCACGCTGTATGAGGCGGTGACATGGGCCAACCCGGACATGCAGATGCCGCCGAAGAACAAGCTGCCGGCGGATGTGATCGCCGACATCAAAAAGTGGATCGAGATGGGCGCGCCGGACCCGCGCGTGCAGGAGGTGCCAAACGCCACAGGCGGACGCCGGGTGATTGACATGGACGAGGGGCGCAGGCACTGGGCCTTTCAAAAGCCGGTGAAGCCGCAGCCGCCGGAGGTGAGGGAGGCGGACTGGGCGAAGACGGACATTGACCGCTTCATCCTCGCCGGCCTGGAGGAGAAGGGCCTGACGCCCATGCCCGACGCGGACCGGCGCACGCTCATCCGCCGCATCGCCTACGATCTCACCGGCCTGCCGCCGACGCCGGACGAGGTGCGCGCCTTTGTCGAGGACAAATCGCCGGAGGCGCTGAAGCGTGTCATTGACCTGTATCTGGACTCGCCCCGCTTCGGCGAGCGCTGGGCGCGGCACTGGCTGGATGTGGCGCGCTACGCGGAGAGCAGCGGCAAGGAGATCAACATCCTGTATCCCCACGCCTGGCGTTTCCGCGACTATGTGATTGACGCCTTCAACCGCGACAAGCCTTACGACCAGTTTCTCAAAGAGCAGATCGCCGGGGATTTGCTGGGCTTCGAGAACAAGCGGGACCAGGCGGAAAAGATCGTGGCCACGGGTTTCCTCGCCATCGGCGCGAAGGGGCACAACACGCGCGACAGGCGGCAGTTCATGATGGACCTCGTGGACGAGCAGATCGACGCCATGTCGCAGTCCATGCTCGGCCTCACACTGGCCTGCGCGCGCTGCCATGACCACAAGTTCGATCCCGTGACGCAGCGCGACTATTACGCGCTGGCGGGCATCTTCCTGAGCAGCGAGCCGCTTTACGGCACCTACAGCCAGCTTCAAAACCTCACACCCTCCACGCTCATCGAACTCGACCGCGAGGCAGGGCAGATCGCCGCACTGGCATCCATCTCCGCGAGGGAGGTGCAGGAGCTGAAAAACCGCGTCAGCCAGGCCGCCGAGGCCGCCGAGCAGGTGCAGCGCGAGGTGCTCTCCGAGCGTGACGCGGGCAACCCGGCGGCAAGGTTCCTCCGCGTCCGCGCCGCCCGCGACCGCGCCTCCACCATCCAGGCGGACCTGGACCTTTTCCATGAGGACGGCACGCCGCGCGCGCTGGCGATGGGCGTGCTGGACCGCGAGCGTCCTGCCAACACCCCGCTGCTCGTGCGCGGCGACATCAAGCAGCCCTCCGACATCGTGCCGCGCGGCCTGGTGGAGGTGCTCTGCGAGAAAGGCGAGCCGCTCAGCATCGGCGAGGGCAGCGGCAGGCTGGACCTGGCGTATTGGATCGCCTCCAAGGACAACCCGCTCACCGCGCGCGTGATGGCGAACCGTGTCTGGCTGAAGCTCATGGGGCAGGGCATCGTGCCCACGCCGGACAACTTCGGCATCATGGGTCTCGCGCCGACGCATCCTGAACTCCTGGATTATTTGGCCGTGACTTTCATGGAAAAGGACTGGTCCGTGAAGCAGCTCGTCCGCGAGATTCTCATGAGCCGCGCCTACCAGCTCGGCTCGGGTCACCACGCCGAAAACTACGCCAAAGACCCTGACAACACCTGGCGCTGGCGCATGACCCCGCGCCGTCTGGAAGCCGAGGCCATCCGGGACGCCATGCTGGCCGTCTCCGGCGAGCTGAATCTCTATCCCGTGGACGGCTCAGCCGTGGCGCGTGCTGGAGAGGGGCGCGAGGGCTTGATCAATCTGGCGCGCGAGGTGGCATCAAAGCCCTTCAACTACCGCAGCATCTACCTGCCCATCGTGCGCGACCAGATTCCCGAGTTCCTCAACGTCTTCGACTTTCCCGACGCCAGCCTCGTAAGCGGAGAGCGCGATTCTACGAACGTGCCGGGCCAGAGCCTCTTCCTCATGAACAACCCGCAGGTGCTCGCCCTGGCGGACGCTTTCGCGCGGCGCATCGCAGAATACGAGGGCGACGGCCCCCAAAGGCTGGCCTACGCCTATGAGCTGGTCTTTGCCCGGCCGCCGACCGAGGCTGAGATGACCGCCATCAAGCGCTTCTGGCAGGAATTCCCTCGCCAGGCCGCCGGCGGCAAAAACACCGCGCAAGCCCAGGAGCAGGCCCGCAAGGCCGCCCTCTCAGCCTTCTGCCAGGGGTTGTTCGCGAGCGCGGAGTTTCGCTACATCAACTGATTGCGGATTGCGGAATGGACAAACCGCCGCGCCAGCCATGAACAAGAATGATCTCCAGCAACACAGCCCAACAACACTCAATCCCTCGCACGCCATGAATCCCCAATCCGCAATCCGCAATCCGCAATCCGCAATCGCCTCCCGTCGCGACTTCCTCAAAACCACCTCGAACGGCTTCGGCTGGCTGGCCTTTTCCGCGCTGGCCGCCCAGCAAGGCTTGCGCGCCAGCTCGGTGCTGGCGCCGAAGAGCCCGCACCATGCCGCGCGGGCGAAGCGGGTCATCTTTCTCTGCATGCAGGGTGGTCCTTCGCATGTGGACCTCTTTGATTACAAACCCGCGCTGGCCGGCGCCTCGGGCAAGAGCGCGCCTTCCGCGGCGGGACGTTACGGGCGCGCGAACCTGATGGCCTCGCCCTGGAAGTTCCAGCAGCATGGACGCAGCGGTCTGTGGATTTCCGATCTGCTGCCCAACCTGGCCAAGCACGCGGATGATCTCTGCCTGCTGAACTCGATGACGACCGACCTGCCCGCGCATCCGCAGGCCTTCACGCAACTGCACACGGGCAGCACGCAGTTTGTGCGCCCCTCGCTCGGGGCGTGGACGCTTTACGGGCTGGGCACGCAGAATGAAAACCTGCCCGGCTTTGTCACCATCAACCCGCCCGCGAATGCCACGCGCACTTACGGCAGCGCGTTCCTGCCGGCGATTTACCAGGGAGCCAAGGTGGGTGGCAGCACCGTGCCTGGAATCCCCCCGCAGCTCGCCGCGCGCCTGGGGCGCGGCGCGCAGCAGGCCACGATCGCCAACATCAAAAACGAGCGTTTTGGCACGGGCGCCCAGCGCGCGCAGCTCGATCTTGTGCAGTCGCTCAACCGTGCGCGCATGGCGCAGGATGGCGGCGTGAACTCCGAGGTGGAGGGCGTCATCGAGTCCTACGAGCTGGCCTTCCGCATGCAGGCCGAGGTGCCGAAGGTGCTGGATCTGGAAAGCGAAAGCGCGGCCACCAAGACGCTTTACGGCATCGGCGCGGGCGAGACGGACAACTTCGGCCGCCAGTGCCTCATGGCGCGCAAGCTGGTGGAGGCGGGCGTGCGTTTTGTCGAGATCAGCCTCGGCAACTGGGACCATCATTTCAATCTCACCACCGCCATGGAGCGCATGACCGGGCAGATGGACAAGCCGATCGCGGGTCTCCTGCAGGACCTCAAGCAGCGCGGTCTTCTGAAGGACACGCTGGTCATCTGGGGCGGCGAGTTCGGCCGTACGCCGCACAGCCAGGGCGACGACGGGCGCGACCACAACAACAAGGGCTTTACCATGTGGATGGCCGGCGGCGGCGTGAAGGGCGGCATGGCCTATGGCAGCACGGACGAACTGGGCTACGAGGCGGTGCGGGACAAAATGCACATCCACGACTGGCACGCTACGGTGCTGCACCTGCTCGGCCTGGATCACGAAAAACTCACTTATCGTTATGCCGGTCGCGACTTCCGCCTCACGGACGTGCATGGCGTGGTGGCAAAAGAGATCCTGGCGTGATCTCCCGGCGCATCATTCGCGCGATGCTGCCAGGCCGAATTTTTCAAGCTGCTGCTCGATGATCTGCTCGCAGGCGGCGAGCTGGCGCTGGCGCTCGCGGCGGCCCTCGTCGGCGATGGCCTGGAGGGCGTCTATGTCATAGAGATAGACTCCCTCGATCTCGTTGACGCGCGGGTCCACGTCGCGCGGCACGGCGATGTCTATGATGAGCAGCGGCTCCCAGCGGCGCTTGCGCATGACCTGCCGGATCTGCTCCGGGTGGATGACGAAATGCGGCGCGCTGGTGCTGGAGATGATGACATCCACCTCATGCATGGAGGCCTCCCATGCGTCGAATTTGATGGCGCTGCCCCTCATCTCGGCGGCCAGCTCGACGGCGCGGTCATAGTTGCGGTTGGAGACGATGATGCTCTTCGCTCCGCGCGAGAGCAGGCTCTGCGCGCAGGTGCGGCTCATCTCGCCCGCGCCGACGAGCATGACGCGGCACTCGGCCAGGTCGTGGATTTTCTCCGCCAGGTCCACCGCCACGCTGCCGACACTGGTGGAGCCGCGCTGGATGCTGGTCTGGTTGCGGACTTTTTTGCCGGTGGAGAAGGCGTGCTGGAAGAGCTTGTTGAGCGCGCGGCCGGTGACGCCGGTTTCGAGCGCGGCTTTGTAGGCGTCTTTGACCTGGCCGAAGATTTCCGTCTCGCCAAGCACCATGCTGTCGAGCCCGCTGACGACCCGAAAGAGATGCCGGGCCGCTTCGGCGGAGTCGAGTCCGTAGGTCACGAGCGCCTCGGCTTGACCGGTGGCGAGGTCAAAGCGGCGCACGAGGTAGTCGCGCAGAGTCGCATGAGCCTGCGCGCAGTCATCCAGGTGATGCACGGCATACAGCTCCACGCGGTTGCAGGTGCTGAGCACGACGCTTTCATCAAATCCCGGCAGGGCCGCCACCTCGCGCAGGGCGGCGGGCACGGACGGCCGGGGGAAGGCCACCTTCTCGCGCACCTCCACCGGCGTGGTTCGGTAATTCAATCCCAGGCAGACCAGACGGCCGCTTTTTTCAGTCGCTTGAGGCATGGGGTCAGGTGACGAGCCAGAGGGAGATGAAGGGGATGACGAAGCCCAGCGCGGCCAGCCAGGCGGTCTGGCGCGGGGAAAGCGTGTGACGCCAGATGACGATGCTGATGAGCGTGTAAAGCGCCCACACACCCCACGCGATGGCGAGTTTTGGCCCCGCGGCGACGCCTTCGAGTTTGAAACTGATGCCCAGGCTCGCGCTCAGCAGCACCACGCCCAGCATGACCATGCGCTGAATGGCGCGGGCCAGGCCCTGGATGGGCGGCAGCTCGTAAAACAGGCCGCCGATCAGATGCTTCTTCAACAGCCTTTCCTGCAGCAGGTACATCACCCCTGTGACGCAGGCCAGCGCGAAAGCCGCGTAGGCCACCAGCGCCAGGGCGGCGTGCAGCTCCACCAGCGCGATGATTTGTCCTTTCACCGGGTAGGGACGGAATCCGCCAGGAAATGAGAAGGCCAGCCCGTGCATCACCACCAGCAGCGGCGCGGTGAACATGCCCAGCAGCGAGACACGGAAAGTGGAGCCGACCAGGAAGTAAAGCAGCGCGATGCTCCATGCCACGAAGACCAGGATGTCGGGCAGGCTTTTCATAGGGCACTGGCCCACCTGCTGTCCGCGCAGATAGATGGAGGCGGTCTGCAGCGCGAACCCCGCCAGCATGGCGGCGAGCTGCACGCCGCGCCCGCGCCGCCAGCGCCCGCGCCGCAGCGCCGCCAGGGCGGGCGCCACCCCGGCCAGAAAGGCCAGCGTGGAGAGGACGAGCAGAAATTGCGCGGAGGGCATGGTGGAAACGGGCATCTTTGCGCGCGCGCGCCGGGCCGCAAGGATGAAAGGCCGCAAGGCGGACCGAACCTGCCCGCCGGTGTAAAAACATATTTCCCTCAAGGAAACCCGCGCCTCCGCGCGTTGTTCCAGAACCCACCCGCCATGAAAAACATCCTGCTCCCCTGTCTCCTCGTCTGCCTGCCGCTCGCCGCCCAGCAAACAGAGCCGCCGCAAACCCTGACCCAGGAGCAGATGGACAACGTGATGGCCCAGCTCAAGCAGTTGGAGGATCAGATTCAAAACATGCGCGGCGGCAAGCTTTCGACCGTCATGGCCAGGCTCCAGGCCGGTCTCGCCAGCAAGAAGGACGCGCTCAACCTCTATTTTGAATGCGACAAGCTGGTCAACGCCGAGATCAAGGAGATGGACAGGACCGAAGCCCGCCGCCGGCAGGAAATGATGGAGAAGCGCGCCAAAAGCGAAGACCCCAAAGAGGAGGGCGACTTTGCCCAGGCTGTGTATCTGGGCCTCAAGTACCTCGTCCTCACCCTGGAGGCGCACGAGGCCAGGGATGAGGACTTTGCCAAAATGGCCCCCAAGCTTCAGTCATACATCCAGGAGCTTGTCGCTTCCGCTCCGCTTCTCAAAGGGCGCTCCCTCGGTTACTTGAACGGCGCTGTCAGCGACCGCAACCCCATCGTCGAAGCGTTTCAACTCGGACGCTATCTTCAGCGCGAGGGATGGACCACACGGTCCAATGATTTTGGCGGCATGTTTTCCGAAACCCTGCTGCCACTGGCCAAAAAAGAAAAGCCGGAGACACTACCCGCCCTTTGGGACAGCCGCATCTCCGCCGAGGCGGCCTTCAACAAGGAGTCAATGACCGAGCCCGAATACCAGCGCTGGCTGCAGGACGGACTGCCTGTCTTGAAATGGGAGCGCGGCAAATACCTCGCTGAAAAAGGCCCCTCGAAAATCACCGGCCTTGCCGACATGCTCGCTGTCATCAAGGAATTCCCCGGCCATGCTGACGCGCCCAAATGGCTGCTGGAAATGCGCCAGGCCATCAACGGCGCGGCCCCATCCGTCAGCAGCGCCAATCTGCCACCCGCGCAGTGAGCCATGCCCGCCTGGACCGCACGCTTCCTGCGCGGTTTCCGCCACGCCTTTGACGGCATTGCCTGGGCCTTGCTCTGCCAGCGGAACATGAGATTCCACGCCGCTGCCACCCTGGCAGTCACGGGACTCGGCATGGTCTGGAATCTGGAGCTTTGGAAGTGGTGCGTCCTCTGCCTTTGCGCCGGCCTGGTCTGGACGGCGGAGATCTTCAACACCGCCATCGAGCTTCTCTGCGACCTCGTGCAGCCGGAGCGCGACGAGCGCGTCCGCCGCATCAAGGACACCGCCGCCGGAGCCGTGCTCGCCGCCGCCATCGCGGCGGCGGTCGCGGGCGGCATTGTATTCCTGTGCTGACCGCGCCCCGCCCGCAACCCGCCGCCGCAGTGGACAAAAAGCGCGCGCCGTGCAAAGTGCCGCCCCTATGTCCGACCTCCGCCCTCTGACACCTGCCCTCCTGTCCTTCGTTTTGCTCGCCGGCGCCGCCCGCGCCGCCGAGGCCAGGGTGGACTTCACAACGCAGGTGAAGCCCGTCCTTGAATCCGCCTGCACCCACTGCCACGGGGCCGACAAGGACAAGGGCGACTTCCGCCTGCACACCCTGGAGGACATGAAAAAAGGCAACGACAACGGTCCCGGCCTCGTGCCGGGAGACCCCGCCAAATCCTCCATCTACACCACGCTCGTGCTGCCGGAGGACGACGACATGGTCATGCCGCCGGC
Organism: Verrucomicrobiaceae bacterium UBA2429; assembly: GCA_002343505.1. GTDB lineage: Bacteria > Verrucomicrobiota > Verrucomicrobiia > Verrucomicrobiales > Verrucomicrobiaceae > Prosthecobacter. The sequence goes on along the minus strand of DDQZ01000053.1, from coordinate 4,848 downwards.
CAAGGAGGGCCTGCTGGACAAATCCCAGATCGCCGTCATCAAAGCCTGGATCGAGCAGGGCGCCGACTGGCCCGCCGGACTCGCGCTCGAAGTCACGCCGCGCATTGATTTTGCCAAAAATGTGCAGCCCATCCTCGAACAAAACTGCCTTTCCTGCCACAACCCGGAGAAGGACAAGGGCGGCTGGATCGCCAGCACAAAAAAGGAGGCGTTTGAGACAGGCGACAACGCCCCCAACATCGTCCCTTTTGCCGCCGCCAAAAGCGCCCTGTTCACCCTGGCCGCGCTGCCGGAGGATGATGACGACTTGATGCCCCCGGCCAAGAGTGGCGGTCCTCTGAAAAAGGACGAGATCACCATCCTCAAAAGCTGGATCGAGCAGGGTGCGGTGTGGCCCGAGGGAATCACCCTGACCGCCAAGGAAAAGAAGGCCGGGGACACGAACAACCCTGACGACATTGAACTGGTCAATAAAATCCACGCCTTCATCACCGCCACTTCCAAAGAGAAGAGCGAGGCCGAGATGAAGCCCTACGACAGCAAAGTTCCAAAGACTGGCGCGGCCTATTCCATGGTCGCCATCAAAGGCGGCGAGTTCACCATGGGCAGCCCCGATGCCGAAGAAGGCCGCATAGAGGACGAGGGGCCGCAGTTCAAAGTGAAGGTGAAGCCCTTCTGGATGGGCAAATACGAGGTCACCTGGGACGAATACGAGCCATTCCAGCTCACCGCGGAAGGCCGCAACAAGGATGGCAGCCGCAAAGTCTGGAGCCCGGATGACAAGCCGGAGGACCTCATCTCGCAGCCAACACCGCCCTACCAGCCCATGGACTTCGGCATGGGCCGCAATGGCTACCCCGCCATCTGCATGACCCAGCACGCCGCCAACAAATACTGCCAGTGGCTCAGCGCGCAGACAGGCCACTTTTACCGCCTGCCCACCGAGGCCGAGTGGGAGTATGCCGCCCGCGCCGGCACCAGCACCGCCTACTTCTTTGGCGACGACGCCTCCCAGCTCGGCGAGTACGCCTGGTATTTCGAAAACGCCCCCAACTTCCAATACAGCGTCATCGGCAAAAAGAAGCCCAACCCCTGGGGCCTCCACGACATCTACGGCAACGTCTGCGAATGGACACTCGACCAGTATGCAGAAGGCTACCAAGCCCTGGCCGCGCTCGGCGCCGGAAACAAATGGGTGCCGTCCACAACTCCCTACCCGCATGTGGCCCGCGGCGGCCACTATGACGATGATCCTGAAATGCTGCGCAGCGCCGCCCGCCGCTCCTCCGAGCCGGGCTGGAAGCAGCAGGACCCGCAGCTTCCCAAATCCATCTGGTACCTCACTGACGCCACCTGGCTCGGCTTCCGCATCGTCCGGCCCCTGGAGATACCCACTGTCGAGGAAATGTTCGCCGCATGGAACAACGGCGTGGCCAGGGAGTGAGGCTGCGGTCTCGCCTCCCGCCCGTCATTCCTCATCCCTGGCAGGTACGCCGGCCACTCCTAAAAGAATCCGGAAACCGACATCCGGCAGGCGCTCCTCCACGCCGGTTTTTCTGCGGAAGGAGGCGAGCAGTTCCGTGCGCTCCATGGTGGTGAAAGCGCCGCCGCGCACAGCGCCCTCGGCGGCATTGTCCGCCCAGTTTTCGGCCACCCATTCCCAGACATTGCCCGCCAGGTCAAAAAGCCCGCGCGTGTCGGCGCGGTAACTGCCCACGGGGGCCGGGCCGGGCTGGCCGTCCTCATAACCGGCGATGCTTTTTTTGCCGGACGGATCCGCCGACTTGTCGAGCAAATTGACCGTTTTCGCGGGCGGCGTGGAGGTGAAACCCCAGGGGTAGATGCCTTCGATGCCCATGTTCCTCTCGGCGGGTGTGGCGCCCTTTTCACGCGGCAGATAGGCCGCCATGCTCCACTCGTCATCTCGCGGCAGGCGGTACTCCTGGTCAGGCTCCAGCAGCCCCTTGGCACGCTCGCGGTCCGTCAGCCAGCGGCAGAACTGCGCAGCCTCGGCGCGGGTGACGAGAGTGACCGGCAGGTCGGGGGCCTCATCCAAAACACGCCCTTCAACCGGCGGCAGATTCGCGCTGCGCGCGAACTCCGCGAAGTCCTTTCTTCGCGTCTCCGTGGCCGCGAGCATCGCCCGGCCCAGCGGCATCATCTGAATGCCGAGGCTGTTTTCCCAGGGCTTGCCGAAGACCACGGAGCCGGTCGCGCGCAGGCGCGCATTGAAGCTCACCGCCTGGCCTTCCTTCAGCGTGCCGCGCGCGTGCTCGGTCTTGTAGCCGGGCAGGCGGATTTCGAAATCAAACTCGCCCGCCTGCACCTTCGGCATCTCCAGCGGCGTCCGGCCCACGCGCAGCTGGCCGTTGAAGACATCCGCGCCCTGGGGCGAGCTGTCGAGGCTGACGCTTCCGTAAAGCACCCGCACGATCTGCGCGCGGATCACCTGCCACTCGGGACGCGCCGCCGAGCCCGGCGGCCGGGCGATGTTCGCCGCAGGGCGCCAGGCATACTCATGGTCCATGTCCAGCCGGCCCGCCTGCCGGTCCCGGCTCGTCATCCACGCGCAAAAAGCATCCGCGTCCGCCGCCGGGATCATGACGCAGTTGATGATCTTCTTGTCCGGCGTCTCGTAGGGCACCACGCTGAACTCCGCCGCGCGCAGCGTCGCCTCCAGAAACAGGCGGTAGGTCGTCACCTCCACCGGCAGGTCAGCCACATGCCTGTCGCGGGCGAAGCTGAACCACTGCCCGCGAGCATTCTGCCAGGGCTTCCCCTGCCTGGGCGGCTCCGGGCGCGGCGGCTCGGGCTTCTCCGGCAGGGGCATCACCCACGCCCATTCCTTTTGATACTTAGCCGCCGTCAGCCCGGCCCCGGCGAGAATGGAGCCCGCCAAAGTCAGCGCCACCCCGCGCGCGAACCTGCGCGGGAAGCTCTCCGGCCGGCTCACTCCCACCAATTGCAGGGCCTCGGCAAAGTCCGCCGCAGTCTGGAAGCGCTCGTGCAAATCCGGCGCGCAGGCCTTGCAGATGACGCGGTTGAGGTCCACCCAGAACGGCCACTCGTCATCACCCAGGTTCGAAGGGATCTCCGGAAACTCCATCCGGTCCTTCCCGCTGCTCATCTCATAGAGCACCTTGCCCAGGCTGTAGATGTCCGCCTGTGGCGTGCCCGGCCCCTCGGGCGGCACAAAGCCCTCCGTGCCCACAAACGTGCGCTCGCCAAACCCCGCCACCAGCCCGATGTCCGCCAGCTTGCACACACCGCCCACGAAAATAATGTTCGATGGCTTGATGTCCCGGTGCGTAAGGCCGTGGTTGTGCATGTAATGCAGCGCGTCCGCCAGGTAAACCCCCGCATCGCGGCAGAAAGTCAGGTCAAGCCGCCCATGCCGCTTCATGTCCGTGCCCAGCGTGCGCGGCACATAGGCTCGGATGTCCTCGAAGTTCGGCCCGTCCTCCGCGTCATCCGCCAGCTCCATCACGCAGTAATAAAAACCGCGCTGCTCGTTCCACCCCACATGCAGAATGTGGACCAGGCAGGGATGCGCGCGCGAGATCGGCTCGAACTGCTGAATGCCCAGGAACTCGCGGTGAAACGTCCGCGTCAGCTCGAAGTCCTCCCGCCACACGATCTTCACCGCCCGGTAGGCCCCGGTCACACTCTGCGCCAGCCACACCTCCCCATAAGCCCCGGAGCCCACCCGCTTCAGCAGCGTGTAGTCCTGGATCACAATGTCATCCCGGTGCGAGGGCGGCCCGTCGCGCTTGCCCGGGCGCTGCGGCGGCGCCGGCAGGTCCGGAGCCAGGGTCGGCTCCGTCCCGGTGGACAGCGCGTCCGGCGGCGGCAATGGCGTGGCTTCAGCAGGCGTCATGGTTGACCGCAAAACTAAGCGCCGCGCGCGCCGGACACAACCCTTTAGCCGTCTTTCACACAACCCCGGCAGACACCCAACCGCGCATCATCACCCCCCGCTCGGAGACCGCAAATTCGTCTTTCAAACCGTGCCTTTCAGAAAATTGCTTGTGCAAAAATTACCCGTTCCTTAGCCTTCACCTGCCCCCGGATAAAGCCATTTGAATTCGAACCAAAATCAAAGCCATGACCATCCGATCCACACTGCTTGCCACGCTGGCGCTCAGCCTGCTCATCCCCGCCGTGATTTCCGCGCAGGAAAAATCCAAATCCGAACCCAAGGCCAAAGGGGCCACCTATCCTCTCTACGGCAAAGTGGTGTCCATCACCTCGCGCACACTCACCATCGTGCGCAGCAACAACGAGGACGCCCAGCAGTCGAAATACACCGTCAACTCCGCCACCGAATATGTGAACGGTGACAAACCCGCCACCGCCGCGGACGTGGTTCCCGGCAAATGGGTCGGCGGTGTGCTCAAAAAAGCGGAAGGCGAC
>DDQZ01000053.1:0-184 GCA_002343505.1 Verrucomicrobiaceae bacterium UBA2429 | reverse complement strand
GCCGAGCCGAAAAAATCGGCCCCCTGAGGTGCCTACGCGCGTGCTGCTGCCGCGGTACATGAGGCGCTGGGCTAGCGACAGGCCCAGTGGAACCGCTACGAGCTACTCATCCCAGCCCCTCCGCCCATTGAGATGCCAGTAGCCATGGGCCTTGCTCACCTGTCCCTCCCAGCCGCCCCCGGCC
>DDQZ01000108.1:19717-26550 GCA_002343505.1 Verrucomicrobiaceae bacterium UBA2429 | reverse complement strand
CGAGATCGAGTCCGCCCCCCTGCGGCTCCAGTTGAACAGCCTCCACGGCCTCATCACCGCCATCACCACCATCACCGCCGCGCAGGTGGACGAGGTCACCACCCTCGACCCCGGAGAGCCTGCCACCGTCAGCCTCAGCATCACCGGGCAGACCCTGCGCCTCAGCTTCGGCATCCCCCAGGGCGAGCCAGGCGGGGAGGGGCCGCCCGGCAACGACGGGGAAGTCACCCAGGCCGCCCTTGACGCCGCCATCGCCGGCAGCGCCAGCAACGTCAACCACATCTCCCCCCTCGGCATGACCGCCGCCGGCGACTACGACCCCGCCCAGGCCCAGGCCCTCGCCGACAAGCTCGACGAGCTCGTCTCCTCCCTGCACCGCCCCTGAGGCCGCGCGCCCCCGCGCAGGGGAATGGCCGCGGCATCCGGGCACAACGCCGGATGCCGCATCAAGATGAGGGAAGCCGTATCCGACCCCGGAGAAAAAGCAGCCGGAACGCGAGCCAGGCAGCGGCGCGAGTGGCAACCCGCGGCGTTGCGGAAAGCCGCGCACTCTTTTGCGGCAGGTGCGGGAGCGGGCGGAGCTTGTCAGTGGTGGGCAAGGCACGGAGCCGCGAGCTTTGCGAAGCGCTGGAGTTGCGGGGCCGGTTGCCTGCTGCGTGACGAGTCATCGGCCTTGCCGATGACTGCCCAGCTCAGGCACCGACAGGGGTTGGCAACACGCACCGCAGGCCGGAGCAGCGTTGCACTCGCCCCACGCTCACGAACGCCGCTTGAGCAGCAACCACAGCAACCCCAACGCCGCCACGACCAACACCACGATGATGCTCCACGGCGTTGTTGTTGATGCTGGTTGCTCGATTGGTTTGCCTGCTGCCGGCTTGACTTCGGGGGCCTTCGATTTCCCCGCTTCACTAGCATCGGTAACCATCGCCGGTTGAAGAGTGTTGGGGCCATTCAGTTGTGACTGCTTGGTGTCTTCGATGACGCCGGTCTTCACCAAGTAGGGCCGGATGGCCACAATGTTGTTCTCGAAGTCCTCCGCGTGCAGCGCGTCCCACACGAAGCCTGGCGTTACGTCCCACTTCAGAAGCTTCTGTTTCTCCAGTCGCTTGAGCAGGTTCTTGAGTGCCACATCACACACGCGGATGGTGTGGCCGCCTTCCACCGGATGCCGGTTGCGGTTCAAGGGCCGCTTGTCAGGTAGCAGCGACGCATAGTATTTCGTTACTCGCGGATCATCTGCATAGGGCTCCAAACGGTCCAGATAGATCATCATCATATATGTGTCTTCCCGGCTGCGGTTGGCGCGTTCCATGAGGAAAGCAGCCACCTGATCCGACGGGACTTGAAGCTTCTTCTGAATGAACGCACACGCCATCAGTTCGTCGCCGTCGTTCGTGCTAGTCCACAGATCGTAGAGAGCAGCAACACCACCAATCGTATTCAATCCGCTCCATGTCTTGAGATTCAGCTCAAGCCAGTCTTCCCGAAGCTCTCCAGGTGTGATGGACTTGCGCAGCACTTCCTTTAATGATGCCGCTTCATCTGCGCCCACGAGACACGAAGGCAGCAGAACCAGAAACGCAATGTCGTTTAGTTTCATCGTTGGTTTTAGAAATCGCTGATCTCGAACATACTTGGACGACCACCCGTAGGGCTGCCGGCTTCAAGGGAATCCAAATCGGCCTTCATCTCTGCAGCCGTCTTGCCATCCACAGTGTTTCTGATGTAATTCCTGGTGATGTTTGGATTGCTGACATAGTTCCAAGTCCCGATGACTCTGCCGTGCTTGAAGCTCTCGATGAACGAGCGATACGAGTTGCACTGCGTTAGCATGAGCGACTTGTATTTCAGATTCGCGGGAACGTCGCTATTGCCGGGCTGCTTGAGGATGGAACGATGATCTCCAGCGTCGTCGCCATCAATGGCTGGATCAGCAGTGTAGTGATAAAGCAAGTCCATCTCTTGCAGCGATGTTGTCATCATGTGCTCCTTGTGGTGCTGGAACGCCTGGCCAGGCTGCACCACTGGATTTTCCATGTTCGGGAACCGCTGGATGTTGGGCACGGGGATGCCTTGGATGAGACGGTTCTGTGCATTCTGATCGTGCATGCCATTCCATATCTGCGCAGCGGCGAAGTTTGGCTGAGGGAACCCAGGTGTCAGCGTGTCATTCCACGGGCTGAGTTGTAGGTGTTCATGGAAGCCATGCGTGTTGCACGACGCCTGACCTCCACCAGCTGCCCAGTAGAACTGATTGAAGTTCCCGAAGTTCGTTCCGAATGCGAAGCCGACACCCCAATTGGCGTGACCATTGAACGCCACGTGAGCACCTTCGGTCTTGAGGGCCAGCTTTGCCGCCTTGTAGGCGAAGTCCTCAAACAAGACCGTGACGCTAAAGCAAACATCCTTTCCGCCCCACGTTTTTCCTGGGACAAGAAAAGTATCGTAGTTTGTGCTAATGCCGGTCATCTTTCTTTTGAACAGTGGGTCACGATCTCCGAAATTCGGATCGTTTGCGTTGGCTTGGCCTGCGGGAACTGTGGGCATCCTGCCCTTCACAAAATCGAGTATCGGTTTGCCGTCGGAACTCAGCCAATTCCGCCCCTCCATGAACAAGGTGACAATGGGTTGCGCGACTCGCACTTTCACCTTGTCGCCGTCAACCCAGTTCCCATTTCCGATTTTGATTTGGCCCGTAATCATCGTCCCGTCGTCATCATCGTGAGCCTTGATGCCTTCAACATAAGCGAAAGCATAAGTGTTGTTGCCCGACACGGTGATTTCGGTCTGCTCTGACTGAACTTGCTCGGAACGATTCGCCTTCTTCCAAAGGCGGATGTTCGGGCTGTTGAACTTGAAGCGGTAAGAGACCTGCTGTCCCCCCATGTCCAGCTTCTTGATACCCACTCGAATCAGATCATTCTCGTTCGAGATTGCGCCTGTGTAGTCCAGATCGGACACCGCGCTTGTGTTCCCGTGCGCGTAGTTTCCGCGTCCGTCGTCATCGTCGAAATTGAGCACTACCCAGCCACCCTCGGTGGCTCTTTTTTCCTTTGGGACGAGCCATGCATTGTAGGTCAAATCAACCTCTGCGGAACCGCTGCTTGGAACAGCCCAGTTGTTATTGGTCGCAGCCAACACAGGCAGTGTGGTGTCAGCATCGACCTTCGGTATTGCGAGGTCTACCTCCATCGGCAGGAGGCGCAGGTCGAACTTCTGGTTCTCGGTGTGGGCCTTGGCGATTTCATTGCTGGTGAAATTCACGAGTTGGGTGAAGGGGCTTTTGAAGCCGTCGTCGCCGGGCTCGATTCTGAACTGGTGCGTGCCGAGCACGGTTTGATCGTATTGTCCTGGCGCGTAGGGCGGTGGTTTTTGGGCTTCCTTGACGAGGATGAAGCTCTGCTCGTAGCCGGCGGGCAGGATGTGCGTGGACTTCAGCCGAACCTTTTCCGCGTAGTAAGTTATGGCTTTACTCTCAATCAAATTGGGGTTGTCTTCAGGAGGTGGGTCGCCCGCATCCAATTTCGAGGGGGTAAACCTCGCGACCGTGACGCTTTGCGGCCGCGCATTATTATTGTAAAGCGGGTTTCTGTCCAGCGCGCGCGCCGGACTGACGGGCAGGGAGCCGAGGGCTGTCCACGTATGAGCGTCAGACGCCGGTTCGGCGTGGCTGTGGTGGACTGCATTGCCAGCCCAATCGTCCTCCTGACTTATGCGCCAGTAATATTGCGCGTGGGTGCCGCCTTCGGCGGGCTTGATAAGTTTTGGAGAAAGATTGGAAAATGTGGTCGGTTCATCTGTCGGAACCCCGTCCACATAGACCGTCACATACTTTGAGCCTCTGGACCAGTAACCCGCTTGTGTGGTTCCCTCCAAATACACGCTGAAGATTTCCGGGTTCACGGGGTTGGGATTGTTGCCGGGGTTTCCCGGGCCGTTGGGGCCGCCTGTTCCATTGGGGCCGTTGGGGTCCTGCACAACCGGCACGAGGTTTTCCAATCTCAGGGTAATGGCGCGCTCCAGCACGTCATGGTCCGGCTGGGGTGGCACCGGCTGAAGTTCGCCAAGCTGGGCGGAGCTGCTGGAGGGCGAAAGGAAACTTTGGAGGTTTGTGACGGACTCTACGAGCGTCTCATGGGTGCCATCCGCGTGATGGACGGTCTGCTCAATGACCACCCTGTAGCGGTTGATCCAGTTTTGCATGACCTGGGCTGTCATGTCCTGGGGGCGCAGGCCGGGCCGCCAGGAAAGAACCACCCGCCCCCGGCTGTGCAGCGCGTGATAGCGGTTCACGAGGGCCGGCTGGCCGGATGGCGGCAGGTGGTGCATGGGGCGTGTTTCCAGATAGGAGCGGGCGGACGCAATAAATCCCCCGGAGGCGGGCACTTTCAAGGGTTGAAGCGGGATGGGCGGGCCGTCGAGGACGCGGGCGGGGAGCGGCTCGTCCACTTCGACCACGGGCGGTCGTGACCAGCCGCTGACCGGTCTGGTGAGCGTGCCTCCGTCGGGTGCGAACATGAGCTGATGCGGGGCGGTCTCATTTCCCGCAGGCGCGGGCGGCAGGAGCGGAACAATGGGGTCATGGCCGGAGGAGCGCCAGGTCTGGGCGGGGGTCTCGTAGCGGTGGCTGCCGTGGGAGGCGAGTTTGGCGGTATAGTCCACGCCAGGGTAAAGGGACTCCCACAAGGATTCGCCTGTGGCTGCGCTGTGGACCCACCACACTTGTTTCAACTGCCTGTTGAAATCTAGCGGCTGGCCGCCGGGAAAGGCGAATTGACGCAGGATTTCAAACTCCTGGATGCGCGTGACCAGCGCCGGATCGGGCGTGTAAGTGTGCTCAAGCTCCAGGTCCACCATCCTCTGGGTGAAGGGCGGCACGGGGTCGGTGTGGCTGTTGATCCAGTCGTCAGCGGACATGCCTTGCGGAATCGCGGAGTATTGAGTGGAGAGCTTTTGCGCCTGCGGCCAGGCCTGGTCACCCTGCGGCAGGTGCCACTGCCAGGTCTCCGTCCAGCCAAGAGAGCGGGTTTCCTCGACCGACGGGTCAATGATGTTGCAGCGCCAGTCGGCGTAGTGGATGACGAAGGGGCTGTCCTCGCCGAAGAGGCCGCCGTAGGTGTTTTTGTAAGCCAGGACTTCGGGCGGCAGCAGGGCGTCCGCGTCCGGGATGGCAAAGGCAAACAACGCCTTGGCCTGGCCGATGTTGGCGGGGGCGAAGTCGTCATCGTCAGTGGTGGCGGCGGTCCAGGTGTAGGGCACGGCCACGCCGAGGTCCTGGAGGCGGGCGTGGAAGGGCGCGGCCACTGCCTTGAGCTGGCCGAGGTTGACCACGGCGTAGTCGTCGCGCGGGGTGGTGGCGGGCGCCAGCCAGGACTGCACCAGGGCGGTGATCTGCGGCCCCGCGCCGCCTGGCGTGCGCGCCTCCATCTCCAGGAAAGCGGCGCGGGCGAGCTGCTTGAGCTGGCCTTGATTGATCAGCGCGTAGTCATCCGGCGCCAGGAGGGGATCGCGCGCCTGGCGCGCGACCCACCATTCCGGGGCCTGGGAGTGGAGCATGGCGCCCCAGTGACAGACCAGCAGGATCAGGGCGACCGCGCGTTTCGTGTCCGCTTTCATGGGCAGGATGGAGTGGGAATGAGTGCTGGTTTCGATGAACAGGCGGGACGCCTGCTCCCCTTGCTATTGCCCGCGCCCGCTCAGGGCTGCGGCCCCTCGGTGAACGGCCCCATGCCCAGGTCCCCGCGCGGCTGGATGCGCACCGCGCCGTGGAAGCTGACCTCGCGCGCGAAGGACGCGCCGCCGCCGAAGGTGGCGAAGTCCGCCGACAGCGCGGTGATGACACTGGCCTCGCCCTCCGAGGCGGGCTGCCTGCGCTGGATCTCCAGCGTGCTGGGCTGGATGCGCACCTCGGCGGACCAGGCGGGATTTTGCAGCCGGCTCTCCGCCCCCGGCGCGCCGGACTCGTCATGCCAGACGGTGACGCCCTCCTCGGTGACGCGGCTGCCCCGGCTTTCACGCTGGGGGTCATCGGCGGCCAGGTTCGACTTCGAATACAGCACCTGGTAGTAATTGAGCAGGCTCACCCGCTCATGATCCCCGCCCTCGAAAGGCAGCGGAAAAGACAGCCCCGGCGCGCCCAGCTTCATCAGCGGGCGGTGGTAGCCGGGCGCGTCCGGGTTGCGCCACAGCCACTCGGTGTTGGAACGGCTGCCGGTGAAGCGCACCACCGGATGGGTGTAGTTGGTGATGTACTGCACCTCCTCGTAAGGTTCCGGCGTGATGGTGACTTGAAAGTAGTCGTGGCCCACGACGGCGTACTGCCAGTCTGAAACCCAGTCATTGGAAATCAAATACGGCTCGTCCAGCCAGTAGGGGCCGCCGGGGTCGAGCACATTGCCGTCCTCGTCATAAGTCGGCGGCTGGTAATACTCCACCGAATGCGTGCCCCAGACCTCCTGCTGCGAGCCCATGTCCACCCAGTCCCAGATTTCCTGGTATTCCGTGGTCGTGTGGGCGGCGGGAGTGACCGTGACCATGATCTCGGTTTCATACTGGGTCTGCAGCACATCGAGGGTGAAGCCGGCGCCGCCCGTGTCGTCAATGAGCGTGCCAAAACGCGCCGACTGCTGGATGGTCAGATGCTCCGCGGCAAGCTCGGACTGGGCCTGCACAGCCACTGGAAAAAAGAGGAGAAAAGCGGCGGTGAAAAGCCCGGGAGGGAACGCATGCGGTTTCATGAGAGTGGCTTGATGAGTTTCATCCAGCAAGCACCGCGAAACGGCATTTGTGGAAATTCCCAAAATGCTGCCACAATCCCCCCCCCCCCCGGC
>DDQZ01000108.1:18596-19562 GCA_002343505.1 Verrucomicrobiaceae bacterium UBA2429 | reverse complement strand
CCCCAAACCCCCCCCCCCCCGTCAAGCCTTTGGATGAAGTTTTTTTTCAGCTTGTTCGCAGGGTGCTTTGGTGAGGCGCCTGGGTTGTCTGAATCATCAGGATGCGGCAGGAGGACTCTACCCTGATCTATTCACGAGCCATTGGCTTGAGGCATTGAAAAGTACGCATCCGCGGCGTTGGGCTTGCTTTGAAAGGCATCGGGCATTCACCAAGGCGCTGAGCCTTTCAAAACTGCGCCCGCTTTGCAGTCAGCCACTTTTGAACGCCTCCCGCTCAAAGTTCGTGAATAGATCAGGCTGGAGGAGGGGAGCGTTTCGGAATGCGAATTCCATGAGGGTCACTGCAAGCGGCCAGACATCGCATTGCCAGGCTGTCATTCGGAGGCCTTATCAAACACGGTCTAAACCCCGGCGCGCTCCTCGACCCATCTGACGGCGTGGCGGACCAGGGCGGCGCCGTCGTGGATGCCGAGTTTTTCTTTGATGTGGGCGCGGTGGGCCTCGACGGTGCGGGCGCTGATGCAGAGCTTTTCGGCGATGGTCTTGGTGGGCACGCCGCGGCCGATCATGTCCAGCACCTCCAGTTCGCGGTCGGTGAGCGAGTCAATGCCGCTGGCGGCGCCGGGGCGCTGGCCGGTGACTTGCTCGAGCATTCTGCCGGCGATGACCTCGCTGACATAGATGCCGCCGGAGAGCACCTTGCGCGCGGCGGTGATGAGGTGGTCGGCGGCGGCCTCCTTCATGATGTAGCCGCGCGCGCCGGCGCGCAGGGCGCGCTCGCCGTACATGTTTTCATCGTGCATGGAGAGGACGAGGCAAAGTGTGCCGGGATGCATGGCCTGGATGTCCTTGAGCAGTTCGAGGCCGTTTTTGTCCGGAAGCGTGAGGTCTATGACGACGAGGTCGGGCTGGTGGCGCGCCACGGCTTCAAGGCCCTCGCGCGCGCTGCCGGCCTCGCCGCAGACC
>DDQZ01000108.1:0-18468 GCA_002343505.1 Verrucomicrobiaceae bacterium UBA2429 | reverse complement strand
GCGCTGCCGGCCTCGCCGCAGACCTCCAGGCCGTCCTCGCCTCGGATGAGCTGCGCGAGGCCGTGGCGCATGATGGGGTGGTCATCCACGAGGAGGATGCGTTTCACGGCTTCCGGGGGCTGCTTTTCGGGCGGGCTTTGGACGGAGACGGAACGGGGACGCGGCATCGGACGATGGTGCCGCCGAACTCGTCGGGTTCAACCGAAAGCGCGCCGCCCATCATGCGCGCGCGGTGGGTCATGGTCAGCAGGCCCATGCCTGTGCGCTTGCCTGGGATGTTGTCGGGGATGCCCTGGCCGTTGTCGCGGATGGTGAGCAGGACGTGGTCGTCGCCGGAGGCGAGGGCGATCTCGATGCGGGCGGCGTGGCTGTGCTTGATGGCGTTGGCGACGGCCTCCTGGGCGATGCGGAAGATCTGGGTGGCCATTTTGTTGTCCGGCACGCTGACAGGACGCTCGCAGCGGAAGGGGCAGCTCACGCGGAAGATGCGTTCGGTGCCCTGCGCCAGCTCTTTCAACGCCTCCATGAGGCCGGCGGAGTCGAGCACCACGGGCATGAGGCCGCGCGACATCTCGCGGGCGCGCACGTTGGCCTGGGTGACGAGGCGCACGATCTCGTCCAGGTTCTCCGCCTCGGGGCTGCCGCCCCGGGCGAGCTGCCGTTGCGCGACTTTTGCCAGGCAGCCGATGGCGGCGAGCTGCTGGCAGAGGTCGTCGTGAATGTCCTGGCCGATGCGGTGCTGCTCCTCCTCGCTGATCTGGAGGATTTTTTCCTCGAGCCGCTTGCGGTCGGTGAGGTCGCGAATGATGCCGGTGAAGACGCGCCTCCCGTCAGGCAGGAGGGCCTCGCCCACGGAGAGGTCTATGGGGAAAATGGTTCCGTCCTTGCGCTGGCCGACGACCTCGCGGCCGATGCCGATGATTTTGCGCTCGCCGGTGCGCATGTAGGCGTGGACGTAGCTGTCATGCTTGTCCCGGTAGGGCTGGGGCATGAGAATGCTGATGTTGCTGCCGACCAGCTCGTCCCTGGTGTAGCCGAAGATGCGCTCGGTGGCGCTGTTCGCCGTCTCGATGACGCAGCGCTCGTCCATGGTGATGATGGCGTTGACGGCGGTTTCGAGCACGGCGCGGTTGCGCTTTTCGGAGGCCTCCAGCGCCTCGCGCGCGGCGCGCAGTTCGGTGATGTCGCGCCCGATGCAGAGGATGCCGGTGATGTTGCCCTTGTCGTCCCTCAGGTCGGAGTGGAACCAGTCCACCAGGCGCGGCGGGCCGTTGCTGACGAGCAGGGGTTTCACATGGCTCTCGCTGCGCTCTGAGCCGAGCTTGCCGCGGCAGAGTTTGCGCGCCTCCTCGCGGTGCTCCTCGGTCACAAAGGTCTCCACCCATTCCAGCCCGGCCACCTCCGCGGTCTTGCGGCCTGAGATTTTTTCCAGGCCGCGGCTCATCCAGAGAATGCGGCCCTCCAGGTCCAGGCCGATGACGAGCATGCCTGCGTGGTCCACAAGACTCTGCACGAGATCTGGGTCGGCGGCGGGCAGCATCTGGCGCGGCGGCGAGGGTTCTCCGGAAGGGAGGGGCATCTCAGGATCACCGTCCCCGCCATGCCGCCCGGCCACGCCTTGGGAATGGGCCGGGCCGCTGAGGGCATGACGAAGGCTGTGGTCCGGGATCATGGCTCAATCTTGCCCCTCGGGCAGGATGTGCGGCTTCACCGCCAGGATGGAGCAGGGGGCGTTGGCGACGATTTTTTCCGCCGTGGTGCCGATCAAAAGCTCGCGCAGGCCGCTCTTGCCGCGCGTGCCGAGCACGACCATGTCGGCATGGGTCTCGGTGACGTGGTCGAGGATGGCCTCCCGGATGTTGACGCGCTCTTTGACAAGACTTGTGACGCGCACGCCGGGCGCGGCGGCTTTCAGCGGCTCGATGAATTTGTCCAGCTCCGACTGCCACATGTGCAGACCCTGGTCGTCCATGGTGGAGGCCACGGGCGCGGCCAGGCCGCCGTAGTCGAGGGACATGGCCAGGGCGGACTGATAGACGTGCAGGCAGTCGAGCGAGGCGCCATCCTGCGCGGCGATCTGGAGGGCGTGGCTGACGGCCTTGGCGGAGTTTTCCGAGAGGTCCACGCAGGCGACGAGGTGCTTGAAGGGGCCCTGCGCGTCCTCGCGCACGAGCAGCACGTCCACGGGCGCCTTGCGCACGCATTTGGCGGCGATGACGCCGACGCGGTTCGGCTCGTTGCGCGAGCCTTTGGCGCCCATGACGAGCAGGTCCGCCTGACGCACGCGGCAGCTCTCGGACAGCTCGAAGAAGGCGTTGCCGATGCGCACCTCCGTCTCCACATGCGGGGTGCCGAGGTCGGAGTCGTCCACGAATTTCCGCAGCCGCGCCTCCCACTCGGCGCGCACGCTGGCCTGGTCGGTGGAAAGCGCGCGCTTCAGCTCGCTGACGAGGAATTCATCCATGACATGCACGGCGGTGATGGCCGCGCCGGAGCCGCCGGCAAGGCGCACCGCCTCGCGCAGCGCGTTGCGGCAGGAGGGGGTGAAGTCAATGGCGGCGATGAGACGTTGGTAGGGCTTCATGTCGGTTGGTTTGGGTTGAGGGTAAAACCCTGACGGCAAAACCGCCCCGCGTCACTTGCTTTGTTCTGGGCCATGTTTGCGGCGGGTCCTTGAAGGAAAAGCCCCGCCCGCGCGTGTTTGCTCATGCCTTCCCATGCTCGACTCCTCCTCCCGCCTTCGTGATTTCCCCGGCCTTGCGGACATCGCCTACCTGAACACCGCCGCTGAAAGCATCCCGCCGCAGTGCGTGCATGAGGCTCTGGAACGCTACTGGCGGGACAAGACGCTGGGGATGCGCGGGCGCGAGGGCCACTTTTCCGCTGTCGAGTCCTGCCGGGAGATCAGCGCGCGCATGACCGGGCTGCGAAGCCGCGAAGTCTCCTTTTGCTCATGCAGTTCGGAGGCTTACAACCTCCTCTCCAGCGCCCTCGATCTGGGGCCGCAGGACGAGGTGGTCGTCACCGATCTCGACTTCCCCGCCGGCGCCACACCCTGGCTGCGCGCCGCCCGCCCGCCTGTGACGCGCCTGTGGAAAAACTCCGGCGGCGCGCTCGATGCGGCCTGTCTCCAACCCCTGCTCAATGAGCGCACACGTCTTGTCCAGGTCTCTCTGGTCAGTTTCTACAACGGCCACCGCATCGCCTGGCAGCCCTTGTGCGCGGCTGTGCGCGCCCTGGCTCCAAAGGCGCTCATCAGCGTGGATGTGACGCAGGCGCTCGGGCGTGTGGATCTGGACTGCGCGGCGGAGGCGGACATCCTCATCAGCAGCACGCACAAATGGAGCCTCGGCATCCACGGCGGCTGCGTCATCGGAGTGCCGGAGCGGAATGCGGAGCGCCTCACCACCCGCGCCGGCGGCTGGTATCATCTCGGCAACGCCTTTGATGCCGACCGCTTCGAGCGCGCGGACAGCAAGACGGGCGCGGCGAGCTACTCCGTGGGCATGCCGAACTTCCCAGCACTCTACGCGCTCGATGCCGCCCTGCGTTATGTGGACGGGGTGAGTGTGGCCGCCATCAGCGCCCATGCCGGCCCGCTCGTGGCGGAGCTGCGCGCCGGCCTTTTGGAGCTGGGCCTGGAGCCGATGTGCCCGCTGGACCCGGCACTGCCCACGGGCATCCTGGCCTTCCAGCATCCGCGCTCCGCGGAAATGCACGCCGCCCTGGAGAAGGCGGGCGTCCACGTCATGCACCACGCCGGCCGCATCCGCCTGGCCGTGCATGGTTACAACACGCGGGAGGACATCACCCGCGCGCTGGCCGCCCTGCGCGCCGCGGTGTGAGGCGGAAAAACGACCCCGCATTGACAAGACGCGGGCAGCTTCCACTTTGCTCGCCCCCAACCCCCCGCCAACCTGCCCGCCCATGAAAAACTTCCGCCTCAACCGCCTCTTCAACCCCAAGTCGGGCCGCTGCTTTGACGTCGCCGTGGACCATGGTTTCTTCAACCAGCCCGGTTTCCTCCAGGGCATCGAGGACATGCGCAAGGTGGTCAAGACTCTCGTGGACGCCGCGCCGGACGCCATCCAGCTCACCCTCGGCCAGGCGCGTCATTTGCAGGAAATGCCCGGCCGTTTCAAGCCCAGCCTCGTCCTGCGCACCGATGTGGCGAACATCTACGGCAAGGAGCTGCCCGCCTCCCGCTTCAGCCTCATGATCGAGGAGACCATGCTCCAGGCCGTGCGCTATGACGCGGCGTGCGTTTGTGTGAACCTTTTCCAAATCCCCGGCGCGCCGGAGGTGCATGAGCAGTGCGTGGAAAACATCCTGCGCCTCAAGCCCCAGGCTGACTACTACGGCATGCCCATGATGGTGGAGCCGCTCGTCTTCCAGCCGAACGAGAAAGCCGGCGGCTACATGGTCAACGGCGACCTCACCGCCATCACGCACCTCGTGCGCCAGGCCGTGGAGCTGGGCGCGGACATCATCAAGGCGGACCCCACCGATGATGTGAGCCTTTACCATCAAGTCGTCGAAACCGCCGCCGGCATCCCCGTGCTCGTGCGCGGCGGCGGCCGCGTCAGCGACCGCGAGATCATCGAGCGCACCCAGGGCCTGCTCCGGCAGGGCGCGGCGGGCATCGTCTATGGCCGCAATGTCATCCAGCATCCGAACCCGAAAGGCATCACCCGCGCCTTGATGGCCATGGTCCACGACGACGCCAGTGTGGACGAGGCCCTGGCTCTCGTGCAGGGGTGAGCGGCGCGCCGCCTCACTCCGCGGACCGGAACCACGGCACGAGGGCGCTGGTGGTGCGCTGGTAGCGGCGGTAGGCCTCGCCGCGTTTTTGCAGGGAGAGTTTTTCAGTCAGCGGGATGCCGGTGACATGAAGCAGGAAATGCAGCATGGCCAGCGGCGCGGCCAGCGCCGCCCAGCCCCAGGGCACCGGCAGCGCCATCAAAAACAGGCCCCACCAGAGGAGCGACTGGAAGAAATAGTTCGGATGCCTGGAGTAGCGCCACAGTCCCGACTCGCACACGGCGGCGGGGTCGGGCGTGGTTTTCAAAAAGCGCGCGAGCTGCGCGTCGGCCAGGGCTTCTCCAATCAGCGCGCCGCACCAGAGCGCGAAACCGGCGATCTCCAGCGCGTGAAAACCCTGCGCCGGCTGGTTCGCGATCAGATAAACCGGCAGCATGAGCAGCCAGACGAGCACGGCCTGGGCCAGGAAGAAAAACAGAAAGGCGCGCCGGGGATGCGCGCGCCATTTCTCCCGTAGCACGGCGTAGCGCGCGTCCTCCCGGGGATGATGCGCGGCCACCCGCCGCCACAGATGCAGGCCGAGGCGCAGGCTCCACAGCCCGACGAGAACGGCGATGGCCGCGCGTCGCGGCAGCCAGCCCGCGCCAGTCACGGCATACCACGCGGCCAGCGGTGCGAATGCGAGCGCCCAGGTGACGTCAACGAAGGAGTAGTTGTCCTTGCGCACGCTCAGCCGCCAGGTCAGGAAAAACAGCACGAGCACGATGGCGAAGCCGGTGCGCAGGAGGGTGACGGGATCATCGGGCATGGCCTGGGATACGCGCGTGGCGCGGGCCGGGCTTCTTTTGTCCAAAAATCGCTGGAAGGCCGGTCACCGCCCTCAAGTCAAGAATGCACATGCGGGGTGCAAGACATGGCATGAGCGCTGTCTTGTTGCCCGGCGCGCGGCCTTGCAAAATGACCTCTACTTTCCCGCCATGAACACCCCAGCCAAATCCGCCAAGACCGTCCAAATCATCGCCAGTGGCGATCTCCGCCTTGCCGCCAACCAGACTTGCTGGCCGGCGCAGAAAGCCATGGAGGACGCGCTCGCCAAAGCCCTCAAGGCCGAGGGTTGGGAAGCGCGGCGCTCGCATCCGTACGATGCCAAAAAGAAGCACGGCTTCATCGCCAGCCAGCGGGAGGGCATCGAGGTCTTTCGCGGCATTGACCCGGACGCGCCGCTCATCGTCGCCGAGGCTGTGTGGCAGTACTCGCATCATGTGCTGGCCGGGCTGACCACGCACCGCGGCCCCATATTGACCGTGGCGAACTGGAGCGGCCAGTGGCCCGGTCTCGTCGGCCTGCTCAACCTCAACGCCTCCCTCACCAAGGCCGGTGTGGCCTACTCAACCCTGTGGAGCGAGACCTTCACCGACGCCTTTTTCAAAAACGGCCTGCGCGAGTGGCTCGCCACCGGGGTCATCACGCACGACCAGTCCCATGTGCGAGATCTTGATCTGCTCAAGCTGCCAGCCGGCGACGAGCGTCTCGGGCGCGACTTCGCCCGCCGGTTCCGCGCGCGCAAAGCCATCCTCGGCGTCTTCGACGAGGGCTGCATGGGCATGTTCAACGCCATCGTGCCCGACCACCTGCTGCACCCCACCGGCTGCTTCAAGGAGCGCCTCAGCCAGTCCACCCTCTACGCCGCCATGCGCGAGGTGAGCGATGAGGACGCCGCCGCCGTCTATGCGTGGTATCTGAAAAAAGGCCTGCGCTTTGCCCTTGGCAGTGACGAGGCAACCGAGCTCACCGAGTCGCAGGTGCTGCAGCAATGCAAAATGTACATCGCCGCCCTGCGTCTGGCCGACGAGTTCGGCTGCGACGCCATCGGCATCCAATACCAGCAGGGGCTGAAGGATCTCACACCCGCCAGCGACCTCGTGGAGGGCACGCTCAACAACGCGGACCGCCCGCCCGTGCGCGGCGCCGACGGCCGGCGCGTGCTCTTCGAGGGCGAGGCGCTGCCGCATTTCAACGAGGTGGACGAATGCGCCGGCCTCGACGGCCTCGTCACCTACCGCCTGTGGCGCGAGCTTGGCTTCGCCCCTGAGAACACCCTGCACGACCTGCGCTGGGGTCAAAAGTACGGCGGCGACTATGTCTGGGTGCTGCTCATCAGCGGCGCCGCGCCGCCCGCGCACTTCATCGGCGGCTGGAAGGGGGCTGGCAGCGAGCGCCAGCCCGGCATGTATTTCCGGCTCGGCGGCGGCACGCTGAAGGGTGTGAGCAAGCCGGGGCACATCGTCTGGAGCCGCGTCTTCGTCATGGAGGGCGCGCTGCATTGCGACATCGGCGTGGCCGAGGTGGTGAAGCTGCCGGAGGAGGAAACAAACCGCCGCTGGCAGGAGACCACGCCGCAGTGGCCCATCATGCACGCCGTGCTGAAAGGCGTGACGCGGGACCAGATGATGGCCCGGCACAAGTCGAACCACATCCAGGTGGTCTACTGCCCGAACGAAAAGCAGGCGCACCGCGCCGCGCGCGTGAAGGCCGCCGCCATGGCCGGCCTGGGGATCAAAGTCAGCCTGTGCGGAGACGTGCGCCTCGCCTGAGCCGCATCCCCGCTCGACATCCCCGCCATTCCCGCCCAAAAGTGGCGGATGAAGCTCTCCACCTGGAATGTGAACGGCATCCGCGCCTCCCTCGACAAAGGGCTGCGAGACTACCTTCTGGCCACCGACGCCGATGTCGTCTGCCTCCAGGAGACCAAGGCGCAGCCTGAGCAGGTGGACCTGTCCTTTCTCAAAGGCTGGCACGCCGCGTGGAACAGCGCCGAAAAAAAGGGCTACTCCGGCACCTGCGTCCTCACCCGCGCCGGCGCGCCGCCCGCCGTTCCCGGCATGGGCATCAAGGAGCATGACAGCGAAGGCCGCGTCATTACCGCCGAGCATCCGGATTTCTTCCTGGTCAATGTCTATACTCCGAACAGCCAGGCCGGGCTGGCCCGCCTGCCTTACCGCCTGCGCTGGGACGACGCCTTCCGCGCCTTCCTGAAAAAGCTGGAGAAAAAAAAGCCCGTTCTTGTCTGCGGCGACCTCAACTGCGCGCACCAGGAGATAGACCTCGCCAACCCCAAGTCCAACCGCATGAACCCAGGCTTCAGCGACGAGGAGCGCGCCAGCCTCACCCGCCACCTGGAGGCCGGCTTTGTGGATGTCTTCCGCTACTTCGACCCCAGCCCCGGACGCTACACCTGGTGGACCATGCGCACCGGCGGCAGCGCGCGGGAAAAGAACATCGGCTGGCGGCTCGACTACTGGCTGGCCTCCGACGCGCTCCGCCCCGCCCTCTCCTCCTGCGTCATCCGCTCCGATGTCTTTGGCAGCGACCACTGCCCCGTCGAGGTCACGCTCGATGTCTGAAAAAGACCGCCCGCCCATGAAACACACGCCCCTCCTCATCCTCGCCGCCCTCCTCGCCTGCCTGTGCGCCTGCGCGCCCGAACCGCGCGAGGCCGCCTACAGCGCGCTCGAATGGAAGGACGACGTTTATTTCCTCGAAGGCAAACCCTTCACCGGCATCGCCCGCGACGCGCACAAGGACGGCAAACCCAAGGGCGAATACCCCTTCAAGGAGGGCCGCCTGCACGGCCTCGTGCGCGAGTGGTGGGACAACGGCCGGCTCTCCACCGAGACGAATTTCGACTCCGGCAAGCGCCACGGCCTCAACCGCTACTGGAATCTCAAAGGCCAGCTCATCAAAGAGCAGGTCTATGAGCATGACAAATCCGTCAGCGAGAAGCACTACGACCCCAAGTAATGCGCTAACGACACCCCGCCCGGCACGTTTCCTCCACCCCGCCGCACCCCCATCATGATGAACACCCGCCTCCTGCTCCTGCCCCTATTCGCCAGCCTCGCCGCCTGCGGCCCCAAATCCGAAAGCCCCGCTGGCGACAAACCCGCGCCCGCCCCGGAAAAGCAAGCCCCCGCACCCGCCGAAGCACCGCCCAAGGCCCCGGAAAGCGCCGCCGCCATGCCCGCCGGCGACCAGCCCTTTCCCCAAGCCGTGGACATCAACGGCTTCGGCAGTGACGAGGTCGTGCCCCGCGCCGACATGCCCGCGCGCGGCATCATCCGCCTCACCTCCGCCGACTGGCAGTTCAGCAACGGCGCCCACTGGGACACCTACACGGGCGCGAGTTTCAAGGCCAAACGCTGGGGCAAATACGAGGTCATGCTCACCTACA
The DNA here is from genome assembly GCA_002343505.1 of Verrucomicrobiaceae bacterium UBA2429. GTDB lineage: Bacteria > Verrucomicrobiota > Verrucomicrobiia > Verrucomicrobiales > Verrucomicrobiaceae > Prosthecobacter. Next base: position 9,476 of record DDQZ01000108.1, on the reverse strand, counting down.
TCCTGCGCCGCGGCGGCATCGGCTCCCAGTTCCGCATGGGTGATCTCATCGTCAAAAAACAGCTCGCCTCCGCGCAGAGCCCCCGCACCATCAGCCTCGGCACGCTTTACATCCCCGCCGCCGGAGACCTGCCCTTCACCCTGCTCACCCCGCCCACCGAGCAGGCGCTCGTCGTCCGGGAGATCACCCTCATCCCCGCCTGCGAGGGCGAGACGCCCAGGCAGGCCGCCGACGGCGCCATCACCCTCCACGCGAAGGACGCCACCACCTGGTCGGAGAACATGCGCTACGAGCCCAAGCCCGAAAAAAACTGCCTCGGCTTCTGGACCGAGCCGGACGACATCGCCGAGTGGGAGTTCGAGGTCACAAAACCCGGCCGCTACAAAGTCGTCGTCCACCACGGCTGCGGCGGCGGCAACCACGGCAGCGAGGTCGAGGTCAGGCTCGACGGCCAGAGCCTCAAATTCACCACCCGGGACACCGGCGGCTTCCAGAGCTGGCAGCCTGTCGAGCCGGGCGAGATCGAGATCAGGAAGCCCGGCAAAAACCGCCTCGTCATAGACCCGGTCAACAAAGTGAAAAACGCCGTGCTCGACGTTCACAAAGTCGAACTCGTGCCCGTGGGCTGAATTTTTTACCCTACCCAGTCGAAAAACCCCATCGCCTCCAGATCGGAGCGCAGCCCCGACTCCTGCGCGGGCGTCAGGCGCGCGTTCGGCAGGCGCGGCGGCCCCACGTCCACGCCCAGCATTTTCATCGCCGCCTTCGCCGCCGCCATGTAGCCCAGGCCGTCAAAGAGCTGGATCAGCCGCACTCCGCGAAACTGCTGCTCCCGCGCCGCCGCCAGATCCCCGCGTTCGAAGGCCGCCATCAGCCGGTGGTAAACCGGCGCGGCAAAATTAAACCCGCTGCCCACCGCCCCGCGCGCCCCCATCGCCAGCGCGCCGAGATAATGCTGGTCCACACCCCAGGGCAGGTCCCAGCGCCCGCCCGCCGCGCGCAGGCAGAATTGATACGCCATCAAGTCCGGGTTCGTGAATTTCACTCCTGCCAGCGCAGGGATGCGCTCCGGCGCCTGCTCCAGAAAGGCCGTCACCGGCAGGTTCACTCCCGTCAGCGAGGGGATGTCATAATAATAAAAAGGCGTCTCTGGCGCCGCCGCCGAAATCGCCGCCATCGTCTCCACCAGCACCTCCACCGAGCGCGGCTTGAAATACGAGGGTGCAAGCGCCCCGATGGCAGCCGCCCCCAGTCCCTGCGCCTGCGCGGCAAGCGTCTTCGAGTCCTCCACACAATTCGCGCCCACATGCACCACCAGGCGCAGCGCAGTGCCGCGCGCCACCTGGAACCAGCGCTCCGCCAGCGCCAGCCGCTCCGCCACCGTCAGCGAGCTGCTCTCCGCCGTGCTGCCATTGATGAACAAGGTCGTCACCCCCCACCGCAGCAGATGCGCCGCCTGCGCCTCAATGACCTCCAGCCTCAGGGTGCCGTCTTCATGAAAAGGAGTGTGAGTGGCGGCCACCAGGCCGTGCAAAGGAGCGTGCATCACCCCAGCAAACGCTCAGCCGCACCGCGCGCAATCAGCCCATCGTGGTCAAAAGCGCGGACCTGCGCGCCGTGCCGTTGTCTGAATTTGAATGACTGCCGGCTGAAAATCAGCCGCCGCTGACTGAGTTGTAATGACCAAACAACGGAAAATCAGTGATTTACCTCCATGAGCGCCGGAGTCGGTGTCTTGGACGTGAGTATTTCACGTCATTTAAGGAAAAATATCGCCCACCGCCACCTTCACCACGACTTTGAAAACGGCCTCCCGGCGCTGCCATTCGATGCAGGGGGCGTGGGCGTCCTGGGGGTAAAAGATGGCGAAGTGCCCGGCGGACATGCGCAGGGGGGTGGACTCGGGGATGAGACGCCAGAGGGCGGCGTCCTTGGACTCATCGTAGGCCATGGTTTCCTCCCGCATGGCGGCCAGGGGCGCCCAGAGGAGGGTCTCGCAGCCGCTGTGGAGGTATTGCACGTCAATGTATTTCCGGTGCGCCTCGAAGAGGGCTTCGGACAGCGGCTTGGTGTCATAGGCCTGCACCAGGGCGAAGCATTCGTCACCCGCCAGGTCATGCCGTCCCAGGGTCTGCGTGCCATCCACCGCGCGCAGGAAGGCGAAGGCTTTGGCAAAGTGCGGGTGCAGCCCTTCGTAAAGGGCGGCGTGGGGGAGCGTGTCGAAGACCATGCCTCCAGGGTAGGGTGGCCGCGCGCCGGTGCAACCGGCGCTTTGCCCTGGGGCGTCAGCCCATCAGCCCCTCGATGCTGATGAGGAAAAGCTGGCGGCCATTTGAGCCATCCGGGGCGTCAATGCAGACGAGCTTTTCATCGCGGCTGCTGCGCGGGTGGCTGTCGCAGCGCCACTCGCCTTTGTATTCCGGCGGCTGCGGGAAGTGGCCCAGGTCAATGCGCTTCTTGGTGGCGATGTGATACAGGTGCGGCGTCTGAAGGCGGCGCACGCCCTGCGCGTAGGTGTCGTTGAGGATCCACTCGTTGTTCTTGAGGTAGGTGAGGTGGCCGGACTTGTCGAGAATGCCGTGGCCGATCTCCTCCACGATGCCGCTGTCCTTGTCCTCAAAGAGGAAATCGCCCCAGTCCGCGTTGCCGAGCCAGTTTTTCCCCTGCGAAAGGATGTGCGTGGCATCTCGCCAGATGAAATGGGACGCATAACCATTCGGGATGACAATGCGCAGATCGCTGCCGTCCATGTTCGCGGTGATGAGGCGCGTGAGATGGCCGCCCTTCGGCTGCGTCCAGCGGTGCAGCATGATGAAGCGCTTCTCGTCCGGACCCACGAGCAGGTGATAGGCGTGATGTTTCGAGGTCGGATGATTTTCCATCACCGTGCCCGTGTTCGCGAGCGTCTTGTGGCTGACGATGAGCTTCTCGACGCCAGTTTCCAGGTTCACATGCGTCACGCCGCTGCCTTCCGGGGCCATGTCGTCAAAGAAGCGGTCTTTGATGCCGGCGTAGCCATAGCCGGGGCGGCAGTCCGCCACGCGCGAGAAGTCGCAGCTCACACCTTCCTTGCCGTTCGGGCTCAAGGCGTAGATCGGGAAAGGCAGGGTGTGCTTCTCCATCGTCCTCACATCGAGGATATGGCTCACGAACTTGTCCTTCTCCCGGTCGTTCCAGATCACCTTCGACTCCGTGCCGGGAATCCATTGCAGCATGCAGCCCTGCTGCCAGTTCCATGCGTTGGATTTGCCGAGGGGAATCCATTTGTCGCCGTCCTGGATGTCCACCATGCCCACCTCGATCACGTCATCCGCCGTTGGCGAGCGGTGCTCGAAGCTAACCTTGTTTGAGAGCACGAGGCGGTTGTCCGGCGAAAACTGCAGCTTGTCGTAGTAGGCGAACCAGTGGAAGCCGGGGCCTTTGGTGATCTTGCGTGTCGGCGGAAACTTCGGCGCGTCCTGGCCGCGTGCGGCGAGCGGTGCGAGAGCGAGCGTGGAGAGGAAATGGCGGCGGTTGGATGGTGACTTCATCGAGGGAGATGGAAAAAATGGATTACTGACTGACCACCGGAGCCGTCTGCTCCGGTGTGGCGCGGCCGCCGGGCAGTTCCATGATCTTGATGTTGCGGAAGTGGATCTCGGCGCCCTCGGATTCGAGGCAGAGGTAGCCTTTGCGCACGGTGGACTGGCTGATGCCGTTGACGAACTTGCCATTGATCGAGAGCTTCACGGTGCCATCGACACACACGACGTCGTAGGTGTTCCATTCGCCTTTGCCTTTGCAGCGCATCTCCCACGACATGCTGCGGCGGCCACGCGGATTGTCGGGAACGCCTTCGAGGCCGTTCGCGCCGAAGAGTTCCCCGGACACATAGCCTGGATGATTCGGCTGACCGTCCTTGGTGGGATGCAGTTTGGGCCATTCGAGTTCGAGCATCTGCACCTCCATGCCTTTCGGCAGCGGACGGTCGGGCGGCGTGCTGCCCTCGCTCCAGACAAAGACGCCGCTGTTGCCACCGGCCTGCATGTGCCGCCACTCGATGTGCAGGATGAAGTTCTCATACTGCTTCTCGCTGCGCATCACGCCGATGGGCAGGCCTTTGCACGCGAGCAGGCCGTCTTTCACGCTCCACGTCTCCTTGCTGGTGTTCACATCCACCCAGCCGGTCAAGTCCTTGCCGTTGAAGAGGTCGCGCCACTGCGGCACGTCATCGGCGAAGGCGGTGGTGGCGAGGAGGATGGAAATGAGGAGCGGCTTCATGGTGTGACTCTCACAGCGCGGCCCGGAAGGGCATCTTTCACGAGTTTGCCATCCCGCACGACGAAAGTGCCACCCACGATGACGTGTGAAATGCCCGCCGAGGGCGTGGTGGGTGCCTCAAAGGTGGCGCGGTCGATGATGGTGGCGGCGTCAAAGACCGTGATGTCCGCGTCGGCACCGACGGCGATGCGGCCTTTGTGTTTCATCATCGGGACGTGGGCTTCGAGGCGCTTCGCGGGCAGGATGGTCATCTTCGCGAGCGCATCCATGAGCGGCAGGAGCTTCTTCTCGCGACTGTAAAGGCCCAGCACGCGTGCGAAGGTGCCCGCGCCGCGAGGATGACCTTTGCCATCCACAAACGGCACGCCGTCGCTCGCAATCATCACGCCGGGATGCGCGATGGCCTTCTCCACATTCGCGTCCTTCATCATGTACATGATCACCCAGCCGCCCTGCTTGCGGTAGCGTTCAAAACTCTCCTGCGTGAGCCGTTCGCCCGTCGCAGTCCACACGATGTCCCCATAGCTGATGCGCAGATTTTCCTGCCAGCCGGGGTTGAACATCGCGGACTCCAGCATCGTGGACGCGGCGGTGTAGGGATAGACCTCCGTGGTCAGATCAAGGCCCGCCGCACGGGTTTCATCGATCAGTTTCAGCACCTCCGGCACATCGGAGATGCCGCTGCTTCCGACATGCACGATGTGCAGTGCCGCGCCGCTCTTTTTTGCCGTGTCGATGGCCTCGCGGATCGGTGCGATGCCAAACGCACGCGTGTGGACGAACGCGGGCACCTTCCGCTCCGCGGCGATGCGAAACAGCGCCTCGATCTCCTCCGGCGTGGCCGCGGGCGTGTAATTGATGCCGAATCCGACTCCGAGCGCGCCTTCGTCGAGCCCTTCGCGGATCGCCTCGCTCATGCGCTGCATTTCTTCCGGCCCCGCCGCCTTGTTTGCCCCGGCTGGATTCGGCCCCAGCAGCGCCAGTCTGCTCCTGCCGCCGCCCCATTGGCCCACGCGCATCTCCGGGTGAAACGCCGCAAAGCGCGCCGAGATGTGCCCCACCGTCGCTCCATAATGAATCGGCGCCCTGCCCTCTCTCGACGCATACCACGACGCCACGGGATACACGCCGCCCTCCATCTCCAGCGCCGTCGTCACGCCGTCCTGCGCCTTGATCTGCAAATCCTCCGTCGTCTGCCCGTGCGCATGCAGATCAATGAATCCCGGCGAAACGACGAGTCCGGCTGCATCGACCACTTTGTCACCCGTGAGCGCTGTTTCGGAAATCGTGGCGATTTTGCCGTCTTGGATGCCCACATGACGAATCGCATCGAGATTCGTCGCCGGGTCCATCACGCGGCCGTTCGCGATGACGAGATCGTGGGCGGAGAGTTGAAGCGAGGCGGCCGCAAAAGCGGTGATGGCCTGGAGACGCAGGTATGGGCTCATGGTCGGATGAATAACAGGTATCGTCACCGCAGACAAGAGGGCCGCTGAACCGTGGCAGGCACAGATGAAATGCGAGTTCAGCCGTCGCGGCTCGTATTCACAGGCCATGAAGCGCTTCCTTGCCCTCACAGTCGTTGTTTTCAGCCTGAACGCCTCCGCGGAGGACTGGCCGCAGTTCATGTTCAATGCCGCGCACAGCGGCAATGCGGCGGAGATTGATCTCGATGTGGAGAAACTCGGCTTGCAAGGCGCGGTGGCGATGACGGATGGCATTTACACGTCTCCGGTGGTGGCAAGCGGCAAGGTGTATGTGGTCGATGGGAGCGGCTGTGCGGCGTGTTTTGATGCGGCGACGCTGAAAGAGATCTGGCGCTTTCAAAGCAAGGGCGGCAAACAAAACGTGAACAACGTCTCCTCGCCCGCCATCGCGGGGAAACATGTGCATTTCGGCACCACTGCAGGAATCTACTATGTGCTGGATCGCGACAGCGGAGCGGTGGTGGCCGAGATTGACTGCGGCGAGCCGATTTTCAGCACGCCGGTCGTGGCGAAGGATCGCGTGTATGTGGCCACACTCGGGGCGCAGGTGCTGGCGATGACGTTTGAGGGCAAGCAGCTCTGGAAGTGGGATTTTGTGAAGGAAGTCGTCGGCTTCGATGGCAACCGCTGGAGTGGCGAGTCCTGGGCCGCGTTTTGCGAGAAGCGCATGCTCGCCACGCTCAAACCGGGCACCAAACCGACCTCCAGCGACGGTCGCGTGACGTGGAAGGATCACTTCGTGTGCTCACGGGACATTTGTTTGATCAAAGGCAACATCGTCGTGATTCCCGCCGGTGGTCGCACGCTCTTCCTCGAAGACACCGGCACTGTGCCGAAGCTCAAAGCCACCGGCGAGATCCCCGAGTGGTCCGGCAAGGAATTCCCCGCCACCTTCGGCCAAAGCGCCGATGACGACGGCAACGTCTATGTCCAATGGCATCGCCGCGACAACGCCGGCCGCGTGGACATCATGCGTCTCGAAAGCGACACGCTCAAAACCGGCGACTTCGTCCCCGGCACGGACACGAACATCCGCATGGACGGCCTGCTGAGCTTTTCGCCCGTGGCGATTCGTGGGAATGAGGTGTTTCGTGTGAAGCCGGAGACGGGGCGTGGGTTGATCAAGCACAATATGAGCACGAAGGAGTCGCAGATGCTGAGTGGTGCTGGTGCCATCGCTCCGCCTGTGCTGACCTCAAGCTTTGCCATTTTCGGTGATCTCCGAGGTCAAATTCATCTGGTGCCGCTTGATTCGGTGGAGTTAATCGGATTGAGCAAGAGGCTGTTCGAGGAAGGGGCGTTGGAAATTCCCTGCGGCAATGGAGCGGCTATCACCGCGCCTGTTGCCATTGCGGACCATCGCATCTTTGTGCCGAGTGAAGACGGCAGCCTCTACATATTTGTGGAGAAGCCACCGACCTCTCAACTCGAGTTCCCCGGTCCGATTGTCTCCAAAGTGCGCTCCCCGCTCTCAGGCAAGCTCGCCGATACCAAATACGACTGGTACACGAACTACGGCAACTTCGCGGGGCAAAACTCGAATAACCAGGACCTCAAGCCGCCGCTTCGCATGCGTTGGGCGCGGCGTCTCGAAGGCACGGTGAAGCATCTGCCGGTGTGTGGCGGCGGGCGGATGTACACGCACACGGCAGAAGGTCAGATCATCGCGTGCGAGCAGGACACAGGGCGTCTGCTGTGGCGGAAGTGGTGGCCGGATGTCTATTTGAGCTTCACCTCGCCGCTCTACATCGACGGCAAGCTGCTGGTGCCGCAGGCAGGCATCAAGAAGTCCTTCGTGCGTTGTCTCGATGCCGCGACGGGCAACATGCTGTGGGAGGCGCCGTTCACCGGTTCGCCAAGCTGGAGCCGGCAGTTCCCGCCGGTTGTCGCGGGCAACGTCGCGATCTATGCGAGCGGAAGCGGCGATTACGCACCACAGGGCAGCGAGAAACCGTGGACCTTTGGCGGTGAACTCGTGAAACCCGCAGATGGACGCGAAGTGATGAGCTTTATCTACTCGAACGACAATCCGTATTACCCGGCGAACCATCATCCGCGCCTCTGGGCCTGGGATTTGGACACGGGCAAGGTGGTGTGGGAGAAGGACTTCTTCGAGTTCGGGCGCGGCGGCAACGACTGCGGCATCTGCATCCTCGACGGCAAGCTCTACTACAGCGTCTTCTTCGGTTACGACGCCGACACGAAGCGGCGTCGCGGTCTGCCGGTCGAAAACAACGGCCTCACCTGCTGCATTGATCCTCAGACCGGGAACATTCTCTGGCAGACGAATGAGTATTACGTCACTGCGAAATGCACGCTCAGCGCCCGCGACGGCAGGCTTTTCATCGGCGGCTACAACCGCGCGCAGCAGGGCACCGACGACCGCTTTGTCTGGTGCCTTGATGCCAATACCGGCAAGCTCGTATGGAAATCCGATGCCGTGACCTCCGCGCTCAATGTCGTCAGCGTGGGCGAGCGCTTCATGTTTTCCAACGCCCTGCGCGGCAAGGGCAACATCTTCGACCGCGAGACCGGCAAAGTGGCTTACAGCATCCTCACCAACTACGCCTGCTGCCGCTTCACCATGAGCGAGCCGTATGTGCTCGGCGCGAACATGGACATGATTGATCTCAGCCAGGAAGGCAAACTCGTCTCCACCGGCCCCGCGATTGATTCACGCGAATGCCTTGGTGCCGTGGTCAGCAACGGCCGCATCTTCTACACGTCGCAGGCCAGCGGCTTCATCGTTTCGCAGACTTATGGCCCCGAGTCGAAGGACCTGCCGCCGGCTTGGGAAGTCAGGTGATCAGCTCTGCTGCCAACGACCGAGCCGCGCCATGGCGAGGTGTTTCCCTACCTCGGTGAGTCTTGGCGTAAATGACAGTCGAGCGCGCACGATGTCCGCATCGATGAGCTTGTGACGCAGCATGCAGTCCACGAAAGCCAGATCCTTCTCGCGCCCGGCGGCGAGCTTGCTGACGGCGAGATCATGCACCTCCAGGCACCAGCCAACGGCACCACGCGTGTTCTCATTCTCCAATTTGACGAGGCGATCTTCCCAACCGTTGGGCAGCACCGCTGTCGTTTCATCCACGCCGTGCGCGTAGTAGCCAAAGGTTTCGTGAAACACAGAAAGTTCGCCAATGGCTCCATCAATCAAGATCGAGCGATCCGGTGCATCCTTCGGATAAACATCCGCTTCCATAGACACGAGCAATTCTTCCGGCGTGTCAGGGTAGCTGCCGAGAATTGACTGGCTGCCGATGACCACAATGTCCCGCGCATCGGCATTCCCGGCGGCGGCGCGGATGATGTGCTCAAGCTGATGCCGCATCATAAGCCGCAAACTCCTTCATGATGATTGTGCGTTCATGCGTGGACAAGACTCCGGCAAAAGGGTTCGACTGGCGCAGGCGGACCGCGCGTTCGTCAGTCCCGGTGAGCATCTCCACCACTTGCGAAACCGGCTGCTGCAACACCGCCTCCCACTCCAGCAACGCAGGCCGCACCCGTGGCGAGCAGGTTTTCAGCCATCGCGAGAGTGTGGCTTGTCCCCGCCGGATCAATGAAGGATCGTCACGCAAGCGCGCCGCCACCGCCCGCCCCAAGGCAAGACTGCGACGATCAATGGCGCTGTGCGGGTTCATTTGAAGTGCGCCACTATCCGTCGGCCACTCCCAAATTCAAACACAGGATTGATGAGCCAACGTAAGCGTCATCCGAGACACC
>DDQZ01000012.1:4105-8893 GCA_002343505.1 Verrucomicrobiaceae bacterium UBA2429 | reverse complement strand
GGGCGCAGTCGCGGCCTGCGGTGATTCCTCCGGGCAAAGTGATCGTGACGACACAGGAGATCGAAAAGCGCGGCTCGCACGGCTACCGCGACATTTACATCACTGAGACGACCGACGGCGCAAAGACCTGGAGCGCGCCGAAGCGCATCGCCGCGCTCAATCGCAAGCGCTTCCCTGACGGCATCGAACGTGTGATGGGGGACATCTGCCCGCATTGGCACGAGAAGTCCGGCAAACTGCTCGTCACCGGCAAGTGTTTCGGTTTCCTCGCCAATGCGAACGACAACAAAGCGAAGGACGACCGCAGCCAGGAGCGCGTGGCTTACGCGGTGTATGATCCGAAGACGAACGAGTGGAGCGGCATGAAGATCATGGACATGCCAGGGAAGGACCATGCTGGGAATCCGGTCATCGAACCGAACGCGGGCTGCCATCAACGGGTTGACCTGCCGAATGGCGATGTGCTGCTGCCCGTGCGTTATCGTGCCGATCCGAAGACACGCGTTTACACAACGTTGGTGGCGCGCTGCACCTTCGATGGCGAGACCCTGAAATATGCGGAGCACGGCAGCGAGCACACCATCAGCATCCCGCGCGGCCTGTATGAGCCTTCCGTGTGCGCTTTCAAAGGCCGCCACTTCCTCACCATGCGCGGGGAGAAGAACGGCCACGTCACGCGCAGCGATGACGGATTGAATTACCAGCCGACAGTCGAGTGGAAGTTTGATGACGGCCAGCCGCTGCTCAGCGCGAACGCGCAGCAGCATTGGATCACGCACGGCGACAAGCTTTACCTCACCTACAGCCGCAAAGGCGCGAACAACGATCACGTCTTCCGCAATCGCGCGCCCATCTTCATCGCCGAGGTCGAGCCTGAGAAGCTGTGCGTCATTCGTGCCACCGAACAGATCCTGATGCCTGAGACGGGCGTCGATCTCACTGGCGGCTTTGCGCCTGTGGATGTGAATGCGAATGAAACCTGGGTCATCAGCAGCGAAATGGCCTTCCCCGAAGCCCGCAAAGACGAAAACAACCGCGTGCTGCTCGCCAAAATCCACTGGAACCAGCCATGAAAACCATCCTGCCCATCCCCGTCGCGCTCTACTCGGCCTGCATCACCGTCATTCGTATCTTCCCCGTTTCACTCGCGCTGTTGGTGTGCAAGGTCTCGCTGTTTCCAGCGGACTTGTTGGCGCAGCCACTGCAAACCGACCTCTGCATCTACGGCGGCACGCCTGGCGGCATCGCGATGGCGGTGCGGGCGGCGCGGGAGGGCTTGAATGTCATTTTGGTGAACCACAATGACCATCTCGGCGGCATTCTCTCCAACGGGCTCGGTGTGTGGGACACGTTGTGGGAGGGCAAGCGCTCGCCGATCTATGACGAGGCGCGAAAGGCGATCTTTGACCACTACCGCACGACGTATGGTGAGAAGTCGCCGCAGTATCGCGATGCGCTGCCGGGCAAGAGCGGGCATACGAACGGGAAGTTTGAACCTAAGGTGGCGGAGAAGACTCTGACGGAGTTGGTCGCGAAGGAGAAACGCATTCGTGTGATAAAAAATCGCGTGCTGCATTCGGTGAAGAGGGATGGCGCTTTGATTCAATCGGTCAATTTCATGAGTTTACGGGGCGATGTGGAAGAGATCGAGGTGCAGGCGAAGATTTTCGCGGATTGCAGCTATGAAGGCGATCTTGCGGCATTGGCGAAGGTGCCGTATCGGCTCGGACGCGAAGCGCGAAGTGAATTCAATGAGCCTCATGCAGGCGTGATCTACATGTCGCCGGTCAAGGCGGCGGAGGCGCCGGAGCTGGCGCGTGCGGCGGAGCTGCATCACAAGCTGAAACTGCGGAAGTTCAGCGGCTTTCAGCGGATCAAGCAGCCGGAGAGCACGGGCGAGGCGGATGGCTTTGTGCAGGCCTTCAACTACCGCACGATCCTCAGCTCCGATCCGGCGAACCGGCTGCCGGTCGAAAAACCGGCCAATTACGATCCCGAGAAGCTCAAGCTGCTCGAACACGGCTCCATCGTGTCGCCGATCCCGAACTCGAAGCGCGGTTGGAACCGTCCTCAGCTCGTCGGATTGCAGACGGACTATGTGAATGCTGATTGGATCGGGCGGCAGAAGATCATGAACGAGTTCTGGGATGCGACGATGGCGCTGCTCTACTTTTTGCAGAATGATCCGTCGGTCGAGCCTGAGCGGCAGAAATCGTGGCGTGAGTTTGGGCTGGCGAAGGACGAGTTCACCGACAACGGGCATCGTCCGCATGAGTTTTATGTGCGTGAGGCGCGTCGCATCACGGGGCGCTACATCTTCACGCAGCATGATGCGATGCTCGCGGAGGGTCTGGAGCGTGCGCCGATTCATGCGGACAGCATCGGCGTGACGGAGTGGTATCTCGACACGCATGCCTGCACGCCGCGCCGCATTGAAGGAGCCTTGGAGGAAGGGAAAATGATGCTCGATGTGGAGACCTTTCCCGGTCAGGTGCCGTATCGGGCGATTTTGCCTCAGGGCGTGGACAATCTGCTCGTGCCGGTGTGCCTGAGCAGCACGCATGTCGCCTGGGGCACGATCCGGCTGGAGCCGACTTGGATGAATCTGTGCGAATCCGCCGGACATGCCGCCGCATTGGCGATTCAGAGCCAAGTCACGCCTGCGGAGCTCGATTCCGATCTGCTGCTGCGCAAACTGGCCGCAAGCCATGTCATGCTGAGTTTTTTCAACGACGTGGATGTTTCCTCCGACGATCCGCGAGTGTCCGCAGCCCAGTATTTCGCCACGAAGGGCTTCTTTGCTGATTACAACGCCCGACTCGACGAACCGCTCACCGAGAGCGTCCGCGCCGCCTGGGGCAAAGGGCTCACTGCGATGCGTGAAGGCACGCTAACGCCGATGGAGCTCGTCAAAGCGGTGCATGAGGCCGAACTGGCAAACTCGAAACTCAGGGAACAAACACGCGGCGAGGCGCTGCTGGACTTGTGGAAGTCGTCGGCAGATTAGCGGGCCGTTCTGCCGAAGCTTGACCGAAAAGCGGCGGAGGTCGCGGGCCAGGACTGGTCGCGTTGATGCAGTTCTCCGGGATAGGCGGCGTCCGAGTTCCAGTAGGTGTGGGCGCGGATGCCATAAGCGCGGATGAACGCGGCCATGCTTTCCACAAAGGGCGCGGCATCAGGCCCCCACACGCCCCATTCATCAATCTGGAAGGATTTTCCCCGTGCTTTGGCAAAAGCCAGCATGCCCGTTAGATTCCAGGCATTGTAGCCGTGTTCGCTGGTGCGTTTCTCCCAGGCCTCGCGCGGGTCGTTGGTCTCCCAGCCCTCACCACCCATGGCCTTGGGCTTCCAGTAAACATCGTAGCCCACGAGGTCCACATAGGCGTCTCCAGGCCACATCGGGCGGGGATCGCTTGCGCCCTCCGAGGCGGAAAAGCTGAAGCGGAAGCGTTCCCCGCCCGGCACTCCGCGAAAGACTCCATGAAAACGCCGCCAGGACGCGATGAAATCCGGCACCTGCGCGAGGCGCGAGAGGCCGACACCCCAGACGAACCAATCGCCATTCATCTCATGGCTGGGACGCACGACGACGTCATGCGTGCCGGGATTGTTTTCGAGGATGGATTTGGCAAGGCAGGCCCAGTGCTCGTCATACGCGCCCTTCTGCGCCTCCGCATAGCTGGCGCCTTGGATAATGACCGGCACATCGTAAACGAGACGCCTCTGACCGCGTGCTCCATACACCGTCTTGCTCAGCCAGTCGGCGTAGCGGTAGTTCTCCCACTTCTGGAAATCCACCGTGCACAGGATCACATCCACTGGACGCCCAAGCCACGCCTCGAAGTCCAGCACACGCTGCATGGAGTTTTCACCATAAACACCCACCAGCGGCTCCGCGGCGGTGGCGCACATGGGGGAAAGGCCGATCAGCGCAGCCGCAGCCAGCCATTTTAGAGACAGAGAAACAAACGTCATGGCGAAAGCTGTAACCGGAAGCAGCAGGGCGCGTCAACAAGCAGGAGGTAACCTGTCAATAATGGGCGGGCATTTCCAATTCCATGCCGGTGCAGAAAGGGCATTGGAATGCTCATTTCACGATAAAATTGTCGTCATCGAGCCTGAGACGACAAAAGGATTCTCGCTCAAGATCGGAACCTTGCCCGGTTGTCATGCGGCGGCCGAGCTTGAAAAGCTCATTCCTCCAACGGTGGCGGCAGTAGATCTGATCGGCGCAGCAAGTCGGGCACCCGCAGAAGCGGCAGCTCACTTTTTGATACCCGGCAGATCTCGCCAAGGAAAGGGGTGAGCCTGTCCATTTCAGCGATGGCGAGATGCACGAGACCTGCCAGGATGTTTTCGTCGTAGTGGCCGGTCGGGAAAATGTTTGTCACCCGGAACATGACCCTGCCCTCGTCCCAGTCGAGTTCGAAGTTGCCAACGTTGAGCTCCTTGTTGACGCGCATGAGCATTTCCGCCGCGGGCAGGCGGTGCGTCCTCGGCACCGGCATGGCGGCCTGTGCCACCACGCTGATGATGCCTGCATCCCCGTATGATTGCGCATGCACGGGAATCTTCGCATGATGCGCTTCGAAGGCCATTTCCACCACTTCCATGCCAGACACCTCCGTGTGACTCCAGCCTTGCGCTTTGAAGGCTTTGAGGGCGGCGGCGTGAAGGGCGGACATTGGCATGGGAAGGGCGGCGCCGGGGATGCCGGTGAGGGTCGGGGCGGCCAGATTCGAACTGACGACTTCTTGCTCCCAAAGCAAGCGCTCTACCAGGCTGAGC
>DDQZ01000012.1:0-3957 GCA_002343505.1 Verrucomicrobiaceae bacterium UBA2429 | reverse complement strand
CTACCAGGCTGAGCTACGCCCCGAGTCCGACACCGGGCTCAGCCCGGCGGAGGGAAGCGGATACTGGCGACGAATGGCCCTCGCGCAAGATGAAAGACCGTGCATTCCATGATTGGTGGAAGATTCGCCCCGACGGAGGCAGCCGGGCGCGCATGGGTTGCAGTGAATGAGTTCACGCATTCACCCGGATTGAGATGAAGTTGATGTCAGCGGAACAGCTCGCGGAAAAATTCACCTGTCTGCCGGCGGGCATTGTCCGTCCAGTTCCAGGCGCGGCGGGCGGTGCGCTTCACCGAGCGGGCGGCGCGCTCGCCTTCGGAGTCAGGCTGCGAGTCAGCCGCTGCGCGCACGCGCGGCGTCCAGTCCTGGAAGAGCACGGCGCCGTTTTCCGCCGAGACTACGACAAAGCCGGTTTCGTAGCCGGTCTCATCCAACAGGGCCAGTCCCCATTCCGGCGCGCCAGTTTCCGCGTTGGCGGCCAATTGATAGTCAACCGAGACGAAAGTCGCCTTCGCCAGAGCCGCGGCTTTGGCGGCAGTGGCGCGGGCCAGGGAACTGCGAACGCGAATGCGGCTGGAATCCAGCGAACGGGGAGGCACCCTGTCCAGGATGCGTGATCCCGCTCCATCAGCCGAGGCTACCCATGCCGGTCCTTCGAGGCGCACTCGCATGCGCAGAATGTCCTTTGGTCGGAATGCGTCGCGCGAATAGACCGTCCACTCCACGGGATCGGACACAGCTCCAGCGCCTCTCAAAAGAACCGCATTCTCCCGCACCGTGCCGCCAAACTGGCGTGCGGCGGCATCCAGGATTTCCGGGTTGGCGTGCAGACTGCCTGAAAAGGCCAGCGTGAGGATCGGGAGAATAAAGCGTGAACTCATGGCCTCCAGGCTAGCGATGTCATACCGGCATTCAACAAGCGCTTGGATGAGCGGGGCCGCGCGAGCTTTTCCCGCAGCCAACTCCCCCTTGACCATCCACCGCCCATGCGGCAGTCTGCGCGCCCTCAATCCAGAACCACAATCCATGCCCGCCAAAATCTACACTGAAAAGGACGCCAGCCTGGCTCCCCTCAAAGGCAAAACCTGCGCCGTCATCGGCTTCGGCTCGCAGGGCCATGCCCACGCCCTGAATCTTAAAGAGAGCGGCGTGAATGTCATCATCGGCCTCTACGCAGGCTCCAAGAGCCGCAAGGTCGCCGAGGAGCGCGGCCTGAAGGTTTATGACACCGGCGAGGCCGTGAAACTGGCCGACGTCATCTTCGTCGCCGTCCCCGACACCAAAATCCCCGCCTGCTACAAGGCCGACATCGAACCGAACCTCGCCAAGGGCAAAACCCTCCTCTTCTCCCACGGCTTCGCCATCCACTACAAGACCGTCGTTCCGCCTGCGGATGTGAACGTCATCATGGTGGCCCCCAAAGGCCCCGGCCACATCGTCCGCCGTCAGTTCATCGAGGGCAAAGGCGTGCCGTCCCTCATCGCCATCCATCAGAATCCCGGCAAGGACGCCAAGAAGATCGCCCTCGCCTGGGCCAAGGGCATCGGCGGCACCCGCGCCGGTGTGTTTGAGACCGATTTCAAGGAAGAAACCGAGACCGACCTCTTCGGCGAGCAGGTCGTCCTCTGCGGCGGTGCCTCCGCCCTCGTCAAGGCGGGCTTCGAAGTCCTCGTCGAGGCCGGCTACCAGCCCGAAATGGCCTACTTCGAGTGCCTGCATGAGCTGAAGCTCATCGTTGACCTCATGTTTGAGTCCGGCATCGCCGGCATGCGCTTCTCCATCTCCGAGACCGCCAAGTGGGGCGATGTCAAAGTCGGGCCGAAGATCATTGACGCCAGCGTCAAAAAGCGCATGAAAGCCGCGCTCAAAGACATCCAGACCGGCAAATTCGCCAAGGAATGGGTCAAGGAATACGAGGGCGGCTACAAGGAGTTCAACCGCCTCCTCAAGGAAGGCGAGAAGCACCCCATCGAAAAGACCGGCGCCCGCCTCCGCTCCCTCATGCCCTGGATCAAAAAGCGCGACACCAAAGGCCAGCAGGCCAGCTACGAGTGATCACAGGGTCCTCGCAGACCTCCCCTCCCCAGCGCGGGCCGCAAGGCCCGCGCTTTTTCTTTTGGAAAGGCAGGTATTTTGTGGATGTTGGCTTCACCTTTCCATGTCCCAGCCCCCCATTCTCGTCATAGGCTTCGGCAGCGCGGCTTTCGGTTATGACGCCGAGGGGGTGCGGCAGACGCTGACCACGAGCAGCGGCGGCACGACCACGACGACCTACTACACCAGCACACCGCACGGGCCGCTGAGCCAGGTGGTGGCGCGGTATGAGCGGAGCAGCGTGGACAACGGGGGTGCTCCGATGTTTTTCGACAGCGGTGCCATTCATTGGGCGGTCTATGGGCACGGGCTGCTCTACGAGGTGGTGGAGACGATCAACGGCAGCGGCAAGCCGGTGGAAAGCGAGGTGCTGTATTACCACACCGACCAGGCGGGCAGCACGGTGGCGGTGACGAACCAGGCCAGGCAGGATGTGCTGTGGGTGCAGTATGACGCCCACGGGGCGGTGACGGAGGCGGTGTCGCCCACACAGCGGGATGGCAAGCCTGCGGCGCGTCCGGGGCTCAACCAGGTGGCGGACAAGCTGCTGCGGGCGCTTTCGGTGACGCCCTACCTCTACTGCGGCGAGCACGGAGTGATGACGGACCGCACCGGTCTCATCCACATGCGGGCGAGGTACTACCACCCCGGCCTGCGCCGGTTCGTGAACCCGGACCCCATCGGCTTCGCCGGGGGGATGAATTGGTATGGGTATGCGGGTGGGAGTCCGGTGGTGGCGGTGGACCCTTCGGGTGAAGCGCTTTGGATCCCGGCAGTGGTGATTGGTCTCTACTTTTTAGGAACTGACACAGCTAATGGACCAACTCCTGGTGGTCCAACTTATGCGAGCAACGGAATGGGGAGGATGCTTGCCGTTTCATTAGCAGCTGCCACAGGAACCTTTGGAGCCGCAGCTCTTTCAACTGCTGCACCTACTGCCGTCAGCGGTCTAACGGCAGTTGGAATGAGTCATACTGCTGCATCTGGCGTTGTGACCACAGGGGTTCTTGCCGCAGGTGCATACGGTGGCTACCGCACTTAAGAGAATACAAAAACAGCATGGCAAGCAGGAGACATGGACACGGTGGCCTTGAATTTCATCACGCTACTCAGTGGATTGAGCTATGGCGCAAATGGTGGGGGTAGAAGCATGGCTGAGGGAATGATGAGAGCACCAAGTCCAGCGCCAAATACATGGAACCCTGTAACTATTTTGAAATACGAGCTGAGCGCAGGTTATAAGCCAAACTATCCAGGGGGAAGCGTTTCGAGTTGGATGTCCACTGCTCCGACCCCGGCTAGTGGCGGCGCATCTGCCGCATTTTTTGCATCTGGCATCGGGTCAACAGTCAACGGAGGCTGTAGAAGGTAATGCAAAACACTTTTTGGCGGAGCTTTATAGATGCGACAATCTCAAGGAAGGTTCGGCGTGGCTTTGCAATTTTCAGCGCTATGTCAATCCTTGCGCTATCTCTGACTGCCATTGCGTCGCAAGTTGATGAAGTAGGCTGGGCAGTGAGTGCATTCACATTGGCTTGGGTCTTTGGCTTCGTAGCGCTGCATCTCAAGCGAAAGCACCAAATGGCAGTTTGGTTATCAGACAATCCAAGTGATGTATTTTGGGTTCATGCCGCTGACTCAACTGGACTTGTCTTTGACCAGGCATTTGATACTTGCCGCAAAGTGATTTTGCACATGAAGTGCGGCTACAGCTTTGAAATCGACATTGATGAGCAAACGAGACACCAATTCAACGAGTGGAGAAAAAGCACGGAGGATGAAATTATATGGGGGACTTGGAATGCTCAAAAAGTTGCAACCCATGCGTCATTTAGTGAAACGCAAGCCCAGCGTCCTTCAGCC
>DDQZ01000096.1 GCA_002343505.1 Verrucomicrobiaceae bacterium UBA2429 | reverse complement strand
CCGCCGCGCCGGCGGCGGTGGTGGCTGCGGTGGCGGCGTGCAAGCTCGGCGGACGCGTCGTGGGGTTCCTCGGACATGGGCGGGAGATTCGTGAAAAGGCAGCCCCTTCTTACAACTCCCGCCCCGCCCCGCAAGGCCGCACCTTCGCGCCCCACGCCGTCCTTTTCCACCCGCCCGCGCCCCGCGCAGACAAATCCTTGCAATCCCCGCCAGCCGCGCCACAATCCCTCCACGCGCCGCTCACACTACCCCTTGGTGTAATGGTAACATAACAGATTCTGACTCTGTTGTTCAAGGTTCGAGTCCTTGAGGGGTAGCCATCCGCCTGTGAAAACCGCCGCTCGACTCAGTGTCGCCTTGGCTTGGTTAGGCCATGGTTGTGGCTGTGGAATGATCATGATGTCATTCTGATGGGCATCCAATGGCAGCGCAAACTCGTCCTCGACAATAGGCGAGCGTGGCGGTGGAAAATTGGACTCGATTCCAGCCGTGAAAATCCGTGTCTCAACCAAAGCTTCCGTGCCCAAAAGTTATGCATGGCTATCTGAAGCACCAGCCTGCCGGCTGCCTGCCTTCGCACCTGTGCGATCACTGACGCGATCAGGGCGTCTCCAACGCCTCGGACGCAATGCTCAGGCGCTATCCATACTGCGAAAAGCCCGTAATCGGGCGGGGAGCGATACGGATCCAAGACCGCGATGCATGCGTCGCCCGGATCGTCAGCAATGAACGTCACGGCTTCTGACGACTGGAGGCCTCTATCCACCACTCGGGCGGCCTCCGATACCATCCTGACGATTCAATCGGATTTTGGCGCGGACACGAAGCGTTTGCTTGATCCTGCAGCCAGGGGCGACCAACCCATCTGAGAACGGCTTGAGCGTCCTGCCTGAAGCGTTGCAAGCCCGGCAGCAGCGCGTCGCGCAGCTTGTCGGTGCTGCGGTGGCATTGATTGGACACTTCTTCCTTGATCATGTCCCAGGCCTGCTCGCAGGGGTTGAGTTCCGGACTGTGGGGCGGCAGCGCCACGATGCGCACCCGCTCCGGGAGCCGTGGGTCGCCGTCGCGCAGATGGAACCCGGCGTTGTCGCGGATGACGACACGCACTGCCTCAGGATCGCTCGCGGCGAGTTCTTTGAGATGCAGCGCGTCGCAGCCGAGGTTCACCGTGGGCAGATGGGCAAAGTGCGCCTCTCCCCCGCTGCACTTTTACTGCACACGCTGTGGAACCCTTGATTTTGCGTGGAGCGGGTGATGGGAATCGAACCCACGTATCAAGCTTGGGAAGCTCGTGTTCTACCATTGAACTACACCCGCAACGAGTGGTTGGAAACTGGCGCTTCGGCCTGCGATGTCAAGGCGCGCTCGGATTCATCAAAACAAAAACGCCGCCTGTCTCCAGGCGGCGTCAGAGCGAGGTTCCGGGGGCAAAACTCAGGCCAGCGGCACTTCCGCGATCGTTTTGAGGATGCGGGAGGCGATGGCATAGGGGTCGCCCTGGGAGTTGGGGCGGCGGTCCTCAAGGTAGCCCTTGTAACCGTTGTTGATGAAGCTGTGCGGGACGCGGACCGAGGAGCCGCGGTCGGCAATGCCGTAGGTGAACTTGTCAATGGACTGGGTCTCATGCAGGCCGGTGAGGCGCATGTGATTGTCGGGTCCGTAAACGGCGATGTGCTCATTGAGGTTTTTGGCGAACGCGGCCATGAGCTTCTCGAAGTAGTCCTTGCCGCCGACTTCGCGCAGGTGCTTGGTGGAGAAGTTGGCGTGCATGCCGGAGCCGTTCCAGTCGAGATCCTTGCCGAGAGGCTTGCAGTGGAATTCGACATCCACGCAATATTTCTCACAGAGGCGAAGGAGGATGTAGCGGGCCACCCACATCTGGTCGGCGCACTTTTTGGAGCCTTTGCCGAAGATTTGGAATTCCCACTGGCCTTTGGCCACCTCGGCGTTGATGCCTTCGTGGTTGATGCCGGCGTCAAGGCAGAGGTCGAGGTGCTCCTCGACGATCTGGCGGGCGATGTCGCCGACGTTTTTGTAACCGACTCCGGTGTAGTAGGGGCCTTGAGGGGCGGGGTAGCCACCTTCGGGGAAGCCGAGCGGGCGTCCGTCCTGGTAGAGGAAGTATTCCTGCTCGAAGCCAAACCATGCGTCAGGATCGTCAAGGATGGTGGCGCGGCTGTTGGAGGGGTGCGGGGTGACGCCGTCGGGCATCATGACCTCGCACATGACGAGCACGCCGTTTTTGCGGGTGCTGTCAGGATAGACGGAGACGGGCTTGAGCATGCAGTCGGAGCTGCGGCCTTCAGCCTGCTGGGTGGAGCTGCCGTCGAAGCCCCACATGGGAAGCTGCTCAAGCGCGGGGAAGCTGTCGTATTCCTTGATCTGCGTCTTGCTGCGCAGGTTTGGCACGGGTGTGTAACCGTCGAGCCAAATGTATTCGAGTTTGTATTTTGCCATGGTTGATGTTCGAGGTTCGGATTGATGCCGGCTTGTGATGCGCGCCGGTCAGCGCGTGCAGAAAAAGCACGCCTCGTGCCAGAAGTGAAATGTTTTTTTCCGGGGGTTTTTGCCTCCGGCGCTTCAATCCGGCCGCCTGCTCAGGCGTGCAGGGGCGCGCCGTAGGGCAGCTCTCCGGGCAGCGGGCAGAACTCGCGAATGCGCTCCCAGAGGCGTGAGTAGTCCTTGTTCACATCGCCGGAAAGGCAGTCGGTGATCTCGCCGGCGGCGTCAGGGTGGCGGGTGACGACATCCTTGAAGGAGAAATCGGGGTCGTAAAAGGCATAGACGAGCTTGCGCATGTTCTCGACGCCGGCGCGGAGCTGGCTGGCATAGTCGGCGAAGCGTTCCGGTGAGAGGTCGTTGGCGGCCAGCCCTGCGTTGACGGCGTCCCCGGCCATGACGCCGCTTTTCAGGGCAAGCATGACACCGCTGCTGAAGACGGGGTCGAGAAAGGCGAAGGCGTCCCCGACAAGCAGCAGGCCGGGAGCGGCGCCGTATTTCGAGTGGCGGGAATACTCGCTGGTGAGCCAGTATTCGCCCTCGCAGCGGCCCTGTGACAAGTGCTCCTCGATCCATTTGTTCTCCCGGATTTCCCGCTGGAAGATGGCCTCCGGGTCGCGCACGCCGCCGCGCGTGAGGTATTTGCCCTCGGCCACGACGCCCACGCTGACGCGGTCGTCATGCATGGGGATGTGCCAGAACCAGCCTTTGTCGGGGATGAAGGCGATGGTGGTGGCGCCCTCGTCCAGGCCTTGCTCCCGCTTGGAGCCTTTGTAGTAGGTCCAGACGGCGACCTTGTTCAGATACGGGTCGCCGACGCGCCAGCCCTCCCGGTTGGAGGCGAAGGCTTCCTTGCCGGACGCGTCTATGACAAGGCGGGCGAAAAACTGGCGTTTCACACCGCCGGCGCCCTGGGCCTCGACTCCAATCACTGTTCCGCTGTCGTTTTTCAGCAGGCGCGTGACGGCGGTCTGCTCCAGGACGGCGGCGCCTTTTTCACGAGCGTTGTCGAGCAGCATGACATCGAACTCCGCGCGCGTGACCTGCCAGGTCTGGGCCACGGTGTTGATGTCGTAGCGGGTGTGGAAATAAAAGGGCACGGAGCGGCGGCCGTCGGGCTGCACAAAGCTGACGCTGTATTTTTTGGTGAAGCAGGAGCCGCGCATTTTGGGGATCATGCCAAGGCGTTCCAGCGGAGCGTAAGTGAAGGGGATCAATGACTCGCCGATGTGGTAGCGGGGAAATTTTTCCCGCTCCAGGACGAGCACTTTGTTGCCGGCCTCCGCGATGATGGCGGCGGCGGCGGCGCCCGAGGGGCCCCCGCCGATGATGATGACGTCAGTTTCTGGATTCATGCCATGCATTGATACGCGGCGGAACTGGCCGCGCGAGATTCTATTGCAGCATGGCGATGATGCCGGGACGGCATCGGTGCGCATGGAGCTTGCCGCCGGCATGAGATCATTGACCGCATTGGCAGTCGCGTTTATGCCGCGAGGTTTATGGGCACCCGGAAATCACGCTGGAAAGACATCACCCTACCCCTGCGCAACGGCATGGCCGGCTGGCCGGGCGACGCGCCTTTTGAGATCACGCGCGATTTGAAAATGGAGGACGGGGCCGTGTGCAATCTCTCCCGCCTGTCCCTCAGCGCCCATGCGGGCACGCACATGGACGCGCCGCGCCATTTCATCGCGCAAGGGGCCGCCATGGAGGAGGCGCCCCTGGATATGCTCATGGGCTCCTGCCGTGTCGTCCTGCTGGACTGCGCGGATCAAATCACGGCGCGGGATCTGGAGCCTTTGTCATTGCGGCGGGGCGAGAGGGTGCTGTTCAAGACGCGGAATTCCCGCCGTGACTGGTCCGGGGAGCCTTTTGACAAGGATTTCGTCTCCATCCGCCAGGATGCCGCCGAGCATCTGGTCGCGTGCGGGGTCGCATTCGTCGGGGTGGATTACCTCAGCATCGGAGGATATGAAAAGGACGGCGCGGCCACCCATCAGATCATTCTCGGCGCGGGCATCTGGGTGGTGGAGGGGCTGCGGCTTCTGGACATCCATCCCGGCAAGTACGAGATGATCTGCCTGCCGCTGAAAATCGTGGGAGCGGACGGCGCCCCCTGCCGGGTGCTCATCCGCTGATCCCCTGGCGGCCCCGCGCGCGTAGCGCCTCAGCGGATGATGAGCTTGAAGGCGGCCTGGCCCTGGCGGTCATCGGGAGAGGAGACCAGCAACTGGCCGAGCAGGTGGCCGGAACGCCACACGGCTCCGCCGTTGGGGCGCACTTGGATGAGGTAGGCGCCGGAGCCGGCGTTGCGGAAGGAGACGATGTTGTTGCTGAACGTGTTTCCCGGAGTGTCGAAGTGCTGCATCACCGTGAAATGGTCCTGGTTGAGGTCCGTCACCGGCCAGCCGCCGGAGGTGACCAGGATGAGAAGGCCGGCCGGCTGGTTGTTGCAGGAGGCCGCGCCGCCTGCGGAGGTCTGCACACTCAGTGTCAGCGGCAGCGGCGCCGCCGGGGCTTTGGCGGAGGGTTTGGGCGTCGGCGCGGGCGCTGGCGGCGGTGCGAAGACGGGCACCATCACGGCTTCCCGGGCTGGAGC
>DDQZ01000109.1:5339-5928 GCA_002343505.1 Verrucomicrobiaceae bacterium UBA2429 | reverse complement strand
CCCCTCCTCCTCCGGCTCGACTGCCGCCGCCACAGCCAGATAGACCTCGACCGCATCCAGGAAGTCCTCGCCGCCCACCCCGGCACCCTCCCCGTCGTCTTCGAATTCCTCCGCCGGGACGGCACCCGCCTCCGCTTCCAGGCCGGCGACGAATACCGCGTCACCCAGACCCGGGAGCTCGTCCAGGCCCTCATGATCTGGATGTGAGCCACCAAACCACCGAGCA
Source organism: Verrucomicrobiaceae bacterium UBA2429 (assembly GCA_002343505.1). GTDB lineage: Bacteria > Verrucomicrobiota > Verrucomicrobiia > Verrucomicrobiales > Verrucomicrobiaceae > Prosthecobacter. Next base: position 5,702 of record DDQZ01000109.1, on the reverse strand, counting down.
GCAGGCAGCCCTACCGGGCGGAAAAAGCCGTTTCCCAGCTCCGCCAACCCCGGGGTTGGTGGCGTGAATCCGGGGATTTTTGGCAGGGAAGTGCCAGGTCAGCGGTAGCGCGAAAGGCCATCCAGATACTCCCGCGCCTGCGCAGTGGCGGGCTGGGAGAAAAAGCCGGCGGCGCTCTGGCTCTCGGCCACTTTTCCCGCCGCCAGGAAGACCACCCAGTCCGCCACCTTCCTCGCAAAGCTGATCTCATGCGTGGCCAGCACGATCTGCTGCCCGCTCTCGGCCAGCTCGCGGATGACATCCAGCACCTCGCCCGTCATCACCGGGTCCAGCGCGGAAGTCGGCTCGTCCAGCAGCAGCAGG
>DDQZ01000109.1:0-5208 GCA_002343505.1 Verrucomicrobiaceae bacterium UBA2429 | reverse complement strand
GGCTCGTCCAGCAGCAGCAGGCGCGGCCTCGGCGCCAGCGCGCGGGCGATCGCCGCCCGCTGCTGCTGGCCGCCGGAGAGCTCCGCCGGGCGCTTGCGCAGATGCTCCGCCAGGCCGAGACGGGCCAGAAGCTCGCGCGCGCGGTCCTCGGCCTCCGCGCGCGGCTGGCCATGCACCTCGCACAGCGGCAGCACCACGTTTTGCAGCGCCGTGAGGTGGGGAAAAAGATTGTAGCCCTGGAAGACGAAGCCGTTTTGTCGCAGCACCGCCAGCGCCGCCGCCTCGTCATGCGGCAGCGCCCGGCCGTCCACCCGCACCTCCCCCGCGTCCGGCAGCAGCAGGCCGCCGAGCACGCGCAGCAGGGTGGACTTACCACCGCCGCTCGGCCCCAGCAGCGCCACCACGCGCGCATCGCCCCCGGTGGAAAAAGACGCCCCGTCCAGCGCCGCGAACGCGCCGAACCGCTTCACCACCGCCTCCGCCTCAAGTCTCATACGCGAACCTCCCCTCCAGACGCCGCGCATACCAGGACAGCGGCAGCGTGACGATCAAATACGCCGCCGCCAGCGGCAGATAGCCCTCCAAGGCGGTGTAGCTGCCCGAGTTCAGGATGCGCACTTTTTGCACCAGCTCCTCAATGCCGATGACGGAGAGCAGGGACGAGTCCTTGATGAGCGAGACGAGCTGCCCCGTCACACCCGGCAGCGCGCGCCGCACCGCTTGAGGGATGATGACAAAACGGTAGGTCTGCGCCCTGTCGAACCCCACCGCCCGCGCCGCCTCCCGCTGCGAGGCGCCGATGCTCTCCACCGCGCCGCGGAAGATTTCCGAGAGATACGCGCCCTCGAAAAACCCCAGCAGCACCATTCCCACCAGCAGCGGAGACTCCACGCGCAGCGCCGTGGCCACGATGTAATAACCCACAAGCAACTGCACCAGCAGCGGCGAGCCGCGCAGCAGTTCCACAATACCCGCGCACAGCATCCGCACCGGCGCCGCCGGCGCGCGCCTCCCCAGCATGAGGGCGAACCCCACGACCAAGCTCAGCAGCATCGCCCCCAGGGAGACGCCCAGCGTCGTCAGCCAGCCCCAGTAGAACTGCGCGCGGTAGTCCCAGACCGCGCTCCAATTCCAAGTGTAATGGACCCTGGCAAACAGCGCGTAAACCACCAGCGAGACGCCCGCCAGCAGCAGCAGCGCCCAGAGCAGGCTGCGAACAGGAGGTGTGGCGGGCTTCATGCGTGCGGGGCGGCTATCACTTCTGGAACGAACGCGCGCCGGAGGCAAACGATCCGGGCAGGGGCACGCCAAAAATCTCCGGCCGCTCCAGCCTCCCGCGCGGCGCGCCCGGCGCCAGATGCGTGAAGAAATCGTCAAAACGCAGGCTGCATTGCAGTCGGCGCTGGCTGCGGTCAATTTTCGGATTGAGCTGGATGACGGCCGTGGTGAAGGGCGGCTGCGTTTTCATCGCCTGCGCCCGCGCGCGCGCCTCTTCGAGAGTGAGGGCCTTGTCCTTGACCACCGCGTCCAGCCGCTCCAGGTCCGCCCGCGTGACGCCGCCCCACAAAGCGCGCCACTGCGCCGGCTCCACCCGCGCCGCCCGCGCGTTCACCCAGCGCTTCGTCTTTGCATCCGCCTGCTCCCACGCGCCGATGATCAGAAGAAAAGGCTCCGCGATGTCATGCTGCCGCAGCGCGTCCCCCAGGCCGATGGGCGCGCCATGCTTCACCGCCTTCGGGTTCACCGGGATGCCGCCATGATTCTTGTTCGCCTCCGCGGGTATGTCCCATTTCTGAGTGTAGCCCGCCGGCTCATGACCGCCGAAAAACGTCACGCACAGCCAGCGCTCAAAAAGCAGCCCGTGCGCCTGCACCTCCTCCGCCGCCAGCGCGGCAGGGCAGAGCAGCAGAATCAGCGGCCACATTTTCATCCTCCGAGACTGCCGCTCCCCGGCCAAAACGCAAGCGCACCGGCGGCGCGTGCCGCGCGGCGCGGCAAAAGCAAAATCCGCAACCCCTTCCGCAGGCTTGACTCCCCCGTGCTGTCCCGTTGTAGCATCATCCCATGAACGCAGCCCCACCACCGCCGGTGCGCCACTTCCCCGTCATCCGGGTGTTTGTCAGCTCCACGTTCTCCGATTTGGTGGCCGAGCGGAACGCGCTCGCTGAAAAAGTCTGGCCGGAGCTGGAGCGGTATTGCCGTCAGCGCGGATTCACCTTCCAGGCGATTGATCTGCGCTGGGGCGTGCCCGGCGAGGCGGGGCTGGATCACGCAAACGGAACTTCCTGATCCTGCTTGGGAAAAAGCAGCTTGCCTGAAAGTGCCATATCCCGCCAGAATCCGCCGCATGAACGCACCTGACCGCAAAGTCCGCGTCTTCATCAGCAGCACCTTCCGCGACATGCACGCGGAACGGGATCACCTTGTTACCGTCGTATTCCCGGAACTGCGTGAGCGCTGCGAGCGCCTCGGGCTGGAGTTCTTCGATGTGGACCTGCGTTGGGGGGTGCCTGACAAAAACGTGGATGGCGAGTCGGCGAACTCCTGGGAGTATTGCCGGAAGTGGATCAATGAGGCCAAGCCCTTTTTCATCTGCCTGCTCGGCCAGCGCTATGGCTGGGAACCGGAGCCGCATCAGCTCAAGGAAGATACGGATCAGCAGGCCCAGGCTGCCGACCGCCGTTCCATCACCGACATGGAGGTGCATCACGCGCTGGAGAATGACGCGCACAGCCGCCGCTGCTACTTCTACATTCGTCAGGCGCAGGCTCCCATCACTGCCACCGAGTTCGTGGACCCGCCGCCACTGCCCGTGAAGCTCGACGCCCTGAAAGCGCGGGTGGAGGCCTGCGGACGCCCCGTCTGGCACTACCCCTGCCGCTGGACCGGCTCCGGCTTCACCGACATGGAAGCCTTCGGGAAGAAAGTGCTCGAAGACCTCTGGTCCGGCATCCTGCGCGATCCGCGCTATGTCAGCCGGGAAGCGTGGCAGCAGGTGCTCGGCACCGACCTGGCCAAAGACTCGCGTTACACGGACGAGTCGCAACCCGTGCTCGACGACCTCGCGGAAAAACTCATCCCCCTCGCCAAACCGCCGCCGAAAAACCCGCTCGAAGCCGAGCGCGACGAGATGCAGCGTTTCGCAGACTCCCGCCTGAAATGGTTCCAGGGCCGCGAGCAGGAGTTGAACGAACTGCTCCAATTCATCGCCAATCCCGCCGAAGCCCACGACTTACCACGCCTCGCCGTCATCGCCGCCCAGCCCGGCCAGGGCAAGTCCGCCCTCATGGCAAAGCTGTGGGAGGCATTGCAGCCGAAAGAAACGAAAGAGGACGAAAAAGGTGCCGCCTCCGATGCCAGGCGCGTTGAGGACAACGCGCCCTACCTGATCTCCCACTTCGTCGGCGCGACATCGCAGTCCTCCAGCAGCTACCACCTCGTCAAACGCCTCAACGACGAACTCGATCATAGCGGCATCGCCTTCCCTGAGCGTCGCACACCCGAAGGCCAGACGAAGGAGGAACCCAAGCTCGATTTCCAAAGCCTCTGCCAGCGCCTCTGGGATCGTCTCGGCGACTACGCGGGCGAGCAGCGCATCGTCATTCTCCTCGATGCGCTCAATCAGATCGACGACGGCCACGAACTCGGCTGGCTCCCGTATCGCCTCGGCCCCAGCGTGCGCGTCGTGGTGAGTTGCATTGAAGAGACTCCCACAGATTCAGAAAACCCACCGAGAGGCATTCAATCAGATGAAACCCAATCTGCGGCTTCCCTGAATCTGCGGGAAAAACCGAAATCCGAGAACAGTGCCGCCGAGAAAGTCCTCGCCGCCCTCGACTCCCGCCACCCGAAACCCAAACGCATCCCCCTCGGCCCGCTCACTGCCGATGACGTTCGCACCATCGTCACCAGCTATCTCACCGAATACTGCAAGCAACTCGACGCCCCGCATGTGGACGCCATCTGCGACGAGCAGAAACTCCCCAAAGTGCGCAATCCCCTCTACCTCCTCGTCATGCTCGCCGAGTTGCGCACCCTCGGCGGCAACGACATGAACCAGCATGTGCCCGTCCTCATCGCGAGCATGGGCACCCAGCACCCCGATACCGTCAGCCTCTTCCACTGGGTTCTCCAGCGGCTGGAGCAAGCCGAGGGCTTTGGCGAGCAAGCCGTCCGCTGGTGGTGCCTCTACCTCGCCCTCGGTCGCGTCGGCATGTCCAGCCGCGAACTCTCCGATCTCCTCGTCCGCAAACTCGGCTCCGACTCCGCCTCCACCGCCCAGCGCATCGAACGCGCCCTCCGCCGCTACCTCCAACGCCGCGGGGAGCAACTCGACTTCTTCCACGGCCAGATTCGACAGGCAGTGATGGAGCGATATTGCGGTGAGGCAATCGCCGTCCAAGGCCATCACGACATCGCCAACTACTTCCGCTCCCTAGCCGATCCAGCGGGCGACCAAAGCTGGGCAGGTGACCGCGAGCGCCCCTTAAATGAAACTGCGGCCCATCTCATCGGCGCGGAAGAATGGGACGACCTCTGCGACTACCTCACCGACTTCCGTTGCCTCGACGCTCGCATTCGCGCCGGGCAGGTCTTTGCGGTAGTCATGGATCAGCGCGCTGCCATCGCGGCGTTGCCGGAGTTGGAGGGAGAAGCCCGGCGCGAACGGGAGCGGGTCGAAACTTGTGCTCAGTATGGAGGCGCACTAGCCGCCTACGCTAGTGACTGTGCTAAGGGAAAGATTTCGTCTCTACCGCAACCGCCCCCCTACAGCAGGAGGCGCGAAGTAGATGCGCGACCCAGAAAGACTACAACCCGGTCCGACCAGCTCAAGGCCATCGCGACTTTTGTTCAACGGCAAGCCTCCCTGATTGTGGAATTCCCCGATGATTTTCTCGCCATGGCGGCAAATGCCACGGAAGGCCCTCCTCTATCAGGTGCTGCACAAAATGCAGATGAGGTCGGACATCCATGGCTGCACCGCAATCCTCGCCCGCCCATCCCCTACTTGAACCCACTTTGTCTGGTCACCCTTGAAGGTCATACGGATTCTGTGAACAGTGTTGCTCTTTCCACCGATGGCTTTCGTGCCATTTCTGGCAGCAGCGACAATACCCTTCGCGTTTGGGATCTGAACAGCGGGCAATGTATTGCCATACTTCAGGATCATGCCGCTTCTGTAAACAGTGTTGCTCTTTCCGCCGATGG
>DDQZ01000104.1 GCA_002343505.1 Verrucomicrobiaceae bacterium UBA2429 | reverse complement strand
TCCGGGCCGGCCCATCGGCGCCGTATCGGGTCTGCCGTGGATGTAGATGTAGCGGCGCATGGCGTTGCGGTTGTCTTTCTCCAGGCCGCGCAGCCAGAGGATGCGGGAGACGATGGGGTCGCGGCCGGGGGCGTTGGGCTTGAGCACCTCGCCATTCCAATGCCGGCTCTTGAGCACGGCGCCGGTGGGCAGGCCGTGGCCGATTTTGGCGATGACCTCATGCTTGCCGAGGGGGGTGCGGTAGCTGTTGGGCTGGTCGCCGACGCCGAACTTGGAGGTGGAGATGACGAACTGCTTCTTGAGCCTGCCCTGGTCATAGATGCCCATTTTTTGATCCTTGACGCTGACGACGACCTCGGACTTGGGCTTGGAGACGCAGCCGCTGAGCAGGAGGCCGGCCGCGAGCATGGGCAGGGAGGCGGCGGCGAAACGGCGCGCGGGCTTGGGGGGCGGAAGTGCGGAGAGAGTCATTGCACTGTGAAAGTTAACAAAAGCTAAGTAAATCGCAATCTCCAAAAGAACATTCGCGGCGGGGGATTTCAACCGGTGAGAATTGCGGACGGCGGCGCATGGCGTGTTCTTCATTCGACAGGGGCGCATCTCTTGCTTTCTATGCGCTCTCATGTCCTCGATCTTCGAACTCTTTTCTTTGCAGGGCCGGACCGCCGTGGTGATCGGCGGCACTGGCGAACTATGCGGCGCGATCGCTGAAGGCTACGCCAGCGCGGGCGCGGAGGTGGTGCTGGTGGGGCGGGACCCCGCCAAGGCCGAGAAGCGGCTGGAGACGATCCACGCGGCGGGCGGCACGGGCTACTTCGTGGGCGCGGACGCCTCGCGGAAGGCGGACCTTCAGCTTTTGCTGGACCAGGTGATCGAGCGCTCCGGGGGCTGCCAGATCCTGGTCAACGGCGCGGGGGTGAACTCGGCGACGCCTTTCCTCGACATCAGCGAGGAGGAGTATGACCGGATCATGGGCATCAACACGAAGGCGGTGTTTCTGGCGTGCCAGGTTTTCGGCAAATACTTCACCGAGCAGAAGGTGGAGGCCTCGATCATCAATCTCGGCTCGATGTCCGGCCTGCTGCCGCTGAGCCGTGTCTTCACTTACTCGATGTCGAAGGGCGCGGTGCACAACCTGAGCAAGAACCTGGCGCGCGAGTGGGCGCCGCAGGGCATCCGGGTGAACACGCTGGTGCCGGGCTTTTTCCCAGCCGAGCAGAACAAGAAGGTGCTGACGCCGGACCGCGTGGCGAAGATCATGGGCCACACGCCGATGAACCGCTTTGGCAGCGCCTCGGAGCTGGCCGGCGCGGCGCTGCTGCTGGCGGCGGGCGCGGGGTCGTTCGTCACCGGCCATGAGATGGTGGTGGACGGCGGTTACAGCTCGATGACGATCTGAGCAGGAAAGGCCCGCCCGTCATGCGCCTCGGCCTTTTCATCCCCTGCTACATGGACCAGCTCTACCCGCGGGCCGCCCATGCCACTCTGCGGCTGCTGGAGCGGCTGGGGCACGAGGTGGAGTGCCCGGACACGCCGGCCTGCTGCGGCCAGCCGATGTCGAACTCCGGCCATGCGGCGCTGGGGGAGGATTTTGTGGACGCCTTCGCGCGGCGCTACGCGGGCTATGAGCGCGTGGTCTCGCCCTCGGCCTCGTGCCTGCTGCATTTGAAGGAGGGGCTGGAGGCGCGCGGTCATCCGCTGGCGCATCACGCGCACGAGCTGTGCGAGTTCCTGCACGATGTGGAGCGGGTGGAGGCGTTTGACGCGGCCTTTCCGCACCGCGTGGGCCTGCACCAGGGCTGCCACGGCCTGCGCGGGCTGGGCCTGGGCAGGCCGAGCGAGCGCATGGAGCCGCATTTTTCCAAGCCGGAGCGGCTGCTGAAAAGGGTGCGCGGGCTGGAGCTGGTGGAGCTGGACCGGCCCGACGAGTGCTGCGGGTTCGGCGGCAGTTTCGCGGTTTTTGAGAGCGATGTCTCGGCGGCGATGGGGCGCGACCGCGTGGCGGACCACGCGGGGCATGGGGCGGAGTTCATCACCAGCACGGACATGTCCTGCCTGATGCATCTGGGCGGGCTGGCGGCGCGCTCGCATCCTCAAATCAAGGTGCTGCACATCGCCGAAATCCTGGCCGGGGAAGTGTGAGCGCGGCATTTGCAAAACAAGATCCCCGCCGCCATGCACCCCGCCGCCGCACGAGAGTTTCTGAGCGATCCCGCGCGCGCGGCGTGGCATGACCAGACGCTGTGGATGGTGCGGGTGAAGCGCGACCGGATGGCGGCGCGGGTGCCGGAGTGGGAGCAGTTGCGCGAGGCGGCCTCGCGGATCAAGGAGCACACGCTTTCACGGCTGGCGGAGTACCTGGAGGAGTTCAGCGCGCGGGCGGAGGCCAACGGGGTGCGGGTGCACTGGGCGGCGGACGCGGAGGAGCACAACCGCATCGTCCACGGCATCCTGGCCGCGCGCGGCGTCACGCGCATGGTGAAGAGCAAGTCCATGCTCACCGAGGAGTGCCATCTGAATCCCTATCTGGAGGCGCGCGGCATCGAGGTGGTGGACACGGACCTGGGCGAGCGCATCGTGCAGTTCAAAAACGAGCCGCCGAGCCACATCGTGATGCCGGCCATTCATCTGAAGCGGGCGGAGGTGGGCGCGGTCTTCCACGAGCATCTGGGCACGCCGGCGGGCATGGAGGACGCGCAGGAGCTGGCGGAGGCCGCGCGCCAGCATCTGCGCGGGCATTTCCTCGGCGCGCAGGCGGCGCTCACGGGGGTGAACTTCGCCATCGCGGAGACGGGCGGCTTTGTCGTCTGCACGAACGAGGGGAATGCCGACATGGGAGCGCACCTGGCGCCGGTCCACATCGCGTGCATGGGCATCGAGAAGCTGATCCCGAAGGCGGAGCACCTGGGCGTCTTCCTGCGGCTGCTGGCGCGCAGCGCCACGGGGCAGCCGAGCACGGTGTTCAGCTCCCACTTCCTCAAGCCGCGTCCGGGCCGGGAGACGCACCTCGTGCTGGTGGACAACGGCCGCAGCCGCCAGCTCGCGCGCGCGGATTTCCGCAAGAGCCTGGCCTGCATCCGCTGCGCGGCCTGCTTCAACACCTGCCCGGTCTACCGGCGCAGCGGCGGGCACAGTTACAGCTGGCTCATCTCGGGGCCGATCGGCAGCATCCTGGCTCCGAACGTGGACAAAAAAGCGCACAGTGACATGCCCTTTGCCTCCACTCTGTGCGGCTCCTGCACCGCCGTGTGCCCGGTGAAGATAGACATCCACGCGCAGCTCCTGAAATGGCGGCAGGAGGTGGTGGCAGCGGGGGGCTCAGGGCGCGCGAAGCCGCTGCTCATGCGCCTCACCGCCTTCGTGCTGCGCCGGCCCGCGCTCTACCGCCTGGGCGGCGCGCTGATGCGGCTGGCCGGGCCGCTGGCGAACCTGCTGCGCCTCGATCCCTGGACGCGCCACCGCGACCTGCCGCCGCCGCCCGCGCGCACCTTTCACCAAAGCCTTCGGGACAAATCCAAACCATGAGCCGCGACCGCATCCTCCAGGCCGTGCGCGCCGCGCAACCCGAAGCCCTGCCCATGCCGGACATGGCGGAGCTGCGCGGCATGGCGCGCGAGGCTTCGGCGGAGGCGTTTGCCGCCACGCTGGCGCTCATCGGCGCGGAGTGCCGGCGCGCGGCGTCGCCGGGGGAGATCGCCGCCGCTTTGCCCGCCGGGCAGGTCATTGCCTCCACGGTGCCGGGGCTGCCCGGCACGCTCGATCCGTTCGCGGTCAGCGATCCGCATGATTTGCGCGGGGTGGACACCGCCGTGGTGCCGGGCCGCTTCGGCGTGTGCGAGAACGGCGCGGTGTGGCTGGATGAGGGCGCGCTGGGACCGCACCGCGTGCTGCCATTCATCGCGCAGCATCTCGTGCTGGTGCTGCCCGCGCGCGAGCTGGTGGCCTCGATGCATGATGCGTATGCCCGGCTCGGCGCGCCGGACACGGGCTTCGGCGTCTTCATCGCCGGACCGTCGAAGACCGCGGACATCGAGCAGTGCCTCGTCATCGGCGCGCACGGGGCGCGCAGTTGCACGGTGTGGCTGCTGGATTGAGCGGCGTCAATGCGCGCAGCCGCAGTCCGACCCGTCCGGGTCGGTGTCCTCGACGGTGGCGGCGGCTTTGAGGCCCTCGATGAACTCGTGGAACAGCAGGTCCTTGCGCGTCTCCAGCACGCGCTCGCGGACGGCGTCTTTGACGGCGGGGAAGGGCAGGGGCTCGGCGGCCTTGCGCTCCAGCACGGTGCAGATGTGGAAGCCGAGCTGGGTGACAAAGACGGGGCTGATCTCGCCGGGGTTCATGGAGAAGGCGATGGCCTCGAACTCCTCCATGAACTCGCCGCGCTTGAACCAGCCGAGGTCTATCTGCTGCTGGTCGCCGGCGCGGTGCTTCTCCGCGAGTTCCATGAAGTCCGCCCCCGCCTGCAGCTCCCTGCGCAGGCCGCGCAGGGTCTCGTAAACCTCGGCCCGGCTTTGCGCGCCCTGCATGCTTTTGGTGATGTGCGCGGCGTGGATCAGCTCCTCGCTCATGAACTGGTCTGTGTGGGCGTCATAATAGGCGCGCAGCTCGTCCCCGCCGATGTCCGGGTCCGGGCCGTAAATTTCGGCCATCATTTTGTCCAGGCGCACGCCGCCTGCCACGTTCTGCCGCACCAGCGCCTCGTTTTTGACGTGCATGCCGATGCTCATGTAAAAGCGCGTCTCGCCTCCCGCCTGCTCGATGAGTTTTTCCAGGCGCGCGGTCACGTCCTCCTCGGAGACATCCGGGAAGCGCTTTGCCGCCTCCTGGTTGAGCAGCGCGCGGGAGACGACGTTGTCCTTGGCGGTGGCGCGGAACTCGGCGTCGCGCTCGCAGCAGGAGACCTGGAGCATGCGCTCGTAGTGCCCCTTCACCTGGTTGAACTCGGACTCGATGATTTCATCGTCCACTCTTTCGCCGTTAATGATCAAAGCCATGAGGTGCGCGCGCAGGATGGGGTTGGGGGAAAAATAAAGAGGCAGGCCCGGCTGCCGGCGCCCGCCTCGTGGGGATTTGGCCGCAGGCCGGCGGGGTTATTTGATCGTGCCGTGGAAGCCTGCCTGGTTCATGGCGGCGAGGAGCGCCTGCGAGGAGAACTCGCCCTTGACGGTGAAAGAGGTGGCCTTGTTGGCGATCTCAGCCTCCTGCACGCCGGACACGGCTTTCACAGCCTTGCTCATGGCGTCCACGCATTTCTGGCAGCAAAGATGCACGCCGGTGACGGTGGCCTCTTTGAGGGTCTTGTCGGCCTTGGGCGCGGAAGCGAAGGATTCCTCGCTGCTCTTGCCGAAGTAACCGGCCTCCATGATGGCCTCGACCGCTTTCTTCGCGCTCGTCTTCGTCTTGGCGGTGATGGTGACGGTGCTGCCTTCGGCGGTGACCTCCACGTCCTTGATGCCGGCGGCGGCTTTGACAATGCCGTTGGCGCAGCTCCGGCAGCAGTTATGCACGCCTTCGAGCGTCACGGTCGTGGCGGCGGGGGCGAGGGTGGAGAGCGACAGGGAGAGGAGGATGGCCAGTTTTTTCATGCCCTGACAAGACGCGCGCCCGCCTGGCTTCTTAGCAGGCTTTTTTCACAGCATCCGCTGCCCTTACGCCAGCCGCCGCCTGTGCTCCACGCACAGCCTTCCGCGCCGGTCGCGCCGCAGTCGGAACTCCTCCCGCGCCACGAGACTCTTGTCCGCCGGGCCATGCTCCAGCGTCACGCTCACCACCTGCGGCATCGCCTCCATCTGAGTGATGCGGAAGACCGGCTCCCGCCGTGTGCGGAAGAAGGCGTGCAGCGGGATGTGCGGATGCGCCGCGTTCCACAGCCACCGGCCGGGCGGGAAATCCTCCACCTCCGCCAGAGCCGCGAGCACCTCGCGAATCACGGACTCCTCATTCTTTTTCAAAAGCCTGGCGGCCGCGCGCCGGCTGAGCATCTGCTCCAGAAAGGCCACCGCAGGGTTGGCGCGGTCCTCCTCCATCTCGACGATGATTTCCCGCGCGTGCTCGCTCATGGCCTGGCGGAACTCCTCATGGCTGATGCGGCCGGAGTCGAGCTGCTGCATGAGCACGCGGGGATTGGAAGGCTGGATGGGCACGGCAATGATTCAAGGGAAGCCGGCGGGGATGGCAAGATGGAAATTTCCGCTCATCAACGGCGGACGATGATCTCGTCCACCTCGATCACCCTCGCCTCCCCCCCGGCAGGCTGGGTGCTTGCGGCAGTCTGAGGCTCCACCGGCGCTGAGCGCGGCTTTGATCCGCCCGCAAGGCGGGGGCGCACCGCGTAAACCAGCGCCGCCACAGCCGAGACAGCGACCGCAATCAGCGCGACGGCAAGTCCGACAAAAATGACAACCGCCGCCAGCGCGACGATGAGCAGGATCATGGCGGCAGCGCGCAAATAAGCCGCCCAACCCGCAGGCTTCGGCGCTTCTCCATCGCGAAGAACATAAATCGGCATGCCATCATCATGAGCCGGCTTTGAGAAAGCACAACAGCGGAGGAAAATGAAACTGTTCGATTGATTATAATTCGAGCGGCCTTATTAAAGGGTTCTCATGAACACTCGAAAAGGCCCGAAGATTCCGCAGATGTTGATCCAACTACGTCAACTGATTCAGGCCGATCCCGGTCCGGCACTCGTCAGGCGCCGCGACCTCCGCGATGTGACACAGGGGGAGATTCAATTGGAGCTGGATCTCCCGCCGCACGGCAGAGTCCCGTCAGGAAGAATGCCCTGGCAATGACCGGCTGAGTGAAATCCTGTCCGGGGAGCGAACAAATAACTTTGTTTCACAAAGTTATTTGTTGCGCGCTTTACTTTTTGTCACAAAGTAAAACGCATGAACCCGCAGACTGACGCCCTGGAGCACCTTCGTGTGATTCGCTCGCTGATGGAAAAGGCGCACATCTACCGCGCCATTTCAGCTCCAGCCGCGCTTGCTGGCGGCTTGCTCGCATTGGCACTTTCCGGCTGGCAGGCGGCGCGCGCGTTTCGCGATCTGGCTCCGGCCGACCCATGCTCCTTCGCCGCGCAATGGCTGGCCGTGCTGATGGTCACCTCGGTGCTGAACTTCGCTCTTCTCAGCCGCGAGGCGCGGCGGCGCGGGCAGCCTTTTGTTTCGGATGGCATGCGCGCCGCCTTGCGCGCCTTGTGCCCGCCCTTGCTCGCGGGTGGTGTGCTGGGCCTGGGGCTTATGCTGCGGCTGCACAATCTCACCCTGGGCGCGCTCGTCTGGGTCGTCTGCCACGGTCTGGCTCTCCTGGCAACGGCGGGCTTTTCTCCCCGTTCGCTGATCCGCCTGGGTTGGGCGTTTCTAACCGCCGGGCTGGCGCTTTTTCTCATCTGGGCGGTCAGGGATGACATCCGCCTGCTGCCCTCGGACGAAGGCCCGGCCGCCGTCATCATGGGTCTGACCTTCGGCCTGCTGCATTTGATTTACGCGGCGGCTGTTTTTGCGCGGCGCGGCAGCGAGGGGCGAACAGGCGCATGATTGACTTCGACCAGCTCGACAAGACGATCCACGAAAAGGGGCGTCTTTCCATCATGACCCTGCTGGCGGGCAGGGCGGGGTGGTCGTTTCAGGATTTGAAGCAAGAGCTGGGCATGAGTGACGGCAATCTCATCACCCACCTGCGCACCCTGGCCGCCGCCGGATACACGGAGGAGAAAAAGGACGGCACGGGATCGCGCCCGCGCACGACCTATCATCTCACCGCCGCGGGAAAGCTCGCTTTTGAGGAGTATCTCGACGTGCTGGAGAGCATCGTGAAAACCCTGCGGCCGGATTGATCTCATTTTTGCGCCTATTTACTTTGTATCACAAAGCACAAACCCACACACTCATGAAAATCCACCTCGCCACCCATCACGGCATGTGTTTCGGAGTCCGCGACGCACTCCGTGCCGCGCATGACGCCGCCATGCGCGAGCCGGTCACCCTGCTCGGACAGCTCGTTCACAACCCGGTCGTGGACCGTCATATGCGCTCCCTTGGCGCGCGTCCGGGTGCTCTGGACGGAGGACGCGCGGACACACGGCGCGTGGTCATTACCGCGCATGGCGCGTCGGAGAAAGACCGGCTGCATTGGCGGGAAGCCGGACACCTGATCACAGACACCACCTGCCCGCTGGTGCGCAAGGCCCACGAGGCCCTGGCCATGCTCGTGCGCGAGGGCTGCCACCCTGTTGTCATCGGCCAGGCAAATCATGTCGAAGTGCGCGGGCTGACGGGCGACTTCCCCGGCGCGTTTGTTATCGAGACCGGGGCGGATGCAGCCGCGCTGCCGTTTCGCGAGCGCTATGGCATCGTCTCCCAAACCACGCAGCCGCTTGAGCGCGTGCTGGCGCTGGTGGAGGTGGTGAAGCGGCGTCATCCCGGCGCGCAGGCGCGCTTCATGGACACCGTCTGCCGCCCCACGAAACTGCGCCAGGAGGCATTGGAGGACCTGTGCGTGCGCTGCGAGGTGGTCATCGTCATAGGCGGACGCGCCAGCAACAACACGCGCCAGCTTTTGGAAAAAGCCCTCCGCCTCGGAGTGCGCGCGCACCTGGTGGAAACCGCTGCCGACCTGCTGCCGGAGTGGCTGCGCGGCGCGGAAAACATCGGCGTCACCGCCGGCACCTCCACGCTCGACGAGACCGTGCGCGCGGTGATGGACCGCCTGCAAACCCTGGCCTGCTGAATTCCCCCAAACATCGAAACCACAACCCGCACACACCCATGAACACCGGCCATTGGATCCGCCACTTCACCCGCAACACACCCCTCAACGACAGCCTGCGCCTGCCCCCGGCCCCCGTCACGCTTCCTGATGAAATCCGGCTCCCGCTCGCCGCGTCACTGGCCGTTTTCCAGCTTGGCGAATCCGGCGGAGGCACGCGCCTGCGCCGCTACGCGCGGGAGGTGGCTCCGCTGGTAAACTTCCGCGGCTATCAGAGGGCGGTGGACTTGTTCATCGCCGAGGAGCAGAGTCACTCGCGCCTGCTGGAGCGCGTGGTCCTGCATCTCGGAGGGTCATTGATCGAAAAGCAGTGGACCAACTCGGTCTTCCGCCGCCTGCGCGGGCTGGTGAATCTGGAGTTCGCCATCCAGGTGCTGCTCACGGCGGAACTGGTGGCCGAAATCTACTACGGTGCGCTTTATCTGCGGGTGAGCGATCCCGTGGTGCGCGTCATGGCGCGGAAAATCCTCCAGGATGAGACGCGCCACCTGGAGTTCCAGCGAGAGTTCCTCTCTGAAAGACTGGCGACTTTTTCACCTGCCGGGCGCTGGCTCTGGCGGCTCCAATTCGAGGCGGTCCATGCCGTCACCGCCGCCGTGGTGGCCTGGGATCACCGTCATTGCCTCAAGGCTCTGGGCGTCGGTCTGCCCGAGTTTTTCGAGCGCACCCGGAAAGCCTGGGCTGTCTTTCAGCGGCGGTTGGACTCCCGGATTCGGGTGCTGCGGGAGTGCGGCGGCGTGGCGCAGGTTTTGTCTCCGACAAACCCGTGAGGCGGGCGGGGTTTCGAATGCACACTGCGTCAAAGTGTGTCCACCGGAATCAGCCGCCACTCGCCCTCCGCCAAGTCACCGAGATCATGCGGGCCGAAGCGTTCGCGATGCAGCTTCTCCACATGCCAGCCCTGGCTGGCGAACATGCGTCGCACCTGATGATAGCGGCCTTCGGTGATCGTGAGGCGCGCCGTTTGGGATGAAACGATCTCCAGTCTGGCAGGCAGGCACGGTTTGTCCTCGCCACGCAGCATCAAATCACCACGCGCGAAGATTTCGACGAGCTGCGGATCGAGTTCGCGGTCGAGTTCGGCCAGATAAACCTTTTCCACGTCTGCTTTCGGTGATGTGAACCGATGCACAAGGCTGCCGATGTCCGTGACGAGCAGCAGTCCGCTCGTGTCCTTGTCGAGACGGCCCACGCTCGTCACCGCCGGGTTGCGGCGCAGCCATTGATCCGGCAGCAGTTCGTAAATCGTCGGCCCTTCGCCGTCGTTGTGTGTGCAGACGTATCCCACCGGCTTGTGCAGCATCGCGAGCAGGCCATCGGGTGCTTCGAGCGGTTCGCCATCGAGTGTGATCGCGTGCGGATCGACTTTTTGATCCGCCTTGGTCAAAACGATGTCGTTTTGTTTAACGCGTTTCGCCTTCACCAATGCCACTGCTTCGCGACGCGAGCAGTAGCCGAGGGAGGAGAGCAGTTGGTCGAGGCGGCGCATGAGGATTGGCAAAGCAGCGCGGATGCTCCATGCTCACCGCGTCATGTCATCCACGATTTGCATCATTGGCGGCTGCAACGGCGCGGGGAAGTCCACGCTGGCGCGTGAGCTGCTGCCGCGTCTGGGCATCGGGCGCTTCCTGAACGCGGATTTGATCGCGAAGGGCCTCTCGCCGGTGAATCCGGCGCTGGTGGCCTTCACTGCGGGCCGCCGGCTTTTGGAGGAAGCGCGCGGTTTGATCGAGGCCGGAAGCAGTTTCGCTCTAGAATCGACTTTGAGCGGCAAAACCTATGTGAAACTGCTGCGGGAGGCGAAGGAGCGCGGCTATCGCCTCGTGCTGCATTACATCCTGATCGGCTCGGCCACGCAGGCGGTCGAGCGTGTGCGGCTGCGCGTGCTCACCGGCGGTCACCACGTGCCGGAGGACGACATCCGCCGCCGCTACGAGCGCAGCGTGCGGCACTTTCTGGACGACTATCTGCCGCTTGCCGATGAATGGGGCTTGTGGGACAATGCCCATGTGCCTGCGCGGCAGATCGCAGACAACAGTTCGCATACCCTCCAACAAGTTCGCGACATGATCACCAGCACCAACCTCCAGGAAACACCTCCGATGCCATCCACTGAGATGTCACAGATCGTGCTCGAAGCCAGCCGCGTGGCCACGGCGAAGATGCTCGACCTGTATGCGCGCATGGGCATCAAGGTGACGCCGGAGATGACGCTGGCGCCCGATTCACCACCGCCGGCATTCAAGCCGTTCGAGTTTTGGTGAATCCGCTTTCTTTGGCATTGTCCGGCACGCATTGAGCACAGACTTGATGGCGGGAAGAAGACGTCGAGGGCCGCGTTTCAGCCCGCAGCCATGAAAACGACGCCATTCGTGCTCTGCCTTGCTCTTGCCGCCATGCTGCAAGCAGCACCACCACCTAAGGAGCCGGTGGAGATCGGCACGACACCGCAGTTTTTCATCGACGACCACCTCGTGGACAACCGCTGGGCCTTGAAGCAGAAGCGCGAGATGGTGCTGCGTGTGTTTCATGCGCCGGTGAAGCACGCGGGCAATCCGCTGCTCTCGGGAGAGACGGGATTTTGCTCCGTGGTGAAGGACGAGCAGTCTGGCATGTTCCGCATGTGGTACCAAACGCACGCCTGGACCGGCAAAGGTCCGGAGGACGAGTCGAAGACACAATACGGCATCGCCTGCGCGGAATCCAAGGACGGCGTGAAGTGGGAGAAGCCGAAGCTCGGCCTGCACGAGTGGCTGGGCACAAAGGAGAACAACATCGTCTATAAAGGCTTCATGAACTCGCGCGCCAGCGGGCCGCAGATCCTGCGACTGCCGGAAGCGGACCGGCGCGGCTTCAAATATGTGCTCGCCTACCGCACCAGCGGTGCGAAACGCGGCAACAACGGCGTCCGTGTTGTCGGATCGCAGGATGGCATTCATTGGGACGAGAAGAGCGACACGCTCATCTGCCAGCTCCCCAGCGACACGCTCAACAGCATCGTTTATGACACCACGCGGAAGGAGTATGTGATGTTCTGCCGCGCGAAAAACCGCTACTGCATCTTCGAGGGCGACATCTTCGACACCGGCGAATCCCGACGCATCGCCCGCGTCAGCCATCCGGGCCTGTGGGAGGAGTGGAAACCCGTGCCGCAGGCGATTCTGACGCCCGACGAGCTCGACGCGCGCGAGAACTTCAACGCCTTCTACGGCATGCCTGTGCGCTATCACGCGGGCATCTACTGGGGCGCGCTTTGGTGCTTCCGTTTCAACGACAACATCTTCACCGAGCCCGTCTTCAGCCGCGACGGCTTCGATTTCGACCGCCTGCCGGATCGTCCGAAAATGCTCCCGCTCGGCGAGGAGGGCTCATGGGACGACGGCATGACCTTCGGCAGCATGGATTGGGTCGAGATGGGTGATGAGTGGTGGTATTACTACTCCGGCTGGGACGGCGATCATGGCGGCAAGGAGCGCAACGCCGCCATCGGTCTCGCGAGAGGCCGCAAAGAAGGCCTCGTCTCGCTGCGGGGTCCGCGCGGCGGCGGCGTAGTCGTCACACGCCTGCTCAAGTGGCCCGGCGGCAAACTCATGCTCAACGCCGACTCCGCGAAGGGCGAGATCAAGGTGCGTGTGAGCGACGCCACGCGAAAAGTCATGCCCGGCTTTGATTACACCGACTGCGAGCCCTTCACCGGCGACTCCACCGCGCACGAGATGAAATGGCGCGGGCAATCGCTCGACGCGCTGGCCGGAAAAGAGCTGCGATTCGAGTTTTTCCTGCGCGAGGCCGATTTGTTCACCTTCCGCGCGGATACATCGAAGTGAGCCAGGACGTTGTCATGGCTGAACCCGGCCCCAACCATGAAAACGCGCCTCATTCTGTGCCTGCTGGCCGCCGCGACGGCTGCCAGCGCGGAGGAGGCGTTGGACATCGCGAAACTCAGCCTGCCGTTCATCAAAGAAAAAGGTCTCGCGTGGATTGAGGACCGCCAGTGCGCGAGCTGCCATCAGATTCCATCCATGCTGTGGAGCCTGAACAGCGCATTGAAGGCCGGTTTGATCACCGAAAGTCCGGAAGTGGTGAAGTGGACACCGTGGGCCGCTGATTGGCGGCATTGGAACCAAACCAAGGACAAAGACGGCGTGGACAAGGTTTCCGCCGGCAACATCGACACGATGGTGTTTCTGCTTCTTGGCAGCAGCGATCCAGCACCGGCCTGGGCGGCGGATTTTCGCGCGCAACTCCTCAAAAACCAGCAGCCGGATGGCTCGTGGAAGGCTGGTGGGCAGCTCCCTCTCGGCAAACGGCCACCGCGTGAGATCCATGAGGTCACAACGATGTGGACGTTGCTCGCGCTGAAGCCGACGGCGGATGATCCGGTGCGCAAACGTGCCGAGGATTACCTCGCGAAGGCGCAGCCTGGTCAGAGCACCGAATGGCATGCGGCGCGTCTGCTGCTGAAGCCGGACGATGCAGCCCTGCGCGAGGCTTTGCTCGCCTTTCAGCACGAAGATGGCGGCTGGGGCTGGCTGACGAACGAGCCGGGCGATGCCTTTGGCACCGGACTCGCGCTTTACGCTCTGGCGAAAAGCGGCCTGCCTGCTGATCACGATTCGCGAAAGAAGGCCGTCGCCTTTTTAAAGAGCACTCAGAGGCCCGACGGCTCCTGGCCCGTTCCGAGCACGCGTGCGCGGGACAAAAACAGGATCAACAAAACCGCCACCTACTGGGGCACGGCGTGGGCAGTGATCGGATTGCTGGAAGAGCCAGCCGTGACAGGCGTTTCCGCAGCCCGCTAGGTTCCTTTATGAAACAGGCGCTCTTCTTCCTCCTCACACTCGCGTTTCACGCACAGGCGCAGATTGGCGTGCAAGGCACTGTCGGCGCGCCTGCGGGAGCGAAGGTGGTCAACCGGCTGGAGATTACGAAGCCTGGAGTTTACGAGAACCTCATCATTGACGGCAACTTCGCGCGGGGGAACCTGGTGAAGATCACGGCGGACAATGTGACGGTGCGGAACTGCGAGATCAGGCACAGCGCGGGCAATGGCATCGGCATCTTTGGAAACAAGGTCGTCATCGAAAACTGCCGCATCCATCATCTGCTCAACGGCACCTTCGAGGACCAGCAGGACGCGCACGGCATCTCCGGACGCTGGGGCGACACGATCATCCGCAACTGCGACATCTCCTTTCCCTCCGGTGATTGCATCCAGTTTGACCCCGACCGCAAATCCACCGGCAAGGTCGTGATCGAGCAATGCACGCTCTGGACCGCGCCGCTGGACAAGGACATGGCGGGATTCAAGGCCGGACAGCGTCCCGGCGAGAACGCGATGGACACAAAAACGATGCCGGATGGCCCGCGCTGCCAGCTTCTCATCCGCAACTGCCACCTGCACGGCTGGAACCAGCCCGCGCAGATCGACAACGTGGCCGCGCTGAATCTGAAGGAGAACGTCGATGTCGAGGTGAGCGGCTGCGTCTTCCAAAACAACGAGATCGCCCTGCGTGTGCGCGGCCCGGGCAAACGCGGCGGCGCGCATGTCATCGCGAACGATTGCGCCATTTACGACACCCTGACTGGCGTGCGTGCCGAGGACAAGATCGAGCTGCTGAAGCTCACGAACCTCGGTTTCGGCGGCGACATCGGGAAACGCGTGCAGTTCGTTGGCGGGAAGTCTGGTTCCGGCATTGAGATCAGCGGCGAGCACGACGCGCCTGCGGTGGATGGGCTGTTGAAAAAGGGTTTTCCGGAGCGTTGAGTGGCGCATGGCCTGGAGATTCGACAAATGCGTCATCAATGGCGAAATTGACAACACCGTGCGCGGTCGCGTGACGGGCAAACTGTGGCTGCTGGGCCGCGAGGAGCCGATGATCCTCGATCTTGTCGGCGACGCATGGCCGGACCTCGCCGGATGCAGGCTCACCTTTGTGAACACGAATCCCGTGCCGCAGCCGCAATATGACGAGGGCCTGTCGATGAGGCAGACCGGTTCCGTGGGCGACATCACCGCGTCGATGAAGCTCAAAAAGCTGCTCGTGCCGGAGGAGGAATGGATGAAGGCGATGGAAGAGAAACGCTTTCACGAGGTGCCGTGGGTGCTTTCGAACTCGCTCTACCTGGAATGGTTCAGTGACCGCAACGGGCGCGTGGTGATCCAGACCACGGACTACAAGCTGGAGGTGTCCGAGCGCCAGTGGGAAGCGGACGCGGATGACCAGGCGGCCCAGCAGGCCATCAACGACGAAAACATGCGCGCTTACATGGAGGATCTGGGCCGTGCGCTAGGCGGGCAGGAGGACGGGCAGGAGGAGCGGAAAGAGGGCGAAGACAGGGACTGATCCCCAGTGCTCCGATGGCCGCGCGGCACGTCATTATTTTGGGTGAGGCCATACGCAACTCTCAGGGACTGATCCACACCTCGGCACCCTCGGTCACGAGATCGAAGAGTTCGACGACATCCGCGTTGCGCAGGCGCACGCAGCCGTGGCTGGCCGGGCGTCCGATGGAGCGCTCGTCGTTGGTGCCGTGGATGTAGATGTAGCGCTGGAACGTGTTGGCATTGCGTTTTTCCAGCCCGTGCAGCCGGAGAATGCGCGTGAGCACGAGATCCTCGCGCGTATCGAGTCCCGGCTGCCACTGTCCGACGGGCTTGCGCGCTTTAAAGATGGTTCCGGAAGGCGCGCCGCCGCCGTGCTTTTCACGGATGACAAAGCGCCCCAACGGTGTGCGGTTGCTGCCTTCGGCGAAGCCAATTCCAAACTTCGAGGTGCTGCACGGCCATTGTTTCAGCAGGCGCGCGCCCTCGTGCAAGGCCAGTGTCTGGCTGCCGATGCTGACTTCGATTCGTGGTGACGCTGCGGACATGCCCGCATGATTCGCGCGATCCAGGCGCAGGCAAGCGATGCTTGCCATGCACTTGCATCATTCACGCTTGAATTCCGCATTCCATGCGTCTGGACATGCCCGCAAAGGAAACGCGCCGCTCCGCGTTTCTCATGACCCTCTATGATTCACCACCCGCTTTTCCCCCTCAGTCTTCTGGCCTGCATGGCCTTGTCCGCCGCCGCCGAGCCTGTGCGCCTGGCGCAGACGCCGGCTGTGTCGCCGGATGGCTCCCTCGTGGCGTTTTCCTGGCGGGGGGACATCTGGACGGTGCCGGCGAAAGGCGGCAGCGCGCGCCGGCTCACCACGCATCCCGCGCTGGACACGACGCCGGTCTTCTCGCCTGACGGCGGCCAGATTGCTTTTCTCAGCGAGCGCGAGGGCGGCCGCCAGGTCCATGTCATGCCGGCGCGCGGCGGGCAGCCCAGGCAGTTGACCTTTCACACCGAGGGCTACGACCTGGCCGCCTGGATGCCGGATGGCAGGGAACTGCTCGTCACCCTCGTGCGCGACCACTCGTGGATGCGCGGCAGCCGCTCCGCGCGCATGGCGCTGCTGGATGTCAGCGAGCGCAAGGCCGAGCGCGTGCTGCTGGATGACGCCGCCGCGGAGTGCTCGGTCTCGCCCGATGGAAAAAAAATCCTCTTTGTCAGGGAAGGGGAGATGTGGTGGCGGCAGGGCTACCGGGGCGCGCGCTCGGGCCAGATCTGGCTGCTTGACCGCGGGAGCGGCGAGTGCAGGCAGGTCAAAGCCGAGGCCACCGAGTGCCGCTTTCCGCTGTGGAAGCCGGACGGCTCCGGCTTCTACTTCACCAGCAACCGCGACGGCGCGTTCAACCTCTGCGAGCACGACCTCGCCTCAGGCAGGACGCTCCAGATCACACGCTTCAAGACCGACTCGGTCGTCTTTCCCGCGCTTTCCAAGGACGGCGGCACGCTCGTCTTCCGCCACCTGGCCGATCTTTACCGCTGGCATCCCGGCCAGGACAAAGCCCCGGAAAAAATCCGCGTCAATCATACTGGCGACGCGCCTGACGCGCCCGTGCAACGCCGCGTGCTGGAGCGCGCCACCGGCATCGCCCACACCGCCAACGGACTCCAGATGGCCTTCATCGCCGACGGGGACGTGTGGGTGATGGACACCGAGCTGCGCGAGCCGCGCCAGGTCACACGCACACCCGAGGAGGAGCGCGACGTGGTTTTCTCACCCGACGGCAAAGCCCTTTGGTTCGTCAGCGACAGCGGCGGCCAGGCGGACATCTGGAAGGCCCTGCCCGCCGCCCCCGCCAAGGCATGGTGGGAGAACACGGAGTTTAAACTGGAGCGCGTGACGAATGATCCCGCCGTCGAAAGCGCCCCGCGCTTCAGCCCGGACGGCAAACGCCTGGCCTGGCTGAAAGAGCGCGGCGACTTCTGGCTGGCCGACGCCGACGGCAAAAATGCGCGGCGCGTCTTCGCCTCGTGGAACAAGCCCTCCTTCGACTTCTCCCCCGACGGCAAATGGATCGTCTATTCGCAGAGTGATGAATGGTTCAACAGCGACATCTGGCTTCTGCCGCTCGACGGCTCCAAGCCCCCCTTCAACCTCTCCCGCCATCCCAACAACGACCACTCGCCCGTCTGGTCGCCCGACGGCAAAATGATCGCCTGGACCGGCGCGCGCGAGATTGACGAGGTGGACATCTTTTATGTCTGGCTGCGCGCCCAGGATGACGAGCAGTCCAAACGCGAGCGCACCGCCATCAAAGCGCGGGAAAAACTGGCCAAAGCCTCCGCCGCGCCCGCGGCCGCACCAAAGGCACCCGCGACTAC
>DDQZ01000079.1:101638-107300 GCA_002343505.1 Verrucomicrobiaceae bacterium UBA2429 | reverse complement strand
TGGGGGGTCGGGGGAGGGGGGCGGTGCCGGTGTTGCGCACGGTGAGGGTGCGGACGGGGGAGACGGCGCCGGCGAGCAGGGGGTCGAAGACCAGGGTGGCGCCGGGTTCGAAGGGCGGGGCGGGGACGGACTCCAGGCTGAGCTTTGGCGCGGCTCCCGTGGCGGTGAGGGGGATGAGGAAGGGGTTGTCATCGGCGTCGTTGCTGGCGATGCGCAGGGTGGTGGAGCGCGGGCCGGCGGCCTTGGGGGTGAAGATGACGCTGAAGATGGTGTCGGCTCCGGGCGGCAGGGAGGTCTGGCCCGGGGCGAGGAGGATGAAGTCTGAGGAATGCGCGCCGGTCTGGGTGAGGGAGATGCCGGTGAGGTCGTCGCTGCCGGTGTTGCGCAGGGTGAAGGTGAGGCTGCTCTGCTCGCCCATGATGGTGAGGGGCAGGCTGCGGCTCTCGCCATTGGCCATGCCGGCGCCGAAGGGATGCTCGATCTGGATGCGCGGGTCCACGCCGGTGCCTGCGAGGTGGACGACATAGGGGTCCTCATCGGCGTCGTCGCTGGCGATGCGCAGCTCCGCCGCGCGCGCGCCCCTGGCCTGGGGGGCGAAGGCGAGGGTGAATGCGGCGCTGCCGCCGGGGGGCACGTCGGGCAGGGTGGGGGAGAGGGGCAGGAAGTCGGCGGGGTTTTCCCCCGCGGTGCTGAAGGCGATGCCGGTGAGGGGCGCGGTGCCGGTGTTGCGCAGGGTGAAGACGAGGTTTTTCGACGCGCCGATGGAGACGCTGCCATAGGCGCGGGCGCCGCCGCTTTCCAGGACGGTGTGCGCGGGCTGCTCGAGGTCCAGCTCGGGCGCGGGCGGCACGCCGGAGCCGGTGAGGTGGACGACGTAAGGCGCGTCCGGCGAGACGCTGCTGATGACGTGCAGGGCGGCGCTGAAGTCTCCAAGCACGCCGGGGGTGAAGGTGACGGGCAGGCTCAGGCTCTGGCCGGGGGCGATGGTGCTGGAGGCGGGCGCGGGGAAGCTGAAGCGGGCGGCGTCCGCCCCGGTGAGGGAGGGGATCACGCCTTCGAGATCGGCGGTGCCGATGTTTTTGAGGACAAAGACGAGGTTCTTGCTGTAACCGGTGGCCCCCCCGCCATAGGCGCGCGTGGAGCCGGTGTGGCGCGGGCTGCCGGCGGGCTGCTCGACGGAGAGCTCGGGCGCGGCGCCGATGCCGGTGAGGCGCACATCATAGGGGCTGCGGCTGGTGTCGCTGCTGTGGATCTGCATGGCGGCGGCGCGCAGGCCGAGGGTGCCGGGGGCGAAGGTGACGAGGAAGGCGCCGCTTTGGCCGGGGGCAAGCTCGGCGGGCAGGGCGGCGCGGTCCACGGAGTAGTCGTCCTCATTGACGCCGCCGAGGGTGATGGCGATGCCGGTGAGGGGCTCGGTGCCGGTGTTGACGACGGTGAAAAGGCGGGTGCCGATGTTGTTGAGCAGCACCGCGCCAAAGTAGCGCCCGCCGCCGTCGGCCAGGTAGGTGCCGGCGGGCTGGTGCAGGGTGATCTGCGGGCCGGTGAAGGGGATGCCGCTGCCGAGGATGACGGTGACTTCGCCGGCTCCGCCGCGCGCCTCGCCGGGGCCGTCGGCATCGCGCGCGCCGAGGAGGATGTCGGGGATGCCGTCGCCATTGATGTCGCCGGCGGCCAGGGACCGCTCGCGGGTGAGCTGGTCATTGGCGGTGGCGCCGTAAAGGGTGATGTCCGCGCCGCCGGGTCCATGAATGGCGAGGTCGAGCACGGGCGGGAAGGCATCGCGGCCGAGGATGACGCAGGCCTCGCCGGCGTTGGAGCGGCCTTCCTCCGGTCCGTCGGCCAGCAGCGCGCCGAGGATGAGATCGGCGCGGCCGTCCTGGTTCACATCCGCCGCGAGCAGCGCGCCGCCGATGGCGAGGTTGTCGCCGGGAGACGCGCCATAGAGGGTGACATCCGCGCCGCCGGGTCCCTGGATGGCGAGGTCAAGCGTGACGGGAAAAACGGGCCGGCCCAGGACGATGCAAGCCTCGCCCGCGCTGAGGCGGCTTTCCTCCGGCCCATCGGCCAGTCCCGCGCCGAGGAGGATGTCGGCGATGCCGTCCTTGTTCACATCCGCAGCGGCCAGCGCCCCGCCGGAGGTGAGGCTGTCCTCGGCGGAGGCGCCATGGAGGGTGACATCAGCGCCGCCGTGGCCCTGGAAGGCCAGGTCCATGACCGGCGGGAAGAAGGGGCGGCCAAGAACAATGTAGCTTTCGCCCGCGCCGCTGCGGGTGTCATTCGGACCGTCGCCGCCGGGTGTGCCGAGCAGGAGATCGTCAATGCCGTCGCCATTGACATCGGCCACGACAATGGAGCCGCCGGAGGTCATCTGATCGTCAGGGCTGACGCCGTAAAGGGTGACATCCGCGTTGCCGGGGCCGCTGATTTTCAGATCAAGGACGGGGGGCAGTCCCGGCCTGCCAAAGACGATGTAGCATTCGCCTGCGGCTTCGCGTGTTTCATCGGGACCGTCCGCGCCGACCGCGCCGAGGATGATGTCCGGTAAACCGTCCGCATTGACATCCGCCGCCTTGAGCGCGCCGTCGTAGGCCAGGAAATCGCCCTCGTCCGCGCCGTAGAGGGTGACATCAGCACCGCCGGGGCCTTGAATGCCGAGGTCCAGCGTGAAGGGAAACTCCTCCCTGCCGAAGATGACATAAGCCTCGCCCGCGCTGGGTCGCGACTCGTCCGGGCCATCGGCGGCCAGTGCGCCAAGGAGCAGGTCGGTGATGCCGTCGCCATTGACATCCCCCGCAGTCAAAGCGCCGCCGGAGGTGAGGCTGTCCCCCTCGCTGGCACCGTGGATCGTGACATCCGCGCCTCCATCTCCCTGGACGGCCAGGTCGAGCACATTGGGAAAAATGTCGCGGCCAAAGACAATATAGCTTTCCCCCGCGCCATCGCGGCTGGCGGAGGGGCCGTCCGCGCCGGGGGCGCCGAGGAGGATGTCGGCGATGCCGTCGCCATTCACATCCGCCACGGTGAGAGCGCCGCCGGAAGTGAGACTATCGCCTGCGCGCGCGCCCAGCAGGGTCACATCCGGCGCTCTGCCTGCGGAGGATGAGGCGTCAAACACGCCGCCGATTTGCCCGCTGCCGAACCAGATGCAGACTGTGCCCGCGTTGACCCGGGTAGCCCCGGCGCTCGCGGTGGCTGAGCCGACAATCAAGTCTTCAATACCGTCACCATTGACATCCCCGGTGCGGATGACGCGGCCAAAGCCATCGCCGGGCAGCTTGCCATGCGCCAGAATGGAGGGGGCGTCCAGGGAGGCGCCGGGGGGTTTTGCCAGATCGTAGGCAGGCTGGAAATCTTGAGCGGCCAGGGGCCAAGCCAAAATCCCGGCGAGTGTCCAGATCAGAGTCAGACAGCCGGACTGGGCTGCAAACTGGCGGATGCTGGACGGGAAGGGGAGCATGAGAGAGCAGTGAGGAGTCGCGGCCTGGGAATTGTTCGAGTGGATTGTCTGAATATGGTAATTATATTCAAATGAGGTCATTCACAAGTATTGATTCTCAATTTTGAGATAAACCGGCCCATTTTGAGCCAAGCAAAAGGGGTATGCCTCAAAGCGCCCGGCCTGATCCGGGGAGAATGCGTTTGCAAGAATCCGCCTCCCGTGCGTTTTGCGCACTGCCATGAGACTGCCAACCGCCTTTTTTCTCACTGTCGTCTGCGCTCTCGGGGCGCTCCTGCCTGGCGCTGACGCCGCGCGCCCGAACGTGCTCTTTGTCCTGACCGACGACCAACGCTGGGATGCCATCGGTCTCGGTGGCAGCAAGCATCTCAAGACGCCGAACATGGACCGCATCGGCAGGGAAGGGGTGCATTTCAAAAACACCTTCTGCACCACCTCACTCTGCTCGCCCAGCCGCGCCAGCATCCTCAGCGGCATGTATGCGCACAAGCACGGGGTGACGAACAACTTCACCGAGTATCCCGAGGGCTTCAAAAGCTTCCCCATGGTGTTGCAAGGCGCGGGCTATGACACCGCCTACATCGGCAAGTGGCACATGGGCGAGGACAACGACGAGCCGCGCCCCGGCTTCAACTGGTTCGTGACGCACAAGGGGCAGGGCAAGTATTTCGACACCGAGTTCAACATCAACGGCCAGGGCGCGAAGGTGGTGCCGGGTTATTACACGCATGTCGTCACCGGGATGGCCGAGGAATGGCTGGGCCGCGAGCGCGGGGACAAGCCCTGGTGCCTGATGATCGGGCACAAGGCGCCGCACAGCTTTTACTTCCCGGAACCGAAGTATGAAAAGTCCTTTGAAAACGCGCGCATCCCGTATCCCGAGACGGCCTTCATGCTGGAGGACAAGCCGAAATGGATCACCGAGCGGCTTTACACCTGGCACGGCATTTACGGGCCGCTCTTCGAATGGCGGAAAAAATCCCCCGACGACAGCCCCGAGGCGGTGAAGGACTTCGAGGCCATGACGCGCGCCTACTGGGGCACGCTGCTCTCCGTGGATGACAGCATGGGCCGCCTTTATGAGCTGCTGAAAAAGCGCGGCGAGCTGGACAACACCATCATCGTCCTCATGGGCGACAATGGCATCCTCAACGGCGAGCACGGCATGGTGGACAAACGCACCATGCACGAGGCCAGCATCCGCATCCCGCTAGTCGTGCGCTACCCCGGACTCGTCCCGGCGGACAAGCCGGTGGTCGTCGAGCAGCAGGTGCTCACCCTCGACATGGCGCCCAGCATTCTCGAACTCTGCGGCGCGCCCGCGCTGGAGGGCATCCACGGCAGATCGTGGGTCAGGCTCGCGCGTGAAGGCGACCCCGGCTGGCGCGGGAGCTGGCTCTATCATTACAACTACGAGAAGCAGTTCCCCTACACGCCGAACGTGCGCGGCGTGCGCACCGAGTCGTGGAAGTATGTGCATTATCCGCATGGCGACGGCACGCCGGACCGCCACATGGCCGAGCTTTACAACATCGAGTTCGACCCGGAAGAGCGGCACAACCTGATCGCCAATCCCAAATACGCCTCCGTGGTCGCGGAGATGAAAAACGAGCTGGCTCGTGTCATGGCCGGTGCCGGCTTGACAGCCGAAAACGACAAGATGCCGCTGGATGAGGGCATCAAGTCCGAACTGCCGGACGCGAAGATCCGGTGAGCGTGGCGGGAGCGGCTTTTTTTCCATGCGAGGCGGTGCGATGTGCTTTCCGAGCAGGCGCGCTCAACCTCGCGCCCAAGCGTGGCTTGACTCTCCCCCCGTGCTTGCTTGGATGGGCGGCCCATCATGGAACTGACCGCCATCGTCGAAAGCCTTCTTTTTGCCACCCAGGAGCCGCTGCTTCTGGAAAAAATGGCGGCGGCGGTCAAAGAGACGGCCAAGGACATCAAGGAGGCCGCCGGCGAGCAGCCGCCGGAGTGGCTGGAGCCGCTCCTGGCGGTGGACGAGGCCGGCATCCGCGAGGCCATAGACCAGCTCACCGCGCACTACGAGAAGGACGGGCGCGCTTTCACGATTGTGGAGCGCAGCCACGGATGGCGGTTGTGCGCCAGGATCGAGTTTGCCGAGTGGTGCCGCGCGCTTTATCCGGGCAAAAAAGTCCAGCGCCTCAGCCAGCCGGCGCTGGAGACGCTGGCGATCATCGCCTACCG
>DDQZ01000079.1:43665-101510 GCA_002343505.1 Verrucomicrobiaceae bacterium UBA2429 | reverse complement strand
GACGCTGGCGATCATCGCCTACCGTCAGCCGATCACCAAAGCGGGCATCGAGGCGGTGCGCGGCGTGAGTGTGGACGCCATGGTGCAGCAGCTCGTGGACCGGGGCCTGGCGAAGATCGAAGGCCGCGCCGATCTGCCCGGCAAACCCTTGCTCTATGGCACGACGGATGCCTTTCTCGACCATTTCGGCGTGCGCACGCTGGACGAGCTGCCAAATGCCGCCGAACTGCGCCGCGTGAAGCTGCCCTCGCCGGAATCCGGGCAGGCCTCCCCGGCAGCGGAGGAGAAGCAGCTTTCCCTGGCCCCCGTCAGTGATGACGGAGAAGCGAACGCCCAGGCCCCGGCTGACGAGCCATCCGCCGCCGCCGCGGATGCCGCGCCCTCCTCCGGCGAGTGACCCCTATCCCCACCCGCGTGACTCATGTCCCTCGAAGAAGCACGCCAGAAAATTGACGCGATAGACCAGCAGCTCATCCACCTGCTGAACGAGCGCGCCGAGATGGTGCACAAGATCGGCGAGATCAAAAAAAAGGACGGCCTCGACATCTATGTGCCGGGTCGCGAGGAAAAGCTGCTGCGCAAGCTTTGCGAGTTGAACACCGCGCAAAACGGCAAGCTCACCGAGAAGGCCATCCGCGCCATTTTCCGCGAGATCATGAGCGCCGCCCTGGCGCTGGAAAACAGCCTCAAGATCGCCTACCTCGGCCCCGCGGGCTCATGGACTCACCAGGTGGCGATCAACAAGTTTGGCAACAGCGTTTCCTATGTGGCCGAGGCCAGCACGGAGGGAGTCTTCGCCCGCGTGGCCGCGCAGGAGACGGACTACGGTGTGCTGCCCATCGAGCACTCCACCGAGGGCGCGGTGCATCACACGCTTGACCGGCTGGTGGACTCGCCCTTGCAGATTTACGCGGAGATTTTGTGGAAGGTGGAGACCGTCGTCATGTCGAAGACCGACGCGGCGCAGGTCACTGTGATTTTCGGCCATCCCCAGATGCTGGCGCAGTGCCGCCCCTGGCTGGCGCGCTGCTTTCCAGCCGCGCGTCTCGTCGAAAGCGCCTCCGCCAGCCTCGCCGCCACTCATGCGGAGACGGAGCCTGGCGCCGCCGCGCTCGGCACGCCTCTGGGAGCGGAGCTGCACGCGCTCAAAGTACTGGCCGCTTCGCCAGGAGAGCACACTTCCCGCGCGCGCTTCATCATCCTCGGCCGGAGAAGCGGCGCGCCCACTGGGCATGACAACACCATGCTCATGGTCCACGCGCGCGACCGTGTCGGCGCGCTGCTGGAGGTGCTGCAGATCTTCGCGCGGCGGAATGTGAATGTGCGCCAGATCGAGAACCGTCCCGTGCCTGGCGACTGCGAGGGCGTGCAGGCGCGCTTTTTCCTGGAGGTGAGCGGTCATCATGAGGAAGCGCCGATCCAGGAAAGCCTGGCCGACCTCGCCGCCCTGGGCTCCACGGTGAAAGTGCTCGGCAGCTACCCCGCGCCTGGGTGGATCGAGGAGCGTTGAGGCAAAGCGTGACAGGCTCCAGGCTTGAGGCGCATATATTCCGCTCATGAAAAAGAACAAACTCGTCGTCATCACCGGATGCACGCGCGGCCTGGGACGCGCGATGGTGGGAGAGTTCATCCGCCATGGCTGGACCGTGGCCGGCTGCGCGCGCACGGCGGAGGCGGTGCAAAAACTGCAAGCAGCGCATCCCGCTCCGCATTTTTTCTCCGTCTGCGATGTGGCGGACGAGGCGCGGGTGGCGGGCTTTTGCAAAGAAGCGCTGGCTGAGTGCGGCGTTCCCGACCTGCTGCTGAACAACGCCGCCGTGGTCAACACCAGCGCGCCACTCTGGGAAGTCGGCGCGGAGGAGTTTGGCCGGGTGGTGGATGTGAACATCAAAGGCACCGCCAGCATGATGCGCCATTTCATGCCCGCCATGCTCGCGCGCGGGTCGGGCGTGGTGGTGAATTTCTCCTCCGGCTGGGGGCGCTCCACCTCGCCGGAGGTGGCCCCGTATTGCGCCACCAAGCATGCTATTGAGGGACTCTCCATGGCCGTCGCGCAGGAAACCGGCGGCAGGGTGGCGGTCATCCCCCTGAATCCCGGCATCATAGACACGGAGATGCTGCGCAGTTGCTTCGGGGACGGGGCGGCGCACTATCCGGGGCCTGAAAAGTGGGCCGTAAAAGCAGTGCCCTTTTTGATCAGACTCGGCCCCGGTGACAATGGACGCCCGCTCACTGCGCCAGGTGGCTGAATAGACACCGCCCGCGCCACTTGGCTGCCGCTTCGGCCGGAGGCGAAATCTGCGCTTTGACGCTGGGGTGTTTTGCGTGAGATTGGCCTGAATAAGCGTTCCGGCGCTGCCGTCTCCACCTGTGACATCCCAGAACATGCCCGCCTCCCCTGCGCCTGAGCCGGCCGAAATTCCGGACACCGAGCTGGTCAAGCGCAGCCAGGCGGGCGATTCGCGGGCATTCGACCTGCTCGTGACTCGTTACCGGGGGAGAATTTACGCCATGACTTATCACATGATCCAGAATGAAACCGAGGCGTGGGACCTCGCGCAGGAGGCTTTCATCAAAGCCTGGCGCGCCCTGCCGGGCTTCAAGATGGACTCGGCCTTTTACACCTGGCTCTACCGCATCGCGCACAATGGCACCTACGACTGGCTGCGGAAAAAGAAAATCCAGGGCGATGGCGAATTCGACGACTCCCGCACCGAGCACAAAATCGCCGCGGGAGCCGAGACGGCCCCTTATGCCGACGCCGCCCCGGACGAGGCGCTCAAGAATGCCGAGCTCGGCGAAAAAATCCGCGCCGCCATCGCCCAGCTCAGTGCCGACCACCGGCAGGTCATCATCATGCGCGAGATCGAGGGCATGGCTTATGATGAGATCGCCGCCGCCATTCCATGCTCGATCGGCACCGTCATGAGCCGCCTTTTTTACGCCCGCAAGAAACTGCAAGAACTCCTCAAGGACACCTATGAAAACGCCAAGTGAAGACCATGATCTCATCCGCTGGCTGGATGACGAGCTGCCGCCGCTGGAGCGCGAGCGCTTCGTCACCCGCATGAACGCCGACCCCATCCTGCGCGGCGAGGCCGAGGCCATGCGAGAGCTGGCGCGCGAACTGCGCGCGCACCTGCCCAAAACCCTGCCTGTGCCGCATGCCGACTTCTTCAACAGCCAGATCCAGGTCCGCATCGCGCGGGAGGAAAACCCCTCCCGCGCCTCCCGGACGCCGGCCGGCTCATGGCTGGAATGGTTCCGCCTGCCCGGCCTCGCTCTCGGCGCCGCCGCGGCAGCTCTCGTTTTCGGCGCCACCTTTGCATGGCAGCATGAGTCATTGAAGAACAGCCTCGTGCTCACCACTTACGCGCCTGATCCCGGCGTCACTGCCCAGACATGGTTCTCTGATGACGCCCAGGCCACCGTGCTCATGCTCGACGGACTCGAGGAAATGCCCGCCGATCGTCCGCTCGTGGGCTTCCTTCGCGAAGCGAACGCGGAGCGTCAGATGCTGGCTGTGGCCCTGCAAAACGAGCACGGCACTCCGTATGCCAGGCCGAGGCCGGACGCAGTCCCGCTCACCGCAAACCTTGGCGAATGAGAATCCTGGCTTTCATCTGCTGCCTGTGCGCCATGACCCATCCGGGGCAGGGCATCGCGGCCCGTCCAGACCGCGGCCAGCCGGCCATTGAGGGGAAAGTCTGGGGTGCGCTCATCCACGCCACCGCCGCATCGTCTGACGCCGCAAAAACCTCCACCACCGCGCCGGTCATACGCGACTTGCAGCAGCGCCTAGCCAAGGTCTTCCCCGAGCATGGCCGCTTCGAAATCATCGGCGAGCACCTGCAGGATGTCTTCCGCGAGTATGAATCCTGGGTTGTGCCCTCGAAAGACATCTTTCTCAAGGTGGACTCCAAAGGCCCCGCCCCCGGCGGCGGCATCAATCTCCACCTCCAGTTCTGGCGCGACCAGCAAGTGCTCGTCAAGACCGACACCATCCTCAAACCCGGCAGCCCCCTCTTCATAGGCGGCCCCAAGTGGCGCGATGGCCGCCTCATCTTCGTGCTCGTGCTTCAAGAGTGATCGTTGCCACCACTCTCCAGATGAAGAAAACGGCGGCAAAAAAGCCTACGCCGACTCAGGCATGAAGGTGGGAAAGACAATGCCGCGCGCGCCCGCCACAGGCGCGGTGGACTGTGCCACATGCAGCTCCACATTGCGCGCGCCCCTGCCGTAGGCCATGCGCACAAGACCAGCCGCCGCGCATGGCACGAGGAAAACGAGCGTGCGTCCGCGCAGCCCGTCCAGCGCGCTCCAGAGCAGGGCCGCCGCGCTTTCCTCATCCGCGCACACTCCGGGGCCGATCATCGTGAACGAGGGATGCGTGCTCAGCGCCAGAAAGCCGCTCAATTCCCCCTCCGCTCCCTCCTTCACCAGCACCCGCCACGAGCCCACCTCGTTGCGCAGGAAGAAGGCGATGTCCTTTTCCCGACGGATGCCTTGCAGCGTCATCTCAAAGTCCGCGACGCGCCCCGCCTCTTCCGCGCGCGCCTCGCGCACCTGCTCCACACCTTGAGGCGCGGGCACTGCCATGCCGGTGTCCGGCACCGTGATGAGCATGTCTTGAAAAATGACGCCAGGGACAAAGCCAAGCCGGGTATAAAGCGAGAAGGAGTCCAGATTCAGCAGGCTGGAAACAAGACGCGCCGGCTTGCCGAGTCGGCGCGCTTTTTCCAGCACCGCCTGCATCATGCCGCGCGCGATCCCGCGCCCCGCCGCCTCGGGCGCGGTGGCCACGATGCCCACAGCCACATGCGTCTCGCGCTCATGGGAGAAGCACACGCCGAGCATCTCGCCAGTGGCCTCATCCCGCGCGGTGACGCATTCACCGGCATCCAGCGCCTCATACACCTGCGGAAAAAGCAGGAAAGGTTCGTGGCTCTCGCCAAAGCGCGCCCCCTGGCGCAGACGGCTCTCATACCAGTCCACCAGGGAGCGGTGCAGCAGCCGTGCCACGGCCTCGTGGTCGGCGGGGGAAAGGGAAGTGAAGGCGATGGTGACGGACATGGGCTTGGGGTGCGGGTGGCTCAGACGACTTCCCAACCCGGACGATAGCTCTCGCGAATGAACGCATCCGCAGCGGACAGCCCGGTGGCTTTCATGTTCGCGGCATCCCAGACGATTTCCTTGCCCGTGCGCAGGGAGAGCACGCCGAGCAGCACGATCTCAGTGAGGTGCGCGGAATAATCAAACGGGCTGCTCGCCGCAGGGCCGCCTTTGCAGGCGTCAATCCAGTCGCGATGATGCCCGGCGGAGCGCTTCAAGCGGGGCTCGGGTTTTTGATACGAGGCGCGCAGCACGT
Source organism: Verrucomicrobiaceae bacterium UBA2429 (assembly GCA_002343505.1). Taxonomy (GTDB): domain Bacteria; phylum Verrucomicrobiota; class Verrucomicrobiia; order Verrucomicrobiales; family Verrucomicrobiaceae; genus Prosthecobacter. Next base: position 96,142 of record DDQZ01000079.1, on the reverse strand, counting down.
CCGGGAACAGACGCGGCGCTCCTCCGCTGCCATCGCATTGGATCACGCCCTTGTCACCGACATACAAGGTCCCGCGCCTTGGCAACGGGAAGGCGCCGAGAGCCTCCGGCTTCTCCGGCATGAGACCGCCATCATACCAGGTGAGCTTCATCGGCAGACGCTTCCCGCCAGCGGGGAAGTGGTAATGAATGATCGAGCCATGCGGGGCGATCTCGCTGTCCATGACACCGGCCGCAAAGGCCTGCACGCGCTCCGGCAGCGGCAGGTCAAAGGCGCGCACCGCCGTGTTGAGATCATGGCAGCCAAAGTCGCCGATGCCCGTGGTGCCGAAGGCCCAGAAATCACGCCATGCCACAGGAAAGTAGGCTGGATGAAACGGACGCTCCTCGCGCGGGCCGAGCCAGAGGTCCCAGTTCAGCCCGGCGGGCACGGGCGGTGTGTCGGCCGGCTTGCCGGTCAGCGTTGGATTCCACCGCTTCGCCCCGACCCAGGAGTGAATCTCCCGCACCGTGCCGATGGCGCCATCCTGGATGTATTCGATCGTCTCCCGCGTGCCCAGCGAGGAGTGCCCCTGGCTTCCCAGCAGCGTGGCCACGCCTGTCTCGGCGGCCACCTTCGCCACATGGCGGGACTCCCAGATGTTGTGCGTGAGCGGTTTCTCGCAGTACACATGCTTGCCCGCGCGCATCGCCACGCAGGAGACATAAGCGTGCAGATGGTCGGGTGTGGCGCACAGCACGGCGTCCACCGCCTTCTCCTTTTTCAGCATCACACGGAAGTCCTCATAATCCGCGCAGCGGAAGTTCGGCGTCTTTTCCGCATAGTGCTTCTCGATGTCCGCCTTCGTCGGCAGACGCCCGCCCATGCCCTTGTAATAAAAGTTTTCCAAGCTGAACGACTCCGCCGCGTCCGCCACGGCGATCACCTGCACATCGTCGAGCTGGAGGAGCTGGCGCAGGTTCACCCTGCCCTGCCCGCCCGCGCCCACGATGGCCACATTCACCTTCTCGCTAGGTGGCACAAAGCGCGGCCCGCCCAGCACATGACGCGGCACAATGTTAAAGGTGGACACCGCCGTGGCGGCTGCCGCGGTTTTGAGGAAATGACGACGGCTGGAGGATGGCTCGGACATGGCCGGAGAATACGAAAAGGCAACGGTAGCTTTGTCGGTGAAAAAATCATGAGTTCCATGCCCTGCTGAATCTTTGGCGACAAACGCGGTGTCAATGGTTATGCTCTCCTCATGCGCGCCAAGACTCCCGCCGCCGATTTCCCCGCGCCCACACACGACGACCTCATCAAAAAGCTCCTCCACCAGCCGAGGCTGCTGCGGGATTTCTTCCGCGCCTTCCTCCCGGAGCTGGCCAGGTTCGCCGACCTCGACCACATCGAGTATCTCGACAAAGAGCACCCGCGCGGCGGCAAACGCCCCCGGCGCGTGGGTGATGTGCTTTTCAAGACCCTCTGGAAAAAGCGCGAGACCGCCTTCCTCATTCATGTCGAAAGCCAGAACAAACCCCACCCCGCCGCGCTGGAGCGCATGGGCGAGTACGCCCTGCGCGACGGCATCCGCTACCGCCTGCCGGTCATGCCCGTGCTCTTGCTGACCTACCCGAAGCCGGAGACTCCGCAGCCCGGCGAGCTGCGCTGGGACTTTGGACGCCTGGCCGCCATTCATGTGAAATGCCCCGTGCTGCACTTCCGGCGCATGAACCCGCTGCCGCATCTGCGTGGCAAAAACGTGGCCGCACTGGCGCTCACCGCGCTGATGAAGCTGGAGGCGGACCAGCAAGTGGACGCCATCGTGAGCACGATGGCCGAGGCGCTGAGGCAGGAGTTCGAGGCGGAGGACCTGGAGGCGGCGCTGGACTTCGTGAACCACTACCTGCCGCTGGCGGAGGAACAGGTCTTGCAACTGGACCGGAAGGTGGATAGTCTTGCGCGCAAGGAACCCAAGCTGAAACCCATGCCCAAGCTCATCAACCCCTTCGTCGAAATCGGACGCCTGCGCGGACGCAATGAGGGCCGTGTGGAGGGCCGTGTGGAGGGCCGTGTGGAAGGCCGGGGCGAGCTGGCTTTGCGCCAGATCGCACGCAAGTTTCCGATGATCGCGCGACGCGCGGGGCCGCTGGTGCGGCGTTTGGACGCTGAGCAGTTGCTGGCCTTTGGTGAGGAGTTGCTTTTCATGCAGAACCCTGCCGAGTGCATGGACTGGCTGAAGCGCGAGGTCCGCTGAGCGCGTGTCCCTCCCGGGCAGGTCACGACACAGTATTGCGCCGCCGGCGTTTTTTGCAGCCTCCCAGTATCGCAAGATCGTCGGACTGCAAGCGTTGCTCAACGCGATGCATTTACGCGCATTTTTTCTACTCGCCTGTCTTCCGTCCGCCCATGCCGCCGATCTTGTCCTTGTGGACAAAGAAACTCCGCCCGCTCCCATCGTGATTTTCAAGGACGCGCCACCGCGCACGCGGGAGGCTGCGGAAGTTCTCGCTGACTATATCGCGAAGATCAGCGGCCAAAAGCCGCCGGTGATGGAAGGCGCGCCTGCGAACGTGCCGCAGCGCGCCATCTGGATCGGCGTGCAGCCGGAGGTGAAGGCGCTGTTTCCGAAAACGGACTTCGATTTCCAGCATCCCGAGGAGATCGTCATCACGGCGAACGAAAAGCACGTCGTCATCGCCGGGCGCGACCGCTGGGATCCGGCGGGGCTGGACATCACGACGAAAGAGGGCGTCATCAAGGGCGTGCAGCAGGAGTATGGCACGATCAACGCGGTGTACACCTTTTTGCAGGACCAGCTCGGCGTGCGCTGGTTTTGGCCGGGCGAGCTGGGCGAGGATGTGCCCAAGAGCGAGCGTGTCTCGATCAGCACGCCGCTTGAATACAGCCATCATCCGCGGATGCGCGCGCGCGGCACGGTCTTCAACTACTGCCGCCTCGGCAACAAAGGCTACGGCAAGTCGCAGGAGTGGACGATGCGCCAGCGATTGCAGCTTTGCTCGCTCTCCCTTGAAGGCGGGCACGGCTTTGGCGATTGGTGGGAACGCCATCATGAGAAGCACCCCGAAATCTTCGCGCTCCAGCCCGACGGCACGCGCAGCGGCTTCCCGAATCCGCGCAATGCCAAGCTCTGCATGTCGAACCCCAAGGTGTGGGAACTGTGGCTCAAAGGCGTCGAGGAACAACTCCGGCAGGACCCGCACCGCACCGTTTTCAATGCATCGCCTAACGACAGTTGGGCCAGCGGCCATTGTGTGTGCGACAACTGCACCGCCTGGGATCACCCCGATGGCGAGCCGCGCGTCTTCAACTGGTTCAAGCGAAACGAAACACGCCCCGCCACCAGCGACCGCGATGTCACCTTCGCCAACAAGCTCGGTGAGTTATTAAAGCAGAAGCATCCCGGCAAAGACTATCGCGTCATGATGCTCAGCTACGGCCACTCGCGCCCCGCGCCGGTGAAAGCGCGGCCCGCGGACAATGTCATCATGACCGTGGTCGCAAACTTCTTCGGCCGCACCGGCCTCGTGGATCGCGGCTCGACGCGCGGCGACACCTACCGGCAACAGTTTGAGGCGTGGGCAAAAATCGTGCCCTCCATGTTTTGGCGGCCCAACACCGGCAGCCCCGCCGGCTGGCAACAAGGATTGCCGGACATTCATTTGGCGCAGACGATCCGCGATTTCAAAGACGTGGCCGCCGCGAACTGCATTGGCATTTACATTGACGGCGTGTGGGAGCACTGGAGCACCGTCGGGCCGCTCTACTACATCATGGCGCAGCTCGCATGGAATCCCGCCGCCGACGCGGACGCCATCCTTGCCGACTACTACACCCGCGCCTTCGGCCCCGCCGCGCCGCAGGTGCGCGAGTACTTCGAGGCTCTCGAAAAAGAGCGCATGGCCTTCACTGCCAAGAACGGCGAGGCCGGCGTCTTCACCTTTCCCCAGCTCTACACCGCCGATTTGCTGAGCGAATCCCAGTCGAGACTCGACCGAGCCGCCGACGCCGTGCCTGCGGACTCCCTCTTTGCCAGACGCGTCGCCTTCATCCAGGCCGGTCTCACTTACACCCGCATGATGGTGGAAAACATCGTCATCATGGACCGCTACTGGAAAAAGAAAGACGACGCCCTCGCCGCTCAGGTGAGGCAAAACTGGGCCGCCATCGAAAAACATGTCGCCGCTTATCCTTACGCCATCAACTGGGGCCCCGTCCGCCCCACCACTCCTCGCATGGCCGGCCTCCACCCGGACAGCGCTCCGCCAAAGAAGCCCAAGCAAGTCCGGGTGAATGATCTCGACCTCAACTAACCTCAACCTCTCATGATCCAAGCATTGCTGACCTCCTTAGCCTGCCTCACGCTTGCATACGGCTCAGCGGCCGCGTCAAAGCCGAACATCGTGTTAATCTTCGCCGATGACCTCGGTTGGCAGGAGCCGGGATTTGCCGGATCGGATTTCCTGGAGACTCCGCGTCTCGACCAGCTCGCGCGGGAAGGCATGGTGTTCCGTCATGCCTACGCATCGGCGGGAAACTGCCAGCCGAGCCGAGCCTGCATGCTCTCCGGCCAATACACGCCGCGTCACGGCGTGTATGCGGTGGGTTCCACAGATCGCGGCCCCAAGACGCTCATGCGCATGATCCCGGTGCCCAACCGCCCAAACCTGCCGCCGGATACGATGATGCTGGGCGAATCCCTGAAGGCCGCCGGCTACGCCACGGGCTTCTTTGGCAAATGCCACATGAAGGACTCAAAGACCGGCAAGTCCGAGCACGCGGGTTTTGATGTGATCCAGCACTCCAAGCCCGGCCTCAACAGCGACGATCCCGCCGACCCCAAGGCCATCTTTTCCATCACCAACGCGGCGTGTGAGTTCATCGAGGCCAACCGCGAGCGCCCCTTCTTCGCCTACATTCCCCACTACGCCGTGCACGCGCGGCTGGAGGGCCGCGCCGAAACTCAAGCGCGATTCAAAGACAAACCGCCCGGCAGGCTCGGTCACGGTCACGCCATGCTTGGAGCGTGCCTCGCCGACATGGACACGGGCATCGGCATGGTGCTCGACAAGCTCAAGGCGCTCGGGCTGGAGGAGAACACACTCGTCGTCTTCACCTCCGACAACGGCAGCCCCCATGTCACGAACGAGCCGCTGCGTGGAGCCAAGGGCGGCTACTACGAGGGCGGCATCCGCGTGCCGATGCTCGCCCGCTGGCCGGGTGTCGTGTCGCCGGGGAGCACCTGCGATGTGCCGGTGACCAACGTGGACTTTTACCCCACCTTCCTCGCTGCCGCCGGTGCAGCAGCGTCCACCGCGACGCTCGATGGCGAGAGCCTGCTGCCCTTGTTCAAAGGCGGCAGCGCCCTGCAAAGGCAGGCCGTGTTCTGGCACTTCCCCGGCTATCTCGATGATCCCGTGCTGCGCGGTCGCGATCCCGTCTTCCGCACGCGGCCAGTCAGCGTCATCCGCAAAGGCGACTGGAAACTGCACCTCTACCACGAGGAATGGCAGCTCGACGGCGGGCGCGAAAAGCTCGCCACCAACCGCGCCGCGGAGCTTTACCACCTCGCCACCGATCCCGGCGAGCACACCGACCTCGCCGCCACCGACACCGCGAAACGCGACGAACTGCTCGAAGACCTGCTCGCCTGGATGAAATCCACCAGCGCTCCGCTGCCGCGGCAGACGAACCCGGAATACAATTCCAAGTCATCAGGCAAAGGCGGGAAGAAGAAAAAGCAGGCCGGCAAGGATTGATCTCAAAAACAGCCACCGCTTTGCCGCTGTTTGCGGATTTTTTCAATTCCCCAGCCTGATAGCGGAGTTCAGGCCGTCCTTTGGTTTTGCGCTTGGGATCTGCCGAACACTTTCTCTTTTGCACCCTCCGGAGCCTGGGACCTCAATGCATGATGCATGAGGGCGGAACAGCGTCGCGGCGTCAGCTCGGCACGATTCCGACACCATGCGCAACGGTTCAGGCCGGCCTGGAAAAAAGCGGGAATTTCCGCGTGCCATCGCCCTGCGGCGCGCCAAAGATGGGCGCGATGAAGCACTACATTTGGGACTCCTACTTCGTGGAACTCTTCGACGCCTGCGTGGACGAGTATGACGAGGGCAACCGCGATTTCGAAGCCTGGTTCAGCGACGAGGATCAGGAGTTTTTGAAATCCATCGGCTGTCGTGAGCGCGAGTTTTTCGACTTTGTGGAGGACAATGTGACCTCCGGCGGCGAGGACCCGACGGCCATCACCGCGCTGCTGGTGGCGGCGGTGAGGAGGGACTATTTTCTGGCGATCCAGAAGGGCGTGCCGAGCGCGCGCATCGTGCAGCCTTCGGAACTGCCGGCCAAGACGGCGGAGATGGACGGCATCCCCTGGCTGCCGCGCATCATCGCCAAGGCGCGCGCCAAGCTGCGCGGCGAGATGGACCCTGACACCATGTTCGGCTGCGGAGGCGACAGGGCTTTCCTCTCGAAGTTCGACATTCATCCCGCCGACTTTCTGCGCGTGGTCTGGGCCGCCGGGGATGATGATGAAAAAATCCTGCGCCATGTGAGGGAGCGCCAGGCGGCCATCGTCTGACCCGGCTCAATCGTGCGTGCCATTCCGCGGCGCCGCCACAGCCACCACACCGCCGCCGTGCGGGGCGCCGTAGCGGCAGCCAACCTGGACTTCAGGAAAACAAGACTCGCGCGTGTCCATGCCCGGGCCGCGGCGCGCGATCATGCCGGCGGCGAAGAACAGCAGCGCGCCCGCCGCCAGCACCGGCGTGAAATAAACCGCCAGTCTGCGGTCGGCGATGGAAAGCGGGCGCGCGGACCTGATGCGCCCCTCCTCCAGCCTTCTCATCCCCTCCAGCAGCACGCTGACGGCTCCTGACAGGCGCTCCTCCAGGCTGGTGTCCGTGCGCGACATGGAGGCGCCCGCCTCATGCACCAGCACCGCGAGCGCGGCCGGCGTGTGCTTTTCCCACAGGCCGGGTGAAAAAGAGAAGCCAAGCTGGTTGCTGGAGCGCTCATAGGCCAGGAGCACCGCGTCGGCATCGCCGCTCCATGCGCGGCGCAGGTCGCGGGCATGGCGGCGGATGTTGCGGCCTGATCCGTTGTAGGAATCCACCGAGACCCAGAAGGCGCAGCCCGCGCGCGCCGATGCCTCAACGATTTCCCATGCCAGCACCTGCCGGGTCTGCGCGCCGAAGGCCCGCGCGTCATCGTGGATGCCATCCCGCGGCGGCTCCACAGACCGGGCCGCGCCGGAGCAGAGAACGGCGGCGAGGATGACGTGCGGGAGGCGGGACTTCATGGAGGCGCGGTTTTCACACCGTGACGCCGGAATGATAATCCGGAGGATCAAAAAGAAAACCCGACGGTGACATGAAGCATGCCGCTTTTTTCGCCGGAGCGGCGGCTGGTGTTGTGGCCGTAATCCACGCGCACGGGGCCGAAGGGCAGCTTGTAGCGGAGTCCCGCGCCGGCGGCCTGGCGGAAGTCGGTGGAGATGTCGAGGGCGCTGGTGTTGCTGCCGCGGCCGAGGCTGCCGATGTCGCCAAAAACGGCGAATTCGAGGTTGGGATAGATTTCATGGCTGAACTCCAGCGTGCCCAGCAGCGCGGAGGTGCCGCCAAGCGGAGTGCCACCCGTGGTCAGCGGGCCAAGCTCGCGCTCGGCGAAGGCGCGCACGCTGTTCGGGCCGCCGTTGAAGACGCGCGCGTCAACGGGCAGCTCTTCGGCGGAGGCGCCCTGGATGCTCATGAGCGCGCCGCCAAGGGTGAGGCGGGATTTTTTCGTGACCGGCAGATGCCATGCGCCGCGCAGGTCGGTGCGCAGAAAGCCCACGCTCGATCCCATCACATCCAGCGTGGTCTCCAGCCGCGCGCTGAGGAACCAGCCCTTCGTCGGCAGCACCGGGCTGTCGCGGAAGTCGAGCATCATGCTGCCGCCGAGCGTGGCCAGGGTGTAGGTGCCCGGTCCGGTCTCCTCGGAGCTGAGCGTGTCCGTGGAGATGGAGTTCACCGAGGCTCCAAAGAAAGCGGTGTACGAGAAGAACGGCGTGAGCCTGCGCGCCAGCTCGGCATGAAGGCTCGATCCGTAGCGGGTGTATTCGTAGAGGCCGAAGGTCTCCACAGCCAGGCGCACGGAGCCGGAGTGGGATGAGTTGAAGACGGCCGGATCCATGAGGCTGACAAAGCCGAGCGGACCTGCCGCGCTCCAGTTCAGCTCGGTGGCCAGGGTGACGCCGGTGTCGCGCAGGTTGGTGTTGCGGTAGTTCACGCCGGCCTGCGGGCCGAGGAATGTGTCGTAACCCGCCTCGAAGCCGAGCGTGCGCGGCTTTGTCTCCTCGCCGGAGATGACGAGGTCCGCCAGCGCGGGCTGCTCCGGATTCCCGGGCTGGATGACCGGCTCCACATCCAGCCGCGCGAACATGCCGGTGTCCAGAGCGCGGCGGAAAAGGAAATCCGTGTCCTTGCTGGAATACCATTCGCCCTCGGCCTCGCGGAACCCCGCTTCCAGCACACGCCTGGCTCCCCGGCTGAAGCCCTCATGCGGCAGAGCGCGCGCCACGCGGGCGCGCGCGCCCGGCGCCATGCGCAGGGTCACATCCACCGTTCCGCCTTGGGAACCGAGATGGTATTCCGAGCTTGTCACCGAACTCAGCCAGCCGCGGCTGACGGCGATGTGGTTGAGCCTGCGCTCCAGCGCCTGGACGGCGGCCTCGTTGAATGGCTGGCCAGGAGTTTGCGCGATCTCCCGGCTCATTTCCCCGCTCAATTCATCAGGGGCGCCATCGAGAGCCACTCCGCCAAAGACAAACTGCGGCCCGGGTTTGACCTCGATGGCGAGCGCGCGCAAGCCGTCCGCGCCAGGTTCGGAGGCCGGCGTGAGCGCGGCCTCCGCCAGCAGGTAGCCCTCCGAGCGCAGGCGCCGGGTCAGCAAGGCCGCGCCGCTGTTCAGATCGGAATCCACCCAGAGCGGGTGCCGCTTGTCCGCGCCCTCCTTTTCCAGGGCGGGCCGCAGCAGGAAGCGCCGCATTTCATCCTCCGGCAGCACCCTGCCGCCTGTCCATGCCAGCGCGCCGACACGCGCCGGCCGGCCGGTCTCCGCGCGCAGATGGATGCGGTCGTTCTCAATGTTCCAGCGCACTTCAGCCTCCGGCCATCCTGCGCGCAAAAGATGCTGGCGGGTGAAAAAGGCCAGGTCGTCGGCCAGGGGGGCGGTGATGCCGCCGCCATGCAGGGTGAGTTGGTCCTTGAGCATTTGCTCCAGCCCTTCCCAGGCAGTCTCTGTAATGCCGTGAACCCTCAGCGAGACACTCCCCTCCCGCAGCCGGAAAGGCTCTCCCGCCGGTTCAGGTTCGGCACCCCGCATGGCTGGGGCGATCCCCAGCCATAGCAAAAGGCAGCCGTGCAGCGCGGCGATGAGTTTTCCTGACTGGCTGCGGGTGACCATGCGCTGGCGTTTCGCCCGCGCGCGCCGCCTTGTCAAATGTCACGCGCCGCGCAAATCTGGCGGGCGTGTTTGCCGCGCCGGGAATCGCCGCGAACGAGAGGGGGATCAATCCCGCCGCACCTGCCGGATGAGCGTCTGCATGACGCCCTGCACCTCAAGATTCTGCACCGGGATGAGATCCGGAAAGGCGGGGTTCTCGGCTTTGAGGTAAGGTTTTCCATCTGAGACGAGGTAGCGTTTCAGGGTCGTTTCGCCATCAATGAGCGCGGCCACGATGTCGCGCGGACGAGGCTCGCGAGCTTCGAGGATGACCACATCGCCATCGCAGATGCTGGCGCCGATCATGGACTCGCCGCGCACTTTGAGGGCGAAGACGCGGCTGCCGCGCGCCAGACCGAGCGTGTTCACATCCACGGAGATGGAGCCGTCCGCCTGCTGCTCCTGGTTTTCGGCATAACCGGCGGCGATGCTGCCGTAGAGCGGCACATCCACGATTTCCGGGCGTTTCAAATCCGCAGGGAAAACCACCGCGCGCGCCATGTGCGGGTGGCGCTGGATGAGGCCCTTGCGCTCCAGGGCGCGCAGGTGGCTCATGGCCGCCGTCTGGCTGGCAAACTCGAAGTGGCGCTGGATGTCGCGCGTGCTGGGCATCACGCCGTGCTCGCGCTGGTAGCTGCGCAGGTATTCCAGCATCTGTTTCTGGCGTTCGGTGATTTTGCGGAGGGATCGTGGCATGGCAGAGGATTCTGTTCTGCCGAACATTTGGTATTATGGACATCATGCAAGCACTTTATTGCCCTTTGGCACCGACGGGTTGGGAACGGTGATTTCATGGCGTGACCAAGGCATCCTCCGTCAACTCCGCCGCGGCGGAGGCCGCCTGCTGAGCGCCATCCAAGGGCCTCATCGGGAATCAAAGTGCTGTCAGTTCATGGCGTCCGCGCCTCCAGCAGTGCATGGCCGCTCTGGGGCGGCGAAGCGCTGATGGGACTGCTGAGGAAATAGCCATACCCTGCCCGGAGCGCGCCTTTGGAGACGATGACTCCGGAATACTTCAGCTTGAGAGTGCTGCCGCTTGGAACGAAATCGCCCTTGAAGCTGCCGTGGAGCGGATTTGAAATGGTGAGATTAAAGCTCCGGTCCACAGGCACAGGCGGCACCTTGACGACCTGGTTGCCGTTGACATTGAAGTTGGTCTTGACCACGGGAGCGGGCAGCGTGCCTTCCGTGAAGGTGAGTCTGCCGTTGCCATTGGCCGGGTCCACAGGTCCCATGCCGAGAAGCGTCTGCGCGCCTGCTGTTTTGTCGTAGAGAGCGCCAATGACATCCACCGCGATTCCGGCAGGCCAGCCCGATGGGTAGAGGGGCACTGCGGCTGCCGGGCGCAGCCAGAGCATGTCCGCGCCGAGGATGTCCGAATCAGGCTGGCTGGCGTCAAAAATCAGATCACCGCCGATGCTGCCGCCTTTAACGGATGTGTCGCCGGGCGTGGGTAGTTGGCCGAAGAAGGGTGCCACATCGCCTTCGACGAGGGCGGAGGCGGCGGTGAACTTGGTTCCATCCGCCAGGACACCGCTGAGCTTCAGGCCGCCGTTCCCGGCGATGTTGAGGGTGGCGTAGCCCGCGCCCTGTGGATAGGTGCTGGTGTCCATGAGCGGAGCCTGCACCACCGGGGGCAGGGCCAGAGTGTAGTAACCGTTGGGCTGCGGAATGGCCGCCGGCTCGTTGATCAACGCGGAGGGCACAGGGTTCGCTGCGCTGTAGATGGCGGGCTTGGCTGCGCCCTTGCTGCTGCCGCCAATGGCGGTGTTGACCACCTCGATCAGCAACACTCCCGAGACCATCTCCAAATAGAGTATCTTGGGACCGAAGCTGATTGGTGTGCCGACAAATCCTCCGACATTATACCAAACCGATCCGTCACCCAGAATGCGGGCGGAGAAGGATCTGGATTCACCATCCATGAGCAGCTTGCCGCTCAAGGCGCCGGTGGAGGTGGTGAGTGTGGCGTTCAAAAAGCCGACGGTGCTGTTGTTGACAGGGGTGCCAGCATCAGGACGGACCTGGCCGTAAAAGTTGATTCGTGATCCATCCGGCAGACCGGTGAAAGGGCTTGTCACAAATGTGGCGGTCACATTCGGCGCGTCTTCCGCTGGCATGATGAAGGTGACGCCTGTGCCCGCCAATTGGAAATCGGCTGGCAGACCGCTCCAATGGCTGAAAAAGTAACCTGTTTTCGGGCGGGCTGTCAGTTTGACTTCGGTGCCGGGAGTCACATTTGCCGTTTGCGGACTGGTTCTCGCAGCTGGCAAAAGACGAGTCGCGCCAGTGGTTGGCGAGGCTTTGATGAGGATGGTTCCGGCGAGGTCGGGATTCGCGCTTGCTGCTGGCGGCACGTTCCGGGTGACCGTGAGCGTGTAGGAGCGAGTGAAGGTGAAATTCCGCGTCACGCTGCTGCTGTTGCCGCGCAGATCATAGGCGGTGGCCACGATGGTGTTCGCTCCTTCCAGCGGCGTGAAGGAGCCGCTGAAGGGCGTGTTCAGAGGATTGGACGAGGTGCCCAGGCTGGCCTGGACGGGCGGACCGCCATTGAAGGAGAGTGTGACCTCGCGGATGCCGAGGGAATCACCCGCCGTGCCGACGATGTTGATCGGAGGAACGTTGGAAAAAGCAAAGCCTTCCGTGGGGTAGGTGATGTTCACCGTTGGAGCGGTCGCGTCATTGGCGAGGATGCGAATCTCCGCGCCGCCAAGTCCGATGTCCGCGTTGGCGGACGGGCTGCCCAAAATCGCGCGAAAGCGGATGTTCGGCACCGCCCCCGTGCGCGGGATGAGGGTGAGGGTCACGTTTTTGCTGCTCTGACCGGCGTCGAACTCCACCAGCGTGTTGCTCAGCGCGGCATAGTCTGTGCCGGCGCGTCCGCCGGTGAAGGGGGGATTGCTGCTGTTGGTGCCATTGGCGGTGCTGAGGCGGACACTGGCTGCCTGTGTGGCATTGGTGCGCTGAAGGGTGATGGTCACTTCATTCGCTCCCTGGGTCGTCTCATTGACATCCTGGCTGAAGCTGATCACGGAAGTCCCCGTATCAGGCACCAGATTCGCCTGTGCGGCGAAGTGTGAGATTTTGCCGCCCGCCAGGTCGAACTCTCCGCCGGCGTGGAGCACATCTCCGGTCACGGTCAGAGTAAGCACCTGGGCATTGACTCCCGATGCCAGCCCCTCCCAGGCACCTCCAGTCCAGCGGGCCAGGTGGGGGATGGCCGAGCCACCCGCCGTGGTGAAGCTGCCTCCGGCGTAGATGCCGCTGTCATGCGCGGCCAGCGCCCGCACGATCGCTCCGGTGCCGGTAATGCCCGAACCGAAGGTTGACCATGCACTGCCATCCCACCTGGCAATGCGCGCGGCGGCAATCGGAGCCGTGGCCGGCCCGAAGGACGTGAACGACCCGCCAACGATCAGATCCGAGCCCGAAAAGGCCAGGGCGTAGGCATCGCTATTCAATCCCCCGCCCAATTCGGACCATGCGGTGCCATCCCATTTGGCGATGCGGCGCAAGTCCACGCCAGCGACGTTTTGACTGTACGAGCCGCCCGCGTACAAGTCGCCACCCGTGACGGCAAGGCAGCGCACCGTCCCTTCAAAAGCCACCCCGCCCACCGAGCTCCAGGATGAGCCATCCCACTTGGCCAGGCGCTTGATATTCGTGTCCGCCCCGGCGCTGGAAAAAAGCCCGCCCGCAAACAAATCCGTGCCCATGGATGCCAGTGCCAAAACCTCGCCATTCACTCCCGCACCCAGCGCGTGCCAGGCGGTGCCATCCCAGCGCGCCACCCTGTTCGCGGATGAACCGCCGGCCTGTGTGAAGAGGCCGCCGGCATAAATGCTGCCGCCGATGGCAGCCAGCGCGTTGACCCGTCCCCCAACTCCGGCGCCGAGCGCGCTCCAGTCGCTGCCGTTCCATTTGACGATGCGGTTCACTATCATCCCGCCCGCATTGGTGAAAGAGCCGCCCAGATAAAGCTCGCCTTCATGCACCAGGGAGGCATGAACACTGCCGTTCAGCCCTTTGCCCGCGATGCTGGATAGCGCGCTGCCATTCCAGCGCATCAGGCCGTCAGCCTCCACTGTGGTGGCCTTTGTGAAAGCGCCGCCGAGATAGACATCGCCGCCCCAGACCGCGATGGCATCCACTGAACCGTTGATTTGCTCCCCGCCAAGCACGGCGGACCAGGCGCTGCCATTCCAGAAGGCCAGCTTGTGCGCCGCAGTTCCGCCTGCCGTGGTGAACAGGCCGCCCGCGTAAAGATTCGAACCTGCGGCACGCAGTTCACCGACCCAGTCGTTCATGCCGGAACCCAGCGCCCTCCACTCAACGCCATCCCAGCTCGCGATGCGCGCGGCGGGAATGCCGCCCGCCGTGGTGAACTCGCCCCCCGCATACAGGACGTTGCCGAAGTCACCGACCGCCAGCGCATACACATAAGGAAATGAGCCGCCCACACCTCCGCCCACAGGCACCCAGGCCAGGCCGTCCCACTCCAAAATGCCAAACTCCCCGCCTGCCACGACTTTGCCCTGGAAGTAGGCCACCGAGCTGAGTTCGTCCCCAATGCCGCCCGGGCCGTCATCAAACCCTGACCAGGAACCATTCCATAGCGCCACTCTGGCGGTGCCGGCCGTGCCGCCCGCCTCGTCGAAGTGGCCTCCCGCGAACAAGCCCTGACCAAACTCAAAGTGGAGAGCCGTCACAGGTCCGCCGCTTATGCCCGTGCCGAGTGCCGACCAATCCTGCGTGTCAACATTCCACGCCGCCACCGACGCGGCCGGTGCTCCGCCCGCCTCGGTGAACTCGCCTGCCACATAAAGCGTGCTTTGCTCCACGGCAAACGCGAGAGCCAGGACCTCGCCATTCACACCCTGGCCCAGGGTGCTCCAGGCGGTGCCGTTCCAGCGGGCGATGTTGTTGGCCTCCAATTCCCCGACAGCATCAAACTGACCGCCCACAAAGAGGTTGCCATTGTTGTCCAAAGCCACGGCATGGACGCTGCCGCGCACGCCCGCTTGCCCCCCCAGGCTGATCCAGTCTTCGTCACTGAAAGTCGGGTCAATGCGCACCGGGTAGGCGGCGCCCGCGTCGTCCACGCGGATGACCAGCCGGTCCGCCGCCGCCACCTCCATGCGCGCGGGCAGCACGCGACCGCGCGCGTCCGTCACATGCAGGCGGCTGTAGGCCAGGGCGCGTCCGCTGCCATCCAGAGTGAGCCGCGCGCCATAGGCGGCGGGGGCGGCTTTGGCGCCGGAAATCTCCAGCCACACATTCAGCCCGCCTCCATCCACGGGCGGCGTCTCCACCACAAAGTCCTGCCGCACGCCGTCCAGGCTCACGCGGAACTCCTCCACCAAGCCGGGACGTGTGTAGCGAGCGGTCCCGCCTTCCACGCTGACACCGCCATGCGCCGCCAGCTCCGCAGGCGTCGCGCCACCCAGGGCTGCCGCGCGCACGCGGAAGCGCTCCGCCCTGCCTGCCTTCTCCGTGGACTCCAGCCACATGCCTTCCCCCGTGACGCGTCCCGCCAATTGTTGGAAGACGACACGCAGTTCGGCTCCCTCCGTCGCAGGCTTCAGGGAGATTCCGTCACCTTGGCAAGCCGCCTGGGCGGCGGCCCTCCACGGATCAGGCGGCATGGCGGAAGGTGCGGACGGGCCGGCCAGAAGGACGGTATGAAACAAGCAGAAGGCTCCAGCCTGCAAGGAGCGCATGGGGGTGTTCATGGGCTTTGGTGCCAGGGTTTAGTCATTGAGACGGTTGAAAAACACAGCCGAAGACTCGGGATCCAAATCTCCGGCAGCATTGCTGATCGAGAAACCGTAACCGCCGGAAACCATGCTGCCGCCTTGAATGAGGATGCCGCGGAAGGCGGGCAGCTTGCTGGAGGGTGAGGGCCAGTTGGGCGTGAATACCCCGTTGAAGGCCCCCTTCGCCAGCGTGGTCTTGATGTCGAAGGTTTTGTCCGCGGGATTGTCTTTGACGATCTTGTTCCCCTGGATGCTGAAGCTGGTGACATCCACCATGTCCGTGAGCCTGCCCTCCTGCACGCGCAGAACCGGCTCAGCGTCCGCTTCCAGCAGATCGAGCATGGCCTGGAGGGTGAGCTTGGGATCGTAGAGCGCCCCGAAGATCCGCCCGCTTAGACCGCCCGGCCACCCTGACGTGTAGAGCTGCGTGGCCAGCGCCGCCGGTGTGACACCTGTCAACTGAGTGACAGCCGGGCGGAACCAGAAGAGGTCCTCCCCTTGGAGATCGCCATCGAATTCCGTGGGTGCCAGCACCACTTCACCGCCGAAGCAGCCGCCGTTGACGCCTTTCTTGGCTCCCGGTGTCTGCAAGGGGCAGAAGACTGGCAGCGTGTTTCCGGCCACCAGGGCGGAGGAGCAGGTGACAGGTGTGCCGTCCGCCAGGGTGCCGGCCAGGATCACATTGCCTTTGAGATCGAGCGTGAGCGTGCCGATGCCGAAGCCGTTGGGCATCTCATCCCGGCTCATTTCCATGGGACCATCCGCGGAGGTGGCAAAGGTGAAAAAGCCCTTCGCGCCCAGATTGCGCAGGTTTTGCGGGGGCAGGGAGATTTTGCCATCGTAGAGCGCGCGCCGGGCCAGCCCCTCGCAGCGGAGCCCGCCCGGCTTGGTGAGAGCCACCTGGATGGCCTGCTCGTCCACATCCAGATACAGGGTCAGCGTCCAGCCGCCGACGGTGATCTGCCTGGGCCGCGTCTTGCCCGCCACGAAATAGCACTGGCCGAGGCCGGTGAAAAAGGCGGCGAACTTCTGTGTCACGCCCGCCACCTGGATCTGTCCGCTGAACGCGCCCGTGGCCGGCACCAGGGTGCCAGTGAGCCGGCCGTGGCTGTCATTTTCCACAGGCGTGGCGTTCACGGGCGTGATGACGCCGTTGAAAATGTTGCTCATGCCCGCTGTCGGCGGGAGGAAGGGATTGCGGATGAACTCGGCTTGGAGCATGCCCCCTCCTTCCCGGGTGGTGAACTCCAGGATGGGGCCGAGATCCGTCACCGAGTCCCCAGGCGAGCCAAACCACCTGGCAAAGACGAAGCCTTTGTTCGGCTTGGCGGTCACCACGCCTTTTGAGCCGGGCACGTAGTCGGAGTAATACGAGCCCGGCGTCGCCCAGTAGGGGGCGAGGGCGCTGGCGTTCGCGGCTTTGAAGGTCACCACGCCCAGGTTTTGGGGCGGCTCGGGGTCGTTGCCGAAGTAAACACCATGATCGAAGCGATTGACGATCAGGCGGCCCATGCGCCGGATGAAGGTGAACTTGCGTGTGACACCGGCGGTGTTGCCGCGCAGGTCGTAAGCCGTCACCACCACCGTGTTGACCCCCTCGATCAAAGTGCCGCCGCTCACGGGCAGCGCCAGAGGCAGGGAAAACGGCACCGCCGCGGGTTTGACCGACGCGCCCAGCGCTGCCTCAATGACCGGACCGCCATTGAGCACGACCTCGACTTTGGCGATGCCGCGCGCGTCACCCGCCACGCCGGTGAGCAGGTAGGGCACCGCCGCGTTCACCTTGGCGGCGGGGGTGACGAGTTTGACCGTCGGTTTGGTGGTGTCATCGGCCAGGATGTTCACCGTGGCTTGCGGCACGGGTCCCAGCACCGCGCCATTGGTGGGATCGGAGAGCGTGGCCGTGAAGCGTTTGTTCGGCAGGTTTTTGCCGGTTTTCGGCAGCAGCGTCACTGTCACCTGCTTCGCCATTTCGCCCTCGGCGAAGTCGAGCGTGGACTGCTGCAGGGTCAGCGGCAGGTAATCCGTGTCCGCCACCGCCGCGGCAAAAGGCGGTACCAGGCTGGCCATGCCATTCGCCAGACCCAGCGTGACCGAGGCGGGGGCCGAGCCGCCGGTGCGCTCCACGGTGAGCAGCACTTCCGTGCCGCCCTGGTTCACGGTGTAAACCTCCTGCTCCAGGGAGAACTCCGGCGGAGTCGTCTCCACCTCCAGCCGGAAGAGCGTGCCCGCGCCGCCGCTGCCGCCCGTCTCCGTGGTGCCGTAAAAGCGGCCGTCGCTGTGCAAATACAGCCCGCCGTAGCTCGGAGAAGACCCCGCGCCTGCTCCGGTGCCATTGCCCTTGAAGCTCAGCACGCTGGTCAGCTCCCCGGTGTTGATCTTGACCCGGTAGATGGTGCCCAGATTGAACTCGCCGCCTTCATAAGTGGTGCCCCAAAGGCTTCCCTCCCCGTCATTCACCAGCCCTGAGCGCGGCGCGCGTCCCGGATTGGCCGTGTCCGCGCCGCCGGTGAAGAGCAGCACCGTGGTGAGCTCGCCGCTGCTTTTCAGGATTTTAAAGACCGTGCCGATGCGGCTGCTGGAGCCGCCCTGGCCGCCACGGCTGGTGGTGCCCCAGAGGTATCCCTCCCCGTCATCCACCAGCCCCGCAAAGGGCTCCGCCCCTTTGTTGGTCAGGCCATTGTCGGTGAACTCGACGACCGTCGTGAACTCCTCCGTGTTCGTGTCGAACGTGAACACCGTGCCGTTGCCGTTGCCGCCCTGGCTGGTCGTGCCCCAGAGCACGCCCGTGCCGTCATCCAGCAGTGCTCCATAGGGGAGGCGGCCCTTGGCGGGGGCGCTGGTGTTGGTGAAGTCCACCACCTTGGTCACGGACCCGTTGGAGATGTCCACTTTGAAGATCGTGCCATGATTGCCAGTGCCGCCCGTGGCGGTCATCCCCCACAGAAAGCCGCCCACCTTCACCAGGGGAGACCTGGGGTAATTCGGATTGCCCGTAGCATTGCTGAAAACATGCGTCACGGTCACCTCCGAGGTGGTCTCATGGATTTTGTAGATCGTCCCGCGATCGTGCGGGCCGCCGAACTCCGTCGCCCCCCAGAGGAAGCCCGCGCCATCGCTCACCAGGCCGCCATGCGGTTTGCTGCCCTTGTTGAGCTGCTCGGGCACCAGGCCGTCGTATGTGAACTCGTGCTCCGTCTCGAAGACGTCATTCACGGCATCGAAGGCATAGACCGTTCCCTGGTTCTTTTCGCCGCCCAGGCTCGTCACCCCCCAGAGCCGGCCATCCGCACCGGGGACTGGCGCGGCCAGCGGTGTCCGGCCCGCGATCTCCGCATTGTTCGTCAGCTCCCGCACCGTCGTCACCTGGGAGCTGCCCGTCGCCAGCTTGAAGATCGTGCCGTTGTTGGACGAGCCGCCATTGGAAGTCACGCCCCAAAACACGCCGCCGCCCGCGTCATGCAAAGCGCTGGGGTATTCCCCCGGCAAAGCCCCGCTGGCCCCCGTGAACTCGATGACCTCGGTCAGCACGCCAGTGGTCGAGTTCAGCTTGAAGAGAGTGCCCTTGCTGGCGGTTCCCCCAGCCCCGCAGGAGCCCCAGAGGAAGCCCGCGCCGTCTGGAGTCAAGCCATAGTCAGGATTGGCCCCGATGAACGCGCCGGACGTGCCCGTGAAGCTCACGATCGTGGTCAGCACGCCCGTGGCCATTTGCACCTTGAACACCGTGCCCTGCCCGTTCGGGCCGCTGCCCGCAGTCGTGCCCCAGGCAAAGCCAAGGCCATCCAAAAACAGCCGCCCCTGCGGGCTCATGCCCGGCGCCGCGCCGTCCCCGCCTGTGAACTGCGTCATCGAGGTCAGCGTGTTCGAGCTGATCTCCAGCTTGAAGATCGTGCCCAGTCCGTTCGTGCCGCCCTGCTGGGTCATGCCCCACAGGAAGCCCGCGCCATCCGCCACCAATTCCGAGCGTGGCTCCCGGCCCGGCGCCGTGCCGGCCGCCCCTGTGAACTCCACCACCGTCGTCACCGCGCCCGTGCCCGGCACGATGCGGAAGAGGGTGCCAAAGCCATCCGTGCCGCCCTGCCGCGTCGTTCCCCACAGCAGCCCGTTCACCAGTGTCAGCCCCGTGTAAGGAGTCCTGCCCGCGGCCCCCGGCGTCTCGCCAAACTCCACCACCGTGGTCAGCGCGCCCGTGGCAGCCTCCACCTTGAACACCGTGCCGAAATTAAAACTGCCGCCGCTGCTTGTCGTCCCCCAGAGAAAGCCGACTCCATCCGACATCAGCGGCGCGTATGGCGCGGCGCCTTTGGCCGCCCCGCCCGATCCGGTGAACTCCACCACCACGGTCATGCCACCCGTGGCGGGATTCACCTTGAAGACCGTGCCCAGATTGCCCTGCCCGCCGCTGGAAGTCACCCCCCAGAGCATCCCGTCAGGCCCCGTCTCCAAGGGCGCGGAAGGGTTCTTCGGAGCGAAGGCAAAATTCGCGACGACCTCATGTGTGACCTGATCCGCCAGCGCGCCTGCCGTGCAGAGCGCGAAAGCGAATCCCAACCCGATGCAGTGTGTGGATTTCATCATTTTTTTGGGGGGGAATACCACGCAAGTTACCCGCCATGACGCCTGGCTTTCCAGAA
This sequence comes from Verrucomicrobiaceae bacterium UBA2429, assembly GCA_002343505.1. Lineage (GTDB taxonomy): Bacteria > Verrucomicrobiota > Verrucomicrobiia > Verrucomicrobiales > Verrucomicrobiaceae > Prosthecobacter. The sequence continues at coordinate 76,266 of DDQZ01000079.1, read as the reverse complement.
AAAAAACTCCCCGCAGGAGCCAATCCGGTGAAAAGCCCTGATGATGCCCTGCGCCACCCCAACTTGTGAAACCGGCAGCGGCAGTCATGGAGTGCTGGAGCCTTGGCAATCCGGCACTCCACAACTCCGACACTCCAGCGCTCCAAACAGGGCATCACCAATCCTGATGACGCGGGGTGGCTTTCAGCTCCGTGCCGGACAGCCGCCAACTCATTGAGTGCCCGATGCGGCTCTTTCAGGGGTTCGCGGCCAGCTTTTTGGGTTCGCACCGGCATGCCAGGCTGCCCGTTGGACATGCCAAGTTATCGATGCGGCAAATCCGGTGTCTCAGAAGACATGTCAAGTTGCCGATACACTATATTTAATTGTTGCCAGGCAGGAATGGCACTCAGTTAAGACAAGGAGCGTTGCCGTAGGCCGGGTGTGTCCGGCGAAGAATCGCGCCCCTGAACTCAACAAGCCCTCACCGCCGGACCGCCCGGCTTTTGGCGCGTGAATCCCATGCCGGAGGTGCGTGCATAGCCGGGCGGGCTAAAGCCACACCCGGCCTGCGAATCGTCATTCCGCCACGATTCAGCGCCTTTAACTGAGTGCCATTCTTGATAGGCATCTATCTGTGTTCAATCTTGCATCTCAAGTTTCCGATAGGCTCTGTCAAGTATTTGATAGGAAGCTTTCACCAACTTTTGCGCTGTCACTAGTGTCCGATGCGACGTGTCCAGTGTCCGATGCGGCGTGTCCAGTGTCCGATGCGGCGTGTCCAGTGTCCGATGCGGCGTGTCCAGTGCCCGATGCGGCGTGTCCAGTGCCCGATGCGGCGTGTCTAGTTGCCATGATGACTTGTTGAGTCGCCGATGTGAGGTGTTGAGTGACCCATAGGATGTGTTCACTGCGTTTAGCTGCTCTATTTTGGCCTGCTGCTGATGCATTTTAGCCTGTTGGCGTGACATTTTGGCTTTTTGACAAAGCATTTTGGCTTGCTTGTCTCGCATCCTGGCTTGTGGACTGCACATTGGCGGCTGATCATGCTCTATCGGCAGCTGTTGGCGCTCTACACGCCGGGGCCGGACTCCGACGACGATGCGGACGAGGTGGCGGCGACGGTGGCGCCCGGCGGCGCGCTGGTGCTGCTGACGCTGGCCGGGCTGACGCAGCCGGGCGCGGTGGCCAGCTTCAAGGTCTTCGTCATCACCAGCACCGGGAACACCGCCGGCACCCCCGCCATGCAGATCACCCGCCCGCCGGCCTCAGCCGGGGCCGCGCAGGGCGGGCTGTCCCCAGCCCGCCGTCGCATCCCCCCCCCGCATTCTGGCGAATGCGCCTACGGGGGGCCGCAGGCGCGCCTGCCAGGCGCGGGGTGCGAGTTTCCTCCGCCCGGATTGCCCGCTGCCGGTTGTGTGCCGGGAATGTTTTTTCCATCCCAATGACAGCCCGCCTTTGCTTCCAGGCGCGGTCTGGTTGAAAGTTTCCGCCGTGTCCACTCCGCGCGCCCGTCTTTTCCCCGCTGTTTGCTTTTTGAGCCTGCATTTGCAGGCCCAGGAGCCGCCCCCCGCCACCCCTCCCGTCCCTTCAGTCCAGCCTGCCTCCGGGTCACAACCCGCCGCCGCCGCGCCGGCAGCCCCGCCGCCGCCTGTGCCCGCCTTCAACATCGCGCCCGTGGAGAAGACCGGCACGCTGCCGCCGGACACCACCATCCTGGCGCAAAAGGCGGCCAAGGCCTTTGGCGACCGCGACTGGCCGGCCGCGCGCGCCGCCTACCAGGAGATGCTCCTGCTCGATGAAAAAAACGCCCTGGCCTGGGCCAATCTCGGCGCCGTGGAGCAGCAGGCAGGCAACACGCAGGCCGCGCTCGAATGCTTCGAGACTTCCGTGAAGCTGAACCCGCATCTTGCCCAGTCGTGGAACGCGATCGGCCTGATCCACTCCGGCAAGGGGGACGTTTACATGGCGATCTCCGCTTTCAGCCGCGCCATCCACGAGGAGCCCGCCGACGCGCGCGCGCACAACTACCTGGCCATCGCCGTGAAAAACCTCGGCTGGATTGATGCCGCGCAGGCGGCGCTCATGCGCGCCATCGAGCTGAATCCGGAGTATGGCGTGGCGCATTTCAATCTGGCGCTCCTCTACCTGGACCAGAAGCCGCCCGCCATCGAGCTGGCGAAGATGCATTATCAAAAGGCGCTGGCTCTGGGCGCCGCCAAGGACGAGATCGTCGAGCGGAGGCTGAAGGAATGAGCTGGGACATTGCGGGCGCTCTGCGCGGCATCGAGGCCGCGGGGCTGCGCCGGGAGTTGCGCGCGCTGGCCCCCGGCCCGGGCGCGCGCGTGATTTTCCAGGGCAGGGAAGTGCTGAATTTCTCCTCCAACGACTATCTCGGTCTCGCCGCCTCCCCCATGCTGCGCGCGGCTTTGGCTGAGGCGGTGGAATGCGAGGGCGCGGGCAGCGCGGCCTCGCGCCTCGTCTGCGGCACGCGCGGCGCCCATGAGGAGCTGGAGCAGGCGCTGGCCGGCTTCAAAGGCGCGGAGGCCGCGCTTTCCTTCACCAGCGGTTACGCCGCCGCGCTGGGCGCCCTGCCCGCGCTGGCGGGACGCGGGGACACGGTCATTCTCGACAAGCTCAGCCACGCCTGCCTGGTGGACGCGGCGCGTCTCAGCGGGGCTGACCTGCGCGTGTTCCCGCACAATCATCTCGGCAAGCTGGAGCGCCTGCTGGCCTCCGCCAGGGGACGTGTGCTCGTCGTCACCGAGTCCGTCTTCAGCATGGACGGCGACCGCGCCGCGCTGCCCGGCATCATCGAACTCAAGGAACGGCATGGAGCCTGGCTGCTGCTCGACGAGGCCCACGCGGTGGGAGTCCTCGGCCCGGAAGGGCGCGGTCTCGCGGCGGAGCTGGGTTTGGAAAAGCGCGTCGAACTGCAGATGGGCACGCTGAGCAAGGCGCTCGGTCTTTGCGGCGGCTACATCGCCGCGTCCCGCGCCGTGGCGGACCTGCTCGTCAACCGCGCGCGCAGCCTGATCTACACCACCGCGCCGCCGCCCGCGCTGGCCCGCGCGGCGGTGAGGGCGCTGGAGTGGGCGCGCGGCGCGCATGGAGACGAGGCCCGCGCCCGGCTGTGGCGGAACATCCGCAGCCTCGCCCGCGGGCTGGGAATTGGGGAGGAATCCGCCGCGTCTGCCATCCTGCCCGTCATTCTGGGTGACGAGGCAGCGGCGATGAAAGCGTCGGCGCAGTTGCTGGAGCAGGGTTTTCTGGTGCCGGCCATCCGCTATCCCACCGTGGCGCGCGGGTCGGCGCGGCTGCGGATCACGCTGTCCGCGCTGCATGAGGAAAACGAGGTCGAGGCGCTCTGCGATGCGGTACGCTTTTTGGTCCCGCCCAGTGAGCGGGCGGCAGGCTCCGCAGCCTCAAGGCGTTGACCCCGGCTCGGCGCGCAGGAGCTGGCTGCCGTTGAATCGCTCCTTGGGCTGGAAAAGCCAGCCTGGCGAGTAACTCTTCACCTCGTAACGCTGGAGCATGAATTCAGGAAGGGCCATGTTGCTGTTCGGGTCATAGACGCGGCGTCCGGTGAAGTAACCCCAGAGCCGGTATTCGCGGTTGTGGTCGCTGCCGTAGGCCATGCCGTCGCCGGAGGGGATTTCGGGAAGACGGTCGGGCTGGCGCATGAAGCGCTCGTTGACCATGACGAGGCGGCTGGCGGCCCAGGGTTCGCGCGGACGGCGCACATAACCCCAGAAATGCGTGTTCGGGATGTGGAAGCGGCGGCCGATGAAGTAGTTCCCCGGGGTTTCTGCGGCGATCTCAAGGCGCCGGTATTCGATGAGCTGCCGGGTGCGCGGATCGGTCGTCTGGCAGGAGCTGACCAGGAGGGCGGCGGTGAGAAGGACAAGGCGGCGCAGGGCGGGAAACATGCGCGGATGATGGGAGGGAGGGCGCGGGCGCGCAAATGAAAGCTGGCGCTCGGGAAGGCGCGCCATTTTTCACCGGATCACGCCCCAGTGTCTCGTCAGCGGCCAGTAGCAGAGCATGGCCGGCCCCACGAGATTGCGCTCAGGCACCGGACCCCATGCGCGCGAGTCGCTGCTGTGGTAGCTGTTGTCGCCCATCGCAAAATACTGCTCATCTCCCAGTTCGATGTGAACAAGTCCGAGGCCGGGCATCATGCGCGGATCCGAGTAGCCGCGGTAGCCTTCCACAGGCTGCTCATAGGTGCCCTGCATCACCTTTTGAAATCCAGGCTCCCCGGCCTCTTGCCCATTGATCAGCAGCTTGGGCGGGGTCACTTCCAGCTTGTCACCCGGCACGCCGGCCAGGCGCTTGATGTAGTGTTGGGAGCCGTGGCGGGGATCGAAACCATGCGAGTTCTCAATGCCCTTAATGTGCTTGGTGGTGAAGACAAACACCTCCCCGCGCACGGGGGTGCGGAAGTGATAGGAAAACTTGTCCACCAGGACATGGTCGCCGTTTTGCACCCAGCCGCTGGCAAGCAACTGCCCTTTTTTAATGTGCTCGCCGCCGCGCAGGCCATAGACGCGCCGCACGTCCGGCGTGTCATCGGTGACCTCCACAGGGATGGAGTTCACATGCGCGCCGAGCTGGAGCTCGTCCATCAACTGCCGCTGCGGCGCCATGATGCGGATGGTTTTTCCATCACGGAAGTGCAGCTTGCAGTAGGGCATGAAAATCAAAAAGCGGTGCTCGGTGAGCGGCTCGCGGTCCCGCAGGTAACCGGTGTGGTCGGAGACGACATGAATGTGGCGGGTGCTGGTGAGGAAGGAGGTCAGCCAGCCGATGGGGCCTGGCCTGGGGTCTTCGGCGCTGGCCTGCGCGGTGATGCCGTTGAGCGTCGGCTGCATGGAGCCGGTGGGGATCTGGAAGGGCTGGGCGATGTAGCCCCGGATGCCAAGGGCGATGACGATGGCGACGAAGAAGACCTCGATGTTCTCGCCCAGCTCGCTATGCGGCGCGTGCGGCAGCGCCTTCTCGCACACGCGGTTGATCTCCTCATGCAGGGACTCGATGCGCTTTTTGTCGCGCTGGCGCATGGCCGCCTCCAACTCCGCGCGCAGCCCGCAGATTTGCTCCAGCTTCGCCGGCGCCAGCAGGTCGCGCTTGTAGTCTATGAAGCGGGTCACGCCCTTGTGAAGCTGCCGGGCGTGCTTGATGTAACGGGGGGTGAGGAAAAACATGCAGGCCGATGGTCGGGGTCCTGCCCGCCGCGTCAAGCGCGACATGAGGGGCGGTCTTCATGCAAATGGGGACTGGACAAGCGCGCCGCGGTGCCTTTAAAAACCGCCCATGCCGCAATACCACATCGCCAGGGACGGACAGCAGATCGGAGTCCACTCGGAGCAGGACGTCCTCTCAGGACTGGCCTCCGGGAGTTTTCGTGAGAGCGACCTTTGCTGGACTGAGGGCATGAACGGCTGGGAAAAGCTCGGCCAGCGCCTCCCGGCCATCGGAGCGGTGACAGTGACCGACAATCCCTACGCGCCGCCCGCCGCGGTCCATCTGAAAGCCGGCCCTCCGGCGGAATACAAGCTCGCCTCCCTGGGGCTGCGTTTCGGCGCGGCCATGCTCGACACGCTCATCAGCATGGTCCTGCTCGGCGTTCCCTATCTATTTTTGATCGTTCAGGCGGGAGGGTTCGAGGAGCAAAGTCCGGACCTTCAGTTCACCCCCGGCGTCATTGCCGCCATCACGGCCCTTGTGGTTTTCGGCCTCGGTCTGCTCGGGGTGAATATTTACCTGCTGGCGACACGCGGCCAGTCGCTGGGGAAGATGTGGCTGGGCATCCGCATCGTCACCCATCCCGACGCGGAGCCGCCGGGTTTTGTGAAGGCGTTTCTTCTGCGCGCTTTTGTCAACGGTCTCATCGGTGGCGTGCCCTGCCTGGGAGCGATCTACAGCCTTGTGGACATCTGCTTCATTTTTGGCGAGGAGCGCCGCTGCATTCACGACCTCATCGCGGGCACCCAGGTCATCGAAGGCCAGCCGCCGAAAAAGTGACGCTGGCCCGCTCATGCGCCTCATCCGGCCATTCCTCAGACCCTGGCTGGCGATGCTCATCCGGCAGCGGGCGGTGTGCCGGGCGCTGCTGCTGATGCTGGCTGTGATCGGCGCCGGCTATTTGCTGGGCCTGCCGCTCTGGCCCTGCGTGTTTGCGGATGTGACCGGCCTGCCATGCCCGGGCTGCGGCATGACACGCGCCGCCTCCGCGCTGCTGCGGGGGGAATGGGCGGAGGCGTGGCGGTTTCATCCTTTCGCGTTCGCCTTTGCCGTCATCGGGTTGTTCGCCGCCGCCGGGGCCATGCTTCCGCGCGCATCGGCCGGCGCTCTGGCGGCGAAAGTGGAGGCATGGGAGGTGAAAAGCAGGCTGACAGCGATTTTTTTGGCGGTGCTGCTCATTTTTAGCTTGATGAGGGTCTTGGGGTTTTGGTATCAGCCCCCGTTGTCCCGCCCATCCCTGTTTTTTCTCATTCAAGAAATGCAGGGTGGCGGCGGTCTTCGTCATCAAACTGAATAACACATCCACTCAAAACTATGGAACCCACATCCACTGCGGCAGCAGCCACCGGCGTCGGATTGGCCTCTTTGGCCGCCTTCGGCGTCATCTTCATCATCAACCTGGTCTGCTGGATCAAGGTGCTCATCGCCCTGTTCAAGAAGGAGGGCGCCGGCCTCGGCATCCTCGGCATTTTGTGCAGCATCTACGCCTATATCTGGGGCTGGATGAAGAGCACGGAGCTTGGCCTGAAAAAGACCATGGTCTGGTGGACCATCGCCATCCTGGCCAGCATCGTGCTCAGCTTTGTCAGTTCGGCAGCCATGGTTGGCGTCATGGCCTCAAATCCCGAATTCCAAAAGGCCATGCAGGAGGCCCAGGAAAAAGCTCAGCAGCTCCAGCAGGAGCAGCCGGCTCCGCAGCAGTAGTCTTTGGCGCTTCATTCACAAAACCGCCCGGTGGTGTCGCCATCGGGCGGTTTTGTCGTTTTGAGGAGAGCCATTTCAAGGCAGCCTCCAGGCTTTGCGCAGCGCGGCGTATTCGGTCTCCGGCAGCAGCACATAATGCGGGCAGGCCTTCGGGTCCACCCAGCGGACGAGTCTCTCAAGGTCGGGAAGCGCCATGGTGGTGCAGCCGGCGCTGGGCTTGTCCGGGCCGCGCCGGACGTGGAAAAAAATGGCGCTTCCCGCGCCGGGCTGCATCCACGGGCCCTGGTTGTGGCGGATTTCCAGCATCCATTTGTATGCGGCGTCGCCCAGTCGCATGCGCTGCTTTTCGAACCAGGGCGGCACGGCGCGCGGGTCCACGCGCACATGCTGGTTGTAAAAGGGATTGGAGGGATCATCCACATAGGCGTCCCAAGGCCCCACCTGGATGTAAGGCCAGCGAGCGCCAGAGGGCGGGCGCTCCGCGTAACCGAACAATGAGCCAAGCTGGAACACGCCGGCTGGCGCCCGCCAGTCCTTCTCGACTTTCATCTGCGTGGAGCTGCGCGGCGGAGTGAAGACACCGCGCCCCCAGGCCATTCCAGCGCGGCCCAGAAGCACCTGGACGGGCTGCGCGGAAGATTTTTGCCAGGGCGCGCGGGCGGACTCGCGCTGCCACAATTCCAGCGCCGCTTTCTGCGAGGTCCATGCCGGGGCGCGTGCCACGATGAGCTGGCGGGTGCTGGCGGGAATTTGCGCGTTAATTCCCGGAGAAATCGAATAAATCGAAATTAACACGAAAAATAGCCGCCGGAAAAGCCGTCCCGGCTGCCCGACATGGCGGTGCGCGCTTGACGATGAATGGCTCTTGTCATCACATGGTATCCACAGGACAAATTTTTTTTTGGGTGTTTGCATTTTTCGCATTGCCTCACGACTGGCGGGTAAAATATAACGCAAATATCAACCCTGTCGGGCAATTCTCTTGGCTTCAGGTTTTGGGGGTTTTTTTCCTGAGCGCCATGGCCCGACAGGGTTGTTTTGTCTCCGCTCCCGGCGTGGATGCCGTCTTGAACATTCCGCATCACGGCTTATTCATCGCGCCTGCATGAAGCTATTGAGTATTTCATTTCTCGCGGCGCTGGTGCTTTCCTCCTGCGCGACGACCTCGGAGGTGAGCCTGGATTATGTGCCGTCCACAGGCCAGATCAGGCCGGGCCGTCCGGATTTTTCCGTCCGTGATTTTGGCGACCGCCGCGGCGTGGGAACGCATGAGCTGGGCACGGTGAGGACGCAGCTCGGCACGCCTGTCGAGCATGTGCGCACCCGCGTGCCCGCGCACCAGATTGTCACGAACGCTTTCGCCCACGGACTCGACGCGCGCGGCATGCTCTCCCAGCCGGGCGGCGCGCGCTTCATCGTCACCGGCGAGGTGCTCGACCTTTACTGCCAGATGCTGGTGCGTCCATACGGCTACGCCAGGGTGAGGGTCATGCTGCTGGATGCCGCCACAGGCCAGGTGCTGCACACCAGTGTCTTCAAAGGCGAGCGCCAGGGGCCGGCTTACATCCCTGGCAGCGGCTCGCCGGTGCCCTTGCTGCGCGACCTGGTGTCCGGCGCGCTTCAGGACGCTGTGGACCGCGCCTTGGACGACCCGGTGATCCGCAACCGCGCCGAGGGAAGGATCCAGGACTGGCCCGGCCGGAGCGGCTACGAGCCGGGAATGTTGTGATCAAACTTGCGGATACTGCCAGGGCGCGCGGTACTCGCGGCTGAGCAGTCTGGAGGCTTCCGCGTCGCCGATGATCCGCTGCTTCTCAGCGTCCCACTGGATGCTGCGACCCGCCTTCCAGGAGAGCATGCCGAGCATGGGCAGGCAGCTTGAGCGGTGCGCGCTCTCAATGTCGGCGACGGGCGCGCGCTTGTTTTCGATGGCGTCCAGCAGGTCGGCCCAGAGCAGGGCGATATTATGGCCGTCCGGCTCCTGAAGCTGGTGGTCGCCGTGCTCGACGGCTTTTTTGGCGTCCGCCGGGTAATAGGTCCAGCCGTCCCGCCAGCCGATGTGCAGCACGCCGTTCTCGCCGTAGAAAAAGGCGCCGATCTTGTGCTTCTCGTTGTTGTTGTCGGAGAACTTGCGGTGCTCCCAGACGGCGGTGAACTGCTCGAATTCAAAAGTGGCCACCTGGTGGTCGGGCGCGTCGGTTGTCTGCTCCTGGTCGTTGAGCACGGGCGCCCCTGCGATGGGCCGCCCGCCTGTGCAGAAAACTTTCTTTGGCCCCTTTTCACCGCTCCACCACAGCACCTGGTCCAGCCAATGCACGCCCCAGTCACCCATGGTGCCGTTGGCGTAGTCCAGAAAGTTTCGCCAGCCGCCGGGATGCAGCTTGGTGTTGAACGGCCGCACGGGCGCCGGTCCGCACCACATGTCCCAGTCCATGTGATCCGGCGCGCGGCTGTTCGGCTTCGGTGTCTCAACACCGCCACGGCCAGCCACAAAGAGGCGGACCATGCCGATTTTGCCGGCTTTCCCTGACCGTAGAAAATTCATCGCTTCCACATGATGCGGACCGATGCGCCGGTGCAGCCCCACCTGGACCACCACACCGGCATCGCGCGCGGCTTTCACCATGGCGCGGCTTTCATTCACCGTGTGGCCCGTGGGCTTCTCCACCAGCACATGCGCGCCAGCCTGGCATGCGGCGATGGTCTGAAGCGCGTGCCAGTGGTCCGGTGTGGCGATGATGACGATCTCCGGCTTCGCCCCGGCGAGCAATTCGCGGTAGTCCTTGTAGCCTTTCGGTTCGTCGCCGCTTTCGGACTTCACATCCTCGATGCTGTTCTCCAGGACGTTGGCGTCCACATCGCACAACGCGGTCACCTTCACCCGCCCCGATGCCATCGCCTCGCGCAGCAGATTCATGCCCCACCATCCCGAACCGATCAGGGCCACACGGTATTTTTTCCCTGTCGCACCGATGACGGGCAGGCGTGACATGGCGAGTGATGCGGCGGTGGCGGATGTGAGGAAGGCGCGGCGGGAGGTCATGGCGGGAAATGCGGAGACATTAAACGACACAACGCACCCGCTCCTGTCCAGCACGGATGCCTGCCGTGGTCAAAAGGCCGGGAGATCGAACTGAAAGCGGCGGCCTCCTGCTATGCGATCAACTCAGGTATCGCCCGGCCATTCTCCACGATGTGTACCGGACGGCCATTGAGGTCGTTGAGGGTGACTTTTTGGTAGTCGATGCCGAGGTGGTGGTAAATCGTCGCGAGGAAGTCTGCGGCGTTGCACGGGCGTTCGACGACATCTTCGCCGCGTTTGTCGCTGGCACCGATGACCCCGCCGGTCTGGATGCCGCCGCCGGCCCACACATTGGTGAAGGCGCGCGGCCAGTGGTCGCGACCGGGCTGCAGGGTGCCCGTGGGGCCGCTGGCATCGCCCGCGCCGGTGCTGCGGTCGAAGCTGATCTTCGGCGTGCGGCCGAACTCGCCGGTGACGACGACGAGCACTTTTTTGTCGAGGCCGCGCGCATAAATGTCCTCGATGAGCGCGGACACGCAGCGGTCGTAGGTCGGCATGCGGAAACGAAGCGCCTCGAACTGATGCTGGTTCACCGCGTGGTCGTCCCAATTGTTCACACGGCCGCATAGCGGACCGCTGAGGCTGCTGGTGACGATTTCGACGCCGGCCTCGACGAGACGGCGGGCGAGCAGGAGTTGCTGGCCCCAACGATTGCGGCCGTAGCGGTCACGCGTGGCCGGATCTTCTTTGCTGAGGTCAAAGGCATCACGCGTCTTCGGATTCGTAAGCAGCGTGGCGGCCTGGGCTTCGAATTCATCCAGAGCGTCGAGTTCACCTTCGCGGTCAAACGCACGCTCCATCTTGTCGAGGCTGCGGCGCAGCGCGAGGCGGTCGCTCAGACGGCGGGTTTCGGCTTCGTCATCGAGTCCGATGTTGGGCACCTGGAAGTTCGGACGATTCGGATCATCGCTGACCGCGAACGGCGCATATGCGTCGCCGAGATAAGCCGGGCTCGAGTATTCCGGCGAGGCGGCGGGCACGCCGATGTAGTTCGGCAGCGGATTGGCGCGTCCGCCTTCTTTGGCACGCAGGTAATGCGCCACGGACATCCAGTCGGGCAGACGAGGCTTCGGCTTGTCGCGTGTGTCCTTGTCGCCGGAGAACATCTGCATCGTCCCGGCAGGATGACCGCCCGCGGATTGGTTCATCGAGCGCACGATGGTGAACTTGTCCGCGATCTTCGCGTTCATCGGCAGCAGCTCGGTGAAGATGGTGCCGGGCACCTTGGTGCTGATCGTTTTGAAGGGGCCGCGATACTCGCTGCTGGCGTCCGGCTTCGGGTCGTAGGTGTCAATGTGCGACTGTCCGCCCGGCAGCCAGACCATGATGATGGATTTGCGCTCGCTCACCGGCTTGGCGGCGTTTTCGGCGCGCAGTTTGAGCAGTCCGGGCCAGCTCAGCGTCGCCATGCCGGAAAGGCCGAACTGCATGAAGCTGCGGCGCGTCAGCGGACCTGCGCAACGCACGAGAGACGGGGGCTGGATGATGGAGGACATTCGCTCTAACCTACGGTCTCAAACGCGCCGGTTTTTCCCTGCGTGCGCCTTACTTCGCACCAAACGAAGCCAGCGCTTGCCGGTGCTGTCCCAGATCCGCAGCAGGCTGTCCTCGCCGCCGGCGACGAGGGTCGTGCCGTTCGGCGTGCTGACGGCGGCCTGCATGTAGTCGGGGAGGTCGGGGAGGTTGCGGATCTCGTTGCCTTCGTCGTTCACGATGCGGACGCGGTTGTCGCCGGCGGAGGTGATGATCTGATTCGTCGCGCCGATGAATTGCAGCGAGGTGACCTCCTTGGCCCAGCCTTCGATCTTTCGCTTCCTCTCGCCGATGATCATGTCCCGGGTCACCAAGGTGCCTTCCGCGCCAGCGCTGGCGAGCACGCGGCCATCGCTGCGGAATGCGTGTGGCTCTCAAGAAGGTTCAACTGCCTGCCCGTGGAGATCTCCGTGACACGCACGATCTTGTCCAAAATCTGGCGGTGGCGGACTTGGGCAACGGTGCTCGCTTTCCCTCGAGTTTGGATTTCTCAACGAGCCAGAGGCCATCGCGCCGTTGAGGCGGACTTCGGTTTCTTTGGGCGGACGATTGGCCCGTTGAGTGGTGCAAAGCAGCACGTTCACCCACTCAGCTTTGGCGACGCGGTCCGGATGAGAAACTATCACCGCCGGATGCGCGTCCGCCCCCTCAAAATCATAAGTGCAGATGACACAGGGCTTCATACCTCATCGGGACTGGGGATGCGCTTTTGCGGGCGAGTTTGCCTTCCGTGCGGATGCTCTCGGTGATGTGGAGCTGGGCAAGCGAACCGGGCGGGAAGCTTTCGCCCTTGCTCTCCTGGACTTTGCGCAGCGCGGCACGGACGACCTCGCTGGCGTCGTTGTGGCGGCCTGAGGTGATGGAAAGCGCCTCCCCAAGGACGTCTCACCTGCCCAGCAGCCGGCGGACTTGCTCCTCGCTGTAGGCTGGGTTGCGCCGGTTTTCCTCAAGCTCGATGAAGACGGGCCGGTTGTTTTTTTCCTGGCTGCGCAAAACGTCGCGGTTCGCGCTTGTGCCAAATGTGTCCCCGGCATCGCGAAAGGTCTGGCCGGCCTGGCGCGCGGTCTTGCTTGCCAGGCGGCTCTCGCCCGCGGCGAAAGCAGCATCCGACTCGCTCGCCACCTGGTCCCGCCGGGCGAAGGACTGCCCGCTCATGCCGCTCCGCTTGTCTTTGCCGGAGTAGTCCGTGGTCTTGTGGCCGGGCGTGACGCTGTAGCTTTTGGAGCCTTTGAAAGCGCCCGGCTTGTAGGACTGCGAGGTGATGCGCGAACCGGAGCCTTTGTTGCGCGCCAGGGTGGACTGCACGCCGGGATCAAAGCGGCTGCGGTCGTTGGGATCAGCCATGCGTTTGCGGCTGGCGGCGAACCGCTGCTCCATATTCTGGGACATGAGCGGCGTGGCCTCGCGCTTCGACGCCCGGTCCTGCTCTGACGAGGAGCAGGATGCCAAAAGAATGACCAATGGAAGTGTGACGCGGTGCATTTCAAAAATGAATATCCTGCTTCGAGGGGATTCGAAAGACAAAACCTTGCAGCCTCTGCCATCACCACAGCGGCGACTTGGGCGGGGCGCTGGGGAAGGAGTAGCCGGAGGAGCCGTCGAATTTGAAGGCGTTCCAGCCGTTGCTGCCGCTGAAGATGCCCAGGTCAACCGGCCAGGTGCCGCTGATCCGGGTGGTGCCGTCAATGACGAGCTTGCCGTCAGTGCTCACCTTGCCGCCGAGCTTTAAAGACATCCATTTCGTGGGGACAAAGGCTTCGACAGTCTTCTTTTCCGCGAGGCTCTGGAGAAAAACGGTGCCACCGGCGTGACCATCCCGCGCAAAGGCTACCAGAAGCTCAGCGAGCAACCCCAGCCCTTCGACCGAGTAGTCTACGGACACCGGCACGAGGTCGAGAACTGCTTCATGCACCTCAAAGCCCACAAACGTTTAGCCCTCAGAGCAGAGAAGACGGCGTCCTCGCTCGCTGGCTTGTCGTCTTTGCCTCATTTCTCCGATACATCCATACCCACTGATTTGCAGAGACACCGTCCAAACCACTCCCGCCGCTGGATTTCAATCGCTCAGAACCGGAGAAAGCGACTCCGTTTTGACCGCCTGCCAGGCATTGAACAAGACTTCTTTTTCGATGCCGCGCGGCAGGTGGTATTTGGGCAGCTCGGCGCGGAGGTGCTCCAGGCGGTCCCAGGCCTGGTACAACTCGAAGATGAGGGCGGCGGAGTCGGCGGGCAGTGTCCAGTGCTGGCGCAAGAGGAAGACCTCGGCGGCGGGGAAGTCCCGCTCCTCGATGAGGAAGCGCGCCCAGGCGGCGCTGAGGGCGGTGTGCAGAAGGTGGGAGCCGTCGTTTCGTTCGATGGCTGCCTGGTAGAGTTCGCGGGCGAGGCCGCGCTCGCCGATCTGGGCGAAGGCCCGCGCCCACTCCACGGGCTGGCTGCCGCCAGGGAAGCTTTTGCGGACGACCTCGGCAAAGAGTTCGCGCACGGCGGTGTGGTCGCCCATGGCGTGGGCGACGCGGGCCATGAGGGGGCGCTTGCGGCCTTCGATGCGGAGGGTGGGCAGGTCTTTGAGGGTCTGGCAGGCGTGCCAGGCCCAGCGCGGGCGGCCTGAGTCGAGCAGGGTTTCGGCGCCGAGTTCGAGGCAGGTGTGGTCGCCTTCGCGCGCGGCGGACCAGCCGTCGGCGAGGTCGGCGGCGGCGGATTCCGGCAGGTCTTTGGCGAAGGCGCTGAGGGCTAGCGCGGCGAGGGGGCGGTCAAGCCCGGCGCGTGCCTCGGAGCGGAGCAGGGTGGTCCAGGCGTCGCGGTTGGGCCCATGGGACTGGGCTTTCATCCAGTCGAGGAAAAGGCCGAGGGTCTCGCGGTCGCGGCTGCGGACGCGGAACAAGGAGGCGACCTGGGAGCGGCCGAGGTCGGGTGTCCAAGCGGGGTCGGCGGTGTGCAGGCGGAGCTGCTCGAAGCGCAGGCGGAAGCGGTCGGCATCGTCTTTGAGGACGCGCTCGGCCTGGATGAGATAGTTCAGCGCTTCCGTGCCGCGCTCGTGGCGGCTGAGAAGCCCGGCGAGGTGGATGATGGAGGCGAGCGTTTTTTTATCCACGGCCAGGGCCATGAGCGGACGGAAGGCCTCCCAGCCGCCCGACTGCGCCAGCAACTCCGCGCGCAGGTGCAGGATGTCCCTCCAAAAGGGGTTCAATTTTCCGCCAAGATCCACCTGTTCGAGGGTGGCGAGCGCGGCCACGGGCAGGGATTGTTTTTGCAGGAGGCGGGCTTTGTGCAGGCAGGCTTCGGGATCTGGGGGCGGGCTTTCCTCCCCGAGGCTGGTCTGAAAAGCGAGGAGCAGATTTTCCCAGGCATTGAGCGCCTCATCCTCGCGGCCCAGGCGCTCGCAGAGCAGGGCCAGCTCGCGCAGATAAGGCACGGCGTGGGGGATGCGGCCGGGAAGGATGCGCCCTGCCTGCGGCTTGCCGCCGAGGCGGCGCAGCTCTTTGAGGTCGTAGTCCTGGGCCAGGAAATGGGCGTGTTTTTCCCGCAGGACCTCGTCTCCGGGTTGCGGGGGTTTCATGGGCGGCTCGGCCTGGAGGAGCTGGAGGGTGAAGGCGAGGCCGGTGGGCGTGTCGCGCGCGGCCTCGCTGGCGCGGATGAGCCAGAGGGCGTATTCGGGGTTGGCGGGGGCGCGTCCGGGCAGGAGGCGATAGACTTCGACGGCCTCGCGCGCCATGCCGTTGCTTTCCAGGCGGCCGCCGAGCTCGCTGAGGGTGTCCACGGAGACTTCCATGCGCATGTCCACGCTGGCGAGGTGCTCGCGGATGAGGCGCAGGCGTGTGGGGTGGTCGGAGAGGCGAAGGCGGCGCATGAGCTGGCCGAGACGCCATTCTCCAAATTCGAAGCCGCTGCGGGAGCTGAGCGTCATGGCGCCGAGGCGCTCATCAAGCCGCCCGCCGGCCTCCTGTACGACTCCGGCCAGGCCCTGCTGGACGAGCACGGCCTGGATTTCGCGCGTTTCCTCCCAGAAGCTGCGCAGATGCATGGGCTCCTCGTGGCGGTTGGAGCCCTGCGGCATGAGAATGCCGCGCATCTCACCCATCTGGCGCGCGGCCAGGAAGTCGCCTGTGACCAGGTCCTCAAGCTCGCTGGCGGCGCGGCCCTCGGCGCCGGCGAGTCCGGCGACGACCGTTTTGCGCACGCGGGTCATGGCTGAGTCGGGCGTGCTCTGAAGATGCTTCCACGCGGTGTTGAGTGTCTCCTCCCGCTCCTGGACGGACATGGCGAGGCGGCTGGCGGTGGCGAGGCCGTAGATGTAGGGGTCGTAAGTGCCGCGATAAGGGCCCGGCCGCACGGGGCCGTGGACGACTCTGCCTAGATATTCGCGCGCCAGATCCCAGCGCTCGGCGGACTCGGCGATGCGGGAGAGAAAGTAGGCGTAGTCGGCGGCCAGGCCGGGCGAGTTTTTCCGCAGGCTCTCGCCCAACTCGAGCGCCTCCGTGTAACGCTGGCGGTCCTGGAGGGAGCGGGTGATCTCCAGCACGGCGGAGTTTGGCAGCAGGCGGGAGGCGCCGAGAGTGGCGAGGTCGCCGCTGGAATAACGAAACGCATTGTCCGCCGCGAGCATGGCCGCGCAGGCATGGAGCAGGCGGCGGCGCGCCTCCTGCGCGGTGATGTCCAGCCCGGTCTGCCCGGCCCAGGCCAGCGCGTCCTCCATGCCGTGGGAGCGCAGCAGCAGCCAGACCAGCGCGAAGCGCGCCTCCAACGAGGGTGGAGCGCCGAGCACCTGGAAGAGCAGCGCGCGGAACTCGGGGCCCGCGCCGCAGTAATAAAGCGCCCATAGTCTCTCAATGGCGGGCAGCGCGGCGGCTGACCATTCTTTGACCCATGCGTCCAGAGCCGCCGAGTCGCCGCCGCGTTTGCGCAGCCGCGCCAGCTCCTCGATGGCGCGCAGGCGGATGTTTTCCACCTCGTCGGGCAGGACGGCGAATTCCGGACGCGGGAGGTTCAAAAAGAGGCGCAGCCTGGAGGTCTCCTCATGGGTGATGCCGGGAGCGGAGCCGGCGAGGTCAGCCACATCCGAGGCGGGGCCGGGCGCGCCGTCCTTGCGCAGGTCGGAGACGGGCAGGGGCGTGCGTTCTGGATGCAGCGCGCGCGGGCTGTGGGACTGGCCGGCGGTTTTGTCCAAAATCTCGCGCAACTGCGCCCCGGCGGCGGTGTCATCGGCGAGGCGCAGCGATTTCAAAGCAATGCGGAAGAGCGAGCGCGCGTCCCAGGGGCGCACCCGCGCGATCTGCTCATAGACGCGGCGCTCGGCCTCGTCCTGGCCGGTGGCGCGGTAATGCCCGGCGAGGCTTTCCAGAGCCGCCGCGTCCTGGGAGAAGCGGCTCTCCAGGCGCCGGCGCACGCGGTCGGCCTCGGCGATCTGGAAGGTCTGCTCGAGCATCTCGACGAGGCGGCGCGACTCGCCGGCCAGCTCGGCGGGCGGGGCGGTGGCGGCGATTTGTTTTTGGAAATAGATGGCGGAGGCCATGTCCTGCACGCGCAGCGCGGCATCGCGAAGCTGGGCGGCGGAGAAAGGCGTGTCCGGCGCGGTGTAGTAGGCCTGTTTCATGGCCTTGAAGGCGAGATCGTGGCCGCCCTGGCGCTCATGGACGAGGGCCAGGGCCTCGTGGTAAAAGCCGTCGAACGGATGCTTGCGCGCCAGGGTGGCGAGGTTCTTTTCCAGGAGTTCGAGGCGCTTTTTCATTTCCTCGACGGGCAGTTCGCCGCCGTTCTCGGTCCAGAGCAGGCGGTCGAGGAAGCGCCGGTAAATTTCCCGGCGGCGCTTCACGCCGGGTTCCTTTTCCAGGATGGCGGTCTGGACTTCGATGTACTCCTGCTGCCTGTGCTGGCGCATGAGCAGCTCGGCAAAGCGCTCCATGAGCGGGATGGCGGAGCCGTCCCCGGCGCGGCGGATGGCTTCCTTCCACAGGGCGGTCGCATCGTTGTGACGGCGCTGGAGAGTGTAACACTGGGACAGAGCGGAGAGGATCTGCTCCGAGTCCGGGTGGCGCCGCCATGCATCCTCCAGGAAGCGGGTGGCCTCCTGCGCGGGCGGCGGGAGGGAGCCGTGGAGCTGCCAGCCTTTGTGGTTCATGGCCAGAGTTGCCAGGCGCTCCTGCTCGGCTGCCATCATCAGCTCGCTGAGACGCAGGACATGGCGTGTGCGGCCGGGCTCGTCCCGCTCGATGAGGCGGCGCAGCACGCGCATGGCGAGCAGGCGGTTTTGATCGCTCAATGCCAGCTCCAGCAGCAGCTTTTCCGCCTCCAGGGAAAGCGCTCGCGGCTGTCCTGTGGCGGCGTCTTTTTGCAGGCGGTTCAGAAACGGGTAGGCGGCATCCCGCTGGGCGGTGCGCAATGCCCACCATGCGGCGCGGAAGAGGGTGGCGTCACTGGCGTCGGGCGCTTCCGCCGCCGCCAGGCAGGCCCGCGTCCGGGTCACCACGGCTTCGGGCAGGGGGTCCTTTTCCTGGGGGCTGGAGCCGCCGCTGGCAAAGCCCTTGCCGGTGAAGGCATCGGGCAGTTGAAACTCGCCCGCCGTGCCGGCGCGCGCGGGCGCCTCGGTCTTCCGGCCGCCGAGCAGGATGGAGAACAGGCGCTCGTCCACCTCCACCCGCTCCTCGTCGGTGGTGCTGGCGGCCCAGGCTTTTTCCAGCCATTCTGCGGACTCCTCCGCTTCCGCCTGCTCGGCGAGCAGATCGGCCAGGCGCAACCACTGCTCCCGCCCCGCGTCCGGACGCGCCACCAGCTCGCGCGCGAGGATGATGGCGCTATCGAGATCCTGGCCGCCGGCGAGGAAGCCGGACACGTCGTTGAGCCTGCGGCCGCGCTCGGCCTCATTGGCGGCGCCTGCGGCGAACCCGCGCAGCAGCTTGTCCGCGGCGGCGGTGTTTTTGCGCGCGCGGTGGAAGGCTGCCAGCTCGAAGACCGCCTCCTGGCGCGAGGGGTCGCGCTCCACGCGGCGGCGCAGGATTTCCTCAATGACGATGTCCAGCGAGCGCTCCTGCGCGAAGGCCAGCGCCTGCTTTTCGAGGTCCGTGTCCGCGCCCGCCGCCAGCAGCTTTTGCAGCCGCGCGCCGGCGGCTGCCGCGTCACCGAGGCGCAGATCAGCCTCGCAGCGCAGGAAGACGAGGGCGGGCGCCTGGCTGTCCCCGCTCATGGACTTGTCGAGCAATTCGGCGGCCTCGCGCGCGCCATCGTGGTCGAGCAGGGCGCGCACGAGCTGCCAGCGGTAATCCATGACTTGCGGCACCGCCTTCACCAGCGCGCGCAGTGCGGCCACATGCGCGTCCTGGTCCACGGTGAACTCGTAAAAGCGGGCCAGATCCAGCAACGAGCGCTCCTCAGGCGGCCGGGCTCCCGCGGCATCTTCCAGACGGGTCCGCATTTCATCCAGAAGACCCGCACGCTCGTGCAGGCGCACCAGCCGGCGGAAGAACTCCAAATAGCGCCCGTCGCGGAAGTCTAGAACCGTCAGCGCCTGCCGCAGCGCCGCGCCGGCTTTGTCAAAATCATCCCCCAGCTCGTGGATGCGGGCCAGATCGTGGAGCGCGTCCAGGCGGCGCGCGGGATCACTCTGCGCGGCCAGTTTTTCATAAAAAACCGCCGCCTCAGCAACGAGGCCCGCGCGCAGCAGAAGCTCCGCCACCTGGCGCGCGAGGGTGAAGTCCCCTGGGCGCAGTGAGGCCGCTTTCTCCCAGGCCGCGCGCGCCTCGGGCAGCTTGTCAGCGGCCAGCGCCTGCGTGCCCAGTTCCAGCCAGGCCGGCGGCGCGGAGGGGTCGTCCTCCGGCAGCAGCCGCGCCAGTTTTTCCAGGCAAGCGAAGGCCGCGGCCGCGTCGCCCGACTCGCGCGCCACGTCCGCCCGCGCGCGAAGGGCTGCCACATTCTCCGGCTGCGCTGCCAGCACCTCGTCATAAAGCGCCACCGCGCCGGGCAGGTTCCCCGCGCGCCGCAGCAGGTGCCCCTGCACCAGACGGAGCACGGGATGCCGCGCCTGCTCCGCCTGCTGGGAGACATTTTCCATGAGCAGGCTGGTGGCGCCGTGCTTCTCATAAAGACTCCAGAGCAGATCCACCACGCGGCCGTACTCCGGCTGGCTGACCAGGAGGGAGAGGTATTCATTCGCCAGCCGTGTCTCGCGGTCCGTCCAATTTTTCGGCGCTTCCTGCGCGGGCAGCGGCAGCGCCGCCATCGCAACCAGGGCGGCTAAAGCCCGAACTCCAGCACGCATGATTCCAGCACGCGGGCGCGGTCGGAGGAAGGGGTTTTGAGACAATGGAAGCGGCATCGCAGGACAAACGAGCATAGCACAGTCCATCTTGAAAACCAGAATGCGGGCGGGGGACTTTGAGCGCGGGCACCTTTGTTTACCAGGCATCGGGTTCCCGTTTTATTGACGCGAGCTTTTCCCTGTTTCAAAAGAAGGGCATGCAATTGATCTCCGGAACCGCCGTCGCTGAAAAAGTCCTTGAAGAATGCCGCCGTGACATCGCCGCGCTGGCGGCGGCGGGGATGAAGCCCGGCCTGGCCGTGGTGCTCGTGGGGGACGACCCCGCCTCCCGCGCTTATGTGCGCTCGAAGGACAAAAAATGCCGCGACCTCGGCCTGCACTCCGTGAAGCACGAGCTCCCTGCCACGACCTCCCAGGCGGAGCTTCTGGCGCTCGTCCATGAGCTGAACGCCGACCCCGCCATCCACGGCATCCTGGTGCAGAGCCCGCCGCCTCCGCACATTGACGAGGCGGCCATCGTGCGCGCGATAGACCCCGCGAAGGATGTGGACGGATTCCACCCGGTGAATGTGGCCAAGCTGGCGCTGGAGGACCCCGCCGGTTTTGTGCCATGCACCCCCCTGGGCTGCCAGCGCCTGCTGATGGATGCCGGCATCGAGACGCGCGGCGCGGAGGTGGTGGTGCTCGGCCGCAGCATGATCGTGGGCAAGCCGATGGCGCTGCTTTTGATGGCGAAAGGTCCGGGCGGTGACGCCACGGTCACGGTGGCGCATTCGCGCACCAGGGATCTCGCGGCGGTGACGCGCCGGGCGGACATCCTCATCGCGGCGATCGGCAGGCCGGAGTTTGTGCGCGCGGAGCATGTGAGGGAGGGCGCGGTGGTCATTGACGTGGGCATCAACCGCGTGCCCGCGCCCGAAACGGCAAAAGGCAGCAAGCTCGTCGGCGATGTTGCCTTTGCCGAGGTGGCTCCCAAGTGCCGCGCCATCACCCCGGTGCCCGGAGGAGTCGGCCCGATGACCATCGCCATGCTCATGGCGAACACAGTGAAGGCGTGCCGGCAGTTGCAGGCGGGCGCCGTGTTGGAGTGAAACCTTCCGGCGCCGCAGGATAGAGCGGTCGTGGATGCGCCGTGATAAAGGCCGCCCCTTTGCTCGCCGAATGATTTTCCCTGTAAAAAACCGTGCCGTCATCCTGGCCCTCCTTGTCCTCATCCCCGCCGCGCCGGGTCTGCTGCGGGCGGAGCAGGACAAGGAACTGGCCGCCATGCAGGCGGAAGCGCAGAAAGCCTTCAAAGATCACGTCGAGCCGTTTGTGAAGCAATACTGCGTCGAGTGCCACGGCGACCGCCCCAAGGCGGGCCTGAATCTGCGCGTCGCCGTGCGCAAGCCGGGTGATCCGGCTTTTGCGCGGAAGTGGATGGAAGCCATTGCCAACGTCAACGCGCACGACATGCCGCCGGAGGATGCCGACCAGCCGAAGGACGACGAGCGGAAGCGTTTCCTCGATGCGCTCGCGCAGATCAAATACCTCGCGGCACGCGATCCGGGACCTTTTGTCATCCGCCGCCTCACGAAAGTCGAGTATGGCAACACGCTGCACGATTTCCTCGGTGTCGATGCAAGCCTCGCGAACGAATTGCCCGATGAAGTGCCCGGGGAAGGCTACCTCAACTCCCTCTCGCCCATGCAGACCGAGCAGTATCTCGGCATCGCGAACGCCGCGCTGCGACAAATGCCCGATGATGTGCAGAAGAGGCTTTTTGGGGGCGGGGAGGTTCACGTCAGAGATGTCGCACGAAAAATCGCCCGAACCGCTTACCGCCGACCACCCACTCAAAACGAGCTTGATGTGTTAGTCAGTGTTTTCGACTTCGGCACGGCCAACAAGCTCGACCGCAGCGCCGCGCTGAAACTCATGCTGAAGGCCGTGCTCGTCTCGCCGCAGTTTTTGTTCATCACACCGTCCAAAGACGCGCCAACGGGCGAGAAGATCATGCCGCTCGACGATTACCAACTCGCCTCGCGTCTCTCGTATCTCCTGTGGGCCACGATGCCCGACGCGGAGCTGTCGAAGCTCGCCGACGAAGGCAGGCTGCGCGACCCGGACATGCTCGAAGCGCAGACGATGCGCCTGCTCGCCGACAATCGCTCGCGGGCGTTGTTTGACGGCTTCGGCGCTCAGTGGCTCGGCCTGGACAAACTGGCCACCCAGCCCTTTGACGAGAAAAAATTTCCGCAAATGACGCCGGAGATGCGCCGCGCCATGGTTGACGAGGCGAGGCTGCTCTTTGACAGCATCGTGCGCGAGAATCGCAGCGTCGTCAGCTTCGTCAGCGCCGACTACACCTTCCTCAACCGCACGCTCGCGACGATTTACGGCCTCGAAAAGACAATCACCGGCAGCGACCTGCAAAAGGTGTCGCTCACCGATGCCAACCGCGGCGGCATCCTCGGCATGCCCGGCGTGCTCGCCGCCACCTCCTTCGCCACGCGCACCAGTGCGGTGAACCGTGGAGTCTGGGTGCTGGAGCAGGTGCTCGGCCAGCACGTCCCGCCCGCGCCGCCGAACGTGCCCGCGCTCGAAAAGCAGGATCAGAAAAAAGTCGCCAATCTCACCCTGCGCCAGCGCACCGAGTTGCATCGCACGAACGCCGTCTGCGCCAACTGCCACAAGATCCTCGATCCCATCGGCTTCGGTTTGGAGAACTTCGATGCCATCGGCCGCTGGCGCGACAAGGACGAATCCGGCGGTCCCATTGATGCCGTCGGCGAACTCCCCGGCGGCAAGCGTTTCTCATCGCCGAAAGAATTGAAGGCCATCATCGCCTCGCGCCAGGAAGATCTCGCCCGCAACCTCACCGAAAAGCTCCTCGCGTATGCCTTGTGCCGCCAGCTCGACGGTTACGACCACATCATCGTGGACCAGATGATGAAAACCATCAGCAACGACGGCTACAAAATGCAGACACTGATCAGCGAGATCGTGATAAGTTATCCGTTTTTAAACCGACGCGTGGTGGAGTGATTGGTATTGTGAGTAATCACCATGCTTCTGCGCCTAACGCGAAGAAGACGTGAAACACCGTGAACTCTCTGCCGCTGTTTCTCGTGTGAGAGCTTTTGTAGCAAAGGCGCGGACCTTTGGCGAAGTTGGTGTGCTCCCATGACTGTATTTTGCCCGCCGTTCGATGATGCGGAAGCTTCGGCAGGCGAGTTTCTACTTTGGACAGCCAATCCTGCATCTTGCCATTCTGGACGTAGCCAATCATGCCGCCGTGATCGTCATCTTTGGCGTATTCGCCGAGGATGAAGGCACCAATTCCTTCATCATCGAGATACTCACCGACGGAGTCGCTGCGATAAAGGCGTTTGGCCTCTATGCAGTAGCCCCGGTTGGGCACCTGCTGCTTGCAGACGATGCGGATGTCGATCTTGGGGCGGCGCTTGCCTTTTCTTGGCAGCCCGGTCTTCGCCGAGGTCACGCCACTGCTCGGATCTTGGTCATGAATCGAGAATTGGCCCATCCACCTTTCGGTGGGTGCGATTTCCGTCAGGTGCTTCATGTGATCGCACAGGTCGCCTGTGATGTCGTCTTCCTCGGCTGTTTGATAGTCAGCGGGATTCAGCGACTCGTAGGCAAGCTGAAGCAAGCGGTGAACCCGCTGGAGGAATGCTGCCTGATAGTCGGCCCGGTTGTCACTGCGTCCGCGTGACTGGAAAGGAGGCAGGGACGACATGCTCAGGTGCCGGACAGGGTTTCCGCGATGATCTGGCTGGCATCTGTGAGCGCGGCGCTCTGAGTCCAGTGGAAGTAATGCAATGGCTTGAAGACGTAGGTCTTCCGGCCTTTGAAGATGCGCAGGTTCCGGTTGAAGTAAGTCCACTGCCAAGCCCCCTCATCGTCGAGCATCTTCGTCTTTGTCCGGCGCAAAGACTTGGCTTCAGCGTCGGTTGCGTCCATAACGACGGGCTTTCGGGCCGCCTCATGATCGGTGCTGAAGTCGATTTCCAGCATGGCGGAGCCTGACTCCTCATCCGTCGCCACCGTGACCTTGTGCGAGCGTCCTGCGAAATCACCGGCGAAGTCGTCCAGCTCGTCTTTGAGCGCCTTGGCATAGGCAGTGAGATCCTTGAGCTTTGGCTCACGCATGGCAGCTTCACCACGCTTGCCATCGTTCAAGGCATACCGTACCTGAACCAAATCGCTCACCAACCTGCGTTCTTCTTTCGTCAGGCCGAGTGCATCAGCCGTCATTTCATTGAGTTCGACCAGCAGGTCGTCGAGATTATGGTCAGGTTGTTCAAAGAGGTCCTTTTCAGTCTGCTCCTTCTTCTTTTTGCCGCTCTCAATTTTCTTTGGTGCGCACTTAGCGAGCTTGCCGTGCAGCGAGACCCACTTCTTAAGTTCGTCGCGGCTTAATTTCGTCAGCGGGATGGGCATCTGACGCAAAGCTTCAAGCGTTGCGCGATCACGCTTCACTCCAAGTTCGGTGGAACGGAAAAACTGGTGGTAGAAGGCAAAATCCGAACTCAGAAAGAGCGAGAGTGCCTTGAGCATGTCCCTGTCTCCGGAATTGCTAACAATGCCAATCTGTCGAGGTGGAACAATAATCGATTGGCCCGAGTAAACTGCGAAGCTTCTTGCAGCACTCACGATCACTTGGGGGGAGCAAGATACGAGAATGGGGCGCTTGATCCGCCCCTTTAACGCAAAGTATTGATCACGATCAAGCTTGATGAGGGCATTGCTTGGGAACGAGAATATATGCCTGAACCTGTCCAATTCAGGGACCTCCAGGGTCCACTGCCCACAGACCTCATCCACTGGATCAACGTCATCACCATCCTCCTCACGGATCTGCAAGCCTTCGCTCACGCAAAGAATCTGTGATTCGTCGGTCCGGACAAACTGTTGGCAAACAGAACTCCACGGGGCCTCAAGCTTTCTCAAACTAGGCCACTTGCTCTCCATTCTCCGCAGCAAACGCTCATCCCACGGAGACCCCCACATGGCGAGTTTCCAAGGAAGTCCGCTGCCGCTGGCTGCTTCGCGTTGGTCTATCACACGGACTTCGCTGCCGTTGATGCTGAGGCTCCAGATTTTGCCGCGCTCGCCTTCCGCCAGAGGGCGAGTTGCCTCCTGGTTGACCACAAAGGGAGAAAAGACGGTGATGGCTTCATTTTCGGCAGGAGCAGCGTCTTCTTCTCGGCTCCGGTAGCTGATCGCAGCCGCAGGCACGCGAGCACGTCCGTCGAACAGCACTTCGGCAAGATTGGCAAAGTTTGCCGCTTCATGGACTTGATAGGCGGTGAAAAACTTCTGCCGAAACTCTGCGGAAGGTTCCTCAAAAAGTCCCATTGCTGGGACGAGTAGAGCACATTCGCCTCCTGCTTTGAGATAGCGTGGAGCCTCCCAGGCGAAAGCTTGTGCAGCCTGGTTGAGTCCCACAGGCATGGTTTTCTCATGGGTCTCCATCCAGTCCCAAACCGGAGAATCATTCTCGCCCAGTTTTTTCGGACGGATCGTCTTCCACGGAGGGTTGCCCACGATCCAGTCGAACCCTTGGTTCTTCCAATTGGCCTTCGCTCCTTGCTTGCCCACGACGGCGGCACTTAGCAGTGGCTCAATGCCGAAGAAGTTGTGTTTGATGAGGTTGGGCGTGTGACCTTCATCGAGCTTCTTTTGGATTTTTGTCTCGCAAAGAGTTGGCAGCTTGAAAGAGTGCATTGAGCCAGTGAGGTCTGGTGGCTCGACATAATCCAGCAGCGTGAGCAGCAAACTCAACTGAGTGACCTGACAGGCGTCTCCATCCACATCGCAACCGAAGATAGAGTCTTCGAGCAAAGTTCGGAGTTCGCTGGGTTTTGGCTTCGGCTGAGTGACAGGAAAAGTCTTCTCAATGAGCAAACGGTAGGCCTGCACCAAAAAAGATCCCGATCCGCTGCTGGGATCAAAAACCTTCATGCCGCGCTCAAGTGGTCGGTGGCGCTCCAGACCTGCTAGCATGAAGTTCACCAGCGGGAGAGGCGTGTAATAGGCTCCTTCCTGGCGTCCTTTGGTCTTCTTGTCCTTGGCGTCCTTTTTCTTGTTTGGGTCCTCAGTGTGAAGGAACTGCTCGTAAACAAGCGACAAGGTCTCGATGGGGATGAAGGCGAAGTTGTAGGGATCGAAAAGCTGCGTCTGCACCGTTCCGCCAATGTGCTCATCTCCTCGGAATGCGCCCGCAACTGCCTGAATTTGATCTGGAGATGGGGAACCCTCGCCACGGAATGGCAGGGGGAAAATTTCACCGTTGAGCCAGTCATCGAGCTTGTCAGACAAGGTGGCTAAAGCTCCTTTTTGGGCCTTGTGCCCAAAAATCTTGTCCGCCGTCAACCCCCAGAGCGCTAGACGCTCATCTGAGAGAATCCCGCGATCACGAAGGTAGCGGAGATAGACATATTTGCCGATCAGGGCGTGTGAGACGTCTTTGGCGAGGCCGCCGCCTTGCAGCGACTTGTCGAGTTCCCGCAGGGACGCCAGCAAACGATGATACACTCGGCCGCCAGGGTCCACTCGCAGCTCCGGGTGTTTCCAGAGCTGGCCTTCGTCGATTTGACGCCGGTGGAACAGGCTAACGATGCTCTTGGCCTTGTCGAAATCCGTCAGCGCCTGGATGATGCCGCTCGGCTCGGACTTTTTGCCGGACTGACCATAATTGAAGCCTGAATAGACAACTAGGCCTCGGGTCGTGTGGACAATGATGTAGGGGGCGACATCTTGATTCCAAAGCAGTCGGTGCAACTCGCTGGCCGCACTGTCATCAGGAGCCGTGCAGACATAAACGATGGGTGTAAACCGATGCGGTTCCTGCATCTCCCGGACCCCGTAAACACCCTCAGCCCGCCAGCGCGGCTGCGTGGTGTCTTTCGGGTCCTTTTTCCGCTCCTGCGCCCGGCGGAAAATGTGGCCGTAGCCCAGCTCCGTCTCGAACCGCACGTCTCCCCGCTTCAAAAAGCAGGGGGAACCGGCGTAGCCGAGTTGGGAGAGCAGTTCTTCGAGGGTCATCGACAGGCAGTCAGGTGGCGTTGGGGAGCGGCTGGATAGTAGCGGAGGCCTTGCCACCTTCTCAAGCGCTGCCTTTCACGAACTTCTTGCCAACCCCGGTTGCAATGACTCGTCTCCTTGTGCCGTTTGCTAATCAAATCCCTATTCTCCCATGCCCGCCAATCCCCTCATTAACCGCCGCGCTTGCCTCCGAGGCCTTGGAGCCTCGCTTGGGCTTCCTTTGCTTGAAACCATGGGCTGGGCGGAGTCCCTCAAAGGCAAGACGAGCTACAAGCCGCCGGTGAGGCTCGGCTTCATGTACATGCCGCATGGTGTGATCATGGATCAGTTCTGGCCGAAGTCGCCTGAGAGCTTTTTGAAGTCGCCGCCGCCGGCGCTGGAGTCGTTGCGGCCGGTTTTGGACCAGTGCCTGATGGTGAAGGGTATCTCCGGCGTGCCGATCTCACCGTTCAATGGCGCGCCTCATGCGCTGGAGCTCTCCACCTGGCTTACGGCCTCGCTGCCGAACGCTGCAAAGCGGAATCAGATTCACATCTCCATCTCGGCGGACCAAATTTTCGCGAACTATTACGGCGCGCTCACCGCGCTGCCCTCGCTGGAACTGGCCACCATGCCGCAGACGCACAAGGAGAACCAGGAAGGGCTCAACGAAGGCTACTACTCGCACTGCAGCTATCGCTCGCCCACACAGGCGATGCCGGCGGAGATCAATCCGCGCAGCGTGCTGAACCGTTTGTTCGGCAAAACCGGCCAGGGCGGCCCAACGACCGCCGCCGACCCGCTCGACCGCCAGATGCTCGATCTCGTCATCGGCGGTGCGAAGGAGCTGCGGCGCACCCTGCCGCATGGCGACCAGCAGAAGCTCGATGAATACCTCGACAGCGTGCGCTCCGTCGAGCGCCGCATCGCCGCCATCGAGTATCGGCAAAAAGAGGCCGCGCTGGAGAAGGCGGGCGTCGCATCGAGCAAGCGCAAGGCCAGTGATTCGCCGCCCATCGAAGTGAAAATACCCGAGGGCGACAAACGCAGCGAATACATGCAGGTCATGTGCGACCTCACCGTGCTCGCCTTCCAGACGGACACCACGCGCGTCAGCACCTACATCGGCTCCACGCCGAACGGTGTCTCGTATCCCGAGATCGGAGTGTCGAACACGCATCATTCCTACACGCATCACAACAACGAGGCGGAAAAGGCGGGCAAAGTGGCCGCGATCACAAAGTTCAACATCGACCAGTTCGCCTACATGGTGAACAAAATGGCCGCCCTCCGCGAAGGCGACGGCACGCTGCTCGACAACTGCCTCATGCTGTGGGGCAGCGGCCTTGAGGACGGCAACAAGCACACCCGCGAAAACCTGCCCTTCATCATTGCTGGCAAAGGCGGCGGCTCAATCAACACCGGCCGCTTCATCAACACCGTGAAAGGCAATCAAGGCGATCTCCTTACCACGTTGCTCGCCTGCGCCGGAGTGCCCCTGGATCGCCCGATCGGCATCGCGACGAGGGAGATCAAGGAGATGATGAGGGCGTGAGTTGACGCTGCCGGTATGTCAGCAGCATGGTGGCCCCTGACGACCGGTCGGAGCCGATGACGGGCCAAGGTGCGCCTCCCACGACGGTGGTGGCACCGCACGCATCCGTGTCATCCATCGTTGCCCAGCGCGGCCATCAGGTCCGCGATTTCGGCTTCCACGACCTCTTTCGAGTCCACCGTCTGTCTCACCTCATGCTCCAGCAGCCGACGGTAGTCCCGCAGCAGGCGCACCAGGGCGGTGCGCAGCGCGGGTTCTGTCATGCCCAGCGTGCCGGCCAGCGCGGCCGCATCGTGTCCGCGCAGGCTGCCGCCCGCCAGCAGGACGGGACGCAGCGTTTCAAAAAGACGCCCCTTGCCACGCGTGGCATAGTCTCCCGCGAGGCTGCGCAGCACACGGCCCAGCAGTTGCTCGCACCATTTGCGGTCGAAGAGCTTGTCAGGCGACAGACCGTCCGTGGACTCCCTGGCGTAGCGGTCGGCGATGTCCGGGTCAAAGGGCAGCCGCAAATCCTCCGCCGCGACCTCCCGCCGCTCGCGACGGCTTTCACGGTGGTAGCGGGAGATGAGCGAGCGTTCCAGTGCCTTCGCCAGAAAGGTGCGCAGCCGGCCCTTCTCCCTGTCCAGGTCCTCGAAAGCCTCCAGGCGCAGCAGCTTGGCCAGGAAGTCATGCAGCGCGTCCTCCGCGTCGTGGTGCGCCAGCCCGCGCGCGCGGATCAGGCAGTAGAGCGGGTAGTGATACTGCGCGCACAGCTCATTGAGCGCGCGACTGCTGACCTCCACATCGTCGTGCTTCAGTCGTTCCACCAGCGTCCACTCCGTCGTGGGGAATCTGCCGTCGCCTTTGGGGGAGTGTGCTGCCATGTGCTCGTGCGTCGATTGGAAATGCTGCCTTGGTCATCGTCAAGGCTTCTCCACCACGATGCGGAACCCGCCGTCCTCGCTGCGCATGCCCGGCGGGCGCGGGTTGCGCACGTTGGCGGCCACATAGGCGCGGGCAGGATCGAGGCTGCCGTTGTTGAAGCTGCTTCCACGCCGCAGCACATCCTGCTTCTCCGCGTCCATCCAGTCCGGGATGAGTTCCCACACGTTCCCCGCCAGATCGTAAATGCCCAGTGCATTGGGCGGAAAGCTCATCACCGGCGCGGTGGTGGCAAAACCGTCGTCGTAACCGGGGATGAGGCGGTTCGGCACGTGCGCGGCCACCTGGCGCAGGGATTCGTCAGCGATGTTCGCCACGCGCGGCGGCGGCGGCCACTCCGTGCCCCAGGCGTAAACGCTGCCAGCTCCACCACCCCGCTTTTCCGGCAGTGCGCTGGCGTCCTCGCGATCACCGATGCCCACCGCCCAGCTCCACTCGAGGTCGGTGGGCAGACGGTAACGCCGTCCTTCCCTGGCGCTCAGCCAGGCGCAGAAGCCCTGGCAGTCCGCCAGATTGATTTGAGTCACCGGATGATCCTCCCCGGCACCGACAGGCAGGTCGTGGTAAATGGATGGCTGCTTCCACGTCATGTCCACACCCGGCGTCTCCGCCGTATAGGCCGCGTAGTCCTGCTTCCGCGTCTCGTGGATGCAGAAGAGCACGTCGGTGCCCGGTACGGGCATGAACTTCATGCCGAGGCTGTTGGTGAAGGCCAGCTTCTTCTCCGCCTCCGTCGGAAGGTGCGGCCATGAGGGCGCGGCGGCGCTCTTCTTTTGGTCGGGCATGACGTTCGCAGGCAGCTTCGGCAGCCTCCAGACACCGATCATCCTACTGGACAACCGCCTCGCGCTTCCGCTGTCCGGTTCGAGTTCATTGGTCACCACATAGCTTCCGTCGGGGCTGAGGGCGAGGATGTCGTGGATTCTTGGGTCTGACAGCGTGCCTATTTCTCTGCCCGTGGGCAGTTCCCACAGGGTGACGGGGTTGGATCTTGTCGGATTTTCGGCCAGCCCGAGCACGGTTCGCTCATTGGGGAAGGCGAAGAAACGCTGCGTCAGGGTGCCTGGCCATGTTCGCACCACCCGGGCCTGTGCCACATCGCAAATGACCACGTTCCCCTCGTTGTGGGTGATGACATGATCCGGCATGCCAGGGATGGCGGCGAGGAAATGGTCAAAGAAACTTCTGGTCTGCTTCACCTGCTGCACCTTGTTTTCTGGATGGCTGACATCCACAATAGACTGCCTGCTCTCCGCGACTGGCAGTTCTTTATCCACTTCATTGAGAGCCACGATCACCCGGTCGCCATCCAGCCAGTCCATGGCATAGATGCTTCTGACTTGTGATCCAAGGGTCCACTGTCCTGCAGGCGACTGCGTGGCGGCATCAAAGACCTGAAGGCACACGGGTTCGAAATCAGAAGGGGATGCCTTGAACATCGCCACCGCCAGCCGCTTCCCATCGGGCGAGGCCCCCATCTGGCAGCGCACAGGCACGTTCTTCGTCGCGAGTGGCGTGCCCTGGATCGGCAGGCGGCGCTGGGTGCTGCCATTTTTGGAGTCCAGGAAGATCAAGGAAAGCTCCGGGGTGCGCTGGAGCATCGCCATGGAGGCATCGCCATTCAGCAGGATCATCGGGTTGTCCAGGCTATGGCCGGTGGGGAACTCGCGCACCCACAACCGTTTGCCAGTTTCCACGTCCCATTGAATGATCTGGATCATGGTGGAAGTGCCCTGCGACACATCACTCTTGGACATCACCCGTCGTCCATCCGGCATCATGGTCAGGCCGCGCACATTACCGTCCGCCTCCAGTTCCTTCACCAGGCCGGGCGGGCCGTCGGGCAGCCGCCAGACGTTTGGCGAGACATCAGAAGCGGTCGCAGGTTCGGCCAGGGAGACCCATTCAATGTCTTTGAACTCAGCGCTTCCAGAGACGGCCCATATGGTGAGTCCAGCACCTGGGAGAGTGCTTTGAGGCACGCGTCCAATGGGCTGTCCATCAAAGTAAACCACCAATTCGGTGCCCTTCACGGCAGCGGCCAGCGGGATGCTCTCCCCCGCTGCCATCTTCCGGGGCAGTTGCATTTTGGCCAGTTCGGTTTCCTGGCTTTGAAAGCGCTTGTCGCGGAAAACAACTCGCACCAGATCCCGGGCAGTGGGGCTGAGGGTCACAATGTATTCCGTGGTCGTGTCCTGGTCCGTGGTGGGATCCCCACCCGTCTTGTCGCTCGTGTTCCTGAGCACCAGTGAGGCGGACCGGGTTTCATCCGGCAGACGGATGTGTGCCCGGATGGCGGCATCATGCTCGCGCACCGTGATGGGCAGACGGGCGCGGTTCAGTTCCAGCCAGCCATCCTTTTTCACGGTGATCCCGCGCAATCCCTGCAAGGACTGAAGATTCGAAATCAAAGGCTTCCATCCCGTTTCTGGCAGCGGAGGCAGCGGGGTCTTCGATTGTGGCGGAATGTTCAAGGCCGCAGGATTGGCAACCGCCCCGGTCTTGTCCCTGAGCATGAAAAACGCGCCTGCAGCCAGCACGAGCACGGCCACCGCAACGATGAGAGAAACGCGCCTTCTCGTGGCCGCCGCCGTCAGGCGGTGGTCAGGCGGCGTGTCCCCCGGCGCGGACCCGGACCACGCCCTTGCGGGCGCGGCTACGCTCTCCACCTCCGTCTTCATCTCCACCGCGCTGCTGTAGCGCTTCTCCCGGTCGGTCTGCATCGCCTTGTCCACGATGGCATCCAGCTTGGGATCGCTCTGCGGCACCACGGCGCTGATGGGGGAGAAGCGGCCGCGCGGGATGTGGCCGGTGAGCATCTGGTAGAGCATCACGCCCACGGCGTAGATGTCCGCGCGTTGATCGACGAGCGCACCGGCGAGCATCGCCTCCGGCGCGATGAAGTCCGGCGTGCCCATGGCCACGCTGCTCTTCGTGAGGCCGCCGCTGTCCTGCGCGGTTATCTTTGCCAGGCCAAAGTCCGCCACCTTCACCTGGCCGTCCGCATCAATCATGATGTTCGAGGGCTTGATGTCCCGATGCACCACGCCGCGGGCGTGCGCATAGGCCAGCGCATCGCACACGGCGGTGGTGATGCGGATGGCCTCCTGCGGCGGGAGCTGGCCCTGCGCGGCCACGAGATGGGCCACATCCGTGCCCTCGATGAACTCCATGACGAAATAAAGAAGGGTAGGGCGGCTTGTCCCCAAGCCGCCGTCCAAGGGCACCTCAGCGGCAGGGTAGGGTGGCTGGTCCTCCAGCCGCCGTGAATCACCCCCAGCGGCGCTTGGAGGACCAAGCGCC
>DDQZ01000079.1:42990-43453 GCA_002343505.1 Verrucomicrobiaceae bacterium UBA2429 | reverse complement strand
CTTCGCCATCGCCCGCGCCTCTTGTTTGAAACGTTGCGCATAGTTCGCCTCGCCATCGTCCGTGATGTCCGGCGGCAGGATCTTGATGGCCACCGTGCGCTCCAGGCTGCGCTGCACCCCTTTGTACACCGCGCCCATCCCGCCGCGCGCGATGAAAGCCGTGATCTCATACTGCGGCAGCAGCTTCTGCAAGTCCGCCACGCTCGGCGGCTGCCAGGCGCGCAGTTCCCGCGTCACCCCGGCGGCGCCTGCGGCCAGCAGGCCCTGCATGGCCGCAGGGGTCAGCTTTTCCGTCGCCCCATCCGGCGGCGCACTCTCAGGTGAACTGTCCGCAGCATCAGCCATCGGGGAGTGATTGTGCGGGGTGACGGCAGACGCGGCAAGGTATTTTGCCAATCTTGAAAAATTTCTGTCACGAACTCCCGCCGCCCTGGTTTGGCGGCAGTGAACCCGCCTCTCCCCC
>DDQZ01000079.1:42607-42883 GCA_002343505.1 Verrucomicrobiaceae bacterium UBA2429 | reverse complement strand
TTGGGCGGCAGTGACCCCGCCTCTCCCGCCCATGAACACCAAGCTCCTGCTCCTGCCCGCCCTCCTCAGCGCCGCCCTCACTGGCTGCGAAACGCCGTCCTCCTCGATGTCAGCCCAAACGCCAGCTTCCGGCGCGCTCACCAGCGCCGCATCGGGATCTTCGGGCATGGCCGTCTCCAACGCCGCGGAAGAGGTGCCGAAACCGGCGGGCATCGGTGCGATCAATTACCCGCCGCCTCAGCCGCCTGACATCCCCGCCCCGCCGCCCGCCCCGCC
>DDQZ01000079.1:0-42460 GCA_002343505.1 Verrucomicrobiaceae bacterium UBA2429 | reverse complement strand
CCCCGCCACGGCGGCCCGATCCCAATTTCCGCCCCGTCGCCTTCGAGACGGAAGGCAGCCCGCCCGGCATCCGCGCCCAATACGAAGCCGCCGCCCGCGCCTACCGCGAGGCCGCCGCCCAGTCCGGCAGCCCCGAGCGCGAGCAATACCTCGAAGCCGCCCGCCAGCTCGACCAGCAGGCCGCGGCGTTGGGGACACGGTGAGCGTCTGCGCATTTCGTCATCCATGCCACTTCACCCTTCCACCTCATCGCCCACCATGAACACCAAGCAGATCCACCAATGGCGTGCCAGTGCTGCCATCAACTCCGACGCTTCCGAACTTGCCCTCCAGTTCACGGACGGCACCCAGGGCGTCTTTAAGAACCTCCCGCCCATGCGCCTCGCGGCCCTTGTCGCCGTGCTGGAGTCCTCGCAGCGCGCCTTTGTGACCCTCGACGGCAGCAACCAGCCCTGGATCAGCAACGCGCCGAACGCGCCGGGGGAGTGAGAAGATCATTCGTCAAGAACCATCAGCATCGGCTTGCCATGAAAACATCACTCTTCTCCCCTGCGGATGTCAGGGAACGAATCTTCCCAGGGATCCTCGGGCATCTCGTCTCCTGTCACTTGGCTGCGCTCGCTGTCGTCATGCTTCTTGGTGTGGCGGGCATGGCGCAGGCGCAGACCACGGTTTACTCTCAGAACTTCGACAGTGGCACAGCCTCCGGCTTTACCATGAACGGTCTGTGGCATGTGACACAAAACTTTCCCAAGTCGGGAGGCTACTCGCTAGGTTATGTGCAGGGAGAAACGGCTGGCAGCACTCCCAATGGGAACTACAACACTGGTGCAACGAACTCTGGCACCGCGCTGTCTCCGACCTTCTCCATACCAGCGGGTTCGGTGCTCGCGTTCTCCGTGTCTTCGCAGACGGAAGCAGACACAGACTACGACAAGTTCAAAGTGATCCTTATCCACAATGGCCTGGAGCTGGTGCTGGTGGAAAGCGGAGTCAATCTGACGAACGGAGGCGCGAGCTATACGGACTTTAGCTTTGATCTTTCCGCCTACTCAGGACAGACTGGCCAGTTGAAATTTACTTTTTATACGATAGACGACATCTTCAACGACTTCGCTGGTGTGCGAGTTGACAACATCAGCCTGGCGAGCACACCGCCCGTCAAACCCACGGTTACTCTTGGCGCGGCAAGCTCAGTGAGCACCTCGGGCGCCACGCTCAACGGTGCCATCAATCCGAATGGCGGCGCCACGACGGCGCAATTCCAGTATGGGCTGACCACCAGCTATGGGAGCAGCTACAGCCTGAACCTGTCTCCCAACAACGGCACCAGCCCGCAGAATGTGAGCGCGCCACTGACCTTTCTGACGCAAGGCACCACCTACCATTACCGGCTGACGGCGACGAACAGTGCTGG
The DNA here is from genome assembly GCA_002343505.1 of Verrucomicrobiaceae bacterium UBA2429. Taxonomy (GTDB): domain Bacteria; phylum Verrucomicrobiota; class Verrucomicrobiia; order Verrucomicrobiales; family Verrucomicrobiaceae; genus Prosthecobacter. The sequence continues at coordinate 41,043 of DDQZ01000079.1, read as the reverse complement.
CACGTCCAATTCCCTGGACGGCACTTTCACCACGCTTACCACCCTGCCTGTGGTCGCATTGACAGCCACGACGAACCGGCAGATCACCAGACAAACCATCAATGGCACCGTCAATCCCAGTGGCTTCGCCACCACTGCGCAGTTTCAATACGGGCTGACAACCAGCTACGGGACTAACATTCCGGTGACACTCTCCCCGTCCAACGGCACCAGCCCGCAAAACGTGAGCACGAATCTCACCGGTCTGCAGCCAGGCACCATTTACCATTATCGTCTCACGGCCACGAACAGCTCCGGCACGTCGAACACAACCGATGGCACCTTTTTCTCCGCAGGCACGGGTGACCTTGACCCGGCCTTTGGCAGCAATGGAACCAAGACACTGGCAGTAGGCGGGGGAACCTACCATTTTGCCACCAGTGTGACGTTGCAACCGGACGGCAGGATCGTGGTGGCTGGGGACAGCAACAATGGCAGCAATCTGGACATGGCCGTGGTGCGCCTGCTGCCCAATGGCACGCTGGACACCAGCTTCAACGGCACCGGCAAGGTGGCAGTCACCTTCGGCGGCAACAACGACTCCTGCCGGGCTGTCGTGGTGCAAAGCGATGGCAAAATCGTGATTGCCGGCAGATCAGCGGGTGTCTCCAATGATGGTGATTTCGCCTTGGTGCGCCTGCTGCCCGATGGGACTCTGGACACCAGCTTCAACGGCACTGGCAAGGTGGTGACCGGCATCGGCGCGGGTGATGAGGCCATCCAGGGCATGGCGCTGCAAGGTGACGGCAAGATCGTGGTGGCTGGCCGGGCCTGGAATGGCAGCAACTATGACTATGCCCTGGCCCGCTACAATCCAGACGGCACGCTGGACACCTCCTTCAACACCACCGGCAAGGTGATGACCGCCTTTGGCTCCGCTGAGGACAGCGGCCAGCGCGTGGTGGTGCAGGCAGATGGCAAGATTCTGATGGTGGGGGACACCTACAGTGGCACCACTCCGGGTTACGATATCGGTGTCGTCCGTTACAACGCCAACGGCAGTCTGGACACTGGTTTTGGCAGCGGTGGCAAGGCGGTCTTTCACCTCGGCGGCAGCAGCGAGTCCGGGCGCGGGCTCGCTGTCCAGCCGGATGGCAGGATCGTGATCAGCGGCATCTCCAACGTCAGTGACGATCATCAAGACATAGCGCTGGTGCGACTGACCTCAGCAGGAGCGCTGGACAGCACTTTTGGAAGTGGGGCGGGTTATGTGATAACCGCTGTCGGCGTGGGGGCTGATGTGAGCAATGCCGCAGCGCTGCAAGGTGACGGGAAAATCCTCGTGGCAGGACATGTGTTCAATGCCAATGAGGATTTCGCCATCGCCCGCTACAACGCCAATGGCAGCCTGGATGCCAGTTTCCGGGGATCAGCCATCGTGACCACCCCAATCGGCACCGGTAACGACTACGGCATGAATCTCGCGGTGCAGAGCAATGGCGGCATCCTCGTGGTGGGCGGTGCGCAGACGGCCTCCGGCTTTGATTTTGCCATCGCACGGTATTATGGCGACTCCATCCCGCCGGTGGCCGTGACGCAGGCGGCGAGCGCGGCCACCACCTCCGGTGCCACGCTCAACGGCACCGCTAATCCCGCCGGCCTCGCCACCACGGCGTGGTTTGAATACGGCACGACCACGAGTTATGGCACGAGCACGGCAGCTCAAAACCCCGGTGCCGGGCTTAACCCGATAGCGGTGAACCAGGCTGTCACCGGTCTGCTGGACGGCACGCTGTATCACTACCGCATCGTAGCGCAGAACGCGGGCGGCACCAGCTACGGCATGGACATGACCTTCACCACGCTCATTGATCCGGAGATCGTGGTAGAGGAGCCGGTGGGGTTGGACCTCGTGGATGACGCGGCGAGTGTGGGTTATGGCGATGTGCTGCTGGACAGCAACGCGGTGAAGACCTTCACCGTGCGTAATACGGGCACGACGCCGCTGCGCAATCTCGCCATTACCAAGGACGGGACGAACGCGGCGGACTTCACGGTGTCCGCCATCAGCACGCCGGTCTCAGCGGGCGGCAGCACGACCTTCACGGTGACCTTCGCGCCCGGTGCGCTGGGCGCGCGCGCGGCGGCTATCCACATCGCCAGCAATGACGTGGATGAGAATCCCTTCGACATCGCGCTCACCGGCACGGGCGTGACGCCGGAGATCGGATTGGAGCAGCCGGCGGGCACGAACCTCGTGGATGGCAGCGCGAGCATCGGCTACGGCGCGGTGGCCATCGGTAGCAGCAACGCGAAGACTTTCACCATCAAGAACACCGGCACCGCGCCGCTCGCGGGCATCGCCGTGACGGTGGATGGAACACACTCGGGCAACTATGTCGTGAGCACGAGTGGCATGAGCACCACCGTCGCCATCGGCGGCAGCACGACCTTCACCGTGACCTTCACTCCCACCGGCACGATCAGCAGCACACGCACGGCGGCGCTGCATGTGGCGAGCAGCGACCTCAACGAGAATCCTTTCGACATCGCGCTCACGGGCGACGCCTACTCCACCACCGCCGATGCGGACGGCGACGGGCTGAACGACTGGGCGGAGCACAATTACACGGCGCTGGGTTTCAACTGGCAGGTGAGCCAGCCCGCGCTGGTGACGAATCTCTTTTCCAACCTCGGCAAGGCGGAGACAAATGCGAACGCGGCGGGCTACTTCTCCACGACGCAGGTGCAGGCGCTCCACGTCGGCGCGCCGCTCCTCCAGCGGCATCCGGCCACGGGCGTGTTCACACTCACGCTGGGCATTGAGAAGAGCACCACGCTTGCGCCCGCGAGTTTCACGCTGTTTCCCATGAGCGCGTCGCAGACGCTCATCAACGGTGAGGGCAGGCTGGAGTTCCAGTTCACAGTGCCGGACAACACCGCCTTCTTCCGGCTGGAGTCAAACTAAAGTCCGCTGGCTTGCGCACACAAATGGTGCGCAGAGCAGAACCCGGGCGCATCCAGAAATACGGCTGGCGTCACGCAGCAAGTCCTCTCCGACGACGGCACCCTGCAGCAGGTGAAGACGAGCATCCCTTCTGGCAGTAATGGCCGGCGCTTTGTGCATCTGAAGGTCACCGCGCCTCAGTGATCACGAGCCTTCTCGACAACTGCATCATGCTGTGGGGCAGCGGCCTGGAGGACGGCAACAAGCACACGCGCGAGAACCTGCCCTTCATCATTGCCGGCAAAGGCGGCGGCTCAATCAACACCGGCCGCTTCATCAACACGGTGAAAGGCAATCAAGGCGATCTGCTCACCACCCTGCTCGCCTGCGGCGGCGTGCCGCTGGATCGTCCGGTTGGCATCGCGACGAGGCAAATCCCCGGGATGATGAAGGCGGGCTGACACCGCATTCAGTTTGAGACGCGCGGGAGGCCATGCCCGAGCAAAGAGGGAGGCGGGCTTGACGCTTGCGGCGGGGACGGCTAAGCACGCGGCTGCATGGATTTCATCACGCTCGTTTTGTTCGTCATCGGTCTCGCGCTCCTCATTTTCGGCGCGGACTTGCTAGTGCGCGGCGCCGCGCGTCTGGCGGCGGCGTTTGGCATTCCGCCGCTGGTCATAGGGCTGACCGTGGTGGCTTTCGGCACCAGCTCGCCGGAACTGGCGGTGAGCGTGCAGTCCGCCTGGGCGGGGCAGCCGGACCTTGCGGTGGGGAACGTTCTCGGAAGCAATGTGTTCAACGTGCTGCTCATCCTTGGATTGTCGGCGGTCATCACACCGCTGGCGGTGTCCAGGCAGCTGGTGCGGCTCGATGTGCCGATCATGATCGCCTGCTCGGCGCTGCTGCTTCTGCTGGCGCGGGACCGGTTGATCAGCCGTCTGGACGGCGTCATTTTTGCGTCCGGATTGATCGTGTATGTTGTTTTCCTGTTTCTCCAGGCCGGGAAGGAAAAAAATGACAAGGAGGGGGATTTTGAGGAGGAGTTCGGCCGGGCTGACAGCGGGGCGAAGGCGGTCATGACGAACCTCTTTTTTGTGGCGGCGGGTCTTGGCATGCTGGTGCTCGGCTCGCACTGGCTGGTGGAGGGCGCGGTAATGCTGGCCCGTGCCATGGGAGTGAACGAGCTGGTGATCGGCCTGACCATCGTGGCGGCGGGCACCTCTCTGCCGGAGGTGGCCACATCGGTGATCGCGGCATTGAAAGGGGAGCGTGACATCGCCGTCGGCAATGTGGTCGGCAGCAACATTTTCAACATCCTCTGCGTCCTCGGCCTGAGCTCCATCGCCGCGCCCGATGGACTGCCTGTCTCCGAGGCGGCGCTGAATTTTGACATCTGGGTGGTGCTGGCTGTTGCCGTGGCTTGCCTGCCCATCTTTTTCACCTTCGGCTGCACCATTCGCCGCTGGGAGGGGTTGCTTTTTCTCGGTTATTACATCGCCTATGTCGTGTACCTCTTTTTTGATGCCACCAAGCACGAGTCTCTGCCGGGCTACCGCATGATGATGATGGTGTTTGTCGTGCCGCTGACCGCGCTGACCCTGGCCATCACCGTGGTCTATGAATGGCGGGCCCGCGCGTCGCGCAAATGACCCCGAATTACCATCCAACCATCCATGAAACACATCGTCACACTGCTTTGCATCCTCGGTTTTCCCCTTCACGCGGCCGATGTGGCCGCAATCCTCGCCGCCGACGACGCCCGCATCGCCGCCATGAAGGCGCCCGACATGGGAAAGCTCTCCGCCATTTTTTCGGACAACCTGCATTACGCCCACTCGAATGGAGTGGTGGACACCAAGTCCTCGTTTGTGGACATCCTCGTTTCCGGCCGCACCCGCTACCTGGAGTATGACCATGTGGAGAGAAAAGCCAGCTTCCCCGCGCCCGGCGTGGCCCTGGTGAGCGGTCGCGCGCGCATCCAGGCCGCGTCTGAAAAGGGCGTCATGGACTCCGTCCTCAGTTATCTCGCCGTCTGGCGTTTGGAGGATGGCAAATGGCGCTTCCTGGCCTGGCAGTCGTGCAAGCTTCCCCCTGCAAATCCATGAATGCTGCTGTTTGAAGAGCTTCTGACGGGCCGCCAGTTCTTCTCATCATCCGCAGACTGGATCCGAATGCCCTGGCCCGCGGTCCGGATTCATGAAACAAGACGCATGGCGCAAACGGGATCCGAGTTTCATCGGCAGTGTTGGTGAGCATTCCCAGGCGGCTCAAACACGTCCGCGCATGTTCATTTCGCCGGCGTAAATTTGCTCGCGCAGAAGCAGCGGCTTCGACTGGCAATCGAAGCATTCCGGGACAGGATTCGATGGTTTATCGAATCCATGCCCATGACCAGCGACCTCGCCACCCTTCTGAAGGAACACTTCGGCTACGACAGCTTCCGCCCGCTCCAAAAGGAGATTATGGACGCTTCGCTCGCGAATCGGGATGTGGTGGCCATTTTGCCGACGGGCGCGGGCAAGTCGCTGTGCTTTCAGCTTCCGGCGCTGGCGCGAGAGGGGCTGACGCTGGTCATTTCGCCGCTCATCGCGCTGATGAAGGATCAGGTTGATGCGCTGACGGCGAGCGGCGTGGCGGCGACATTTTTGAACTCGTCCATCCACGGCAGCGAGGCACAGCGGCGGCGCTCGGGGCTGGAGCATGGTCAATACAAGCTGCTCTACGCCGCGCCGGAGCGGGTGATGATGGAGGGCTTCATCAGCGATCTGCAACGCTGGAACGTCACGGCCATCGCCGTCGATGAAGCGCACTGCATCAGCGAGTGGGGGCATGATTTCCGCCCGGAATACCGCCAGCTCGCCACGCTGCGTGACAGGCTGCCCGGCGTGCCGTTTCTCGCACTCACGGCCACGGCGACGGAGCAGGTGCGGGGAGAAATCATTCGCCAGCTTCACCTGCATGAGCCGGAGGTCTTTCTGGCGAGCTTTAACCGGCCCAATCTCAGCTACAGCATCCTGCCAAAGGCCAAATCAACACGGCAAGTGTATGAGTTCGTGCGCCAGCGACCGGAGGAGGCGGGCATTGTGTATGTACAGTCACGCAAAAGCGCGGAGAGCCTCGCGGCAGCGCTTTCGGCGGAGGGGGTAAAGGCGGTGGCGTATCACGCGGGACTCCAGCCGGAGGAGCGGGCGGCCAATCAGGAGGCGTTCATCCGCGATGAGGCGCATGTCGTTTGCGCCACGATCGCCTTTGGCATGGGCATCAACAAACCGGACGTGCGCTATGTGATCCACGCCGATCTGCCGAAGAACATCGAGGGCTATTATCAAGAGACGGGCCGCGCAGGACGCGACGGCCTGCCGAGCGAGTGCGTGCTGCTTTACTCACGCGGCGATCTGGTGCGCAATTTGAAGTTCCTCGACGAAATGACCGACGCCAAGGCCGCGGACATCGCCGCACGGCAAATGCGGATGATGGCGGACTTCGCCGAGGGTGCGGAGTGCCGCCGCGTGGCGCTGCTCGACTACTTCGGCGAGCAGTGGCCGGGCGACAACTGCGGCGGCTGCGACATCTGCCTCCAACCGCGCGAGACCTGGGACGCCACCACCCATGCGCAAAAGCTGCTGAGCTGCATCTTCCGCATCCGGCAGAAGAGCAATTTCAGCACAGGCCTCAATCACGTCGTCGAAGTGCTCGCCGGAGCGAACACCGAAAAAATCCGGAAATGGTATCACGATCAGCTCAGCACCTACGGCATCGGCAAGGACACGCCGCGTGAGGAATGGGCCGCGCTGGGCCGCCAGCTCATGCGGCTCGGTTACATTGATGCCTCGCCGGACACGTTCCAGACGCTCACTTTGTCGAAACAGGGCCTCGCCACGCTCATGAACCGCACCCCGGTCATGCTCACGCGTGTGCCCGTGGTGGTGAAAAGCGATACGAGTACCGGCAAAGTCGCCAAAGCCGGCAGCATCGCCTGCGATGAGGCGCTTTTCGCCGAGCTGCGTGCGCTGCGCAAAAAACTGGCCGACGAGCGCGGTGTGCCGCCCTACGTCGTGTTTGGCGACACGACGCTGCGCCACATGTGCCGCCGCTACCCGCGCACCGAACGCGACTTCCTCGCCTTGCCCGGCGTGGGCAGCCAGAAGCTCGCGGACTACGGCGCGGTCTTCATGGGCGCGATTTCCGAATGGCTCGAAACGCATGAAGCGATGCGTTTTGCCGACGAAACGCCGCCACCGCCGCCGCCGAAGATGAAAAGCGAGGGTGGGCTCACTGGCACCGCGCTCGAAACGCTGCGCCTGCACCGCCAGGGCCATGGTGTCGAAAAAATCGCCTCGCTTCGCGGGTTCGTCGCCAGCACCATCCACAACCACCTCTCCCAGGCCATCCAGCACGGCGAGCTGAAGGCCGAACCACGCGACTACTTCACAGCCGAGGAGGAAGCCGAAATCCGAGATGCCGCTGCTGCGCACGGCCTGGAAAGCCTCGGCAAGCTCAAGGAAGCCCTCGGCAACCGTTTCGATTATCCCGTGCTGAACTACTTCCGGGCGTTTGAGCAGCGAGAAAAGCCACAACGTGCCGACGAGTCGTTTCCGGACGGATCGTGAACCGCCGCATCTGGCTGGTCACGTCAAGAATCCGCACGCCAGTTCATGCATGGACAATGGAATCCTGCGATGACGAAGGCGATTTGTGCAGGGTTGCCTTGAAGCGTGGCGTTTTCGATCCACTGGCCGGCTCCTTCAAGTGCCAGAACCTTCATTTTGCCCGTGATCCCTCGTCTGCTTGTCATCTTCCTGTCGGTTGTTGTTTCTGCGCATGCCGCACCGCCCAACATCATCTTCATCCTCGCGGATGATCTGGGTTACGGCGAGCTCGGCTGCTACGGCCAGAAGTTGATCCAGACGCCGAATCTCGACCGGCTTGCCGCAGGCGGGACGCGTTTCACGCAGGTGTATGCGGGGTCGTCGGTGTGTGCCCCATCGCGGTGCTGCCTGATGACGGGCATGCACAACGGCCATGCGCGCGTCCGCGACAACGTCCCGCACGGCACCTTTTTGAAGAATGCGGACATCACGTTGGCGGAGGTGCTGCATGAGGCGGGCTATCGAACGGGCGCGGTGGGCAAATGGAGCCTCGGCATCCATGGCTCGGAGGGCAAACCGAACGACCAGGGCTTTGATGACTTCTACGGCCACGTCGATCAGGACCAGGCGCACTTCTATTATCCGGACCATCTCTGGGACAACGACCGCGTCGTGCTGCTGCCGGGAAATCGTGGTGAGAAGAAGCAGCAATACACCGCCGATCTCTTTGCGGAACGGGCGCTGAAGTTTGTGCGCGAGTCTGGAGACCGGCCCTTCTTTCTCTACTATGCCTCGACGCTGCCGCACTGGTCCGACTACCCGCTGAAGTCGGACGAATCGCAGATCGTGCCGAGCGATGCGCCTTACACGGACCGCGACTGGCCGCAGGTGGAGAAGAACTACGCGGCGATGGTGACGATGCTGGACCGCGATGTCGGCCGCCTGCTGGACCTGCTCGACGAAAAGGGCTTCGCCGACAACACGCTCATCTTTTTCTCCAGCGATAACGGCCCTTCCGCCGAGGCGAAGCACAAGCCGTCCTTCTTCCACAGCGCGGGGCCGCTGCGTGGCGTGAAGCGTGATCTCTACGAAGGCGGCATCCGCGTGCCGATGATCGTGCGCTGGCCGGGCCATGTGCCTGCGGGCAAGGTCAGCGACGAAATTTGGACGCAGTGGGATGTGATGCCGACGCTGGCCGAGATCGTCGGCGCCAAAATCAAGCACCCCATCGACGGCCACTCGATTCTCACCGCGCTGAAAGGCGGCAAGGCACCGCCGCACGACTACCTCTACTGGGACTACGGCCACAGCCGCGGCCAGTACAAGCAGGCGGCGCGCAAGGGCGACTGGAAGGCCGTGCGCAACGGCACCGATCAGCCCATCGAACTCTACGACATCCGCTACGATCAGGCGGAGTCACAGGACATCGCCGCGAAGCATCCCGACGTGGTGGCGCAGATGAAGGAGATTCTAGCCACTGCATCGACGCCTGATCCCGCCTACCCGATCGCTCCACCCAAAGCCGTCCGCAAAAAGTGATCGCGCGTGTTTTGACATTCCTCGTGTGCAGTTCGGCGCTTCTGGGCGCCGCGCCGCCGAACATTGTCTTTATTCTCTCGGACGACCTCGCGTGGAGTGACCTCGCCTGCTACGGGCATCCCTACCATCACACGCCGAATCTCGACCGACTCGCGAGCCAGGGCATGCGCTTCACACAGGCCTATGCACCCGCGCCGATCTGCTCGGCATCACGCGCCGCGATCCTCACCGGCAAGACACCGGCGCGGTTGAACTTTGAATTTGTCACGAAGGATTCACCGAAGGTGCCCGACCTGAAACAGCCTCTCCAATCGCCGCCCTACACGCTGAACCTACCACTGGAGGAAACGACGCTCGCCGAGGTGCTCGCGCCCGCAGGCTACGCGACGGGGTTCTATGGCAAATGGCACGTCAGCCAGCATCACAACGGCTATCTCGGCTGGTCGCCCACCCATGGGCCGCTGCAGCAGGGTTTCGCCGAAGGCACGGGCGAGTTTGGTTCGCATCCGTATGCGTATAAGAGTGACCCGAGTCTCAAAGACAGCGCCGTGGAAGATGGGCAGTATCCGCAAGATGCGCTCACTGACCAAGCACTGCGGTTCATTCGGAAGCATCGGGAAGAGCGCTTCTTCCTCCATTTGTCGCACTACTATGTGCATGACCCGGTGCATAGCCGCTGTCCTTGGCTGATTGAAAAGTATCGCGCCAAGTTGCCGAAGGATTCGCCAGCGATTCGGTCTGAATACGCTGCGATGGTGGAGACGCTGGATTACGAGGTGGGGCGCTTGACTGGGCTGCTGCTGGCCTTGGGCCTCCATGACAACACACTGGTCGTCTTCATGTCCGACAACGGCGGCCATCCCAACTACACCGCCAACACCCCGCTTCGCGGCAGCAAATGGAACCTCTACGAAGGCGGCATCCGCGTGCCGTTCATCGTGCGCTGGCCGGGCCACACGCCCGCCGGAACGGTTTGCAACGAACCGGTGCATGGCTGCGATCTGCTGCCGACGTTTGCCGAGCTGGCCTCCGCTCAAACCGGAGCCGTCTATGGTGTCAGCATCGCATCGCTGCTGCGCGATCCGACGAACAAGCTGCCCGAACGTCCGCTGCTCTGGCATTTCCCGTATTACCATCCTGAAAAAGGCTTCGCAAAGGCACCCTCGCGCATCGGCACGAGCGACTTCGTCACCAGCCAGACGCGCCCGCATTCCGCAGTGCGAATGGGCCGTCACAAACTCCTGCACTTTGACGAAGATGATCGCGACGAGCTCTACGATCTCGAAACCGATCCCGGAGAAACAGCAAACCTTGCCACTTCCCAGCCCGAATTGACCGCCCAACTGCGCGAACGCCTGCTCTCAATGCTCAAGACCAGCGGCGCACGCTTCGCCACACCGTCGAAGCCATGAAATCAACCTTCCTTACGCTCGCGATCGTGGGCACGCCGCTGGCTCATGGCTTCTTCCTTCGTGCATCGAGAAGCTCCTCCGCTTTCCAGTAACCGGAGCGCGGCACTGCGGCTGCGGGCAGGAGGGCGAGGACGACCGGGACGGAGCCGGGCCGCAGTTCGACCTGGACCGCCCCAAGCAGGGCTGCGCTCAGTGTTTTGACAGGTGGCGCGCCTAAATCGAGTCCGGGCCAGAATTGCCATTCGGTGGTTGATGTCCGCAGGGCGAGAGGCCGTGACTTTTCGAGCATGCCGCCATCCACAATGTCGAGCGCTTTCACGCTGGTGACCCAGCGGTCCAGCCCGGCCTCTGCGCGTCCGATGAAGATCCAATGGCCGCTGTTCAGCCGGACGCAGCCGTGGCTGCTGGCGAACTCGCTTGCATGTCCCGGCACGGCGATGGATTTGCCCATTCCCCAATCGCTCACCGAGCCATCCCGCAGGATCACACGATGCTGGCTGATGCGGGCGACATGGGTGTCGAGCTGTTTCAGACGCCGCTCCATGTGCTCCACCACCGGCAAGAAGGGCTTCTTGTCACCCAGCCATGCGACGGTGCCGTCGTTCTTCAGTGCCACAAGCGTGGCGCGGTAGAATGAGATGTCCACCACGCCGGCGAGGCGTTCCTTCACCCACGGCTCCAGCGCTCCTGCCACGCGCACCTCGCCGGACTCGTGCAGGGCGATGAGGCTTCCATCCGCCGTTTCCAGTTTCACAAAACCGCCGCCCCAGCCTGCGGCCGTGCGTAGCATCTGCTGCTCGTCGGCTGACAATGCCGCGCCGCCGATGCTGCCATCTTTCCGCAGCCAAAACACCGCCGCGTCGCGCGTCGCGGCAACCACTTGCACCAGATCATTTGGCGAATGCTCAATCTGAGCAGCCAGAGGCAACTCCGCAGCCTCCCGACCCCGCGTGGCGATGTCCAGCATCACGAGACGGCACGGCACGGTCGGGCGGGGAGGCGGCGCGGATGGCGGTGCCAGTTCGACGACCGGCTGCGGTGGTCGTTTCGTGCTGGCGGTCCTGGATGGGGACGGATCAAAATTGATAGCTTCATGGAAAACCCACAAGGAGAAGATCACGACTGCCGCCGCGAGGATGCCCCAGAACGCTCTCTCCAGCCGCGCCCCAAGCGTCTGGACGTGAGGCGAGCGGATATTATCCACTTCTGTGCGCACCGCAGTGGCGGTGGGATAGCGCCGGTCGGGATCATCCGCCATCGCGCGCAGCACCACGCCGTCCACGCGCTCGTCGAGCGGCACCTTTTTGGACGGCGGCTGAAAGTGGCCGGTGGGGAGCTGGCCGGTGAGCATTTCGTAAAGCATCACGCCGAGGCTGAAAATGTCCGCCCGGTGATCCACATGCCCGCCGCGCAACTGCTCCGGCGCGCTGTAAAACGGCGTGCCCATGCATGTTCCGGTGAATGCCGTGGCGGCGTCCGCGCCGGCCACCATTTTGGCGATGCCGAAGTCGCCGACCTTCACCGTGCCGTCCGCCTTCACAAGGATGTTCGCGGGCTTGATGTCGCGGTGGATGCAGCCTTTGCCATGGGCGAACTCCAGCGCGCCGCACACCTGGCTGACCACGCTGAGCGCCTGCGGCAGCTCCAGCCGTCCATGGCGGATGAGCTGGTGCAGGTCCGTGCCTTCCACGAATTCCATCACGATGAAGAAATGCCCCGCGTGTGTGCGGCCAAAGTCGTGGATGGTCACGATGTTCGGATGATCCAGCGTGGCCATGATCTCGGCCTCGGCGCGGAAGCGCTCCGCAAAGTCCGGGTCGGCCTCGGTCAACTCGGCGGGCAGCAGCTTGATCGCCACGCGGCGCTTCAGGCTGTTCTGCGTGGCGCGATACACCGCGCCCATGCCACCACGGCCGATCAGGGTCTCCACCGAGTAGCCCTCAAACGCCGCCGTCAGTTCCTCCGGCGACGGCGGCTCCCAAGCCGGTGCATTGGCTCCGGCAGGCGTGTCCAGCGCCATCTCCAGCGCACGGCGTGCGAGGGGCTCGGTGGCCTTTTCGGTGTCTGGAAGGTGGTCACTCATGGGAAATCGTGCTGTGTCTGCGGATGTGGTCACGGTTGGTTCGCCTTCGCAGCCGCCTTCTTCTTCCCTGCCTTGCCCTTGGATTTGTTCAGGAAGTGCTTTGCGGTATCCTTCACCATCTCCTCGCCGTCCTCGGCAAGCACGGCCAGCAAACTTAACGGCGCGGATGGATTCTGCGCCACCGCCCTGCGCACCCACTTGTCCTCGTGAGTGGCGAGTTGCTCCAGTGTGGCAAAAGGCGTGGATGGATTTCGCGCCACTCCTCGGGCTTGGTAAGTGCCCTGACCCGCCAGGGAAACCAGCAATTCAGGTGGAGTTCCGGGGTTCGACGCGAGTCCGTCAAAAGCCGAGGAGCCTGCGTTGCGATTTTGCCGGCAGGCATCGTGGATGCGGCGCAGATCCTTGCCGGGCAGATCCTGATGCGCGAGAATGCCGAGTATCTCATAGTCCTTCGCGGCCAAGGCCCTCTCCAGCGTCTCCTGCCGCGCCTCCTGGGATGTCAGATTCAGCGCGGCATTCACCTCATGATGGCGGACCGCCCAACGCGTGATCGCGAGCGCGCAGGCACCCGCCGCCAGCACGAAAAGGGCGGCACTGACCGCCATGATCCAGCGTTCCCGCACTGTCTTTGGCTGATTCCCTTGCTTCTTTGCGAGAGCCAGCCTGACCCGCGCACGAGCCATGGACTCGCTCAACAGCACCAGCACCGCCACGACGCCCGCACCCATGCACAGGTAGATGGGCAGAAAGACAAACACCAGCGCGCCCTGGGCATCGCCACGGCTCGCAGGATAACCTTCCCTGGAAATCCACACGGCACCCGCAGCGGCCAGAAGCACCAGCGCGTAAGACAGCCAGTATGACGCCATGATACGGGTAATCAGTGCCAGCACGACAAAGGGCAGGGCCACCAAGGAGGTCGTGAGCAACATAACACCCACACCGACTCCTCCGACGATTCCTGAAGCCCACACCCCGGTGAAAATTCCCACCGCAAGGATGACGAACGGGACGACTTTTCGCGCGGATGGAGTTCTCATGTTGGTTTCGAGCTGTGGATGGTTTCAGATGCGACGGGCTTTCTTTCCCATTCTCGGAAAGCCGCGCGCCAGTGTTACAGGATTTGAATCAAATAGCGGATTTCCGCCTTCATATCGCCGTCCGGCGGCAGGGTTTCGCGCACCTCGGCGCGGAGGATTTCGCGAAAACGATCGCGCATTCGATGCAGCGCCACCCGCAGCGCGCCCTCCGCCATCCCGAGCGCATCCGCCTGGGAGCGCAGCGTCTCTTCTTCCTTGCCGGCCATCTGAGCGGCAACGATTTGATAGATCCGTTCACGCGCCGCCCCCACGCACTCAACACGCAGCACTTCCAGTGCTCGATGCACCAGCGTTTGAGCCCATTCGCGGTCAAATGCGGCGTCGGTGGCAGCGTCCTGCGCCACCTCGTTCGCATGATCGTCCAAATCCAGACAGACTTCGCCGCCGCCTCGCTTCGCCGCCCGCTCATGCTTGCGAAGGTCGTTGAGATGCGTCTTGAACCGGCTCAGAAAAAACGTCCGCAGCTTCCCTTGGGAGGGATCAGCCTCCCGCAGCCAGTCCAGCCGCACCACCTTGGCGAAAAAGCCCTGCACCGTGTCCTCCGCGCCGCCCTCGTCAAAACCCTGCATGCGAGCGAAGGCGATCAACGGGGCGCGATAGTTCGGATAAAGCTCCGCCCAGGCTCGCTCACGCGCGACAGGGTCATCACCCGCCGCTCTTTGCAGCAAGGTCCAGCGGGTCGGCTGAAAGGCGGCGGACATGCGCCCTCAGACTCGCAGGCCAGCCGCCTTCCGACAAGACCGATTTCAATGCAAACTTCCGCTCAACTTGGACGACAGGTCGTTTGGCAGACGCCGCCATCACATGCATGCTTCATGCTCATGTTCTTTGTCTGTCTCCTGTCACTTCGATGCCCAGCGCCAGCCCTGTTTTGCCTGCCAGCCCTGTTCTGCACCATCACAACAGACGCCCAAACCCGCCCGCTGGCGCAGGAGCATGTCACGATTTGGGAATCACCGGACCCGGCGCGGATTTATGGTTACACGCCGGGCATTTGTCGGCTGCCTTCGGGGCGGCTGGTGGTGACGCATGAGGTTTCTTCGGCGGGGAAAGCGGTGCCGCCTGAAAACAAGGCGTTTCATGAGTCACGCATTCTCACCAGCGATGATGGCGGGAAGACGTGGACACATCGAGCGGACTTCGATTTGAGCTTTGCGAGGCCGTTTGTGGCCGGAAAGTCGCTCTATATCCTCGGTCGTGACAAGCAGGTGGCGGTGATCCGCTCCGATGATGATGGCGTGACGTGGAGCGAGCGCTCGTTCTTGAACGACACCGGCATCTGGCATCAAAGCGCGTGCAATGTCCACTTTGCGAAAGGGAACGTGTATCTCGTGATGGAGAAGCACGCGCCGAAGCGTGGCATCCAGGGCTGGCAGGTGGCGGATCTCGCGCCGGTGCTCATGCGGGCCAAAGCGGACAGCGATCTCACCCGGCGTGAGAACTGGACCTTTGCGAGCGAGCTCGTGTTTGAGGACATCCCCGAAGCGCGTCTGCCAAACGCCTTTGGCCTGCCGTTTCATCCGATGGACCGGAAGAAGGTGACCTTCCTCGTGCCGCCCAAAGGACGGGGCATCGCGCCGCTCGGCTGGCTGGAGACGAATGTGGTGCAGTTCACCGATCCCACACACCTGTGGCATGATCCGCAGGGCAAAACCTTCCACCTCTGGATGCGTGCAAACACCGGCATGACGAACTACGCCGCCATCGCCCAAGTGCATGAAAACGACGATGGCAGCATGACCACCTCGCTCGTGAAATCACCCGCTGGCACGCCGATGCTCTTCGTGCCATGTCCGGGCGGCCAGATGCGCTTTCATGTGCTCTGGGATGACCAAACGAAGCTCTTCTGGCTGCTCAGCTCGCAAACGACCGACTCCATGATCCGTCCCGATGCGATGCCGAAGGACCGCTGGGGCACGCCGGACAACGAGCGACATCGTCTCGTGCTCCATTTCTCAAAAAACATGATCGACTGGTGCTTTGCCGGTCTCGTGACAAAAGGTAACACACCGAAGGAAAGCCGCCATTACGCCAGCATGTGCATCGACGGCGACGATCTATGCATTGTGAGCCGCAGCGGCAATGCGAAGGCCCATTCCGCGCACAACGGCAATTTGATCACCTTCCACCGCGTTCCCCGTTTCCGCGCCCTGATTTATTGAACCATGAAAAAGCTTCTCGCCCTCCTTCTCACCCTTGCCACCTCGGCGCTCGCTCAGGAAGCACTGCCCAAAAAGCCCGAGATCTTCGAAGTCGAAGGCCACAAGGCCGTGCTCTATGCCGCGCCCAAGCCTGCCAAGGGTAAACCGTGGGTCTGGTATGCGCCGACGCTGAACGGCGGCGTTTCGCTCGCAGGGCGAAAGATGTATTTCGAGGCCTTCATGAAGGCGGGTATCAGTCTCGCGGGCTTCGACCTCGGCGAGGTGCGCGGCTCGCCAGCCAGCTCGGCGAAGTTCACGCACTTTTACGATGCCATGGTGAAGCGCGGCTTTTCCGCAAAGCCCATCCTGCTCGGCCAAAGTCGCGGCGGCATGATGACACTGGCCTGGGCGTTTCGGAATCCGGACAAAGTCAAAGCCTGGGCCGGCATCTATCCCGTGTGCAATCTCACGAGCTGGCCGCTGAAGAACTCCAAGGCGCAAACGCTTGCCGACTTCGCCCTGCCGGAGGTGGAGATCATTGCGCGGTTGAAGGAGTTCAATCCGGTTGACAACCTCGCCGGCCTCGCCGCGAATAAAGTGCCCATGTTCGCCGTGCATGGCGACAGCGATGTCGTCGTGCCCTATGACGACAACACGCGGCTGCTCAAAGAGCGCTACGAGGCCGCCGGAGGTTCGATCAGTGTGAAAATCATCCCCGGCGAAGGCCACAAAGCCACACCCTCATTCTTCGAGTGCCAGGAGCTGGTGGCTTTCGTGCTCGGGGCGAGGTAGCTCCGGCGGGAGGTTGAATGCGCTGCCTCAGTCCAGTGGGCGCACGCGGGAGACGATCACCTCCTTCGTCCCGCGGTCTATGGAGTAGAGCAGGCCGGGCTTGGCGCGGTCCCAGGCGAAGGCCTGGCCGTGCGCGGTGATGGGGATGACTCCGCGCCAGGTCCAGGCATCTCCGGTGACAGGCTGGCTGAGCACATAAAGCTCCTGCGCGTCGTGGCCGGTGATGTAGAGATGGCGGTCGGGGCCGAAGCTGCCCCCGGAGCTGCTGTTCTTGCCGAACTTGGCCACCATTTCAGGCGGGAAGCTCAGTTCGCCCGCGGGCTTCCAATTCAGGTCAAACCGCACCACGCGCGTCCGCGCCGGGTCGCCTGTCCTCGCATACTGCGCGAAGCAGGCATACCACCAGCCGTCCCGCCGGTCCACCCAGGTGAGGGAGCCGCCGGCGCTGGTGAGGTCCACGGACTGGAGGTGCTCCAGAGTGGCGGCGTCCCAGATCTCCACCGAGCTGCGCATGGGGAGTTCGGGATAGTTCGAGTGAGCGCACCAGAGTTTGCCGTCGAGCACGACGCCGGCGTTGAGGTGCTTGAAGCGGCCGCCTTTTTCAGCCTGCCAGCCGCCGATGCGCCCGCCCGTGTCCTTGCGGTACTTGCCGATGGCGGTGTTGGTGATGGCGTAAAAGTGCGCGCCGTCCACGGCCACGCCCTGGTGCGCCTCGTCCACTTTGAAGCGCCTCAGCTCCTCGTGCGTCCAGCCGCCTTTTCCGGCCTTTTCCAGCATGCCGTTCACGCGATCCTGCTCCTTGCGCAGGGCGGTGTCGGGGATGGGCATGGGCGCGATGTTCTCGCACACCAGCTCCTCATCCGCCGGGATCGCCCGCCAGCGCAGATTTTTGAACCACACGTCCGCGCCGTGGTATTGCAGCGAGATGTTGCCGCCGCGCGCCGCGAGGTCGCCGCCGCGAATGCGCAGCACCTCGACCTCATTGTGCCAGCGCGGGTCGCTGTAGTCGAAATCAATGACCTTTTCGCCATTGAGCCAGTGCTGGATGACCGTGCCCTTGCACACGATGCGCCCCTCGTTCCACTTGCCATGCGGTTTCACGGCGTCCTTCGCCGGCGCCATGCCGAAAAAGAGCGAGGCCGCAGCCTGGCGCGGATTTTCGCCATAGGGGCTGTTGGCGTTGTCGAGCAGTTGGTACTCGTACTGGCCGGGCCGGTAATAGACGCCGCTGTTGCAGCCTTTGGAGACTTTCCAGTCAAAGCGCAGCTCGAAGTCGTCGGGCACCGATGCCCTCTCATGGACCAGCGATCCGCCCTTGCCCAGGCAGGCGATTTCCCCGTTCACCACCGCCCAGTTGCCGCCGTGCTTCCAGCCGTCCAGCGTTTTGCCGTCGAAGATGGGATCAAAGCCGGGTTCGGCGGCCAGGGCGGTTCCGGCGGCCAGGAAGGAGAGCAGTGCGGGGTGGAGGGGCATCCATGTTTGAGCGGCGCGGCAGGGCGGCTCCTTTCAGGCAAAGCGGCGGCGCGGCGGATTGGGCGCGCGCCACGCGCGGAGGCGGGCGGTTCAGGCGCGGGGAAGGGTCCGGTTTGCCTGCCTGCGGTAGCCGTTCACGCGCAGGGAGCCGTCGGCCATGATGTCGAGCAGCGTGTGGCCGCTGTTCTCCGCGCCGCTGCCCTCCACCATGGCGACGAGCGTGGTGTAGTGGATGCCGGCGATCCGCTGGTAGTCGTTCTTGTGCGAGTGGCCCTGGAAGACGGCGAGCACCTTGCCGGACTTCTCCAGCAGCGCGCGCGCCTCGGCGGCATTGCGCACGGCGTGCGCCTTGTCCTCGTCGAGCCGCTGGTGCGCGAGCACGATCACAGGGCCGCCGGCCCTGCCCAGTTCGGACTCCAGCCAGGCCAGCCCGCCCTTGGGCAGGTTGGCGTCCTGCCAGTGGAAATTCTTCCGCGCGTAGGGCGCGCCGTCGGAGCGGAAGCAGGAGTCGAGGATGAGAAAGGTGACACCGCCGTCCTCGAAGGCGGCATGCCCGCCCGCGGACTGTGTGTGCGCCGCGAACTCCTCCTTGGTCAGCGTGCCGACGCAGTGGTTGCCCATGACATAGTGGCGGGGCATCTCCAGCCTGGCGTAGCGCGCCTCCACGGTCCTGAGCCACCCGATCTCCGTCTCCACGGAGTCCGCCTGGTCAATGAAATCCCCCAGCTCGGCGACGAAGGCGGGCCTCTCCCGGTTCATGTGGTCCACGGCCTCGTCCAGCTTCGCCAGGGCCTCGCGGTAAAAGCGCGTTTTCGTTGGCTCCTTGTCCGCGTAGTGCAGGTCCGTCATCAGGCCGGCGCGCAGGAGCGGCCTGCTGCCCGGCGCGGCGGCCAGCATTTTCCCGCCGCCGAATCCGGCCAGGCAGAGGGCGCTGTGGTGGAGAAAGGCGCGGCGTGTTTGCATGGGAAGGGATAGCGCCGCCGGCGGCCCGGACTTGCGGCGGATGGCTGAAAAATCTCCCGGAAAATTCCTGGCAGGGACAGGTCCCGGCCTGCCGGGCGGGGAGGACAAGGGGGCTTTTTCAAGAGGCGGACACCTCTCCTGTCAGGAGCACACGGAACGATTACGGAAGTTCACGGGGTGATTCCGGCAGTTGCTGGAATGAATCCGGCAACCGCCGTTCTGTCATTGGAGGGCAGCCGGCTCTCCATGCCCGTGCAGAGCGGGCGGGAGTGTCTGCGCGGGGCGCTTTGCGTCAGCCGAGAGCCAGGCGGCGCGGATGAGAGGGAGGGTGGGCGCGGCGCGTAGTTTTGAGCGTCACGTTTTGCCGCTTTTTCTGCCATGAACACTCACCGCCTTTTTTTCCTCTCCGCCCTGCTGTGCCTGACGCCGGGCCTGCTCGAAGCCGCCCGCCTACATGTTGGCGCGGCCACGGTGGACATCACGCCTGAGCAGCCGGTGGGGCTGGACGGGCAGCGGGGCATCCGCATCTCGAAAAAGCCGGAGACTCCGATCCAGGCGGCGGCGCTGGCGCTGGAGGCCAGGGAAGGGGACCGGGTGCTGGACCAGGCGGTCATTGTCTCGTGCGATCTGGTGGCGATCCGCGACGGGGTCATCGAGCAGGTGCGGGAAAAGCTGGCCGGGCGCGCGGCAGGGCTGGACCCGGAGAAGGTCTTTCTGTGCGCGACGCACACGCACACGGCGCCGGTGACGACGGACGGCAAATACGCGCTGCCGGAGGATGGCAGCGTGATGAGGCCCTCCGAGTACACGGCGTGGATGACGGCGCGGGTCGCGGATGGAATCGTCGAGGCGTGGGAAAAACGCGCGCCGGGCCGGGTGGCGTGGGGGCAGAGCCAGGCGGTCATCGCGCAGAACCGGCGGCCTTATTACGCGGACGGCACGGCGGTGATGTACGGGAACCCGGACTCGCCGAATTTCCGCGGCATCGAAGGGCATGAGGATCACAGTGTGGACGTGCTGTTTTTCTGGAACGAGCGGGAGGAGATGGTCGCCACGGCCGTCAATGTGCCCTCGCCGGCGCAGGAGGTGGGCGGCGGCAGGTCCATCCACGCGGATTTCTGGCATCCGGTGCGCGCGGCTTTGCGGGAGAGGCATGGCGGGCAACTGCACATCCTGGCGTGGACGGGCGCGGGCGGGGATGTGACTTCCCGCCCCGTCATCAACCGCGCGGCGGAGGAGCGCATGAGAAAGCTGCGCGGCGGCCTCACGCGGCTGGAGGAGCTGGCGCGGCGCATTGTCACGGCCTGGGAGGAGTGCCTGGAGGGCGCGCGGCATGACATCCGCGAGGAGGTGGTTTTCCAGCATCATGTGGAGACGCTGCGCCTGCCTTACCGGAAGGTCACCATCCTGGAGCGCTCTGCGGCAATGACCGAGGCGGCAAAGTTCAAGGAAGATCCTGCGCAGCGCTGGAACTACCTGTGGAACCAACGGGTGGTGGACCGCTTCAACGCGCAGAAGGAGGGAGCGCAGGAGCCTTATCCGATGGAACTGCACGCGCTGCGCCTGGGGGACTGCGCCATCGCCACGAACAGTTTCGAGCTTTACACCGACTACGGCATCCAGATGAAGGCGCGCAGTCCGGGGGTGCAGACTTTTGTCATCCAGCTCGCCGGCCCCGGCACCTACCTGCCCACGGAGCGCGCGGCGCGGCACGGCGGCTACGGCGCGGTGATCCAGAGCAGCCAGATCGGCCCGGATGGAGGGCAGATTTTGGTGGAGGAGACGGTGCGCGCGCTCAAGGCGCTGTGGCCGGAGAAAAAATGACCGGCGCGGCCCGCGGCTCGCGCGTAGCATGAGGCATGTCCATTGCCACCCGACGAGGCGACCAGGGGGAGACCGACCTGCTCTTTGGCTGCCGCCTGCCCAAGTCCCACCCGCGCGTCCACGCCCTCGGCGCGGTGGATGAGCTGAACGCGGCGCTCGGCCCGCTGCGCGTCGCCGCCCTGCGCGGGGAGACGCGGGAGGTCGTCGCGACCGCGCAGCCCTGGCTCATCACACTGATGGGGGAGCTGGCGACGCCGCCTGGCCTTGAGGGAAAATACGCCGCCACGCATCCGGTCTTCGGCGCGGACAAAACGGCCTGGCTGGATGACTGGGTGGCGCGCCTGGAGTCCGGGGGCGCCTTGCAGTTCAAAGGCTGGGCGCTGCCCGGCGAGGCGGGTGTGATGTCCGGCGCGCTGGCGGATGTGGCGCGCACGGTGTGCCGGCGCGCGGAGCGTTGCGTGGCCGACCTGGCGGGAACGGACCAGCAGGTGCCGAACCCGGAGATCGCGCGTTTTTTGAACCGCCTGGCTGATGTGCTCTGGCTGCTGGCGCGCTGGGAGGAAAAGACAGTGTCCGAAAAACAATCAGGCGGGCTGTGAAGCCCGCCTGACCGGATTGAAAGGATGCGAGTGGGAGGTTACTCGGCGGAGTTTTCCTCGACGTAACGAATGACATCGCCCACGGACTGGAGCTTTTCAGCCTCCTCGTCGGGGACATCAATGCCGAACTCCTCCTCGAAGGCCATCACGAGTTCCACGGTGTCCAGGGAGTCAGCGCCGAGATCCTCGATGAACTTGGCTTCGGGGGTCACCTGCTCAGGGTTCACGCCGAGCTGTTCGACGATGATGTCTTTGACTTTGTCTTGGATGTTGTCTGCCATAATGGGGAAGGGGATGTGCGGCGGAGAGGTAGCGGCTTGATTTTGTTTGGCAAGGGCGAATTCGCTCTTTTTTCCCGGTTGTCAAACAGGCTTTGTCAGGCCTGCGGCGGGGTGGTTTCCGCGTCGTCCGGAGGGTCCGGGATTTTCTCGATCAACTCGCCTTTGAAGCCCGCCAGGATGCGCTCGAGCACGCGCGCGGCGCCCTGGTACTTGAGGTCGTCAATGACGGCGCGTTTCTCACGCCCGGCGGCGTCCTTGTGCCAGGCGTAGGCCAGGCCTTTCTGGTCCCAGGGGCGCTTGTCCACGCGGAAGACATCCGCGTAGCGCACGGTCGCACCCTCCGGCGTGATCCAGTGGCCGGACTCCGCGCGCAGCGTTTTTTTGCGGTTGAGCAGCAGCACCACCGCAACGGCCAGCGCCGCGCAGAGCGTGGCGCCGCCCCACCAGAACTGCTCCACGATCTCGCGGTCCGTGTACTTGTGCGGCTTCTCCGGCCAGCCCTTCGCCGCGGCGTGCGAGATCCAGCGCGGAGGCTCGCCATTTTTTCCCGCTGGCCAGCCTTTGGCGGCGGCCCCGGCGGCCCATGCCTCCAGTGCGCCGGCGGCCTTCGCCTCGTCGTAGCTTTTCAGCAGCACCTGCTCGAACCACTCCTTTTCCTCCGCCACCTTGTTGGCGGCGGGGTAGCCGTATTTGCCGTCGTAGAGGAAGTACATGCCCATCAGAAAAAGCATGCCTGCCAGGATGCCCATGCGGCGGAAATACCAGCGCGTGACGCGGCAGACGATGACTTCTTCGGAGGTTGGCGGGGCGGCGGCTTCCATGCGCGCGAGTCAATGCCGCGCCGCAGGCCGCGCAACCTCCGATTTTCATCCATGCAGGGTCCGCTCCGCGCTCTGTTCCAAAACGGGTGATATTTTCCCCATGACCGCTTTTCAACGCTCGATATGAGCGCAGAGTCGTATCACCCGAAAAATCACCCCCTCAAATCCCATGACACTCATGCTCATTCTCTTCTTTGGCACCCTGGCCCTCTCCGGACTTGCCTCCCTGCGTGTGCGCAGCGCTTACAATCGCTACTCGCAGGTGCGCGCCTCCTCCGGCCTCACCGGAGCCGAGGTGGCCGCGCGCATCCTGGCCCTCAACAACATCCGGGATGTGACGATTCACCCGACCGAGGGCCACCTCACTGACCACTATGACCCCGCGCACCGCCGCCTGGTGCTCTCCGAGGAAAACTACCACGGCACCTCTGTGGCGGCGCTCGGCGTGGCCGCTCATGAAGCCGGCCATGCCATCCAGCACAAGCAGCTTTACGCGCCGCTGAAGTGGCGCATGGCGGCGGTGGGCATCACCGGCATCGCCAGCCAGATCGTCATGTGGGTGCCTCTTATCGGCATGATGGGAGGACTCATTCCCCACCAGTTCGCCATCACCATCATGACCGTGGCCATGGGCATCCTCATGCTCTTCCAACTGGTGACCCTGCCGGTCGAGTTCGACGCCACCGCCCGCGCCAAAAGCGTGCTGGCAGGCACCGGCGCCGTGGCCCCCGGCACGGAGTTCCAGGCGATGAGCAAGGTGCTCGACGCCGCCGCGCTGACCTATGTGGCCGCCTTTGTCAGCAGCCTGGCCTACTTCCTCTACTATCTGCTGCGCATGACCGCCGGCAGCCGTGAGGAATGAGGAAACCGGCAGGAAACCGGCGCGGCTTTGTTTCCACCGGGCGGGCGCTTTGTGTCCGCCCGGTTTTGTTTTCGGGCGGGATTTGTCCGTCCGCCCGCTGGAGAGCCGGGAATGCGAGGCGGCGTTTGTTCCTCCAGAGAATGCGTCTATGCTCCAGCCCATGCCACGTTTCGCGGTCATCTTTCTTTTGCTCCCCCTCGCCACCCTGCGCGCCCAGGAGTCCGCGCCCGATGGCGCGCGCCAGCTTGCCGAGGCGCAGGCGCGGCTGAAAAAAATCTCCGCCAGCGAGTATGACCTCGACGGCATCCGGATCAACGCAGCCACGCGCGAGGTGCGCATCCCCTCGAAGGTGGAACTGCGCCAGGCGCCCATCGAGTACCTGCTTGTGCATGAGACCGGCAAAACGCACGAGACGGTGCTCACCACCGCCGTCAGCCCCACCGCCGTGCAGGTGGCGCTGCTGCTGGTGAACTACCAGGCGGCCACCGAGGGCATGCTGGCCAGGGTGCCGCCGGAGGAGCGCCCGAAGATCTGGCGCGAGGAGCCGCCCGCCACGCCCGGCGCCAACAGGGTCCTGATCTCCGCCGAGTGGGAGGAGAAGGGGAAGCTGAACAGCCTGCCGCTGGCTCAATGGATGCAAAACAGCGACACGCGCGAGCCGCCTCCCGACCTCGATCACTGGATCTTCAACGGCTCCTATGTGGACGAGCGCGGCTTCATCGGCGAGCACGAGGGCAGCATCATCGCCGTCTGGCTGGACCGGGGCGCCCTTTTCAACTCGACCGCTGAGGGCGCCTGGGACGACCAGCGCTGGATCTCCCTGCCGAAAAACATCCCGGAGGAGGGCACGCCCGTCACCGTTGTCATCAAGCCGGTGGAAAGCCCCGGACCCGAAGCTCCCAAACAAGGCGCGAAATCCCCGCCCTCATCCTCACCGCTCCCCTCCAAACAAACACCGCCATGAAATCCACGCCCGCTCTCGCCTTCGCACTGGCTCTGCCGCAGCTAGCCCTCTCCCAGGCCGCCACCCAGCCCGCGCGGCATGAGTCTTTGAAACAGGAAATCCGCCTCGCTTATGACCGCGGTCTCGCCTTCCTGCGCGCGCGGCAGGACGCGCGCACCGGGCAGTGGGGGGATGCAGAGCCGGTGGCCTTCACCGGCCTGGCGGCGGCGAGTTTTCTCCTGAATCCGGAGCGCGGGCCCGACTCGCCCGCGCCGGTTGAAGCGGAGAAAGGCATCGCCTTCCTGCTGAAGAACGCGCAGCCCGACGGCGGCATCTATGTGAAGGCCCGCGCCAACTACAACACCTCCCTCGCGCTCATGGCCCTGCTCCTGCATCCGAAGCTGGAGAACGAGGAGGTCATGCTCGCCGCGCGCCGCTTCATCATCGGCCAGCAGAATGACTTCGACGAGAAGGGCAAGACCGACAACCCCTTCGACGGCGGCGTCGGCTACGGCACCCCCAAGCCCGGAGTGCCCGCCCACGCCGACCTTTCCAACACCCACTTCGCCCTGGAGGCGCTCCACCACGCCCAGGCCCTCCTGGCCGACAAAGGCGACGCCGGGAAAAACGAGCCGCAGCTCAACTTCTCCGCCGCCATCAAGTTCATCGAAAACTGCCAGAACCGCCCCGAGACCAACAAAGCCGGCTGGGTCAGTGATGACCCCAAGGACCGGGGCGGCTTCATCTACAGCCCCGGCGAGACACGCGGCGGCGAGACCAAAACCGCCGACGGCCGCACCGCCCTGCGCAGCTACGGCAGCATCAGCTACGCCGGCCTTCTCAGCTTCATCTACGCCGGACTCGACAAAAACGATCCGCGCGTGAAAGCGGTGCTCGACTGGCTCAGCGAAAACTACACCCTTGATGAAAACCCCGGCCTTGGCGCGGAGGGCCTCTTTTATTACTACCACACCATGGCCAAGGGACTCGCCGTCGCCGGGGTGGATTTCATCAAAACCAGGGACGGCCGCGTCATAGACTGGCGGGCCGACCTCGCGCAAAAACTGCTCAACCTGCAAAAAGAGGACGGCTCCTGGGCCAACGACGCCGGACGCTGGATGGAAAGCGACCGCGTGCTCACCACCAGCTACATCCTCATGGCGCTGGCGCGCGTCCACGCCAGTCTTTGAGGCGGCTCACTTCACCACCACCGGCTCCTTGTCGCCGAGCTGCAGGGCGGGCTGGCCGTCGGCGGCGATGACATTGAGCGCCACCCAGTGACCCGCCACCGCGTGCGCGGGGAAGCCGCAGGCCAGCGCATACTCGCCCTCCTCGTCAGGGGTGAAGCTGAACTCCGCCTTCGACACCGTCTGACCGGTGAGATGCTTCGGAGTGGCGCCGCCCTCGAACCACGGCTCGGCCACCTGGAGTTTTTTCGTGTCCGCCTTTTCAATGACGATGGCGCTGTGCGGAATGGGGCTGGGATTGATGAAGGTCACATCGACCCGCCAGCCGAGCGGCACGCTGAGCACGGCCTTGCCGTGGGACCAGCCGTTGAAGTTCATGCCGTAGTTGGCCGCGTTGAAAGTGGCCACGAGGGTGACGCGCAGACTCTTCGGATCATTGCCGGGCCGGAGCAGATCCTCCTCCCTCACGCCCTCAAACAGCTCGTGCTTCAGTCCGGGAATCGTGACGCCGCCATGCTCATGCCCGGCGGGTGGAGGTGTCTGGGAATGCAAAGCGGCGGCGGCGAGAAAGGGAAGGATCGGAAGGAGTTGGCGCATGGATGGGGATAACCGGGAGTTTACGCGCTGTCGAGGCGAGTGTTTCGCGCCGCGGACGTGCGGACATCCCTGCCAAATCGCGGGATATGCCCCGCGTCATCATGATTTGTGATTCCTTGTTTGGAGCGATGGAGTCTTGGAGTGTTGGATTTGCAATACTCCAGCACTTCATAACTCCAATGGCTTGAATTCACAAAAGGTGGTGACGCTTTGTATATTCCGCCGCATTGACGCATGTCCTTCATCACCCTCGCCGCGCGCAGGCGTCAGCGGCTTCGGCCGGCTGCGAGGATGGTGTCGAGTTTTTCGATGAGTTCGCGGGTTTTCTCCGGGTGTTCGGCGCTGACATCTTTTTCCTCGCCTGGATCGGCGGGCAGGTGGTAGAGGGCGTGCATGGGCGGGTTTTCCGAGCGCCCTTTGAGCGTGACTTTTGCCTGGGTGCGCCCGGGCTTTTTCATGCGCACGAGCTTCCACTCGCCGGCGCGCAGGCCGAAGTTTCCGCTGACGCCGTTGTCCTGCTGGACGAGGTGGTCGCGTCCTTTGGCGCCGGGCTCGCCGAGCAGGGCGGGAAGCAGGTTTTGACTGTCGAGGCAGGCGCTCTCCGGCAGGGGCGCTCCGGCGAGCGCTGCGAGGCTGGCGGGCAGGTCCACGGTGCAGACGACCTCGTCGGAGACGCCGGGTTTCACGCGTCCGCCCCAATGCACGATGAAGGGGGTGCGGGTGCCGCCTTCCAGCACGCTGTATTTGCCGCCGCTGTAAGGCCCGGCAGGCTGGTGCGCGCCGAGCTTTTCCACGGCATCGTCCTTGTAGCCGTCGTCCAGCACGGGGCCGTTGTCGGAGCAGAAGATGACGAGAGTCTTGTCGGTGAGATGGAGGCGTTCGAGGGTTTTCATGACCTCGCCGACACACCAGTCGAGCTGGACGACGGAGTCGGCGCGGAAGCCGTGCGGCGTGGTGCCCTGGAAGCGCTCGTGGGGGATGCGCGGCACATGGATGTCGTGGCTGGCGAGGTAGAGGAAGAAAGGCCGGTCTTTGCAGGACTCGATCCAGGTGCTGGAGCGCCGCACCCATTCGTCGGCCAGGTCCTCATCGCGGAAGCGCGCCTTGTGGCCGCCGGTGTAGAAGCCGATGCGGCTGATGCCGTTGTGGATGGTCTGGTTGTGGCCGTGGCTCCAGTCCATTTTCAATGTGTGGCGGTGCGTGACGCCGGTGGGGTGCTCC
This sequence comes from Verrucomicrobiaceae bacterium UBA2429, assembly GCA_002343505.1. GTDB lineage: Bacteria > Verrucomicrobiota > Verrucomicrobiia > Verrucomicrobiales > Verrucomicrobiaceae > Prosthecobacter. Next base: position 13,690 of record DDQZ01000079.1, on the reverse strand, counting down.
CCGGCGGGGGCTTTGTCGCCGACCCAGAGCGGGTCGGCGGGGTCGAGGTCCGGCACGCGGTGGTCGTGGACGAAGACCTGGGGCACGCGGTCGTTGGTGGTGGGCAGGAGGAAGCAGTGGTCGAAGCCGATCTCCAGCGGGCCGGGCTTCAACTCGCCGTTCCAGTCGGGCGCCGGGTCGCCAAGGCCGAGATGCCATTTGCCGATGGCGGCGGTCTGGTAGCCGGCTTTTTTCAGCAGGGAGGCGACGGTCTCGGTGCCGGGCTTGATGATGGCGGGGGCGTTTGGCGGGGCGATGCCGGTGCGCTCCTGGCGGAAGGCGTAGGTGCCGGTGAGCAGGGAGAAGCGGGTGGGCGTGCAGGTGGAGGCGCTGCAGTAGCCGCTGGTGAAGCGCAGGCCGCCGGCGGCGAGGCGGTCGAGGTGCGGTGTGGGGATGGTTTTGGCTCCGTAGCAGCCGAGGTCGCCGTAGCCGAGGTCGTCCGCGATGATGACGATGATGTTGGGCTTTTCCGCCGCGGGAAGGGCGGTGAGCGCGAGGGCGAGGCAGGGCAGGAGGTGACGAAGCATGGCGGCGATGAGAACAGACTGGGGCGCTTTTGGCTATCAAAAAAGCCGCCGTGCTCAAGCGTGCCAGGTCATCTCATTCGTCAGCATGTCATCGCCATCGAAGAGGAATTTGCCGGTGAAGTTTTTCTCCCCCGTCAACATGCCGCCGAGCCAGAAGCGGTCGTCGGCCCACATTTCGTCGAACGGGATGGCGTCCACGGCGGTCCAGAGCGGCGCGGCCTCGTCGGTCTCGAACGGTTCGCCCTGCCATCTCGTGGCAAGGAAGACATCCACATAAAGGGCCAGGCCGTCCACGAATTGGAACCAAAGCTCGCCCCGTTTGGCGGGATCCAGCGCGGTGACGCCGAGCTCCTCGCGGGTCTCGCGCACGGCGCACTCGGCGGGTGTCTCGCCGGGGTCGAGCTTGCCGCCGGGACCGTTGACCTTGCCGGCACCGAGTCCGCGCTTTTTGCGGATGAGCAGCACGCGCCCGAGATCCAGGTCATGGATGAAAAGCAGCGTGGCGCGCATGGTCGGCTGCCAGTGGTTCCAATCGGGAGGGGTGCGGTCTTGCTGCATCTGCCCGCCACCTAGCAAGAGCCGGGCCGGGAGGCAAGGAGCCTTATTCCGAACTTGTGCCCCGCGGCGGGCGCGCCCATCCGTTCATTCATCCGACACCTATCCCATCATGCGCCGCCTGCTTTTCCTCCTGGCCCTGCCCGCCCTTCATGCCGCCGACTGGCCGCAGTTCCTCGGACCCAAGCGTGACGCGCGCGCCGCCGCTGACGAGCCGGCTCTGCCCGCCAGCTTCGCGCGGGAGCCGGAGGCATTGTGGAAAAAATCCGCCGGGTCCGGTTTCGCGGGGCCTGTGGTTTCCGGGGGGAAGCTCATCCTTTTTCACCGCGAGGGCGGCGACATGACCACCGAGGCGCTTGATGCCCGCACCGGCGCGGTGCTCTGGAGATCGGTTTATGTGACCGATTATGTGGACAGCTTCGGCTTTGACAACGGCCCGCGCGCCGTGCCCGCCATCGCTGACGGGCGCGTCCTTACTCACGGGCCGGAGGGCCGGGTGACGGCGCTGGACCTGGCCACAGGGCGGGAGTTGTGGGCCTATGACACGGCGGCGAAGGCCGGTTCGGAGCAGGGTTTTTTCGGTCGCGCGCCCTCGCCGCTGGTCATCGGGGAAAAGGTGTTCATCGCCGCGGGTGGCGAGATCGGCGGCCAGCCGGCGGGCGTCATCGCGCTTGATGTGAAAACCGGCGCGCCGGTCTGGCACTGCGCGGACGACGAGGCCGGCTACGCCTCCCCCGCGCATGAGGGAAACCATCTCCTCTGCTGGATGCGCAACCGCCTCTGGCTGCTCGACGCGCCCTCCGGCCGCGTGCTGCATTCGCTGCCCCTGCGCTCGCGCATGGATGCCTCGGTCAATGCCGCCACTCCCGTGCCATGCGGAGGCGGGCGCTGGTTTGTCTCCGCGGGCTACGGTGTCGGCGCGAATCTTTTCGAGATCACCTCCAAGCAGGAGTTGAAGGAGGTCTGGAGCCGCCAGGACGCGCTCGACTGCCACTATGCCACGCCCGTTTTCCACGATGGCCATCTTTACGGCTTCCACGGACGCCAGGAAACCGGCATGAAGCTGCGCTGCATCCGCCTTAGCGACGGAGCCACCGCCTGGGAAGCGCCCGACAATCTGCCCGGCGGCACGCTGCTCCTGGTCAAAGACCGCCTGCTCATCGTCACCGAGCAGGGCGAGCTGTGGATCGTGCCCGCCACGCCGGAGCGCTTTGAGAAATCCATGTCCGTGCAAATCCTCCGTGCCGGCCACCGCAGCCATGCCGCATATGCCGACGGCGTCCTCCATGCGCGCGACAGCGAGCAGCTCGTGGCCGTGCCCCTGCGCTGAACGACCTTTGCCCGCGTGCGTGGAGGCTTCGCAAAAGCTCATTCCACTGGATGCCCCGGCGCGGCTGACTATGCTGCGCGCCCTCATGACCGACTCTGAAATCCAGCAAGCCATCCTCGACATGGGCCGCCGCGCCCGCGCCGCCGCGCATGAACTCGTGAAGCTGACCACGGCGAAAAAAAACGCCATCCTGCTGATGATGGCCGACGAGATCGAGGCGCGCGAGGCGGGCATACTGGCGGCGAATGAAAAGGACCTGGAGCGTGCCCGCGCCAACGGCCTGAGCAGCGCCATGGTGGACCGGCTGACTTTGAATCCAAAACGGCTCAAAGCCATCGCCGACGCCGTGCGCGAGGTGGCCGCGCTGCCCGACCCCGTGGGCGAGCTGCTCAGCGAGTGGACACGACCCAACGGAATCCGCATACGCAAAGTGCGCGTGCCCATCGGTGTCATCGGCATCATTTTCGAGTCCCGCCCCAATGTGACGAGCGACGCGGCCTCCCTCTGTTTCAAGACGGGCAACGCCACCCTGCTGCGCGGCGGCAGCGAGGCGATTGACTCGAACATCGCCCTCGCCGCGGCCCTCCAGGCCGGGGGCGAGCGCGCCGGGCTGCCGAAGGACAGCATCCAGCTCATCCCCTTCACCGACCGCGCCAGCGTGGAGCACATGGCGCGAATGGACCAGCACATGGACCTCATCATTCCGCGCGGCGGCAAGGGGCTGATCGAGAAAGTCGTGGCCACCGCGCGCATGCCCGTGATCAAGCACTACGACGGCGTCTGCCACATCTATGTCCACGCCGATGCCGATCTTGAAATGGCGGCGAGCCTTGTGATCAACTCGAAGTGTCAGAAACCCGGCGTGTGCAACGCGCTGGAGACGCTGCTGGTGGACGCGGCGGTGGCGGCGGAGTTTTACCCGCTCATCGGCGCGCGGCTGGCCGGGGCCAGGGTCGAGATCCGAGCTGATGACAACGCGCGCTCCTTGCTCGGCGTGCCGGCAGTGCCCGCCACGGAGGAGGACTGGCGCGCGGAGTATCTGGACCTCATCCTGGCCGTGAAAACCGTCTCCGGCCTGGACGAGGCCATCGCCCACATCAACACGCACGGCTCCCACCACACGGACAGCATCGTCACGCGCGACCGCGCGGTGGCAGAGCGCTTCCAGCACGAGGTGGACAGCGCCGTGGTGCTGCACAATGCCAGCACCCGCTTCAACGACGGCGGCGAGTTCGGCTTCGGCGCGGAGATCGGCATCAGCACGGACAAGCTGCATGCGCGCGGCCCCATGGGACTGGCCGAGCTATGCAGCTACAAATATGTGGTGGATGGCGCGGGACAGGTGCGGGGATGACAAGGCTGCGAAAACTGCCGCGCTCCTGCGCTCGCAAGAGCGCGCGTCTCCTGCCCGTATGCCCATCCCATCATGCGCCGCCTTTCCATTCTTCTCGCCTTGTCCGCCCCGCTCTCGTCGGGCGCGGAGGAGTCGTTGACCTTTGAAAAAAATGTACGCCCCATTCTGAAGACGCACTGTTTTCACTGCCATGGCGAGGATGGCGAGACCAAAGGCGGACTTGATGTGCGACTGGCGCGCTTCCTTCTGCAAGGCGGCAAGTCAGGTCCCGCCATCCAGCCGGGTGACGCCGCTGGCAGCCATCTCGTGGAGATGTTGCAATCCGGTGACATGCCGAAGGGCAAGGCGAAGCTGAGGGACGCGGAGATCGCCACCATCGAGCAATGGATCTCGCAGGGCGCGAAGACCGCGCGCGCGGAGCCGGAGAAGCTGGGACCCGAGCATGCCTTCACCGATGAGGAGCGCGCATGGTGGGCCTTCCAACCCATCCGCAAACCAGCGCTGCCCCCTCTTCGCGCTCCGCAATCCACCATCCGCAATCCCATGGATGGCTTCATCGCCGCGAAGCTGGAGGAAAAGGGGCTGGAGTTTTCCCCGCAGGCGGACGCGGCCACGCTGCTGCGCCGGCTGTCCTTTGCCATCACCGGGCTGCCGCCCGCGCCGGAGGAGGTGGAGGCCTTTGTCAAAGCCTCGGCGGTGTCGCCGGAGGGCGCGTTCGGCGCGGCGCTGGCGCGGCTCTTGGCCTCGCCCGCCTATGGAGAGCGCTGGGGCCGGCACTGGCTGGACATCGCCGGCTATGCCGACAGCGACGGCTACACGGACAAGGACCTGGAGCGCAAGTGGGCCTGGAAATACCGCGACTATGTGGTGGCCGCGTTGAACAAGGACAAGCCCTTCGACGAGTTCATCCGCGAGCAGCTCGCGGGCGATGAGATGGTGCCCCAGCCTCACAAAAACCTCGCGCCGGAAGCCATCGAAAAAATCACCGCCACCGGCTTCCTGCGCATGGCCGCCGACGGCACCGGCGCCATGAACGACAACGCCGCGCGGAACTCCACCATCGCCGACACCATCAAGATCATCGGCAGCGCCTTTTACGGCATGACGCTCGACTGCGCGCAGTGCCACGACCACCGCTACGACCCCATCACCCAGGCCGACTACTACCGCCTGCGCGCCGTCTTCGAGCCCGGCTTTGACACAAAAAACTGGCGCACACCCGCGGGCAGGCTCGTGTCATTGCTCACCGACTCGCAGCGCGCCGAGGCCGCGAAGATCGAGGAGGAGGCGAAGAAAGTGGACGCCGAGCGCCTCAAGAAGCAGGAGGAGTTCATCTCCGAAGTGCTCGAAAAAGAGCTCGCCAAAGCCGAGGAGAATTTGCGCGACACACTGCGCGCCGCCTACCGCACCGAGGCCAAAAAACGCACCGCCGAGCAAACCGCGCTGCTCAAAAAACATCCGCGTGTCAACCAGCTCAGTGCCGGCTCGCTTTATCTCTACGACGTGACTTTCAAGACCAGGCATGCCGACACTCTGAAAAAGATGACCGAGGATGCCAACGCCATCCGCGCCACCAAACCCGCCGAGGAATTTCTCCACGCCTTCACCGAGGCGCCGAAAAAAGCCGAGGCCATCCCTGCCACCTTCATCTTCCACCGGGGAGACATTGAGCAGCCGAAGGACAAAGTGCGGCCTGGCGACCTTACCGTGCTGGCGGGCCGGCGCCAGGTGGAGGTCCCCGAAAAAGACCCCGCCCTGCCCACCAGCGGGCGCCGGCTGGCCTTTGCCAAATCCCTCACCGACGGTAAGCACCCGCTCGTCGCGCGCGTCATCGTGAACCAGGTCTGGAAACGCCACTTCGGCAAAGGACTCGTCAACACACCGCACGACTTCGGCCAGCTCGGCGAGCGCCCCAGCCACCCCGAACTGCTCGACTGGCTCGCCGCCGAGTTCATGGAAAAAGGCTGGAGCCTCAAACATCTGCACAGTCTCATCCTCACCAGCCGCGTCTGGCAGCAAAGCTCCCTGCGCGATGAAAAGCGCGACCTCATTGACCCCGACAACCGCCTGCTCAGCCGCATGAACGTGCAGCGCCTGGAGGCCGAGACGCTGCGGGATTCCTTCCTCGCCGTCTCCGGCAGGCTCAACGCCAATGCCGGCGGCCAGCCCGTGCCCGTCACCTACAGCGAGGAGGGCCAGACCATCATCGGCGTGGACACCCGCGACACCGCCGGACGCCAGACCGGCAAATACGTCAGCCTCAACGGCGAGGAATACCGCCGCAGTCTCTACATCCAGGCGCGCCGCTCCATGCCGCTGGAGATGTTCGCCGCCTTCGACGCCCCCGCCATGACCGAGGCCAACTGCGCCTCCCGCCCCGTCACCACCGTCAGCCCGCAGAGCCTCCTGCTCATGAACAACACCACCATGCGCGAGCACGCGCAGGACTTCGCCCGGCGCGTGCTGGCCGAGGCCGGTGATGACGTGGAAAAGCAGGCCGCTCGCGCCTGGAGCCTCGCCTATGGACGCTCCCCCAGCATGGCCGAGTTGCACGAGTCCTCCGCCTTCATTCAAGCGCAGACCGCGCACTACCAGGAGCATCCCGCCAAACTTGAGCGCTCCATCGGCCCGGCGGAGAAGGAAGACGCTCCGCCCGCCCTCCTCGGCCTCGCCGCCCTCTGCCACGCCCTGCTCAGCTCGAACGGGTTTCTTTATGTGGATTGAGTCTGGAGTTTGCCGCGGGGGCTGTGATTTTTTCAAGCCCACGGAATAATTCACGCTCCGCGTCCTCATGCCCTCGTGCGTCCTTTCAATCCGGGCCGCGCCAAACACATGCCAACACACATCATGAAAGCCATCCTCATCCTCGCCCTTGCCGCCACCGGTCTTGCTCTCTCCAGTTGCGCCTCCTGCAAAGAGTGCTGCGCGAAAAAAACCGACTGCGCCACCTGCAAAAGCGGCACCTGCACTCACAAACACTAAACACGCAGGTCGCCGCGCGGTGCGCCCGGCCTGAAATGTCATGGATTTTGAGCAACTGGTCGGCGAGCACTACCAGCCGCTCTACCGCTTTGCCCACAGCCTCGCGCAAAACGAGGCTGACGCGGCGGATCTCACCCAGCAGACGTTTCTGCGCTGGGCCACGCGCGGCTTCCAGCTCCGCGAGCGCTCCAAGGCCAAGACCTGGCTCTTCACCACGCTTTACCGCGAATTCCTCTCCAGCCGCAGGCGCGGCAGGCGCTTTCCGCATCTTGAACTGGACGATGCGGAGTCCGAGCTGCCCTCCGTCGCGCCGCGTGTCGTCGAGGAAATGGACAGCGGCGCGGCCCTCGACGCCCTTTCCCGGCTTGACGACACCTTCCGCGCGCCGCTCACGCTTTTCTACCTTCAGCAGCACAGCTATCAGGAGATCGCCGACATCCTCGGCGTGCCCATCGGCACCGTCATGTCACGACTTTCACGCGGCAAAGCCCAGCTCAAAAAACTCCTCTCCACTCTCTCCAATGCCGGAGGAAAAGTGATCCCCTTCGAACCTGAACAACGCGAGCGCCATGGATGACGCCGAACTCCAGCTCCGACTCTGCGCCTGCCGCCCCCACGGCCAGGACGCCGATGACCCGCTGATGCGCGCGGCCCTCGATTCCCTGCCGCGCCACCCCGGCCTTGAAGCATGGCACCAGCAGCAGACGGACTTTGACCGCGCCATGTGCCGGCATGTGGGGCAGGCCCCCGTGCCGGCGCGGCTGCGCGCGGAAATCCTCGCCGCCGCCAAGGTCAGCCGCGCGCGCGGCCGGCGCGCCGTGCTGCCCTGGATCGCCGCCGCCGCCATGCTTGCGGCAGCCGCCGTGGTCTTCTGGATGCCGCGCGGAAACGGCGTCCTCTCTTTTGCCGAGGCGGAGGTGGAGCTGGTGAAAATGTTCGACCGCATGCAGACGGAGGGTTTTTCCCTGGATCATGTCAGCGACGAGCTCGCCGAGGTCGGGACCTGGCTGGCGGATGCCGGGGCGCCGCTGCCCTATGTGGTCCATGCCGGCGCCCGCGCCGCCACGCCCATGGGCTGCCGCGTGCTTGATTGGCGCGGCGGCAGGGTCACCATGATCTGCTTCCGCAAAGGCGGCGACTCCGCCCACTTGTTTGTCCTGGACCGCGCCAGGCTCGCCGAGGGCGAGGGGCCGCTGAGCCGTGATCCCGCGCCCGTTCATCATGTGGATGGCCGTCCCGTCACCGCTTGGGGCTGCCGCAAATGCCTCTACCTTCTCGTCGGCGGCGCCAAGGACACACGGCTGGACGATTTCCTGTGACGCGGCAGGCGGGCGCGAGTTTGAGCGGAAGGGCGCGTTCTTTCCGCCATGAACCGCCTCGTCTTTCTCCTCGCGCTCATCACAGCCGGCGCCTCCGCCCAGCTCCCGCTGGAGTTGAAACCGGGCACGCGCATCGCCCTCATCGGGAACTCGCTCTTCGACCGCATGCGCGACGACGGCCAGTTCGAGGCGCTCATGCACCAGCGTTTTGCCAAGGAGAAGCTCGTCTTCCGCAACCTGAGCTGGTCCGCCGATGAAGTGGCCCTGCGCCCGCGCCCGGATGGCTTTGGCGACCTCAACCAGCACCTCACCGAGCACAAGGCGGATGTCATCCTCGCCGCTTTCGGCTTCAACGAGAGCTTCAAAGGCGAAAAAGGCCTCGCCGAGTTCGAAACACTGCTGAAGGCCTTCCTCATCGAGCTCAAGGCCCACCGCTACAACGGCACCTCCGAGCCGAAAATCGTCCTCGTGAGCCCCACCGCCGCTGAGAAGCCCCACGAGCATCTGAATGCCCAGATCAAGCTCTACACCGACGCGATGAAAAAGGTCGCCACAGCCGAGAAAGTGGCCTTCGCGGATGTTCGTAGCGGCGATTGGCAATCGTCGCCTCCGGAAACCACGATTGCCAATCGTGGCTACACCACCAACGGCGTCCACCTCAACCAGGAAGGTTATCGAGTCTTCTCAGAGCGCCTCTACAATCAGCTCACGCAGGAAACGCCGCCCAAGCTCCGCGAAGCCGTCCGTGCCGCCGTGGTCGAAAAGGAGGACAAGTTCTTCCAGCACTACCGCCCGCTGAACTACTACTACATCAAAGGCGGCCGCATGGAGCCCTACGGCGTCGTGAACTTCCCTGGTGAGCTCAAAAAGCTCCTTCAGATGGTGGAGAATCGTGACGCCCAAATCCATCTTTATGCCAATAGCAAACCGGTTCCCACTCCCGTGGTGAATCAGGAGAGACTGGAGAAAAGCCCCAAACTTTTCATCGACGACTCCAATACCGATCCCCTCCCCACCATCACCGGAGACCGCCCCATCAACGAATGGCTCTCTCCCGCCGATGAACTAAAAGCCTTCAAAATCGACCCGCGCTTCGAAGTCAGCCTCTTCGCCAGCGAAGAAGACTTCCCGGAGCTCTTCGTGAAGCCCATCGCCATTCGGTTTGATGGCAAAGGCCGCCTGTGGGTCAGCACGAGCACCACGTATCCTCAGATCATGCCCGGCGAGGCGCCGCAGGATCGCATTCTCATCCTCGAAGACACCAACGGCGACCACCGCGCGGACAAATGCAGCGTGTGGGCCGTCAAGCTCGCCATCCCGCTCAGCTTTGAATTCGGCAATGGCGGCGTCTTCGTCTCCGACCAGCCGCATCTGACCTTCCTCAAAGACACCGATGGCGACGGCAAGGCCGACCACCGCGAAAAACTTCTCACCGGCTTCGGCACCGAGGACAGCCACCACGCCCTGCACGACTTCGTCTGGAGCCCCGAGGGCGATCTCATCTTCCGCGAGAGCATCTTCCATCACAGCCAGGTCGAGACGCCCTACGGCCCCGTCCGCGCCCGCGAGAGCAGCTTCTTCCGCTACACGCCCGCCACCGGCAGGCTGCTCGCCTTTGGCAGCTACATGAGCACGAACCCCTGGGGCATCACCTTCGACGACTGGGGCTTCCACGTCGGCAGTCATCCCGTCTTCGCCAGCGCCGTGCATGCACTCAATGCGCCCTATCCCGACATCCACGTCCCCGCCGGAGCCTACTTCCCTGCCTACAGCGGCACCTGCGGCCAGGAATTCCTCACCAGCAGCCATTGGCCCAAAGACCTGCGCGACAAAAAACACTTCATGCGCGTGCGCTACAAGCCCACCAACGAAGTCGAGCTGCACGAATGGGTGGAGCACGACACGCACTTCGAGGAAAAGAAAGTCGGCATCGTCTTCCAGAGCACGAACCTAAGCTTCATTCCCGTCGATATCCAGCAAGGCCCCGACGGCGCGATGTACGTCGCCGATTGGTACAACCCCGTCAAAGGCCACATGCAATACTCCCTGCGCGACACCCGCCGCGACAAAAAATCCGGCCGCATCTGGCGCATCACCGCAAAAGATCAAAAACTCGAAGAAGCACCGAAGATCGCCGGAGCGAGCATCCCCGAACTGCTGAACCTGCTGAAGAGTGAGAACTACCGCACGCGGTATCGCGCGAAGGTGGAGTTGAGAGAGAGGGAAGCGGAAGAGATTAAACGAGAAGTCAAAATTTGGGGCGGTTGGAAGCCGAGCACCAACTGGCATCAGAAGCAGCTTCCTTCACAGACTGAAGCAGCGCTGCTCGAAGCATTATGGATGCAAAAACATCTATCAGCTCAAACCGGGGTTCCACTTGTGACAAACGACCGTTCTGTCTGGGAAAAGGTTTCCTTGGAAGACAGGGGTACTCACCAGTTTGTCATCCATACTTGGCTAAACCTACTCGAAAGCAAAGACCATCTGGTCCGAGCAGGAGCGACCAGAATGCTACGCTTTATACCCGTTTGGACACTGTTCCCCCATATTCGCCATACTTTTCCAAGCAAAGACGGCAAGCGACCCTATTCTCGCGACGATACGCCACTTCGATTTCAGCGAACGAACGACGCTATCATCAAGTCAGCCAACGACCCCAGCGGCCTTGTCCGCCTCGAAGCGGCCATCGCAGCGAGTTACATCGGCACGCCGGAGGCCTTGGAGGCCGCGCTCGATCTGTTGAAGCATCCGATGGACAGCTACCTCACCTACGCGCTGCGCACCTCGCTCGACAGCCACACGCTGCAGCCGCTTTGGAAGGGCAACACCGCCTTCATGCAGAAGCATCCCGAATTGGAAAAATTCCTCAAAGACAGCGAGCCCACCAAACCCGCGCTGATGGCGAAAAAGAAGAAGCCCGAGCCGCCGAACCCCTTCGACAACCAGCCCGGCCTGCAAACCATCGCCATCAAGACCATCCCCGAGCGCCTGCTCTACGACCTGCGCGAGTTCAAAGTCGCCCCCGGAGCCCCCGTGAAGCTCGTTTTCGAAAATCCCGACGTCACCCCGCACAATCTCCTCATCGTCCAGCCCGGCGCGGCGGACGAGGTGGGCATGGCGGGGAATGAAATGGCCAAGCTGCCTGACGGCATGGCGAAGGGCTTTCTGCCGGACAGCCCGAAGATCCTGCATCACACCAGGATGCTGATGCAGAACGAGAGCGAGACCCTGCGCTTCACCGCGCCAGAAAAGGCCGGCGCCTATCCCTACATCTGCACCTTCCCCGGCCACTGGCTCGTCATGAAGGGCGAGATGGTCGTCGAGTGAGGCGGCTTGCGCCCGCGCGCATCCGGCGCAAAAGGGGTGGGCATGTCCCTTTTCCCCTCCGAAGCCGCCCGGCTCGAAGCCTTCCCCGTCGCGCGTGACAGCATCTTCCTCGCTCATGCCGGCGTCACCATCCTGCCGCGCGTCGTGGCGCGCACGATGCAGGACTACCTGGAGCAGTGCAGCCTGCTCATGCAGGAGTATCCCGAGGCTTGGCGCGCCGTGAATGAGACCCGCGTCACCGCCGCGCGGCTCATCGGGGCGAAGGCGCGCGAGATTTCCCTGCTCGGCCCCACCTCCGTCGGCCTCAGCCTCGTCGCCAACGGCCTCGACTGGCAGCCGGGCGACGAGGTCGTCTGCTACTCCGATGACTACCCCGCCAATGTCTATCCCTGGACCGGCCTCGCGCGCCGCGGCGTCACCGTCCGTCTGCTGCGGCCCGCGGAGCCGGGCGCCATCACGCCGGAGCTGGTCGAGGCCGCGCTCACGCCCAGGACGCGTCTCGTGGCCCTGGCCTCCTGCCATTTCCTCAGCGGCTACCGCATCGAGGTGGACGCCATCGGCCGCATGCTGCGCGCGCGCGGCGTGCTCTTCTGCCTTGACGCCATCCAGACGCTCGGCGCGTTCGAGACGCGCGTGGATCATGTGGACTTCCTCTCCGCCGACTCGCACAAATGGATGCTCGGCCCCATGAGCGCGGGCGTGTTTTATGTGCGCGAGGAGCTGCAGGAGCGCCTGCGCCCCAGCCTGCTCGGCTCCTGGAACGTGCGCAGTCCGAACTTCATCGCGCAGCCGGACATCGAGTTTGAAAACGGCGGCCGCCGCTACGAGCCGGGCGCGCTGAACATCGCGGGCATCCTGGGCATGAAAGCCGGCATCGAGCTGCTGCTTGAGACAGGCATCCCCGCGGTGAGCGTGCAACTGCTCGCGCTCAAGGAGCGCCTCATCGCCGGACTCGGCCCGCTGGGTTTCCGCCACCTCGGCCCGCGCGCGGGGGTGAACGCCTCCGGCATCACCAGCTTCTGGCGCGGTGAGGAAGGCGGCGGCGCCACCGCGCGGCAGGTCTTCGACCACCTTGCCGCCCTGCGCATCCACCCCTCCCTGCGCCACGACCGCTCCGGGCGCGAGCTTCTGCGTTTCAGCCCGCATTACTACAACACGCTGGAGGAAATGGACCGCGTGGCCGCCGCTGTGGCCGCGGCCTGAGGGCGGGCGCGCGCCGGGGCCGGCGCCTCACTGGCCCAGGCTCAGGTGCTCGCGCACGGTGTGGTTCATGGCGCGGCGCGCGGGCGGGAAGCACTCCGCCACCTTCTCCAGCGTCTCCTCCAGCGCGAACTCCTCCGCCAGCACATGCTTGCTGGCCGAGTCGAGGTGGCTCACCACCACCTGCTCGTAATAGTCCACATCCGGCGCGCCCCGGCGCGCGGCGCGGCGGTGGAGGAAGTCCGGGTAGAGGCAGGTGAGCACCAGGAACTGGTTGGCGCACTGCACATGGAGGAAGAACCTGTGGTGCCGGCCCGCGTTTTCGATCGCCTCCAGGTAGTCCACGCTGTACAGGCTGTCCACGCCGCGTTCGATCTGCCCCGGCCCCTTCGCCGGCGCGCAGCCGTAGTCCGCGCACACCACCGCCATGTAGTCGGCCACCGCCAGCTCGCGGATGCCGCATTCCTTCAGCGCGTGGCGCGCCACGAGAAAGAAAAACAGCTCCGGCGAAAGCGGGGCCGCCCTCTCCCGCGAGACCACCGCCGCGTCAAAGAGCAGGTCATTGTCCAGGATCAGCGGCAGCGACTCCGGGTCCTGCATCAGCTCGTCCAGCCCGCGCCGCGCCCGCTCGTCGGGCGCCAGGGTCTGGCGGATGAAATTCCAGTCCGCCTGGGTGAAGCGGAACCAGCAGCCGGGGCGGGGGAAGCGCGTCATAAATGCAAGGGGGTGACCGGAAACACATCAGCAGGGCCGATGCCAGCCGGAACGCCGATTTGGAAAGACCCCGCCCGAGCTCTGTTCAAAATCCACCCTGCGGCGGGCGGCACCACCTGACGCGCTCAAAATCAGCCGTTTGCAGCCGGGAAAAGCCGCATCCCACTCTGGATACCCCCTCCCTCCGGGCGGAAATGGGGGCGGGAAACCGCCAATGGGGGCGGGGAAATCACCAATGGGGGCGCCCCCATTCCAAATGGGGGCGGGGAAATCGCCAACGGGGGCGCCCCCATTCCAAATGGGGGCGGGGAAATCGCCAACGGGGGCGCCCCCATTCCAAATG
>DDQZ01000016.1:6161-7896 GCA_002343505.1 Verrucomicrobiaceae bacterium UBA2429 | reverse complement strand
CCCCAGCCCCCCGCCGCTCCCCCGCCGCCCGGCTCCAGCACCGCCCCTTGAACTGGACATGAAAAAAGCCGTCCGGCGAAAATGATAAATTGCCTTGGCGGAATGGTACTCAGTTAAGCAGCAGCGCGGTAGCGTTCGCGGTGGGGGATTTCTTTGAACTTGTGGCGGGGTTTGGTGAGTAGTTGGTAGCTCTTGGGGCGTCGTTTTTTGGCTCTTGGTTCCTGTCTTCCAGGTCGTGGCGGGTTTTGCACGCTGGCGATGGCTTCCAGCAGCTCGTCATGCCACTGCGCCAGTTTGCGTGGCTGCTCGTGGCAGGCGGCTGCCTGGGGCAGCCATTGCCGCAGTAGGTCCACTGCGCCTTTGAAGCTGATCCGCCCGAGTTCCTGTTGATGCACGCTGGCACCCTCCAAAATGAGCGCCCGGATGGCATTGTAGGCGATGGCGTGCATGAGCAGCTCTTTGTGGATCATCGCGGGTGTCTTGGTGCGCATGACCTCCATGTGCATCGTGGTTTTGATGTCGCGGTAAAACAGCTCGATGCTCCAGCGCCGGTAATACAGCTCGGCGAGCTGTTGCGCGGGGTAGCGCACGGGATCCGTGCAGGTGGTGGCGATCCACAGGCAGCGGGTGCGGAAGCCTTTGCGCTGGATCTTCACGCGCACGATGCGCACTTCGATCTGCGCGGGCAGCTTGTTCCAGGCCCGCTTTTTCCAAGGGCTGCCTGCGGGGCGTTGCGCAGGTTTGCGCCAGACTTGCAGGCGGTCGTCTTTGCCCAGCTTTTTGCCTCGGCGCATGTCCTTGGGGCGCTTTTGATGCAGGCGGAAGACTGTGTCCACTCCGCGCGCCTTGAGTTCAGCCATCAGGGCGTAGGCGCAAAAGCCTGCGTCGCCGACGAGCACGTCGCCTTTGTTCAGCAGGTGGCGGAGGCTTTGCCACAGGCCCAGATCGTGACAACGCCACTTCGACAAGGCGTGGCCTAGCCATGCGCCTGTGGACAAACAAAACACGCCGGGCATCTTCGCCACCGGGAAGCCGCAACCCTTCTTCTGCGTGCGGGGCTGGGGCCACTGTTTTTGGTTCTCCTTGGTGTCGGGCATGGAGAAGCTGGTGCCATCCAGCACTTTGACTTGATGTCCGCACCACAGCCAGGCGTCGGCGGCGCGGCGGCAGAGATGACCGCGCGCAGATGCTCAAAGACGGCCTCCAGCAGACGCAAGCTCAGGCCACAGCGCGCCTGGCAGTAAGCGGCGGTGCCCAGTGAGGGCTTGCCGCGCCGCTCACGCCGTGTGAGCGCCCAGGCGCGGAGCTTGCCGACGACTTCCTGGCAGGGCATGGCGGGGTTGAGCACCTGGAAGAGAAAGGCCCAGAAGAGTGTCACAGGCGGATAGAGGCGCTCGCGTTGTGCTTTGGCATCCGGCGCTTGGGCGAAGAAGTCGGTCGGCAGCAGGGAGCCGAGCAGGGCGGCCAGATCGGGCAGGGCGAGGTCGCGAAGCCTTTGCAGCTCGCTGACGACACGGCTGGAGGTGGAGGTCTTCGCGCGGCCTTGGAGAGCGCGAGGGAAGTTGGGCAGAAAGCAGGTGAGAAGTGCCATGCACCTTGAACCCAGTGAGCACACGGTCGTTGTACCCTCAAAGCCCACATTCTGAACTCTTTAAACCACTGGAAGACACGCGTTTAATGTCCCGCTAAAATTGACGAAGACCGGCCTTAACTGAGTGCCATTCGGGACAGACAC
>DDQZ01000016.1:185-5822 GCA_002343505.1 Verrucomicrobiaceae bacterium UBA2429 | reverse complement strand
GTGCCATTCGGGACAGACACTTTATCTACAAACCAACCTCCAAGCCATGAAAAAAGCCGACACTTTTGAGCCGCTGATTCAGACCCATATCTCGGACTGGATGCGTGAAATGTGGGAAGTCGAAGCCCAGCATCCGCCGATGATCGGTCACAAGTTCAAGTTTCTCCTCCCGGAGCCCAGAAAGCGCCGCCCCCGTGCAAAAACTGCCAAGCTAGTCAAGGTGAAGGCGTAGATCGGGTAGGACGCGACGGAGACGGATTCGTCGAGCTTGTCGGAGAATGGGCCGTGGTAGCAGGCTTCGGTGATGTCGTCCCACGGCGGCGGATTCGCGGCGAGGAAGGCCTCGCGGGCGCGATGCCAGTGGTCGAGGAGTTCACGCAGCAGCGAATCGGCGAGGCGGAAGGTGAAGGAGAGGGATGAGTCCGTGCTTGCCGGTTTTATCAGCCGTATTAAGGTCCCCCCATGCCGCAGACGAATGACGAAACTCTCCAACTCTGGCGCGAGCAATGCCGACGTCAGATGCAGCGCCCGCTGAGCGTTCGCTTGAAGTATGGCTTCGTGCGTGTTCGTGACCGGGACCATGCCAATCGTTCCTTTGCCACAATGAGCGAGTATCGCGCTTGGTGTGAGCAGCATCAGCCCTCTTACCTCGGCTATGGACGAGCTTAAAGGGACTCCCAAGTTTGAACTCGCCCAGGCCCGGGAGCTTGCGGAAGCGCTGGCACAGCATGGGGCTGACTATCTTTTTCTCGGCAAAGCAGGCGCGATCCTCCTTGGCTATCCCGGCACCACGCTCGATCTCGACCTCTTCGCTCCCAAGGACGTTGAAAATGCCCGCCGATGCATTGCCGCCCTGCGTGATCTCGACTTCAAGATCGACACAGACACCGAGCAAGCCCTGCTCACCGGCAAGGATTTCGTGCAAATCAAAGACGGTCCTTTCGATGTGGACATCATCCACGCTCCTGACGGCATCGAGTCCTTCACTGCCGCGAAATCTCGTCGCATCATGGAAGACATCTTCCCCGTGGCCCATCTGCGCGACATCATTGCCAGCAAGAAAGCCTCCAACCGCAAGAAAGACCTCGTGGACATGGAACTGCTGGAGGAGTTCGCCCGTGTGTATGCCGCCGCAAACGCCCAACCGCTGCCCTCCGCCCTCGAGCGTGCCATGAAAGGGCATCGTGACAATCCGCCTCCGCCCTGAACCAGACGTGGCAGGGACGCGCTGTGCCGCGTCCATCATGTTGTCGAGGTGTTCGTCGAGGTTGTCGAAGAACGGGATGTGGTGGCAGGCTTCGGTGAGGTCGTCCCATGGCTGTGGATTCGCGGCGAGGAAGGCCTTCACGGTGCTGAAGAGCTCGGGACTGCGGATGAGGCGGGCGAAGTCATCGGGCTGCCAGATGGGATTCAGGGCGCTGAGGCCGGTTTGGTGGAAGAGACGGCTTGAAACGCCTTTCCAGCCTTGGAGCGTGTCGGGGAGGGATTCGCCATCGCGGAGGGTGAAGAGCGCATGGACGTGATTGGGCATGATGACGTCGCTCCAGAGGCCGTAGCGCTGGCCGTCGAAGTGATGGAGGCGGTCGGCGACGATTGGGGCGAGGCGTGGATCACGCAAGGCGTAGGAGCCGTGCGCAGCGTCGAGGTGTTCGTCGAGCTTGTCGGAGAACGGGACGTGGTAGCATGCTTCGGTGATGTCGTCCCACGGCGGCGGATTCGCAGCGAGGAAGGCCTCGCGGGCTTGGTCTCCGAAGCTTCAGCGAAGGATGAGCGCGAAGCCAGTCGTCGAGGAGTTCACGCGGCAGCGAATCGGCGAGGCGGAAGGTGTGAAGCGTGTGGTTTGTCAATTCTTTGCACACTGACCCCGTTTCCCCCGTTTCCCCCGTTTTCCCGAAGGTTCAGCGAAGGATGCGCGCGAAGCCAGTCGTCGAGGAGTTCACGCGGCAGCGAATCGGCGAGGCGGAAGGTGGCGAAGGTCTGAATGGTTGGAGTCTTGCAACAGGATTCACTTACCCCTATTCACATCGGCCTTTGACTCTGTTTCGGTTTGTCTTGCTGTTTCTCCGGTTCCGGTCAGGCGGGCCATAAAAGGGGCTACTGCATCCTCAACAATCGGGACACCATCTTCCAAAGAAATGGGAGTCCAATCAGCTTCAAACATGAGAAGTCGAGTAGTGGGTATTTCGACAGGCATGGGATGAGGGAAGACACCTTCGGCAAAAATACAAAACTCCCGATACTCCGCACCATTGCGAGGAAGGATGATCAGAAGACGTTCTGGATCAAGGCGACCAACAATCTCGCGAATTTCCCATGCGAGACCTTCAGATGCTGCTGCCTCCAAAACGACAGCTCCAGAAGCCTCGATCAACTCAATAACTTTATCCCGCCAGGAATCATCGGGCACATATAATTTCGCCGCCCCGAGATCCATAGATTCGAATGATTCGCCCGGTCGTCCGATGGCGACATAGGGTCCGAAGTCTGAAAAATATTCCGCGAAGAGCATTTGCTCATCGTGAACCGATCGGTTGGAATCCAGTAGTTTTCTTTTATATTCCCTCGCAAGGGCCTTTCGAAAAAACCTACCAAAATCGGTTGGCCGACGAGCAAATAAATAAAAACCTTGTGTGCCAGTTCTGAGGTAGCTAAATCGGCCGAGAGTAGTGGCCTTTGCTCGCTCATTTTGAAAGGATCGAAGATACAGAATTGGAGCACGGGGATCAGACTCGAGCAATTCCTGTGCGGTCGGCCCCACCACCGCGTTTGATTTGCGTCGATGGCTGTCAACTTTGGCAAAAATTCCTGACGCCCCCTTCAACGTTTGTAGCCAGGCAAAAGCTATCAATCCTCCAAACGTCATTGCTACAAATTGTGGTGAGGGGGCGTCGATTCCAATTAGAGGCGAGAAAAGTCGCAAGACGAAAAACCCCATCAATAGGCTAAGCACAAAGGATGTTGGCGCTACAATGCGATGAAAACGATTGACCCAGACAACCGGCAGACACGAAAAAAGGGCCTCTGCCGAAAGTTTAGAGATGAAAACGCTAGCAAGAGCCGGCAGTGCAATCACAAACTTCATCCACCAAGACGGGTTACACAAAGGGATGGGCAACCGCATTGATGCTGGCACGAACCACCAATAAAGAGCCAAGTATAGCAGAACTGGGCCAATCCAAGTGAGGGGCAAAAGTCGAATCGCGCGCATGATGATTTTGACCTCAGATTTAAGATGCTTGCTACTTATGATACTCCTGCAACGCCCGCACCTGCACCTCACTCCCTTGCAGTGACTTGATCGCCTTCAGGGCGGCATCGGCCCCGCGGAGCGTGGTCATGATCGGAATGCGGTTTTGCATCGTGGCGGTGCGGATCTTCACTTCGTCCTCGCGGGTGTTTTTGCCGGAGGGGGTGTTGATGACGAGGGCCATGTCCTTGTTTTTCATGAGGTCGATGACGTTGGGGCGCTGGCCGCTGGCGAGTTTGGGGAGGATGTTCACGTCGATGCCGGCGTCGGTGATGACCTGGCCGGTGCCGGGGGTGGCATACAGGGTGAAGCCGAGGTCGGCGTAGCCTTTGGCGATGCGTGGGAGGTTGGGCTTGTCGGCGTCTTTGACGCTGATGAAGACGTTGCCTTTTGTCGGCAGGCTGCCGCCGGCGGCCATCTGGCTCTTGGCAAAGGCGAGGCCGAGGTCGGGGTCGATGCCCATGACTTCGCCGGTGCTCTTCATTTCGGGGCCGAGGATGATGTCCACGCCGGGGAATTTGCTGAAGGGGAAGACAGCCTCTTTGACGCTGTAGTGCGAGGGTATGACTTCGGTGGTGAAGCCGAGTTCTTTGAGCGTTTTGCCGGCCATGATCTTGGCGGCGAGTTTTGGAAGTGGGACGCCGATGGCCTTGCTGACGAAGGGCGCGGTGCGGGAGGCGCGAGGATTGACTTCTATGACGTAGAGGTCGTCGCCTTTGACGGCGAGCTGCATGTTCATCAAGCCGCGGACGTTGAGGGCCTTCGCGAGCTTTTTGGCGGCATCGCGGATGCGGTCCTGCATGGCAGGCGCGAGGCTGAAGGGCGGGATGACGCAGGCGCTGTCGCCGGAGTGGATGCCGGCCTCTTCGATGTGCTCCATGATGGCGCCGATGACGGTCGTTTCGCCGTCGGTGATGCAGTCCACATCGACCTCGGTGGCGTCTTCGAGGAAGCGGTCGATGAGGAGCGGGTGGGTGTCGGAGATGGTGGGTTTGTTGGCGGTGTGGGAGCCGGGACTTGGCTGACCTGATTGACCGGATTGAGTGTTGGCGAACTCGACGGCGGTGCGCATGTAGTGGGTGAGTTCGGCGTCGTTATAGACGATCTGCATGGCGCGGCCGCCGAGCACGAAGCTGGGGCGCACGAGGCTGGGGTAGCCGATCTTCGCGGTGATGGCGAGGGCCTCCTCCAGCGTGGTGGCGGTGCCGCTGGGGGCCTGGTTCAAACCGAGATCGTCGAGCAGCTTGGCGAAGAGTTTGCGGTCTTCGGCGAGTTCGATGCTCTTCGGCGAGGTGCCGATGATGCGGACGCCGTTTTCTTCGAGGCCTTTGGCGAGGTTCAGCGGGGTCTGGCCGCCGAACTGCACGATGACGCCGAGCACCTGATCGTTACGGTTTTCGCGCTCGTAGATGTTGAGCACGTCTTCGAGCGTGAGGGGCTCAAAGTAGAGCTTGTCGGAGGTGTCGTAGTCGGTGGAGACGGTCTCGGGGTTGGAATTGACCATGATGGTCTCAAAGCCGAGCTCGCGCAGGGCGAAGCTGGCATGGACGCAGCAGTAGTCGAACTCGATGCCCTGGCCGATGCGGTTCGGGCCGCCGCCGAGGATGATGACCTTCTTCTTGTCGCCATCACGCACCTCGTCTTCGATGCCGTAGGTGCTGTAGTAGTAAGGCGTGTAAGCCTCGAACTCCGCCGCGCAGGTGTCCACGAGGCGGTAGGTGGGGGTGACTCCAAACTTCTTCCGCTCTGCGCGAACTTGGGATTCAGTCATCTCAGACGCGACCGCGATTTGACGATCAGAAAAACCGAGCTTTTTGAGTTTCCGAATGCCGTCTTGAGACCCCTTTTTCAGCATGTCGGTAACAGCTTTTTTATCTTCTTCCGACAACTGAGGAGCGGGCTTTCCGCACCAATAAGCACCCATCAGATCTGGATCGACCTTCACAATCTCCTCAATCTGCCGCAAGAACCACCGATCAATCTTGGTCAGTGCAAACACCTTCTCCACGTCCCAGCCCTTCGCGAAGGCCGCGCCGAGCCAGAAGATGCGTTCCGCATTCGGCACGCTGAGCTTGGTTTCGAGTTCCTCGTCTTCGATCTGCTTGTCCGCGCCGTCGCCGATGAGGCCGAAGCGCTTGATCTCCAGGCCGCGTAGAGCTTTTTGCAGGCTCTCTTTGAAGGTGCGGCCGATGGCCATGACCTCGCCGACGGATTTCATCTGCGTGGTGAGCACTTCGTTCGCGCCGGGGAACTTCTCGAAGGTGAAGCGCGGCACCTTCGTCACGACGTAGTCGATGGTCGGCTCGAAGCTCGCGGGGGTCTCGCGGGTGATGTCGTTGCGCAGCTCGTCGAGGGTGTAGCCGACGGCGAGCTTGGCCGCGATCTTGGCG
>DDQZ01000016.1:0-129 GCA_002343505.1 Verrucomicrobiaceae bacterium UBA2429 | reverse complement strand
CACGACGTAGTCGATGGTCGGCTCAAACGCGGCCGGCGTGTGACGCGTGATGTCGTTTTTCAGCTCATCGAGCGTGTAACCGACCGCCAGCTTCGCGGCGATCTTCGCAATCGGGAAGCCGGTGGCCTT
>DDQZ01000100.1 GCA_002343505.1 Verrucomicrobiaceae bacterium UBA2429 | reverse complement strand
CGGCAAGTCCACCACCCTCGCCGCCCTCGTGGACGAGATCAACAAAGAGCGCCAGGACCACATCATCACCCTGGAGGACCCCATCGAGTATGTGCTTGAGCCCAAAGGCTGCCATGTGAACCAGCGCGAGGTCGGCAGCCACACCGAGTCATTTGCCGCCGCCCTGCGCGGCGCCCTGCGCGAGGATCCGGACGTCATCATGGTCGGTGAAATGCGCGACCTGGAGACCATCTCCCTCGCCATCACCGCCGCCGAGACCGGCCACTTGGTCCTCGGCACCCTCCACACCGGGAACTCCGCCCGCACCCTGGATCGCGTGCTCGACGTCTTCCCCTCCGACCAGCGCGACCAGATCCGCATCATGGTCTCCGAGTCCCTGCGCGGCATCATCTCCCAGCAGCTCGTCCCCCGCACCGACGGCAACGGCCGCGCCATGGCCATGGAGCTGCTCGTCAACACCCCCGCCGTCGCCGCCTGCATCCGCGACGGCAAGACCTACCTCCTCAACGGCGTCATGCAGACCGGCAAAAACGTCGGCATGATCACCATGGACGACTCCCTGCGCGGCCTCTACTCCAAAGGCCTCATCTCCCGCGAGGAGTGCGAGTCCCGCGCCGAGGACAAGCAGCTCATGCGCGCCTTCTTCAAAAGCTGACCGCCTTCGCAACCGCCCCGCACCCTTTTACCGCAACACCAGCCAGGCACCACCCCGCCCACGCCCATGCCCATCATTGACCAACTCTTCACCCAGCTCATCGAACTCGGCGGCTCCGACCTCCACCTCAGCCAGGGCCAGCCCGCCAAAATCCGCGTCCACGGCTCCATCAAGCCCATCTCCGAGGATTACCTCACCGCCGACACCATGGAGACCATGATGCGCGAGATCTGCGAGCCCCGCGCCTGGGAGCGCTACGTCGAGCGCGGCGACCTCGACTTCGCCTACGAGATGGACGCCGACCACCGCTTCCGCTGCAACTACCTCAAGCAGCAAAACGGCTACGCCTGCGTCTTCCGCATCATCCCCACCAAGATCGCCAGCCTCGAAAGCCTCGGCATCCCCCCCGTGGTCAAGGAATTCGGCCACCTGCGCAGCGGCCTCGTCCTCGTCACCGGCCCCACCGGCTCCGGCAAGTCCACCACCCTCGCCGCCCTGCTCGACTACATCAACGTCAACTTCCGCCGCCACATCATCACCATCGAGGAGCCCATCGAATTCGTCCACCGCAACAAGCGCAGCATCATCACCCAGCGCGAGGTCCCCATCCAGACCCCCTCCTTCGCCGACGGCCTGCGCGCCGCCCTGCGCCAGGACGCGGACATCTGCCTCGTCGGTGAAATGCGCGACCTGGAGACCATCTCCCTCGCCCTCACCGCCGCCGAGACCGGCCTGCTCGTCTTCGGCACCCTGCACACGAACAACGCCCGCAAAACCGTGGACCGCATCATTGACGTCTTCCCCTCCGACCAGCAGAGCCAGGTGCGCACCATGCTCGCCGCCTCCCTCAAGGGCGTCGTCGCCCAGCTCCTCATGAAAAAAGCCGACGGCAAAGGCCGCGTCGCCGTCAACGAGGTCATGGTCTCCACCCCCGCCGTCGGCGCCATCATCCGCGAAGGCGCCACCCAGAAGCTCTACGATGTCATCATCGGCGGCAAAGCCGAAGGCATGCAGTTCATGGACGACTCCATCTGGAGCAAGCTGCGCGACGGCTACGTCTCCCCCATGGAGGCCTACATGAAGGCCATTGACAAAAACCGCTTCAAAGCCTTCCTCCCCCCCGAGATGCAGGCCATCGCCAACGCTGGCGGCGGCGCCGAGAACAAGAAGTGAGGGGCCGCAAAGATGGCCGCCAGTCTCTGGAGTATGCTCCCTATCGCCTTGCTAGTGGCGTGTCAGCCCAAGCCTGATGTGACAGAGCTTCTCCAGGCGCTCCCGCACCAGGTGTTGCACGATGACCGCACCCATGTGAGGCCAGCCGGCGACCGCCACTACAACCACTGGACGCAGGACCCCGCCAAAGCCTCGGAGCTGCTCCAGGAATTCGGAATCACACTTCCCGGTTTCCAACTCCTGGAAGGGCAAATCCTCGTGGTGCTCCTCAATGACAACATCCACGAAGACCTCGACCGCATCGTCTTCCACAAAACGCGGCGCAAAACCTTCGCCGATTACCTCGATTCGGGGATGGAGTTCAAGCTCAGGGATCCCCCGGAAGGGAAAAAATACAGTCACCTCACCGTCGTCGTATTCACCCCTGTGGTCAGGCCCGGCCACATCGGCATGAGATGCATGAAGATTGGCGGACTCTCCATAGCCCGGTGATCGTCAGCTTTCACGAATCATGAAAAAGAAGGACCCAGGCGGCTGCGCCCTGCTCCTGGCATTTGCGGCAGTTTGTATGACACTCGTGGCATTGCCGGGCTGCCTGCTCTGCCGTTACGTCTTCGACATGGGCTGGCCCGTTTCCTGCCTGCTGGGTTTCCTGACCGGGCAGTTCTTCCTATTCACACTTGATGGCGTGCTTGGGCTTGGGGCGCTTCTCCGCCGCTGGTGGCGCGGGCGCTGAGGCTCGTTCCCGCTGGATGAAAGAAGCAGGGAGGCGCGCGGTTGAAACTGGCATGAAACCCGACCCCCAGCGCAGCTCATGGGCACTCGTGATCCTGCCGCTGGTCTTGAACGCGCTGCTGCTGGCCGTCTCCCTGCCGCTGCTGGCGCTTCCCGAAGGCGCGCGGATACGGCCCTTGGGCTGGGCCTTTGCCGTCCTGCTCATCACCCTCATGGGATGGGGGACGGGCCTCGTGGCACTGGATGAAATGCGCCGCCGCAGGAGTTGGGTGAGGCCGCTGCCGGCCCTCCTTCTGTGCCTGCTGCCGCTGCCCCTGGCGGCGGGCATTTTGCATTTCAAAGGGCTCGTGCTGGCGCATTAACCCACGCAGAAAAGGCGCGCGCCGCGTCCAGCTTCGCATAGTGTGCCCCCAAGCCCAACGGGCTTGCGTATCATAGCGAAGGGTTGCCCGCGAGCGGGCTACCCTGGAACTGACGCCCCCGTCACGAAAAGCCCCGCGAACCCTGAAAGGGTTCCGCACTGGCCTGGCACACGGCGCGCCTCATCCCCAAACCCGGTGCGGAACCGCGTTGCGGTTCGTCCTTGAACACGCGGGTGTGACCTGCGGATTCCAGGGTAGCGGCTTCGCCGCAACCCTTCGCTTGGATGCGGAAGGCCGTTGGCCTTCATGGTGGAGAAAGACAAGATGTGGATGATGGATGCCCCTTCCACGCCGGGTTGTGGAAGTACGTTTGTCTTCACAAGCAAAGCCAGGTTCAGGAGGGTTGAACCCTTTCGGTGGGAGACGTCTTTCGGGGCGGGCTGGACGAGAATCATGCGGCTGGTGGGGAGTCTCCCTTGCCACGATTCCGGAGTCGCGCAGCTTGCGGGGAGGCTCCCCTGCCACGATTGCGGAGTCGCGCCGCTTGCGGGGAGGCTTCCCTGCCACGATTGCGGAGTCGCGCCGCTTGCGGGGAGGCTCCCTTGCCACGATTGCGGAGTCGTGCCGCTTGTGGGGAGTCTCCCGTGGCACGATTCCGGAGTCGCGCCGCTTGTTGGGAGTCTCCCGTGGCACGATTCCGGAGTCGCGCCGCTTGTTGGGAGTCTCCCCTGCCACGATTGCGGAGTCGTGCGGCTAGTTGGGAGGCTCCCTTGCCACGATTGCGGAGTCGCGCGGCTAGTTGGGAGGCTCCCTTGCCACGATTCCGGAGTCGTGCGGCAGGTGGGGAGTCTCTTTGGGGGGCGGAAAAGGCTTTTGGGCAGCCTCCAGAGCTGACTTTGGCCCGGTGGAGGAGTTTTTGGCGGGGCGGGGATGCGGCTTTGGCGGCGCGGGAAGTTGCTGGCGGTGGCGGGCAGGCTGCGCTGGCGCTGGAAAGGAGTCGCGCGGAGGCAGGGCGGGCTGCCGGGGTGGCGGAAAGGTCTTTGGCGCGGGTTCGGGATCTGCTCCTGGACGGGCGGCGGGGTTTTTCCAGCTGAATGGAGCCCGCGCCCGGCCTGCGAATGTTGCGCGGGACTTGCCAGGGGCGGCCGGTTCGGTCAAAATCCCGCCATGAGCACTCCTGCCACGCCCCCCACCCTGCCGGCGGCTCCGCCGCAGGTCATCCCGGCCGACACGGTGTATGCGGCGCTGGGCGAGCCGACGCGCCGGAGGATTTTGCAGATCCTCTCGGACGGCCAGCCGCGGACGGCGGGGGTGCTGGCGGGGATGGTGAGCAAGCGGCTGGACGCCACGCTGAAGCACTTGGTGGGGCTGCGGAAGGCGGCGCTGGTGATCACCGCCGGCAACACGGTGGACGGTCGCCGCCAGCTCTACCTGCTGAACCCGGTGATCCCTGTGAAGCCCTCGGCCGCCGGGGGCCGCGAGCTGGACTTTGGCTACTGCCTGATGCGCTGCTGAGAGGCGGGGCCGGTTTCACGCCGACTGGCTGCTGCCGCGGCGCTTTTTCCGCCCGGGGCGCTCGTCGGCTTCCCGTTCCTCTTTCTCCTCCTCCCAGTTGGAGTCGTAGTAGTTCGAGGAGTAGTAGTAGTAGTCGTAGTGGTTGCTGCGCTTGGAGAAGTCCACCCTGTTGAGCACGAAGCCGAAGAAGTGGCCGCCGAGCTTTTCCAACTGCTGGAAGGCGGCGGTGACATCGCTGCGCGGGGTGGAGGCGGACCTGACGACGAGGACGACGCCGTCGGCGTGGTTTTGCAGGAAGGCCGTCTCGCTCAGGCCGAGCACGGGCGGCGTGTCCAGGATGATTCTGGAGAACTGCTTGCGCAGGGTGTCGAGCAACTGGGAGAAGACCTCCGTGTTCAGCAGCTCGGTCGTGCCGGCGATGACCTGCCCGCGCGGCAGCAGCCAGAGGTTTTCGGCGGGGGACTTGACCAGGCACTCCTCCAGCGTGGCCTGGCCGGTGAGCAGGCGGGTGAGCCCGGGCAGGTTGGGCACGCCGGCAACGTTGTGGACGCGGCCGCGGCGCAAGTCGCAGTCAATGAGCAGGGTCTTCTCGCCCATGGAGGAGAAGGCCCAGGCCACGTTGGCGGAGACGGTGGTCTTGCCCTCGCCGGGGCGCGCGCTGGTGAGCATGATGACGCGCGCCTCGCCCATGGGGCTGCGGTTCAAAAGGATGCTGCTGCGGATGAGGCGGAAGTTTTCCAGCAGGGCGTTGGGCACCTTGGAGCCGACGGTCTGGGAGCGGTTCACCTCCTCCAGAACCTCCGGGTCCGTCAACGGCACCAGGCCGATGCCGGGGATGCCCAGGGTCTCCTCGAACTCATTCAAGTCCGTGACCGTGCTGTCCATCTGCTTGAGCAGGAAGGGCACGCCGCCCGCCATCCCCAGCCCGAGCAGGCAGCCGAGCATGAGCAGCTTGGATTTGTTGGGCGAGACGGGCGCCTCGCTGCGGATGTCGGTGAAGCCGCGGAACTCGAGGCTCACGGCGGACTCGTCGGATCCGAACTCCAGGCCCTCGATCTGCCGGGACAACTGCTCGTAGGCCTTGTCCCAGGCGAGCTGGCCCTTCTCCATCAACTCGTAGGCCAGCTTCTTTTCGTCGTAGCTTTTGGCCGCCTTGTAGTAGTCCGGCAGTTTCGCCTCCAGCTCGACCAACTGCTCCTTGAGCTTTTCATACTCCAGATCAAACGCCCTGCGGGCCACCTGCAACTCCAGTTCCAGCGCCGAGACGGTCTCCCTGAGCTCCTCGCGCAGCTTGATCATCTCCGGATGGTCGTCGAGGAACTTGGCGCGGCTTTGCGCCATTTTTTCCTCAAGGGACCTTTTTTTCTTGTCCAGCTCGCGCCAGGGCTCGATGCCCTCGACCATGTCGGGCTGGACGACGATCTGGTTGTACTCCTTGGCCATCTCCGGTGTTTGGAATGTGGCCGGCGCCGATGTCCTGGGGTCGCCCGTGCGGCGGACGATGCGCCCCACGCTCAGCGGGTCGTCCTTGTCGGAGGTCATGCTGGTCAGAAGGGCCAGTGTGCCCACGGTGTCCAAAGTGCCGCCCTGGTCCTTGAGCACCTGGCGCACGCCGTCCATCTCCTGGAGTTTGTAGCGCACGCGCACCTGCTGCACCGGCACGTCACTGAGGCGCTCAAGCTCGATCTGCGCGCTGGCCAGGGCGCTCTCCTCCTCGAATTTCAGACGCGAGTCCAACTGCGAGGTGACTTTGGCGCGGACATCCGCCAGCTCGTCCACATAACGGGCGATGGCTTTGTCCCTGTATTCGTTGCGCAGGCGCTTGCGCGCGCCCTCGTAGGCCTCGATCATGGCCTGCGGAAACTCGCGCACGATGCGCGGCCTGTAGGAGATGACGCGAAGCTGGATGTGATTCTGGTCGAGAAACCCGATTCGGATGGCGGGGATCAAGCTGGCCCGCAAGTCCACCGCCGTGGTCGAGGCGGTGGCCACACCGAGCTTTTTGGCCGCCTCCAGTTGGTAGAAATCCGAGGTCAGTTGCTTCGACAAGGAGCGCATCAAGGCAATGTTATTGTCCCTCTGCGCGCCCGAGGCCGCTTTTGCCGCGTCAACAAACTGGTTGATTCGAATCAGCGCGGTGGACTCGAAGGTGGCGCGCGCATACACAAAGTAACCGGCGCCGGAAAGCAGCCCAAGGGCGAAGAGGAGCGCCATCAAGCGCCAGTAATCCTCAAACTGAAGCAGGAGGCGGATCAACTTCGAGGAGTCGAGCTTGCCTTTTTGAGAGTTGGAGGACTGCCTGGGGTTCATGAAACATCAAAGCGGTTCATCGGGACGTTTTCAAGCATGACGCTCTCTTTATTGAGGCTGGGGCGCGGATCATCCCGGACGATGCCCGCGCCGCCAAAGTCATGCGGCATCTCAAAAACCGAAGACTTTTTCCGGCACATGAATGATGTCGCCCTCCCCGATCGGAGGGTCTTCGGCAGCGCCCTGCCTGACCGCCTTGAGGTCGAACACCGCGCGCTGGCGTTTCCCCTGCGCGTCGGTTCGATAGATTTCCACCCTGTCTTCGCGCGCGAATTTGCCGGTCCCACCCGTGATCAACAGCGCTTCGTAGGCGCCAATGGGTCGTGTGCCGTTGACCGGAATATGATGAACACCGGACCTGGGCACAGCACCCGTGATGAAAACCATGACCTTGGGCATGGCGGCTATCGGCGTGGTGCCTGGCGCGGAAACCGGGAACTTCGAAGTCCGTTCGACAAGCACTGTCGCCACCGCGAGCTGGGTTTTTTCGAGAATTTCCTTCACCCTTGCCTCCGCCATGTTCCGATCAAGCCCGGCGACCTGGATTCGTCCCGCTCTCGGAATGACAATGTACCCGCCCTCGCGCACCTGATAACTGCCATTGAGCGTGACATCCTCTTTGACAAAAAGCTCGAGAGTGTCCCCCGGAGCGAACACCATTATGTTCACTGGCTTCGGCGCCTCTCCCTGCATCTGGGCGATCAACGCCGGAGGCGGCAGGGGATCCTGCTCCTGCGGGGAGTTCGAGCATCCCCCTATCATACAAGGTATGACCGTTGCAAGAATGCCGGATTTGAAGAAATGCTGTCCCATGTTCTGCGATTTGGAAGGAAGAGGCTTGTTTTGATTGAAAAGAATCGCCCCGATCCATGTCAACCGCCAGCAAGCCGGCGGAAACACACGATCAGGGCGATTGACTCAATGCGAGTGACTCACCTGTCTCCGGGTATCAGTAACTTTTGCCGGGAGGGGCAACCCACACGCCTTCATTGTTGCCATTGATGAACTCCTTGGGCACATGATTGGGAGTGACTGTCATGAGCACATGGTCAAAGCTGGTGCGGAAGCTTTTGATGCCCACTCTTTCTGGCGGAGCCTGAACCTCAGGCTCGACATTTTTAGCGCTGGTCGTCTGCGCGTAAGGGGCCTGTCCGGGAGGACGATGCGAAACAGTCACCAGAATGCGAACATCTCCTGAATAAAGCGGGGAAGATTTCACACCTTCGACAAAAAAGAAACGTGGCACCGCAAGGGGCAGGTTGTACGGGTAGGTTTTGTAGTCGGTGGTGAATTCAACCACGCGCTTTGTCGGGTCCCTTGAATCCAGCAGCAAATCCTTCTTGTCCTTGTTTCTCCAAACACGGACATGACCCATGGACGCGATTTCCTCGTCCAGAGTCTCGAATTCGCCAGTTCTGGCACCGCGATTGATGCCTTCGACTTCGAGTGTGACCACAACCTCGCCATCGAAATCCACTCGATAGGGAATCAAACGGATCACCATGCGTGTGAGTTCGCCAACTCCAAGCACAACACCGGGAGGAGTGGACTCAAAACTGCCGCTATCAGCGGGGTCGGTGTTGCTGAGGACGCCGTCCTGATTCATGTCGGCATCCAGATCCAGCTTGGCGATCTGGCGCTGGCGATCACGCCAGGAATTAATCCGTTGACCGAAGTACTTGTGAAAGTCGGCGGGAACATCTTTTTGTGTTTCCACGCCCTTGTCGGGCAGGGCGAGGTAGGTTTGAGCGTCTGCCGCAAAAGGAATTGATGCAGCAGCCAGAAGCAAACCTCCGGCCAGAAGCCGGCTTTGCCGCTGGAGTCGTTGATTTTGACGCGGGTGAGTCACTGTTTTCATTGTTTTTAGGTGTGGAGGGTGAGCGAGAGTGATGATGCGGGGAAATTCGAATTAAAAGTACCTTCTCATGGAAAGTCCGGTCAAGTGTTCTTTGAAGTCATTGTTCAACCCCTGGCGGTCTTCATATTGGTAGAATATCCGCCCAGTGAGCCGGAAGCCAAGTTGCTGTTGCACTTCCAGCCTGTAAAGCCAGCGATCCACATCTCCGAAGTCCCCACTTTTTTCAATACTTTCATACATGAGGGTGCCCCTGACACTGGTGAAATCCAGCGGTTGGTAAATCAACGACATCCCGATACCCCAGCGATCTCTTAATTCCAGTTCATCGTTCAACTGCTCGCGATCTGAATATTGTGCGAAAGCTCGAATGGCAAAGGTTTTGTCTATGCGCTGCTCAACAGTGTAACGCGCATAACGTGCGGTGCGGGTTTCGGGAAGGAACTCGTTATTGAAGAAATTTTCCCCAACATTCAGGAACTGACGGGTGTTTTTGGTGAGTGTGTGATCAAGACCCACATCCCATATGAAACGATTGGCCTCGGCAGTTGTTCCTGTGGTGAAACGGTAGCCACCCATACCGGTCCAATGAAGGTTTTCCGTGAGCCGACCGTTCAAACGCAGGTATGCACGGTGCCAAATGCTATCGTAGCCATCCATGCTGAAGATGTCATATGTGATATGAGGGGCAAAGGGCAGGACAGACCCTTCATACCCAAGCCATATTGCCGCATGCTCGCGCTTGCGATGTTCTTCAAAGCCAAACGTCCTCCAGAAGTCCGTGTGATCCATCTCTAATCCCAGCCGCCACTGTTCGTCGAACACAGGGCGCGTGGCCTTAAAACCAAGGCGATTTGAAAAATATGCCTGCTCATCACTTTGAAATTCGTTTGTCCTAACATTATTAAATCCAAAATAATACCGGCCTGCGCGGTCAATTGCTGGTGAATCCGCGTCTGCGTAAAAATCCAGTCCAGGGACTCCGCGAAACTCGCTATACAACAGAAAATCCCAGGGGCCAAAAGACTCGCCGTAGTTGATCCTGAAAAACACGGCGGGGACATTATGATTACCGAAACGCAACGCCAACTCGTTTTCGAACGGCAGGTACATCAAGTCGGCCACGGCTGAGACATAGATGGTGTCTGTGATGCGAAGCAAACCGCGCACCGCCACATCAATGTATCCCGTCCAACCGTCTTCATTATCACCTTCAAAATTGCGGCCGCCGTGGAAATCCGAATACACCACGCCTCCACCAAACCAAAGCACATCAAAATAAAGGAGGCCGAGTTTGACGTGCGCGTTTTCGGGCGAAAAACGGCGTGTTAGAGCACCCAAACGCCCGTCGAGCGACATTGACAGGTTGCTCACTCGCTGATTCTCAAGTGTCCAGGCGTCATTGGGCGTGAAGACTCCCAAGACATGATCCAGGGGACGGAAAAATGCGTCGTAATCTTGGTAAAAGTTGGCTTCGGGCCCGGTGTAATGAAACAATCCACTGCCAGCCTGCATGCGCAGATCCGGCCCCTCCTCCCCCATGTTGCCCCGCGTCAAGCTTCGAGGATAATCATTGCCCCTCAGCACGGACATGTCGCTGAGTGTCGGGAAAAAACCTTCTGGCTGTGAGGGCTGGACAGGAAGCATTGGCTCAATCATCTGGCCATGCGCCAGCCCCCAAACACCCGCCAGGGCAAGCAAAACGGGCCGTAATGAATGATGCGGGCATTTAAGTCGTGATATACTTGGGAGTGAATGGCTCATGAGAGTTTGGGAATACAGCTCAAATTCAACGTGTCAGGGCGCGGACTTTTGAACTTCCCTGAAAGGCGCGCTCCTGGAGCGCGCGAAACCAAGGCGTGTCAAAAATGAGTAATCGGCTTTGATGAGGCTCCAGAACGCATAAAAATACATTCCGAGCATTGGCAGTAAAAGAACGATCATAAACCATGCCAATTTGCCGTTTGTTTGGGTCTTTGAGACACTAGCAAGCGTGACAAAAAGCAGGATGAGATAGACCAACCCCAGGGCGGCATAGATTTCAGGCACCACATTTTCAGCGGTGAACGAAAAAAATCTTTGGATGACTGTGCGCATTCGGGAGGATGGGCCGCTCAAATGTGGCGCGGGATGCGAAGTTGTCCAAGATTTTCTCTCTCAATTTAGGCTTCTTTTTAGACACATCTGTCAACAACTCCGCCGCTGACGGCGCATCTTCCAAGTGACCCACGCTTGAGCAGTTCCAAACTCCTTCCAACCAGCCCGTGGACGAGCGGGTTCGTGATGTCTTGGGAGATGAGGCTTGCATTTCGCGTCCCAATGCCTCACAATACGCCTGCAAAATGGCGCGGATTCTCCGCCTGTGATCAACATTCGTTCTCCCGTGACCTTCATGAAACTCTTGATGCTACTCCTTCTGACCACAATCGCCGGCTTGACCGGATGCTCCACCTACCCTTTCGGGCACAGCCACAATGGCAGTTATTATGGCGGCCAGGGCAGCCGCACCGCTCCTGGCACCTATGTTCCCAAGGAACTCCGACGCGAGCATGATCTTTTTTGAGCGCGCTCCCAACACGCCGTAAGACTCCCCCGGTTTTTCTCTCATGCGCTTTCCCTCAGGACGGCTGTCAAGCAGCCGCCTCTCATCGTCCGGCCTCACTATTTTGGAATCATTGCTCATGCTGGCAATACTCACCGTATTCAGCATGATCTGCACGGCCATATGGCTCAAGCCTGGGCCTATGGTTGACAACGAGGATGCGACCTGGAAGGCGGATGGTGGAGACTCCTCCAGACTCACGCCGGGACTGCCTGTCGCAGATGACCCCGATTTTCTTCCTGAAATGAGCTCGGATTTGGAAATTCGCCTTGAGAAGAGTGGCAAGGAATCCCCTTGATCGGGACAGCTACCGAAAAATCCGGTTGCATCCAGGTTCATGCCCCTTTGGAAAATATGGCGAGATCGCTCCCTTCGCATGACCGGGAAATGAACCCGTCTTTCCTCCCGAAGCAGTGACGACTTTCCGAAAAAAAATCGGCGTGATTGGCAGGACA
This sequence comes from Verrucomicrobiaceae bacterium UBA2429, assembly GCA_002343505.1. Taxonomy (GTDB): domain Bacteria; phylum Verrucomicrobiota; class Verrucomicrobiia; order Verrucomicrobiales; family Verrucomicrobiaceae; genus Prosthecobacter. The sequence continues at coordinate 13,679 of DDQZ01000100.1, read as the reverse complement.
TGTCTTCTAATTTACCTGGTTGCCCTGATACTTCTGCCTCTCGTTCTGAAGTGGGTCGGTGAAAAGAATGTCGCCACTGCCCTGCTATTGTATGCGCCGCCTTCATTGTGGTTCATTCCACTGCCATTTCTGCTGTGGTCCGCATTCCATTTCGGGCGTCTCTGGATGGCTGGAACGATGTTTGCCGGAGTCGCGGCATCCCTGATGCTTTCAGGCTGGCAGTTTCACAAAACTTCCACCTCCGAGGGGGCGGTTTTGCGCGTCATGACCTGCAACCGGGGGCAGCAGGGAAGTCAAAGTCAGCAGGGCTTTAAAAACTCGACACGTCCAGACATCCTGGTCCTGCAAGAAGCGGCGGGGCGTTCACGCGGACTCGCCAAATCCCCGGAAAATGCCGAGTTCACCCACTCGGCCAGCGTTGGAGAGCACACGATTTTGAGCCGCTTTCCGGTGCTGGGGAGTTCCATCCTGCCCGCAGGCGCAGCGCCGCGCCAGGCCAGGGCGGTTCGTTTTGTCGTGAACTGGTTTGGGCGGAAAATCTCCGTCTATTCAGTCCATCTGCGCACGCCTCGCGACGCCCTGCGCGCGCAATGGCCCGGAGCTCTGGTTTACGGAGTGCTGGGCTTGCCGGGAACCGTCTGGGGGGAACGGCGCAAGCAGTACCAGGCCTTTTGGGATGGTCAGATTGCCGATGCGAAAATGATCCTCGAAGCTGCTCGTGAGGACCCTCTGCCTGTCATCCTCGCAGGCGACTTCAACGCGCCCCACTCCGGGCACATCCGCCATTTGCTGGCGCGCGAGCTGAGTGACGCTCATGAGGAGGCGGGAAACGGCTGCGGATTCACTTTTCCAGGCGTGACACGCAATCCGCTCAGCCTGGGCGGGCCGTGGCTGCGCATTGACTACATCTTTTTCAACCACGAGTGGAGCGCCCTCCAATGCGTTACCGAGCGCGACCGCCCCTCGCAGCATCGCGCCGTCATGGCGCGGCTTGTCTTGCGCGACGATCCCCCGTCCGTCACTGAGTGATCAACAAATGCCCGAACTGCCGCCCAGGCAAATCAGGCAGGGGGCCGGTGGCGCGCAATGTCTTCATGATGCCGTCATCCCCCAATTCCTCCACAACGACACCCTGCGCATCCCATCCCGTCAAATCCGTGCAAAACTCCGGCGTCACCTCGACATCCACAGCCGCCATCCAGCGCATGTAGGTCAGCACCAGACGGCCAGCCGCCACATCCAGAGTCGCCCACGCATCCGTCTCCGCCTGTAGCGGATGCCTGCCCAGGGCATATTCGGTCAGATTATCCAGGCCGTCGAAGTCGGGGTCCGCGTCCTCGCCGGCGATTTGCGGATCATTCGCCTGCGCGCCGAAGCGGGCGACTCGCCATTGCGCGTAGGTCATCACTGGCGTCATGAAAACCGCCGCCGTGTCCGTGCCGCCCGCGCCGTCACTGACCGTGTAGGTGAAACTGGCTCCTGTGAAATTCAGCGCTGCGGCGAAAACCAGACTGTTCCCCAACTGGCTGACGACACCGCCCGACGCAGGCTGTGTGAAAGAGAGAATCTCCAGCGCGTCATTGTCCGCGTCGCTGTCATTGGCGAGCACCTCGACGGCCACACTGGCGCCGGGCAGCACAAACTGCGTGTCATCCACGGCCACGGGTGGTGTGTTGGCATCGGAGGCGATGGTCAGGCGCGCGGCCATGGCACCCGCCCCCGCAGCCCCGGCGATGAGCAGCCTGCCGTCGGATTGAAACGCCATGCCATACGCCAAAAGATCGCCTCCTGCGGAAACTGCGGTAATGCCATCGCCGTCAAAATCCGGATCGGGCAGGCCCGCCGTCGTCAGGCGCAGCAGCGCGATGCGTGTGGAGCCGTTGAAAGTGGTGCCCGCGAGCAGCACCCGCCCCTCGGAGTCCAGCACCATGTCATACGACTGATCGTAGGGGCTGCCGAGTGACACCACCGCCTGCCCGCCGGTGCCGAAAGAGCCATCCAGGGTGCCGCCCGCCAGATACCTCGACGACGCAAACGATGCCGCCCCGCCGACACCACCGCTTTCGACATAGCCCCCGACGACGATTTTCCCATCCGCCTGCAACGCCACGGACCTGGCCTGCGAGGTCAATCCGCTGAAAGGCGTGTTGACCTTGCCCCCCGAGCCAAAGCCTGAGTCCAGCGCCCCGCTGGCTTGGAAGCGGATCATCCCAAAATTCGCGGTGCTTTGATCCGCGAGAGTATAGGCAGTGCCTGCGGTTAAAATTTTCCCGTCCGCCTGCACAGCCACCGCTGTCGCAAAATCATCGCGGTTGGTGTTGTTGATGACGAAACTGACATGCCGGCCCGTGCTGTTGAAGGTCGTGTCCAGCGCGCCGGCGGTCGTGAAACGCCACGCCGCGAAATGAAAGCGCGTGCCGCCGGAATTGTAGGCATACCCTGCCCCGACGATCTTTCCGTCAGGCTGCAGAGCCAGCGCGTAAATGCCGGAGTCCGCCGGTCCCGCCTGGTCTTTCACGACCCCACCGGTCCCGAAGCCGGCGTCCAAAGTGCCGTCGCTGTTGAAGCGGGCCACAAACGCCTTCTCCGTGCCGTTGTCAAAAGTCGTGCCGCCGACCAGGATCCTGCCGTCCGTCTGAAGCAGCATCTTCCAGACAAAATCATCCTCGGGCCCCAGGGACAAAATCACCCTCCCCGCCGTGCCGAAACCCGCATCCGCGCTGCCATCCGGCATCCGGCGCAGCAGGGCGACATCGAACCCCTCCTCCGTGGCCACACTGCCCGCGATCACGACCTTCCCATCCGGTTGACATGCCACCGCCCTTGCCTGGGAAACCGGCTGGCCGCGCTGCAGATTGATCTCCTGCCTGCCATCACCGGAGAAGCTGTTGTCCAGATTGCCCCCCAGTGTCAGGCGCGCAAGGCCGATGCTGGAGACAACATCACCGGCCAGCGTTCCCGCCAGTGTCAGGCCGTTCGCATCCACCGCCAGCGCGCGCGCGTCCGCCTCATAGCCGGTGAAAGCCGCAAGCCGGATGCCGCTGGCGCCGAAGGCAGTGTCCAGCGCGCCGCTGGGCAAATAGCGCAGCGCCACAAACCGGGATGTGGCGCCCTGCAGCGTGCCACCGACCAGCAGGCCGCCGTCCGTCAGCAGCGCCACGCAGCGCGCGCTGGTCTCACCGGAACCGGCGGAGGTCGTCACAGATCCCCCCGTGCCGAAAGTTTCATCCAGCAGGCCCTCCTCGCTGTAGCGCGCCAGAGCCGCGCGTTCGCTTCCGGAGACCGTGCCGCTGCCCGCCAGCACCATTTTTCCATCCCCCAGCAGCACCATGCTCTGGGCGCGGCTGTAAATCGTGGCGCCGCTGCCCACGGCGGTGATCTGGTAGCCTTCCGTCCCGAAGGTCTCATCCGCCACCCCGGCGCTGGTGAAACCATACAGAGCGAACCAGTCGCGATTCGAAATGCTGGCATGACCGCACAAGACAATGCGCCCCCCTGCCTGCGCCACCACATCGCGCCCGTGGTTTTCCACCGCGCCGAGGATTTTAAAGGTGGCCCGCCCCTGGTCTCCGAAGGCGGCGTCAGGCGCGCCATCCGCGTCGCAACGCGCGACAGCGGCGGAGAGCATTCCGCCATCATTGGCCGTCCCGGCGATCAACAGGCGGCCTGACCCGTCGAAGTTCAAGGCAAAGGCCTCGTCATCCTGCCCGTCGAAATCCAGCGCCAGCCTGCCTGCCGTGGCAAAGGATGTGTCCACCGAGCCATCCGCCAGAAGCCTCGCCACCAGCATGTCGCTGCTGCCGGCGGCGCTTGCCCTGCCGGCGACGAGGATTTTCCCGTCCTGCTGGAGCCTCACGCACGCGGCCTGGTCGTCCGCAGCGGATGGGAAAGGCAGCGCCACGCCGCTCGCGCCAAACGCGGGGTCCAGCGTCCCGTCCGGCAGCACCCGCAGCACCGCCAGGATGCGCCTGCCCCCGGCCAGGGAATGCCCGGCCACCACCATCTTTCCATCCGCCTGCACCGCCACGCAGCGCCCCTCGCCGGAAGCCTCGATGGACGGCAGGCTGGGAAAGGACGGCAGCACCACCCCGCCTGCGCCAAAGGAGGGGTCCAGCGCCACCTCGCCGGCCTGCGCGATGAGGCCTGCGAGCAGCATGGATGAATACAAAGTCCGGATCATCGGCATGACTTTCGAGTCTTTGCAGTGTCCGTGCCAGGACGGAAAAGTCAAAACACGCCTGATCTCAGCACTCCCCTCGATACAACCGGCGGTAAGCGTCCTCCATTGCCTCCATCGAATAGCGCTCCAGCACGCGCCGCCGGGCTGCAAGACCGCGCTTTGACAAATCCGCAGGGTCAGCCAAAGCCGCCCGCAGCGCCGAAGCCATATCCTCCGCGCCGCGCAAATCCGAAAGATAGCCGTTCACCGCCGGATCAATCACCTCCGCGTTGCCGCAGGCCGAGTGCGCCAGCACAGGCACCGCGCAGGACATGGCCTCAAGCACCGCGTTCGACAGGCCCTCGATCTCCGAGGGCGCCGCCAGCAAATCCATCGCCCGGTAGCAATGCTCCAGCTCGTTTTGATGCCCCATCCACCGAATGCGCTCCGCATGAGGGTGCTGCTTCATGGCGGCGATCAGCTCATCGCGCTCCGCGCCGCCATCCCCCACCACCAGCAGGCGCAGCGCGGGCATCTCCGCCGCCAGCAGGCTCAGCGCGTCAAAAAGCAGCCGGTGCCGCTTCAATGCCACCAACCTGCCCACGATGCCCGCCACCACATCCCCGGCGCCCAGGCCGAGCGCGGCCTTCGCGGCAGCCTTGTCCTCCGGCGGCGAAAAGCGCGCGCTATCCACCCCGTTCGGAGTCACCAGGATGCGCCGCCGCGGGTCGAGGCCCAGATCGCGCAGATTGTCCCGCACGCTGGCCGAGACCACATGCACCTGCCGGCAGAGGGGGAAAAACAGCCGTCTCTGCCAGAGGCGCTTCCGTGTCAGATCCTGCGGCTGGAGCTGCCCGTGCTCCCCATGCACGATGGGCAGCGCGCGCCCGCCGAGCGTGGCCGCCGCCGCGTAGATCAGCGTGCCCAGATTGTGGCTGTGCAGCAAGTCCGCGCCCGTCGCGCGCATTTGCGCACGCAGCGCCCGCACCGCCTTGATGGAAAAGCCACCCGTCTTGCCCAGCACCACCACCTTGTCCGGCTCCGGCATCCGCTCCGCGAAGTCGCCGCGAAAGCGCAGGCAGGCCGCGTGAATGTCAAAACCCCGCCCGTGCAGCCTGCGCGCCACATTGACCACGCCATTTTCCAGGCCGCCTGGAGCCAGCGAATCGAGCACATGCAGCACGCGCAGCATGCCGCCGGATGTTTTTTCCGCGCTCATGAGTCCCTCACAGCCACCAGCGCCACCGAGGGAAAAATCCGCCCGCACAAGGCGCGGCGCAGCTTGTGCGGCAGCGGCAGGAGCAGCAGCTCCAGCGCGTCCACAAGCAGGTTGAAGATGCCCTTCTGCACGCGCCCCATGCGGAACACCCATGTCGTGGAAAACCCGTGCGCCGCCAGCACCCGGCGCATCTCGCGGTGCGTCCACTCCTGGAAGTGAAAGCAGTCCAGCGAGTCGGTGAAAAAGCGCGAGATGTCATGCGGCCCCGAATACCGGTGCGGCGTGTCGAAGACATAACAGCCGCCCGGCTTCAAAAGCCGCCGCGCCAGCTCGAAATGCGCCGGCACATCGTCCGGGTGCAGATGCTCCAGGAACTGGTAGCTGAAGACCACATCCGCGCAGGCGTCCGGCAGGTCCACATGGTAGCCGTCATAGACCACATGGCGCACGTTGGGAGGCAGGGGTTTGCTCAGGTCACGCTGGTCCGAGATATCAATGCCGATGACCTCCGCCGCCGTGGCCGCCGCCGCATTGCTCAGCCAGCCGTCACCGGGCGCGAACTCCACAAGCACATCCCCCGGCTTGAGCACCTGCCCCACCAGCCGCATCTGCGCCCGCACGCCGCGCTCACGCGCCTGGTCGGACCCCTTGCGCGTGTGGCGCGGGTGGTCCGGCACGCGCTCAAAAAGCTCGCCGTAGAGCCTGCCAAAAAGAGCCGTGCGCTCCTCGCGAGTGGAGGCGCGCAGCCGGGCGGCCAGCTCCTTTTCCACCTCATAGTGGTGCCGCAGCGCCTGCGGACTGCGTGTCGTGGCGGGCGCGCTCATGCCGGCAGGGTAAAAACCGTGATCACATCCTCATAGAGGCCCGCCTGGTGCGTCGTCCCGCCGGTGGTCCACTCCTTGAAGGACTCCCTGATGACGAAACCGCGCTTCTTCAGCAGCTCCAGCATGGACTCGTGCGTGATGTTGCTGCGCCAGCCGCCCAGCTTGCCGCCCACGCTGCCGTGGTGGATCACCCCCACCGCGCCCGGCTTGAACACGCGCTTGAACTCGTCCGCGTAGGCCGCCACCTCCGGCTCGTTGATGTGGACGAAGACATCGAAGCTCCACAGCGCGTCCACCGAGGCGTCAGGCACGCCTTTCAGATCGCAGCCGGAGCCGGCCATGAACGCCACGCCGGGCTTGCCGCCGAATTTCTTCGAGCACACCTCCACGCAGGATTCTGAAATGTCCACGCCCAGAAAAGTCGCCGCGCGCCCGATCAACCGGCCCGTCCAGCGCCCGCCGCCGGGGCCGATCTCCAGCACCGAGGCGCCCTGCGGGATGTGCTTGTCCAGCACGTCCGTCATCACCGCCTGCTTCCACTCCTCCGAGGGGCTCCACTCCTCCCCGCCCGCGCTCCAGTCCCACGCCTCCCAGATGGCCTTGTTCAGAGCACGGCTGTTCATGCCGGGAATGCCCTTCTCCCGCCGCAGCCGGTCCATCCGGTCAAAAGCGCGCTTCGAGACCGAGCTGCAAACATAATAAACCGCGAAGCACAAGCACCACAGCAGGCCGTTCTCCTTTACGATGAGCAGAGCCAGCCGCACTTTGTCGGTCAGCGTGATGTGGCGGCGGTTTTCGACGAGGTCTTTCATGCGGGAGAGGGAGCTTGCAGGAATCGCAAGCGCCGCCCCTAGCACGAATGCGGCGGACGGTCAAACGGGCAGCGCCAGCGGCGCGGACCGCGCCTGCTGGATTTCCAGGAAACCCGATTGCCAATTTCAGACAGTACCGGTACTCTCCCGCTGATTTTCAGCAAATCATTCCGCCTATGTAAGCCGCCTCGTTTTCTCCACATCATCACTTTGCGTGCTGCCGCTTGGCAGCAGGGCTCTCCTGAAAACCGCTAAACTTCATCAGCCCCGCAATCCGATAAACACAGGGACCGCACCCGGCTGGGGCGCGGCTTGCTCTGCGCCTTATCGGATGGGCGCTTAGCGGTGCCTCAGGAGAGGGTGCGACAGGTCGCGCCCTCTCTATTTTGGAGATGCCCATTCTTTTCAATTCTCACCCGAACTGATTTCATGAAGCATCCATCTCCTCCAAGGCATCTCCTTTTTCTTCCCGGTTTATTGGCCGGTTTGTTTGTCTCACATGCTCCGGCGCAAACCTCCACCCAGACCGTGCTCAGCCGGCAGGTGGTGGAAGCGGGGGATCACAAGATCATTTTCGAGCGGGTGACGCCGCCGGTGCGCGAGCCGGGGCCGGCTCAAACTACCGCCGCAGAAGTGGCGGCTGAAACGAGCGCGGAGCCCGAGCCGGAGATGCTGCTGCTTTCCTGCACGGTGCATCAGGGGGAGATGACGGAGGTGCGCTGGCAGACGGCGCGCGGGGAGTTCACGGTGTGGAGCAGCATCAACTTCCATCTGCTGGGGCCGGTGGACCGCTTCGAGCATGAGGGGTGGGCGTGGAGGCTGTCTTATGGCATCGGGGATGAGGCGGAGCTTTTGCCCGCGCTGACGGCTTTTCGCGCGCTGCCGCAGCCGGGGAGCGGGGCGGTGTGGTATCATGTGGCGCAGGCGCCGGCGGGCGCGGTGGCGGAGGATTACGCGGGAGTTCACGCGCTGCATCGTTACTTTGAGGCGAACCGCGCGGAGCTGGAAACGCGTCACGCGCAAAGGCTGGCGGAGAACGCGGCGCGCGCGGTGCAAAGGGCGGCGAACCCGCCGGTGAAACAAGACACGGTGATCCGCTTCTGGCCGGTGCAAAGCGCGCTGCATCTGGGAACCTCCACCGAGGGGAAGGAGGCGGGGCAGTGAGGGCGCGCGCTTTATGGGGAATGGTCTTTGTGATGCTCGGCCTCGCGCCGGGAGCGCGGGCGCAGACGGCGGCGGATTTGGAGGAGGGCATCCGCCTGGAGCCCGGCGCGGTGGAGGGGGAATACACGCTCAAGTGGTGGGGCAAGGCGGGGCGAACTTACTTCATCGAGACTTCGGAGGATTTGCTGCATTGGACTTACCTGCCGGTGATTGAGGCGGGCACGGATGGAGTCATCCAGTGGGGCTTTGGCAGTCTGGCGGAGGGTTGTTTTCTGCGCCTGCGTCACACGGACACGGCAACCGGCGGTGACGCGCTGACGGCTGATTTTGACGGGGACGGAGTTTCAAACATGGCGGAGCTGCAGGCGGGGTTCGACCCGTTGGACGCGCAGAGCACGCCGCCTGTCTCACCGCTGATCGCGGACCTGCCGGCGGGGTCGCCGAGGGTGTGGCCGTTTTTTGATGACTACCCGGATTCGAACGAATACCTGCTCATGGAGTTCAAGCGCGACACAAGTACATGTGTTTTGCAGAGGTTTCAGGGTGCAGGCGGAGGCTCCTACACTCAATACAAGCGCATCATTTACAGTCCGCCAGGGAACGGACATTCCGAAGGTTTTTCTTCCACGCCCTACCCGGAGGCATTCGATTTCACAGGAGAGCAAGGTTATTATCCCACCTGGGGTGGTCCGCTTGAACTGCCCGGCGCTTCGCATTCTGCTCAATGCTTGGACTTTGATGATTTTGGCAATCCCGGGACATGGGTCATTGAAGCAACCTCAAACCAGACGCGGTTGCATTTGTCAATACCGCTGGTGGACAGGAGGTCTCTGCCGTGGACGAGCTGCCCTATGGTCAAGCAGTTTGCCAAGTTCAAATCCGACGGCACTCCATACAACGACGAGGTGATCACCCGCCTGTTCCCGCGCGTGCCTTTGGACCAATGGCCGCTGTCGGGACATGTGACCACCAATGACATGCACTGCGCCGCCCCGTCCGAGCCTGATGTGAATCTTCTGCTGCCAGTGGGAACCCGGCTTTTAGTTTCAGAGAGCTACACGCTGCGCGAGGTCAACTACCTGCCGCAATCCTTCAGCCTGTCGGACTCGGCCGGTCCTGCCCACAGAAAAATCGGCCTCAACGGCTTCCCTTTGAGCGACGCCAAGCCGCAGGCGCAGGACGAGTCCGGCGAGTTGAAGGAGGAGACCTTTGTGGACGCCTACTCGCTCCAGTTGCGCCATTCGGTGTCGGATGTTTATGTCTCCACAGACTCGACGCTGCTGCCGCTTCAGGTGCGGCGCAGCGTGACACCGGAGGCGTGGTCCCGCAGGTTTGGCGGCACGCCTGAGGAGCGCATGGACCGCCCGTTTGGGCCGGGTTGGTCGTCCAACCTGGTCCCTTTCATCAGTTTTGAAAAGTCCGGGAGCGGGACGGACACTTCCCCCGAGCACATCCATCTCTACGAGCGCGCGGTGGTCACCGATGAACAAGGCGGACAACGCACCTTTCTGCGCTCGAACTCCGGCGCATGGCTGGGAACGCGTGAGGCCGGGCAGAGCGCCAAGACTTCCTTTGACCGCCTGGAGCAGACAGGTCCGGGCACTTTTGTGCTGCGCCAAAAGTTCGGCACCACCTGCTATTATGAGTTGATCTTCAATTCACAAGGCAAACCGGAAAGCCGCAGCCGTCCCGCCGACCGGCTGATGGCTTCCAAGGGCGTGAGGTTCCGCGCTTACGCGCGCATGACTCAGGTGGTGGACCGCCTGGGCAACCGGCTGGTGTACACCTACCCGGACTCGCCCAATCTCAAAAGCCTCATCCCGCACACCATCCACGATCCCGCGCGTCCGGCGCACCGCATCTCCATCCAGCAGGACGACGGACTTGTCATCCGCGTGCAGGGAGCGGACGGGGAATTGATTCACTACGAGTATGAGGACATGAGTTCACCCGGATCTGAGCCTTTGCCCGCCGTTTTCAAAGTCCTCTCCCGCGTCTCCCGCAGCGGTCCCGGCCAGGCCATGCCTGAGACTGGCGGCGTGAGTTATGGATACGACGCCTCGGCGGACCATGACCCCACTCCCGATCCGGCGGACGCGCACGAGACGGAGTTCATCCACCTGGAGCTAGGCAGCATCACAGACGAGCGCGGGCACAACCACCAGTTCAGTTACCGCGATGGGCTGGAGTCCGTCTTTGATCGCGGCTGGGAATATGAAATTTTCTCCGGCGACGGTCCCTCGGGTTACGAATGGCGCATACAGACCGGCCTGCCCCGGCTGCTCACGCGCATCACTCTGCCTGACGCGCGCACCGTCCACTTCTCGGGGGATCGCGGCGCGCGTGTCTCCACCCAGGGCCTTCTCAGCAACACGCGCTGCGCCACCACCGTCACCGGCGACTGCGGGACCTACACTTATATCTTCGATGATCCCTATCATTATCAGCCGTTCGTGGACCACGGCCCCTCGGGCGGACTCATCGAGTATCTTGGCCACCAGGCCACGCTCACCTTCACCCGCCTGCAAATCTGCCATGGCACCGGCGCGCCGGCCGATCCCAGGGAAACCTTCACCTTCAGCCCGGCGGCGGGCATGGCTCCCGCCACAGTCACAGACCTGGACGGGCGCACCACCACCTTCGAATACGGCGACGAGGCGCAGGTGATTCCCAATCTGCCCGGTGTCCTCATGCCGCCCTCCATCCACCACGACGACCCCACCGCCGAGGTCAGCCCCATCCACGACACGCTGAACGCCTGGGGCCAGCCCATGAACGGGCGCAAAACCTTCACTTATGATCCCGCCACCCGTGTCATGACCTCCATGACCGATCCGCGCGGCGTGCGCACCATTTACAAGCTCAAGCCCGCCCTGGCCGGCCAGCGGCCCACCGGCCTGCGCGTGAAGGAGACCGTTACTGACGAAAACCTCGCCGTGCTGCGCGTCACCGATTTCGAGTACAACCACCCCGTCTTCAAAGGGTTCATGACCCGCCAGATCCTGCGCACCACCGGCCTGCCCACCGAGGCGCAGGCGGCCATGGGCGAGATGATCACCACTTTTACACCCGACATCAACGGACGCATCGCCACCCAGAGCGTGGCCCTCGGCGGCGGCCAGCCGCCCGCCGTCACCAGCTTCACTTACACCGGCAGCGGCATGAAGCAAACCGTCACCGACCCGCGCCAGCACACCACCACCTTTGAATACGAGCCCGACACCCTGCGGCTGAAAAAAGTCACCCATCCCGACCTCAGCTTCCGCCAGCTCTTCTATGACGCCCACGGCAACCTCGAGCGCGAGGTCAATGAGATCGGCGTCACCACCTTCCACGACCACGATGTCTTCAACCGCCGGATCAAGACCACGCTCGACCTCAACGGCAACGGCCTCAAAGACCCGCGCTACACCCAGTTCACTCCCGCAGCCGGAGGCCAGCCCGCCACTTACAATGGCGACATCGTCACCGAGACCACTTACACCGTCCACCACCTGCCCGAGGACGAATGGGACGCGCGCGGCATCCGCACCCGTCACACGCACGACACCCTGGGCCGCCGCCTGACCACCACCGTCAACTTCGGCGCACCCGACCCCGCCCAGGTCCACACCACGCGCTTCACCGATGACGACACGGAGACGCCCGACTTCGTCGGCGGCAGCGTCTTCAACGTCTCCGGCTTCAAGCCCCTGCGCGTCACCGACCCGCGCGGGTTCACCACCGCGTTCGAATACGACGCGCTTTACCGCGTCACCAAAACCACCCTCACCGACACCAGTTACAATCCGGCCCAGGTCATCGAGACCCGCACCCGCTACGATGATGCAGGCAACCCCGTCCTCACCCTCGACGCCCTCGAGCGCGGTACCCACACCAATTACGACGGCCTTGGCCGCGCCACCACCGTCACTTACCCCAGCGATGCCAATACCCCCGCCGCCAGCATCCACACCTTTTACACCCCCGGCGGCCAGGTATGGAAAAGCGTGGACGAGACCGGCGCCATCACCCGCCACACTTACGACCAGGCCGGGCGTGTCAAAACGACAACGCTGCCTGCCGTGCTCAACCCCGCCACCGGCCAGCCGCAGACACCGCTCATCCAGCACACGCACGACGCCGCGGGCAACCTCACCCATGTCGAGGACCCGCGCGGCAACACCACCCAGACCCTTTACGACAACCGCAACCGCACCTGGAAAGTCATCCAGCCCCAGGTTACAGACGCCACCACCGGCCAGCCCGCCGCGCCCGCCACCCTCACCCATTACGACGACGCCGGGCGCGTCACCGGCCAGACCGACCCCCTCGGCCACTTCACCCAGACCGTGCTCGACCGCGCCGGGCGCGCCCTGCAAACCATCGCTCCCCAGATCGGCGCGCAGACCCACATCACCCGCCGCAGCTTTGACGCCGCAGGCAACATCCTCACCCTCACCGACCCCGAAGGCCACACCGTAACCAACACCTACGACGCCCACAACCGCCTGCGCAGCACCCTCGACGCCGAGGCCATCCTCAACGAGTTCGAGTATGACAAAAACGGCAACCGCACCCTCGCCCGCGACGGCCTCCAGCAAGAAACCACCTTCACCTACGACGCGCAAAACCGCCCCCTAACCCAGACCCACGCCAACCTCGACACCTGGAGCTGGACTTACAACGCCCTGCAAAAGACCGGCCAAGTGGATGCCAAACAAGTCGCAACCACTTACACTTACGACGCGCGCGACCGCCTGCGCACCCTCGCCGCCCCCGGCATCGAGCGCCTGCACACCTACGACCTCGCCGGCCGCCTGCTCACCGTCAGCGAAACCGGGCGCCCCGAGGCCGCTATCACCAACACCTGGGACGCCCACGGACGGCTCATGAGCGAGACCTCGCGCGGCCTCACCCACAGCCACGCCTACGACCTCGCCGGCAACCGCGTCGCCACAACATACAGCACCGGCAGAAACGTCACCACCACCCACGACGCCCACAACCGCCCCGCCACCATCACCGAAGGCGGGCGCGTCACCACCTACGGCTACGACAAAGCCGGGCGCGCCGTCCTCATGACCGCCGGCAACAGCCAGACCACCAACAACACCTACGACGCCCTCGGTCGCCTCACCGACCGCACCCTGTTCCAAACCCCCGCCATGCAGGAAACCGAGGTGCTCGTCCAGCTCGGCTGGCAGCACGACGCCGCAGGCAACGTGCTCGCCCAGCACGAAACCTGGCCCGGAGAAGCCAGCCGAGGCACCGGCATCCGCAGCACCCTCATGGGTTATGACAACAACTATCGTCTCACCAGCGAGACCATCCAGACCCGCCCCGACGCCCAAAGCCAGCCCGTCACCCAAAGCACCACCACTTACACTTATAACGACGCCAACAACCGCGCCACCAAGACCGTCACGCGCCACGCCGCCAGCAGCACCGACGCCGGAGAAAACGACGTGGGCCATTGGATCTTCGGTTACAACAATGCCAACCAGCTCACAAGCTGGGAA
>DDQZ01000081.1:2297-44013 GCA_002343505.1 Verrucomicrobiaceae bacterium UBA2429 | reverse complement strand
TGGGAGGCCGTTAAAATCCCGGCAGTGGCTTCCGATGGACATGGGAGGCCGTTCAAGCGCCGGAGTGGGGTTTTGATTGCGGCTTGCCCTGGGCGGGCCGGGTGTTTCCGCGCGGTTTTGCAGTGGAGGCGCCAATAAGCGCGTGGATTTTGCCATTGCCAGAGGCGGCGGGATGGGCTGAATTCGGACCGCTTTGGAGCAACCCAACCGTCTTATGAATCCACCCTCCTCCCGCCGTCAGTTCCTGCAACTCGCCGCCGCCACCTTTGCCGCCTCGGCCACCGGCGCGCGCGCCCAGGGCAAGGAGCCGCTTTTTCAAATCTCCCTGGCGGAGTGGTCGCTGAACAAGGGCATGTTCAAGCGCGCGGGCGCGGAGCCGCTGGAGCACCTGGACTTCTGCAAAATCGCGCGCGGCCTGGGCATTGACGGCGTGGAGTATGTGAACCAGATGTTCCCCGACAAGGCGCAGGACAAGGCCTACCTCGACGAGATGAAGGCGCGCCAGGATGGCGAGGGGGTGAAGGGCCTGCTGATCATGGTTGACCGCGAGGGGAACCTGGGCGCGCCCGACGCCGCGGCGAAGGCCAAGACGGTGGAAAACCACCTCAAATGGCTCGACGCCGCCGCCCGCCTGGGCTGCCACAGCATCCGCGTGAACGCGGCCAGCGACCCCAAGCTCAGCTACGAGGAGCAGATGAAACATGCCGCCGAGGGCCTGCACAACCTGTGCGCGGAGGCGGACAAGCGCGGCCTCTTTGTCGTGGTGGAGAACCACGGCGGCCTCTCCAGCAACGGCATGTGGCTCACCGGCGTGATGAAACTGGCCGACCACCCGCGGGTGGGCATTTTGCCGGATTTCGGCAACTTTTACACCGACCGCAACAAGGGCGAGCTCTACAACCCCTACAAGGGCCTGCGCGAGTTCATGCCCTGGGTGAAGCAGGCCATGAGCGCCAAAGCCTACGACTGGGACACGGGCGCGGGCAAATTCTACACCGAGGACCGGCGCGAGGGGCGGGAGATGACGCTCGACTTCGAGCGCCTGATCAAGATCGTCGTGGCAGCGGGCTACCGGGGCTACATCGGCATCGAATACGAGGGCGACAAGCACCCGGAGATGGAGGGCATCAAACGCACCAAGCAGGCGCTGGAGGAAATCCGCGCGCTGCTGGCCTGAGGCGTCACGCCCCGGCCAGCGCCGCCGGGATGAAAGCCGCGTGCGCCCGCACCCGGTCATCCAGCCCGAACTCGGAGGGCGTCTCGAAAGTCAGCGTCAGCGGACAGCCGAGCTGGTGCAGCACCACCGCCTCGGGCAGCCCTGGCAGATGCAGCGGCAGCCGGCGGCGGCGGATGACCCCGCCGCGCGCGACAGACCCGTCAATGCGCCGGCGCGAGTCCGCCGGCAGAATGCGGGCGGCATTTTCCAGCAGGACCCGGCTGTGAATGCCCTGGTGAGCGCCCAGCTCATAGACGTAGATGCCCTGGGCGTCGTAGTCCTCATGCAGACAAAGGGCCAGCCTCCAGGAGCGCGCGCGGACCAGGCTGCGCCAGGGACCGCTCAGGTCGTCATCCTCAAGATGAAAACGGCGGTTCAAATCCAGCCCGCGATGGTCCGCGCGCGTGTTGGCGGCCAGGCCGCGCGGATTCAAGCAGGGCAGCAGGACGGCGGGGTGGGCGGACAGCCAGGCCGCGTTTTCCCGCGCCCAGGCCAGCAGCCCCCAGGCGGCTCCCGCTTCGTCGCCGTGGACTCCGGCGGACAGGTAAAAAGCGGGCGCGTCCCGCCGCCGCGCGGGCGCGGACTCCAGCCATAGGATTTCCTCGCCCGCCACGTCGGCGAGCACATGCCGCCGCAGACCGCACTCCCGCGCCACCGCGCGCCAGCCCGCCATGAGGGCGCGGGTGTCATGGGCCTGGTGGCAGGGCAGCAGTGGCGGCGAAGGCATGGGCAGGGAGTAGGCCCTCTGGAGCCGGTGTGCAAAAACAAACCTGCCTCAAGCAGCCTCCATCCCGGATTTACGCGCCACCATGCCCTGTGCTCAACGAATGCCGGCCTACCTCACCGCCACTCCGGACTTCCGGATCTTCATGAGGATCGGGAAGCTCGTCTGAAGGCCGGCGCTGTCGTGCTCGTTGCGCGCGGAGCTGATGGCGCCGTGGCAGAGGCTCTCGCATTCCGTCATCCAGTTCGCTGCGCGGAAGAAGATGGGGCGCTCGTTTTCGCCGGAGCGGATTTGGACGCCGTTGAGGCCGATGTCGTCAATGATGACGCCGTGGGGCAAGCCATGCACGTCGAGGCTGAGGAGGTCTTTGCTGTCCTCACGAACGGCCCGCAGCCACGCCTTCACGGTCTGACCGGGAGCGAGGGTGAGCTCCAGCGGCTTCGTTTCGGCGGCGGGATCGCGCATGACGGGCTTGCCACCGGCATCTGGCTCCAAAACGATGATGAACTTCGGTTTCGCGCCGAGCGTGACCTTGCCGAAGTTTCCGGCGTCGTGTTTGAGGCCTTTGGAGGTGGCGGTGATTTTGAGTTTGGACCAATCGGCGTCCTTCGCGGCATCGGGCATGGCATGAAGCGAGCCGCTGATGAGGTCGTGACCGGCCTCGATGATGAGCGGCGACGTGGCCCAATAACCCGCAGGCACGCCGGTGATGTCGATTTGAATGGGATCGTCGAAGTTGTCCTGTCGGTCGGCACGGAACGAAAAGCCGACGGAGGCTCCGGGCATCACGGTAGGGTTCATGCCGGCGAGTTTGACGCTGAAGTCGGGTTTCGGCTCGCGGATGGCGAGTGAATACACAAAGCGTTCGCCGCCCCAGCCGCGCGTATCGGTGACTCGGACGACGAAACGGCCATCGGCAGGCGCGGTGAAGGTCAGCCGCGAGTCGCGGCCGATTTTGCGGTCGCCGCTGTCGTCGTTTTGATAGTTCAGCGTGAAAATCGGCAAGCCATTCGCGGCGATGGTGCTGCCGAGCGGATACGGCTCCACGACGTAGCACGGTTCATCGAGCGAGTGCGAGGTGGCGCTGGTGTCGAAGTAAGCGCGGCGTTTGCCATCGCTGACATAGAAGAAGCAGCCGCCGTCCGGTCCACGCGGCATGCGGATGATCTTCATCACATCGCCATTGAACCACACATACTCATTGAGCTCCATCTCCTCCCAGTTTTGCAGGCGGATGTCCGGGTTGTTGGCATCGACGCTGCGGAAGTTGTTGTAGCTGTCCCGCACGGCCTGCATGAGCAACCGAGCGACCGGTTTGCCATCGGGGTGCAGCACTTCGAGCTTCGTATCCGCCGGCGAGCCCGCTTGAGCCGCGAGCGTCTCGATGATCCACGTCTGGCCTTTTTTGGCATCGAAGGCGAAGTGATCGGTGTCGCCCGCCTTGGCGAGCAAACCGTTGATGTTCGACGAAGATGACACCACCTGCGCCTTCGCGAGGTCGTCATTTCCCTCCACCTCACTCACCTGCGCCAGTGCACTCAAGCGCAGCGATGGCATCGTGCGAAAACGCAACGCCTTGGCATCGAGCGGCACGTTCGTGATGCCTTCTTTGTCCGCCTTCATCGTCACCGTGGCCTTGTCGCCGAGATGATGGCCGATAAGCGTGACCTTCGTCTCCTTCCCCACCTGCGCAGTGAGCGGCGACCAGCTCGTGACGAACGGCAACGCTCCGATTGTGAGCCGATACACATGCCCCGCGCTGCCATCCATCGTCGTGTTGCTCACGAGGATGTGATAATCGCCATCCGCAGGCGCTTTCCACGCGAGAAACGGATCGCTGCCGCTGTCGAGCCCGCGATTCACGGCGAGCACGGTGTGATTCGCGTTCACAATCTCCAGCGTCGGCGACTTCGCCACGCTGCCGACCTGTGCCACGGCGAGATCGAGCACGAGTTCCTCGCCTGCCTTCGCGGTGAAACGATACGCGTCATGCTGGCCGGTCTCGGTGAGCATGCCCCACACGCTCGCGGGCAAGGCGGCGAGGCTCACCGGAGCCTCTTTGAAGTCCGCCGCCTTCGTGACTGTCGGTTGAATCTCATCCGCATACACTTTGAGCTTCGCCGACTCACCGGAGGCATTTTTCAACCAAACGTCGTAAGCCCCACGCGGCACGTCCGCACCTGCGGTGATCTTCAAACGAGCGCTGGTGGCTTTCACGCTCTGTTTCGCGATCTGCACATTCAAACCCGGATGCGAGGCCATCGCCTGCGTGTCCTCCGTGAAGTTTTTGCCCGCCAGACTAACCAGCAGCTCACCGTCGATGTGCGCCGCGCGCGGCGTGATGCTCGTGAGTTCCAGCTTGGCCGGTTTGGCGGGCTTCGCGGACGCTGCTGGTGCCTGGGCGTGGGAGATCCCTGCCAAAAGATAAACGACCAGTGGTAGGAGAATGCGATTCATGATGGCCGTACTACGCCTCAAGACGCGGTGATCTCAATGGACGATGCCGCTTTGGGTTTGAAGAATTTCCTTGGGGGGAGATTCACTCTGGCTTCAGCGCCGACGGGTTGCACACCATCACCTCATGCGGGCCGAAGCGCTTCAGATGCGCGGGCGCGGTGGAGGGTGTGAGCAGGTAGTTTTTGCCTTCCGGGTAGTAGCTGCGGAAGACGCCCAGGGCGGCTCCATCGAAGGCTTTGCTGCTCCATTTGCACTCGATTACATCCACCGCGTCGCGGCCTCGCGGCAGGACGAAGTCGATCTCGCGGCCCTGCTTGTCACGCCAGTAGAGCGGCTGCGTGTCTGGAAAGTGTGCCTGGAGATGCTCCAGCACGAGGTGCTCCCACAGCAGGCCGAAATCCTCCTGCCGCAGCGGATCCCAGCCTCGGGCAAAGCTCACGAAGCCGGTGTCGAAGGCATAGATTTTCGGCTGCTTCACCAGCTCGTTCAGGCCGCCGCCATGGAATGGCCGCACGAGCGTCATGGCCTGGGTGATCTCCAGCGCGCTGACATGGCTCTCCACCGTGGGACGCGTGATGCCGAGCGCCGTGGCCGTCTTTGTCACCTCAAACTGGCCGCCGCTTTGCTTGAGCAGGTATTCAAACAGCGTGTTGAAGCGGTTCATGTCCCGAAAGCCAAAGAGTCGTTGGATGTCGCGGGCGAAGAAGGAGTCCAGCCATTCGCGGTAAAGCGACGGTTTCTTCGACTCCGCCAGCATGGCGGGCGGCAGGCCGCCGTGGAAGAGCCGCTGCTGCAGCGTCACATCAAAGACGCCCAGCTCGTCCCACAGCACCGGCGTCAGATGCACCAGCCGTTTCCGTCCCGTGAGCGTGTCGCGGAATTTCTTGCTGGCTGCGAGCGTGGATGACCCCGTGGCGAGGATTTTCAGCTTTGGAAAGGCATCCGCGCCGATCTTCAGCACGCGTGCCGGATCACGGAGCTGGTGAATCTCGTCGAAAACGACCACCGGTTTCGCGCAGCCGCGATAGAATAACTCCGGGTCCGCCACCACCTCCTCGGCGGATGGCAGATCGCAGTTCAGGTAAAGCATCTGGTCCACTCCGAGGCTTTCGGCCAGAGTCGTTTTGCCCGCGCGACGCACGCCACACAGCCACGCGATGGGAGCCTCAGCCCAGGCGGAGTACAATCGTTGGAGCCAAAAAGGACGCTTTATCATGCCTTCATACTATACAAATGGTAAAACCAAATGCAAACCATTGGAGCGCCACTCATGGATTCTCAACCGAAGCTACCTGGCTGCCTCATACACGCTCCAAGTGCCGTCCACGCGACCCGCGATGAGTTGGGCTTTGTCGGTGAAGGCGAGGGCGGAGGACCAGTCGGGTTGTTTTTCGAGGAGGAGTTTTTCGGTGAGGTCGGCGGTGTTCCAGAGTTTGAGCGTTTTGTCCGTCGCGGTGGAGGCGAGCAGTTTGCCATCGGCAGAGAGCGCGAGGTTCAAGAGACCGCCTTCATGCGCGAAGCGGCTGGTGAGGATCTTGTTCGTGCCTTCCTTCGCCGCGGCACTGATCGACCACACGCGGATGCGATTGTCGCCACCGCCGGCGAAAAGCGTTTTGCCATCGGCGCTGAAGACGACGCTCGTCTGCTCCTTCGTCGGCTGCGAGAGCGTGTCGAGTCGCTGACCGGTCGGAATGCTCCACAGCTTCACCGTGCGGTCCGCGCTGGCACTGGCGAGCACTTTGCCATCGGGGCGGAAGCTGAGACCGTTCACCGCGCCGTTGTGACCTTTGAGCAGCGCGACCTCCTTGCCGGTCGCGGTGTCCCACAGGCGGATTTTCTGATCGTAGGCACCCGTGGCGATGAATTTGCCATCTGGCGAAACCGCCAGCGCATACGCCGCATCCGTGTGGCCTTCAAACGAGCGTAGCGCCGTGCCGTCGCTCGTTTTCCAGCTCCGCACGATGCCCACGATGCCCGCCTCGCCACCGGCGGCATACACCGTTTCGCCATCGGGCGAAAAGGCGACCGCGTTGACCTTGCCGGTGAAGCCGGTGAGTTTCCGAACGGTGACTTGATTGACCGGATTGACGAGTTCGACCTCGCCGTAGCGTGCCGTGGCGATGAGCTGCGCCTTCGGCGAAAACGCCACCCCCTGGATCGAGCGCTTCGGCGGCACGGTGGGCGCGATTTTCGGCGTGATGACCTCTTTCGGCATCGGCTTCGCGTCTGCGACGAGCGGGCCTTTCGCGCCCGCGTTGATCCACGCCTTGATGAGCGCGATCTCCTCCTCCTTCAGCTTCTCGCGCTTGCCCGGTGGCATGAATTCATTCTTCCCGCCGCGACCCGAGCGCCCTTCGAGAAACTTCACCAGCAGCGACTCGTCCGCCTTCCCCGCCACGATCGCCGCGCCTTCCTCGCCGCCCTTCATCAGTGCCGCAAACGTGTCCAACGCGAACTCGCCATCCGCATCGTCCGCGCTGTGGCAATCGACGCAGTAGGTGTCCCACAGCGGCGCGATCTGCTTCGTGTAGTCCACGGTTTGGGCATGGGTGGAGACACAAAAAAGCAACGCTTGAATCAAGATAAGGAAGGCAGATAATAATTTCATGAATGCAGATCAGATTGTTTGGATAGACCCGGAGCGAATGAGCGGAACGCCTTGTTTCACAGGAACTCGTGTGCCGATAAGCACGCTGAAGGCGTATCTTGGAGAGGGAGACACAATGGAGATGTTCCTGGATGATTTTCCATCCGTGAGCCGCGAGCAAGCATTGGCGCTGCTGGAGATGGGTGAAGACAAAGCTCTGGCGATTGTGTCCGATCATGCGCTTGCTGCTTGATGAGAACCTGCCGAGGGCGCTGAAACGTCAGCTTTTTCCACATCTTGTGCTGACGGTGCAGGACATGGGGTGGAATGGAATCAAAAATGGCAATCTGCTCCGCAGGGCACAATTGGAGTTCGATGCGCTGATCACCATTGATGGCAACATGATCTATCAACAGCATGTCGCGGCTTTTTCGATTGGCCTCATCGTGCTTCATGCGCGCAATAATCGCGTTCCGGTGCTGCTGCCGCTGATGGCGGATGTTTTGAGCGCGCTGGCGAACGTCAAGCCGGGTGAAGTGGTTCATGTCGGCGATTGGGGAAGGTGACAGGCCAAACCCAACGGGCTTGTGGATCATAGCCCAGGGTTGGAACAATCCTGGGGAACGCGATAAACCACCCTCGATTCCGACGACCAACCCCAACGGAGTTGCGTCCATGGCGCGATAGTTCGAGGACGAGGTGAAGGACTGGGAACGGTCGGACTCGGACGGAACCCCGTTGGGGTTCGACGAGGTGAAAACGTGGGATGACTCGATACCCAGGGTTCTGCGAACCCTGGGCTGCATGACGCAAGCCCGTTGGGCTTGGCTAGAACTATGGATTGCGAGTTTTGAGAACCCTTTCAGCATGGCCTGACAACCGGACATCTGTAGCAATACCAGCAAAAGACAGGTTAGTGAGCACCAAAAGGTCGTTCGGACAGAGCTTGCAAACAAGCTGAGCCAAGGAAGCGCCAAAAGCGTCACCAACATGACAATCGAAGCTGGAATAATCCAAGAAGGCGGCACGCCAATAGAGGTTCCGAAACTGATGAATGCAAAGGGTGCCAACGCCAAGGCTCCCGCATCCTTGAACGCCGGCTTGAATAGATACCCAATCCAAATCAACACGATGATGCCCGGCAGACATCCATGAGCCTTCCATGGCCTTGACTCCGGGGCGGCATCACCACGATTTGAAGGTCCTGTCAGACTGTTGGGCAGTTTCATCGTGGTTTGAAGCGAATGTGGACATTCGCTTTACGGCTCAGTGATTAAACAAAAACTCCTTCGAGCTCATCAGGCTCCAAAACAGATCTTCGAGCGTGACGCGGCGGTCTTCGGGTTTGGCGGTGGTGAGGAGCGCGGTGGCTTTGTCGAGTTCGCGTTCGGTGGGAGCTCGGGTGAGAGTCAGCAGATAGGCTTCTTCGATGATCTTGGCGTCGGGTTGCTGGCTGGTGAGCAGGGCGTCGAGGCGGTTGTCTTTTTGGGCGAGCTTTTGGTTGAGGGTCTCGCCGTTGGCGATGTGAAGCGCTTGCGCCATGCTGGGTTCGTTGGTGCGCTCGCATTCGCAGGTGGCGACGCGGTCGGCGCGGCCGAAGCTCTTTAGGAAGTAGCTGGCGATGTTGCTGTCGGGCAGTTGCAGGGCGCGGAAGCCCATGGGGTAGGCGTCGGCGGTGCCGCGGTTGGCGTTGCGGCGGTCGATTTTGAAGGTGGTGGGCGCGGCGGTGACCTGCGACACGGTGTCGAGCAGCACCTCGGCCTTCAGTCGGCGCGGGACGTAGTGCGAGCCGTAGCGGAGGTCGCTGATGTTTTCGGGAAGCGTGATGCTGCTGCGCTGGTAGGTCTCGCTTTGCAGGATGGTGCGCATGAGGGCCTTCAGGTCGAACTTTTGCTTCACGAGATGCTCGCAGGCGGCGGCGAAGAGCGGCTCGTTGCTGGCGGGATTGGTGACGCGGAGGTCATCGACGGCCTCAACGAGGCCGCTGCCGAAGAAGTTCGCCCACACGCGGTTCACGATGGCGCGTTGGAAGAGCTTATTATTTGCGCTGGTGAGCCAGTTCGCGAGCGTGATGCGTCGATCCTCGGTGGAGGTCATCGAGACGGGCTGCAAAGCATCGAGCGGGCGCGGCGGCTGCGGTTTGCCGGTGAGCGGCGCGACGAGGTCGCCCTGCGTGTCGCTGAAAAGCACGCGCTCGTCGGCCTGCGTGCCGTTTTTGGTGCGCACGCGGGCGAAGAGGTTCGCGAAGGCGTAGTACTGATCGTAGGTCCACTTTTCCATCGGGTGGTTGTGGCACTTCGCGCAGCCGATGGAGGTGCCGAGGAAGGCCACGCTGACGGTTTCGGCGCACTTCGTCGGCTCGTCGTTGAGGATGAAAAAGTTGCCGCCGCCGTGCTCGAGCGTGCTGCCGGTGGCGGTGAGCAGATCACGCACCATGGCGTCCCACGGCGTGTTCGCGGCGACGTGACGACGGATCCAGTTGTAATACGACCACATCGCCTGCGGCATGAGTTTGTCGCCATTCACGAGGAAGAGATCGCTCCAGCGATGCGACCAGTAATCGACGAACTCGGGCCGCTTCAGCAGCGTGTCGATGAGTCGGTCGCGTTTGTCGGCCGCTTTGTCGGCGAGGAAGGCCTTGGCTTCCTCCGGCGTGGGCAAAACGCCGATTGTATCGAGAAATGCACGGCGCAGGAACTCCGCGTCCGTGGCGCGACCCGACGGCGGGATGTTCAGCTCGCGCAGTTTGGTCAAAACATGCTCGTCGATGAAGTTGCGCGGCTTCATGGCCGCAAAGGCCTCGATGTCCGGCTTGCCCGGCCTCGGCACGACGACGTTGGTGACGCTCAACAGGCTCAAATACCATGCGCTGACGGTTCCTTCGCCTGCACCGGTGATCTTGATAAGGCCGCTGTCATCCACGGTGGCCACGCTGGCGTTGGTGGCGTTGTATTTGCACCAGCGCGTCACGTCCTCGCTGTGTCCGTCGCTGAATTTCGCGGTGACTTTGAGCTGCACGCTTTTGCCCGCCTGCGAGATGAGATGCGGCTCCGACACGCTGAGCGACACGATGCGCGGATCATCCGCCTTCGGCCCCGGAGCCCCCGCCGCGATCCAATCGGCGATGGCCTTGTATTCCGGCGAGTTCACCTCGAAGCGCTTATCGCCCTTATGCGGCACCGCCTTGACCGCCTTCAGCAGAAACAGACTCCGCGCCGGATCTTCCAGCGTCAGACGACGTCCGTTCGCACTGCGCGTGATCGAAAGCCAGTCGCCCTCGTCATCGAAACCGCGCAGCGAAAGCCGGAAGCCGCCCTGTCCCGCCGCCGCGCCATGACACGCACCCATCGCACAGCCGTAACGCGTGAGGATGGGCTGGATGGTGTTGCGGAAAGACGGGGCTTCGGCGGCAGCCGAGGTGGCGGACAGGACAGCAAAAAGAAGGCTGGAGATGCGGAGTTGCATGAATCAGAGGCGGAAATTAGGATGCCAGCATGAGCACGGTTTCAGAAATTGCCTTCGCAGCACGAGAGTTGACCCTGGAGGAACAGCGAGCGTTGCTTTCGCGACTGACTTCGAATCTGAAGGCCGAAGAATCGAAGAGCGCCGTCAAAGAGCGTGTTTTTGGCCTGGGTAAAGGCAAGTGGCAGGCGTCGGATGACTTTGACGCGCCACTACCCGACGAATTCTGGCTAGGCCGCGATGCATAAAGTACCTGCTCGACACGCACGCCTTTATCTGGTGGAACGATAACAGTCCCAACCTGCCCGCGTAGGTGCGACAGAAATTGGGCGACCGCTCGAATCAAATCTGGCTGAGTCATGCGAGTGTCTGGGTTGGTCGTTGGTTTAGTCGTGCAGCCATCCGAGTCTGGTAAGCACTCGCTCAGTGTGTGATGAATCCTTTGTGATCTCCGTCATCCGGGCTTCTGCTTCCTCAATGTAGCAGGGCAGGATAAACGATTCGCTGTCGGTGAAATCCAAACCTGCCGAACCAGCAATCTCTCCCATGATCGAGAAGCAAGCAGCCATGTGCTCAATGGATGCGAACAAGGGCTTCGGTGACCAAACACCCTCTCCATGATAGGCGTGAGAGATCGTTGTGTCGTTGCGCGAGTATATGAAGGCATCTCCACCCTCGTCGGCGATCACTAGCCATTCATCATCCCAGCCCTCAAATCTCTCGGAAGTTTCGGGATGATAACGATAACCCGCCTGAAACTTCCAGAGCGAGGCAAGCGACGGCAGGAAATACGGATTCCCGTAACCGGGAATATGCACATCAACGGGGCCAAGTTCTGTATAATAGTCCGCCACGGGTTGCGGAAGGTCGAAGGTTCCTGTCCATTCACTGACCTTCTGAGCGCGGAAGACGCTGTCAGGGGAGTTCAGTAGTAACGATTGCTTTGCTTGGGTGTAGAGTGGGCTCATCGGAGTTGGACGATAAAAGGAGACCTCACGCAAACAGCTCCTTGATCGCCTGGGTGCCGAAATCGACGACGGGGAAAGGTCTGCCTTGGGGGCCGGGGAGTTCGGTGTGGAGGTCGATGCCCATGGCCTGGTAGATGGTGGCGACGATTTCTTTCGGGGCGACGGGGCGCTCGGTGGGGTAGCCGCCGATGTCGTCGGATTTGCCGATGACTTCGCCGCCTTTGACGCCACCGCCGGCGAAATTGACCGTCCAGCAGTTCGGCCAGTGGTCGCGACCGCCAGCGGGATTGATCTTCGGCGTGCGGCCGAATTCGGCGAGGCAGGTGACCATCGTGTCGTCGAGCATGCCGCGCTGGAAAAGGTCCTCAATGAGAGCGCTGTAGCCCTGGTCATACATCGGCGCGACGATGTCGCGCATGCCCTCGATGCTGGTGAAGGGTTTGGAGCCGTGAATGTCCCAGGTGATTTCGCCAAACACCGTGATGAAAGTGTTCACGGTGACAAAACGCACGCCACGCTCGACGAGACGACGCGCAAGCAGGCAGCTCTGGCCGAAGCGGTTCATGCCGTAGCGTTCGCGCACTTTGAGCGGCTCTTTCGTCAAATCGAAGGCCTCGCGGGCCTGCGTGCTGGTCATGATGCGGTAGGCGGACTCGAAGTTCGAGTCCATGAGCTTCGCCTGCTCGCTGTATTCGAAATTCCGCACGCTGCTGTCCACCAGCTCGCGGAGCTGCTTGCGACGTTCGAGACGCACCTCGCTGATTTCTTTCGGCGGCAGCAGATCGGGCACTTTGAAGTCTTTCTCCGACGGGTTCGCGTTCAGGACGAAAGGATCATAAGCCTTGCCGAGGAAGCCCGCGTCCTGGCCGTGCGGCATGTTGCCGCCCGTTGGTCCCATCGTCTCCGGCAGGATGATGTGCGCGGGCAGATCGCTGCGCCGGCCTTGGAGGAATTCGAGAGCGCTGCCGACGTGCGGTGTGATGACGCCTCCGGTGAAAAGTCGGCCCGTCTGCATCATTTGATGCCCCGTGTCATGTACGGCGGCTGCGGTGTGGTAGCAGGAGCGCACGAGGCTAAATTTGTCCGCGATCTTCGCGTGCAGCGGCAGGATCTCGGAGATCTCAAAGGCATCGCTCTTCGTGCGGATCGGCTTGAACGGGCCGCGAATCTCGCTCGGCGCGTCCGGTTTCATGTCCCAGAGGTCCTGCTGGCTCGGCGCACCGAGGTTGAAGATCATGATGCAGGCCTTGTTGCTCTTCTTTGGGTCCACTTTGCCTTCTGCCTTCAATTTGGCAAAACTCGGCAGCGTGAGCCCGATGGCGCTCAAAGTGCCTGCGGAAAGGAAATCGCGACGCGTCACGCCATCGCAGGTGGTGACGGAACCTTTGTCGGTGAAGGTGAACATGGGCGCGTGGGGGTTGAGTTCGGACTCGGATAATACGCCACGGCCCCGATGTTCTAAATGGACGATGCCGCTGGAAGTCTTGGCTGTTTGAGGCGAGAGCAGGATCAGCATTGGAAAGCATCCCGGAGTTGCCTTTGGAGCGTTTATCAGGTTGTATTCGGCACTGAACCCTGCCCTCACATCATGACCCTCGATCCCAAGCTCACCAAGCTGCTCAACGAGCAGATCAACAACGAAATGGCCTCCAGCTACACCTACCTCGCCATGTCGGCCTGGTTCGAGCAGACGCCCTACAGTGGCTTCGCGAGCTGGATGTTCAATCAAAGCCGCGAGGAGACGATGCACGCGCTGAAGTTCTACCAGTATGTGGTGGACCGCGACGCCGTTGTGGAATTGGAGCCCATCTCCAAACCCAAACACAAATTCAAATCTCCTCTTGATGTTTTCGAGCAGAGCCTCAAGCAGGAGCAACTCGTCACCAAGCAGATCAATGATCTCTATGACGTGGCGGAGCAGGTCAAAGACCATGCCGCGAAAAACCTGCTGCTTTGGTTCCTCAACGAACAGATGGAGGAGGAAAAAACGGTGCGCGACATGCTTGACCGCCTCAAGCTCGCAGGCAACGACCCCGCCAGCTTGCTTGTGCTCGACCGTGAAGCGGGGCAGCGCCAGGGTGCGGCTAGCAAAAATGAAGCCGCGGAATAACCGCGGACCCGCACCCCAGGCACACCGCTCCGTTTCATAATCGCGGCTGTTGATGTCTCAACAGCCGCTCTTTATTCGTGACATGATGCGTTTAACCATAAGCGTCGTCATTGTCCGGCAAAAGACGGCAGGCCAGATGATGGAACCAGTCATCCAAACTGGTGTCAGCGCCGGCGTCGAAAAGCTTGTCGTGGAAAAAACTCCGCATCGCGCATTCCCCGAGTTGGCGGTAAGCCTCAAACTGAGCCTCGTCGAAAATCTGATCCCCCGTGGTCTGGTGCGGGAAGTCGGGATGATCGCGCTTGTAATCCAGCACATGCGCGGGCTCCGCGCCCGTCATTGCCAGCTTCAGATATAGCATCCACCCCACCTTGGCCTCGGCAGCGGGCCGGCTCTCGCCGGGTTCATAGTCCACCTTCACCAGCAGCCCGTAAGCGCGGGAGCAGCCGTCCGGCATCGGGGAGAGATCATGCAGATCAAAATGCAGCCGGATGCCCAGGTCTATCTCGGCATAACGCTGGAGGCGGGTGAGATCCGAGCATTCCATGCCGGGCTCCTGTCCTCCGTCCACACAGACAATGAACTTCGCCTGCCGGCGCAGCAGCTCATAGACGCCGAGATTCTCGATGTGACCGCCATCGGAGAGATTCAAGTAACGGCAGCGCTCATCCATCACCGCAAACATCTCCCGGAACAAATACACCGGACCCGGTGTGTTCGCCAGCCGGTGCCAGATCCCCGGCTTGCCGCCCCAACGCAGCCAGTAGCCGAGACGCACATTAAAGAGCGTCATCAAAAAGCGAAAGTTCGGAAGGCTTTTCCAGCCCATGCTCGTGGAGGCCGCCGCGCCGGAGACCGCCATGGCCGTGCCGAGGTCGAAATGCGGGTCCACGGAGGTGATCTCATCCGTCTTTTTGTAACCCGTGAGCGGCGAGCCGCAGTATCTCCGGCTGGCGACGAAAAAATCACTGCCGCGCCCGCGCAAGTTCTTGTTCGTGCTGGAGGGAGCGTTGAGAGTCATGTTGACTAAATGATAAGGCGCGGCGAGGTCCGAATTCAGACTGGAAAAGCGGACTCGCTGCAGTGTCTCCGTGCGCCCATGCACCTTCTCACCGGAAAGCCGGCGCACGAGGCGGGTCCATAACCCCGGCTTCTCCGCATCCGGTTCGATGCGCCGGACCATGTAGCAATCGCAAAGCCGGTTCCGGTAATAAATATGCGGAGCCAAAGTGTTGATGTTCACCCCCAACCAGCCCCAGAGCACGATCCCAATCGCCACGGTCAAAACCCACGCGGGCGACCATTTTGTGGAAAGGTCGGCCAGGTATTCCTGGGAATACTGAGCCAGAACCGTCGGGATCATGGTCACAAAAACTGGCACCACCTCCGGCTCCACAACCGTTCGGCCAAGCCCCATGCGATTTCCCACCGCCAGAAAAATGGCAAGCAGCAGCAGAGGCCCGCTCAAGACCAGCAGCCGCACCGCCAGCCTGCGCAGCCTCTCGCGATGCGGGGCCAGCTTTGCCACCACCAGAGCCAGAGCCGCGGAGAAAGCACCACCCGCGGAAACGCCCAGAACATCCGCAGAGAGAGTCCCTTTGAGCCATTGCAGGCCCAGCGCCTTATACTCCTGGCGCAGAATTTCATACCCATAAAACAGAGTGGGCACACAGTTCACAAAGACCATGAAAGCAAATGCAAGTCCAACCCATGGCAGCGCCACCTCCAGCGCGCGTCTTGCCAGCATGGACTTGTCCTTCGGATCGCGCCCGTGGGAAAGCATCCTCACCAGCGGCTGAGTGAACCAGCCCAAGGCCAGCACACCCCCAAAAAGAATCGCCAAATCCGCAGCACAGCCCTTTGCCCAGTCCGGTTCTTTGAAACTACCGGAGACGATCTGCGCCCCCCAGATCCATTCCTGCCCGACATGTGCCACCCATGCCAGGATCAGCGGCAGTGGCAGAAGCATGAGCAGATTCCACAACACCCCGCTGATCAGCAACCCCGTGATCTCCAGCTTGGCACCCAGACCGCCATTGAGCAGGTATTTGCTGTTGTTGCGCAGATGCCGCACCAGCCCGGACTCGATGCCCTCCGTCCTCTCAAACACATCCTTCAGTTTGTCAGCCGCGCTTTCAGGAGTCGTCCTGCTTTTGTCCCCCTCCTGCCGCGTGCCGAGAGCCGTGCTCAAAAACGCGCCCAAATAACCGCCGCCGGAGACCGTGGACAAGTAGTCGAAGCGATGCAAAAAGCCGTGTCTTGCCAGCATCTGCGTGATGCCGAGGCAAAAAGTCGCCGAGCGGATGCCGCCGCCAGAGAGCGCCAGGCCCGCCACATTCCATACCGCCGATTTTTTATCCTCTGGCCGTACCAGTTTCAAAACCGCGCGCCGGTGATGAATCTCCGCGATTTCCGCTTTCGCGATTTCAGACATTTTCACATCGCCAGCCACCTCCACCTGGCCGCCGATGCCCAACGGCAGGACCGCGCCGAGGTTCGGACCGGATTTCGCCGGCTTGTCATCGGGATTTGCCAAGAGCGCCAGTCTCTGGTTCGTGGGGCGGGACCAATCATCAAGGGACACCCCCTGCTCATCCCTCGCCAGGCCCCTCCTGAGCAAATCAAAGACTCGCTGCCATGCCAGCAGTCTGCCGTGCAGATCACCCAACTCCGCTCGGAACAACTGCCGCGCCTGCGGATCGCGGAATTTCGCCACCGGCTGCCCGTCCTTGTCCCGCAGATTCGGGTCCGGTGTCATCCAGCCATGCCAGCGCGCCATGCAAGGCCGCAGCATCTCATTCAGCAGCCGCTCCGCCAGGCGATTGAATTCCATGGCCGCCGGATGCCCGGCCATCAGCTCCCTCGTTTTGCCGGACAAAAAATGCACGCTTCTCATTGCCGCCTCCTCATCCCCTGAATGTTGATGAGCAGTCTCAGCCGTAGTGCGCGTGGAAAGCTCGACCCAGAGATGATGGGCAGGCACCTGATCGGAGGATGTGTCATTCATGGCCTGAGATGATGGTGTATCAGCACTCATGCTCGGTTTTGCCAAAATCTAAAGCTTGAAGGCTGGAAAAGACATGCCGACAGAACAGCAATGGCATGGCCGATGATCAGATTAATATTTCGCGCATCACGTGCCCATGAACATCGGTGAGGCGGAAGTTGCGGCCGCTGAAGAGATAGGTGAGCTGCTCGTGGTCCACGCCGAGAAGGTACAACACGGTGGCCCACAGGTCATACACGGTCTGCACCTTCTCCACGGCGTGGTAGCCGAGGTCGTCGGTCTCGCCGAGGGTCATGCCGCCGCGCACGCCGCCGCCGGCCATCCAGAGGCTGAAGCCGTAGGGGTTGTGGTCGCGTCCGTCGCTGCCCTGGGCAAAGAAGGTGCGGCCAAACTCACCCGCCCAGACCACGAGCGTGCTGTCCAGCAGGCCGCGGGATTTGAGGTCCTTGATGAGACCCGCGATGGGCTGGTCCACCTGCCACGCCATGTTGCCGTGGCCTTCTTTGATTTGTCCGTGCTGGTCCCAGGGGTTGGGCGCCTGCCCGGCGCCGAGCTGCTGCGGCAGGCAGCTCAGCTCAATGAAACGCACGCCGCGTTCGACGAGCCGGCGGGCGAGCAGGCACTGCATGCCATAGGCTTTGCGGGTGCTGTCGGGACCGTCCATGCCGTAGAGCTTCTTAGTGGCCTCGGTTTCGCCGGAGAGGTCGCAGAGATCAGGCACGGCAGACTGCATGCGCCAGGCCATCTCGTAGTTTTGGATGGCAGCCTCGACCTCGCGATGCGCGCCGAGTTCGCCGAGGAAGCCTTGATCGAGTTCGCCGATGAAATCGAGACGGCGTCGCTGAAGCACGGCGGCTTCGCGTGGGCGGATGTTGCGCACAGGTTCGGTCTCGTCCACGCGGATGATGGAGGCCTGATGCTGCGCGGGCAGGAATCCGTTGCCGAACAAGCCGACGCCGCCATGCGGAGCCAGCGCGCCGCCGCTTTGCAGGACGACGTAACCGGGGAGGTCGCGCGACTCGGTGCCGAGGCCATAGCTGGTCCACGCGCCCGCGCTCGGGTAACCGAGAAAGGGGAAGCCGGTGTGCATGAAGAAGTTTCCCTGCGCGTGCTCGCTGAACTTGGCGGTCATGCTGCGGATGACGCAGAGTTCGTCGGCCACGCTGGCCATGTGCGGAAAGAGTTCGCTCACGGGCAGCCCCGACTGGCCGTGACGATGGAAGGCCCAGTGCGAGGGCTGCACGACGCCGTTGTTGTTGAACTGCGTGCGCGCGGTGGGCACGGGCGGAGGCTTGCCCGCGTATTTTTCGAGCAGTGGTTTCGGATCGAAGCTGTCAATATGCGAGACCCCGCCGCTCATGTAGCAAAAGATGACGTTGCGCGCGCGCGGGGTGAAACGCTTCGAGCGGTGTGTGACGACGGAGGCAGGCGCGTTCTCGGCCATGAGACCGGCGAGCGCGGTGAGACCAAAGCCGTTGGAAGCGCGGGCGAGGAGGTGGCGGCGGTTCATCGTTAATCAGCGTGGTTGGTGGAGCGATGGATCAGTCCTGTGGTGCTTCGCCAAAAAGCTGCCGAAGGTCTTCCATATCCTTTGGCCGCCCGGAGGCTTGCTTGTTGATGCGAAGGCGTTCCAGATCAATGAATGGAACACGAATTCCCGCCACGCGCGCTTGGATGCGATTTTCATGGCATTCCGCAAACGTGACACCGTCAATGTGATTGGAGACCTCGACTCGCATCGGAGGGAAGCCGATGCGGACAATGCGTTTGTCTTCCAGAAACAACGAGGCTTCGGGTGGCGGGACGAATCCAAAGTCTCTGAAAACCTTTTGCAGAGCCACGGAGTTGCGGGCCGACTTCTCGACAAAGAAATCGATGTCTCCTGTGTATCGGGAGTAGCCGTGGAAGGCCACGGCGTAACCTTCCACCACCACATAGCGGACGCGGTGGCGGTTAAGCAACCGTATAAAATCGCTGAAGTCTGGAGGTAGCGGGATCATACGCCGGGTGGTTGAACTGGCGCATGGTTTCGACGGCTTGCAGGCGCTGAACGGGTGTCATGGCACGCCATTCGGCCCGCTCCGCTTTCTCCCTTTCCTGGTGGGAGGCGAAGGTGGTCATGACTTTCTGAAGCCGTGGCTGCTGCTGCATGATGGTGAGCATACCACGGCGAGGGCGATTGAAAAGGCTCTGGCTTCATCGCAGGTAAATAAACTCTTTCAGGTTCAACAAGGACAAAGCCAAGCTTTGCCAGGCGGTGGCTTCGGGGGTGGTGTCAATGGGGGCTTGGGCTTCGAGGTTTTGCAACTCGGCGCGGAGGCTTTGGATTTGGGCGCGTTGCTCGGGTGGCAGGGCGGAAAGCAGAGCGTGGTCCGTGATGGGGATGGGTTCGAGGCGGGCGGTCTGGGCGATCTCTTCCTCGGCGAGGGCGCGGTCGTAGAGGCGGGCGCGGTGGATGCGGGCGGTGAGGCCGCGGTTGCCGGTGGGTTTGCCGTGGCGGCAACCGAGGAGAATCTGGCTGCTTTCGGCTTCGAAGACGGCGCCAGGGGCTTTGCGATAGGCGCGGCCATAAGGTTCGCCATCGCGATAGCCGCTCACGGTGCCGTCGGCTTCATAGACGACGGCGAGGTGGACGATGCGGTTGGCGGCTTCGGTTTCGGCGGGGCCGTTGAAGGGTTCGCTGCGCGTGAAGTGGTCGCTGCCGGCGACCCAGTGGCCGGGCTGTTTTTCGGCGAAGACGATGGAGTCAAACACCACGCCATCCTTGCCCTGCACGGTAATGACTCCGCCGCCGCGCTGGGTGAGGTTGTCGAGCTGGACCCAGGCTTCGAGGGTTTTGGCGGTGAGGGTTTTCGGCAGGGAGCCGGTCTGGGCCATGGAGCTGCCATCCAGGACGAGTGCGCCGTTTTCGAGGCGAGCCGCACCGGAGAGGGTGAGGGGCAGGCGGGCTTGGGTATCAGCGGTGTCGTTTTCAAAGGTCCACTCGGCGAGGGGGGCGGGCAGATCAGACACTTCGGACGAGTCCGATCTGTCCGACTTTGTCAATTCGAGGCGCGCAGCACCAAACAGGGCCTCCACTTGGCGGCGCAACGCGGTAATGCGGTCCTGGCGGGCGCGTGCTTCGGTGAGGTGGCTTTCCACAAAACGGAGACTGGCCTGGAGTTCGTTTGGCTCGGGTTCACGAGCGAGTGCCTGCTGGAACATCTGGCGGATGCGCTGCTCGGGCGCAGTCTCGGTGCGTGCGGCCCAGTCGGCGGCCCAGGTTTGAATGGCGGGATCGTTCAGCAGGGCGAGCGATTGCGCGGGCACGTTGGTCACATCTCGCGCGCCGCGCGGTGCGGAGGGCACAGGCATGTCGAAGGCAGTGAGGAAGGGATCGAGCTGGTTGCGGATGACCTGCACATAGACGCTGCGGCGCGGCGCGGTGCCGGGCACGGGCTGGCCGAAGGGAGTGGCATCAAGCTTGCCTGAAAGGTGCAGGATGCTGTCGCGAATGGCCTCGGCTTCAAGGCGTCGCACGGTCCAGCGGGCGAGGTGGAGGTTGTCGGGGTCGCGGGCGAGATCGGCGGCGGAAGCGCTGGCACTGCGGGCGAAGGCGCGGGTGCTGACGAGGGCGTGGATGAAGCGTCTCATGCTGCCGCCATCGGCGATGAATTGGGCGGCGAGAAAGTCGAGCAGCTCGGGATGCGTGGGCGTCTGGCCGAGACGGCCAAAGTTGTCCGTGGTGGCGACGAGGCCGCGCCCGAAGATGTGATGCCAGAGACGGTTGACAATGACACGGGCGGTGAGCGGATTTTGCGGATCGGTGAGATGGGCGGCGAGCTCGATGCGGCCGCTTTGCTTGGTCTCAAAAGGCACGGGGTTGATGCCATCGAGGAAGCGGCGTGGCAC
The DNA here is from genome assembly GCA_002343505.1 of Verrucomicrobiaceae bacterium UBA2429. Lineage (GTDB taxonomy): Bacteria > Verrucomicrobiota > Verrucomicrobiia > Verrucomicrobiales > Verrucomicrobiaceae > Prosthecobacter. The sequence continues at coordinate 23,591 of DDQZ01000081.1, read as the reverse complement.
AAGGTCGGCAGGCTGCTTGTGATTGCCGCGAACAAAGAGGGCAGCATCGCGTGCGTCGCCTTCGAGAACGCCGGGGGCACGGGTGGGACGGGGCAGCTTGGCTTCGAGAAGGCGGTATTTTTCGACCAGAGCGGCGGCTTCGGGGATGGCGGAGAGTTGGTTGGGGAGTTGGCCCGATTGCAGGGCGCGGTTGAGGGCCTCGGCCTGGCCGTCGGTGAGGGTGCCGGCGAGCCAGGCGCGCACGGCGTCTTGTCCCGGTTTGGAGGGAATGCCGGGGTCGCGCGGGTTGTCGCTTGAGTGCGTGATGAAGGCCTCGGTAATGCCAAACCAGGAGCGGGCGTCGAGATCAGCCTGTGCGGGCCGGTCGGCAGCGGTAGCGAGCTCGATGTGGATGTCGTCACCCTTCCAGTACTCCAGATCGAGCTTGTGCCAGCCGAGCACGGCGTCCTTGTCGGTCTTGAGTTCGCGGGCTTTGTGGATGGTGCCGGTTCGGGGGTAGTTTTGGACGACGTATTTCGCCACCGCGCCGCCGCCACCGGCGACGCGGAACCAAAGCGTGCCGCCTTCACAGCGGAAGCGTGGCGACATGAGCACGGCGCGGTCGGCGGTGGAGATGAGGGCGGTGAAGAGGCCGCCGGGATGGAGGTTTGAGATCACGCGGTCGCCTTCCAATGCGATGCTGAACTCGCCCGGCGCGGTGGCTCCCTGACGGAGGCCATCGCCATCGGTGAACCAGTTTTCTTCTTTGCGCAGATCCCAGTGATGCGTGGTGGCGGGCAAGGTGGCGGCAGATTCCATGCCTTCGGTTTTTTCTGGCAAAGCTTTGAGCCAGGCACTGGCGACGGCGGACTGGATTTGTTTTTTGAGTCGCTGCAGTTCATCGCGGTCGGTGTCACCAGTGCCGGGGGCATTCACATCAATGATGGCGGGGCGGGTGCTGGTAAGGATGCCGTAGAGCGCGTAGAAGTCGGCCTGGCTGATGGCGTCGAATTTGTGATCGTGACACCGTGCGCAGGAAACGGTGAGAGCTTGGAAGGCTTTGCTGACAGTCTCAATCTGGTTGTCGGTCCAGGTGACGAGTTCATCGAGCGAATCAGTGGGCGAGAAACCATGGAGCACCATGCGGAGCTGGCCAATGCCGAGGGCGCTTTCGTTGAGGCCGTCCTTGATACGCGGGTTCGGCAAAAGATCACCGGCGACGGCTTCGCGCACCATTTGGAAATACGGCACGTCATCGGCAAAGGCGCGGATCACATAGTCGCGGTAGCGCCAGGCATAAGGGATGGGGGTGTCGCCCTCGCTGCCGTGGGTCTCGGCGTAGCGCAGCCAGTCGAGCCAGTGGCGGGCCCATTTTTCGGCGAAGGCGGTGGAGTGGAGAAGGGGGGAAAGCTCGAAATTCGAAGCTCGAAATTCGAAATGCTCAGGCGCATTTCCTTCTGCGGATTCGATTTTCGATTTTCGATTTTCGATTTTATCCGGTGGCAATCCGGTAAGCACATAGCTCAACCGGCGGCGCAGGGTATCAGTGTCCGCTGGCGGTGCTGGAGTGAGCCCGGCAGCGCGGATTTTTATCTCAAGCTGACGGTCAATTTCGGCGGCGAGTTGTTCGGGGGAGAGCGGTTTGGCGGGGGGCGGAGTTTGCAGCGGCTGGAAGCACCACCATTGCTTGCGGCGCTGGAGCACGGCGTTCCAATCGGTGTCGGCGCGTAGCTGCTCGGGTGTGGGGGCGGTGTCGCGCGGGTCGGGCGCGCCTTCAGTGATCCAGCGTTCGAAATCGGCGATGATGTTGACATCGAGCTTGGCGCCGTTTTTGGGCATCTGGAGGTCCGAATGCGCGTGGCGGATGCTTTGGATGAGGAGCGAGGAGGCGGCATCACCAGGGACAATGGCCGGGCCGCTATCGCCACCCTCCTGCCAGCCGGGGCGGGAGTCGAGCAGGAGCCCGCCTTTGCGCTTGCCGGATTCGCTGTGGCACTCGTAGCACTCCTGCGCGAGCACGGGGCGGATGCGGCTCTCGAAGAACTCGACCTGCTCGGGCGTGGCGGCGGGGGATGGGTTGCAAAGGAGCGCAGAGAGCGCAAAAAGTTGGAGTGAAGCCTTTAGGCGACACGAGAGCGTGCTTCGTTTCGAGGGTTTTCCAGAACAAGCCAAAGCTTGAACTCCAACTGCCTGATGTTCGGCTCTCATGCCAGCAACCTCCTGCGGATGGTTTCGGCGGCTTCGACGCAGGCGCGGCCGAGTTCGGCAAACCGATCTTTTTTCAGCCGGAAGGCCGGGGCCATGACAGTGATGGCGGCGACGGGGTAATGATGATCGTCGAGCACGGGCGCGGCGGCGCAGTGGATGCCTTCGAGGCCTTCAGCAAGGTCGGTGGCGTAGCCGCGTTTGCGGGAGCGTGCGAGTTCGGCCTGGAGAGACTCGCGAGTGGCGAGAGTGTTGGGTGTGAATTGTTTCAGCTCAACCGCGGCGAAGAACGCCTCCAGCTCGGCGGGCGGCAGAAAGGCGAGCACGGCCTTGCCAGGCGCGCAGGAATACATGGGCACGCGCAGGCCGACGGTGCTGCTGACTTTGATGGCCTGGGAGGAGACGCACTGCTCCAGCACGGTCATCTTGTGATTCACGGCTGTGAGGAGCTGCACGGTCTCGCCGGTGCGGTCGCGTAGTTCCTTGAGCGCTTCGAGGGCGCAGACGACGAGGCTTTTCTCCCGCACCTGGGGGCGGGCGAGATCGAAGAGTTTGTTCGTCATCACAAAGCGCCTGTCATCCTCGCGCCGCTGGAGGTAGCCGCGCGCAAGCAGCACGCCGGTGATGCGGAAGACGGAGTTGACGGGCAGGTCCAGCTCGCGGGCGATCTCGGTGAGGTTCAGGCCGAGGCGGTGCCGTCCGAGCAGCTCCAGAATGGCGAGCGTACGCTCCGTGCCGGGCGCGGCGGAGTTGTCGTCGAGCCGGATGGCGGCGTGGTCTTCGAGAGTGCTTTTCATTATTCCAAATCCAGAAACGTTTCCAAATGCAGAATTGTTGCGCGCCATTCAAAGATCGTCTCTGATGCGGCGCATGAAATCCGTCATCGCCATTCATCCGGGCCATCTCGAAATCCTCGACACACCCGTGCCTGTGCCCGGCCCCTACCAGGCGCTGGTGCGCACGGAGCGGGCCTGCCTCTGCAACCGCACGGACAGCGAGCTGCTGCACGGGCGCTTCCCTGGGATGGAGGACCGCTTTCCCTTCGCACTCGGGCATGAGAGCGTGGGTGTGGTGGTGGAGGCGGGGGAAAAGGCGCGCAGCTTTGCGGTCGGGGATCGCGTGGTGGGCGGGCTGGTGTTTGATCTGCAAATGGAGGGCGTGGACTCGGGCTGGGGCGGTTTTGGCGAGTTCATCCTGGCCACGGACCACGAGACGATGGTGGCCGATGGCGTGGCGGATGAGGCGCATGGCTGGGTGGAGGTGCATGAAATCCAGACGAGGGTGGATGCGGACATCCCTCCGGAAGAGGCGGTGCTGCTCTGCACATGGAGGGAGGTGCTGGGCGCGTTCCGGGACTTTCATCTTCAGCCGGGCGATGATGTGCTGATCTATGGCGCGGGGCCGGTGGGGCTGAGTTTTGTGAAACTGGGGCGTCTGTTCGGGCTGGGCTGGATCGGCATCGTGGACCGGCATGAGGAGAAGCGGCAAAAAGCGCTGGCCTTAGGCGCGAATGCGGCCTTTGCGCCGGGGGAGGCAGCGCCGCCGCGCAAGCTGGACGCGGTGGTGGACGCCGTGGGCAGCTCGAAGATTTTGCTCGAAGGCCTGCCGCTGCTGCGCCGGGGCGGCTCCCACTGCATCTATGGCGTGCTCACCGAGCCGGTGCTGCACATCGAGAAAGCGCGCGCGGATTTCAATTTCAACCTGCTCGTCCATCAGTGGCCCACGCGCCGCTTCGAAAAAGAATGCCAGCCGCAGCTCTGCCAGTGGATTCGGGAGGGACGGCTAACCTCGGCGGAGTTCATCACGCACCGGTTTCCTTTGGGGCAAATCCGCGAGGCCTTTGACGAAGTCGGGCGGCGCACGGTGATCAAGGCGCTCATCGAGTATTGACCGGCGCGGAGGTTGCGCGCGGCGTATCCGCCTTTATTCTGGTCGTCCATGATTTCCCCGAACCGCCGCTCCCTGCCCCTGCTATGGGCCCCTCTCGCCATCGTGCTCCTGGCGCTTGGCCTGCGCTGGCTGAAGCTGGAGTCCCCTGGCATGACGCTGCTGCCGAATTTCTCGCCCTGGCTGGCGCTGGTGTTCACGGGCACCCTCTTGTTTCCGCGCGCGCTGGCCTGGTGGGTGTGGCCGCTGCTGCTGGTGGGAGTGGATGTGCTCTCGCAGGGCGTGGACATTCTCACGCCGAAGGGCGGCGGCTTTGAGGCCCTGGTCATGTATGCCTGCTATGCCGGCGCGGCCTGGCTGGCGGCGCGCTGGCGCGGGCAGGCGGGTGTGGCGCGGACGCTGGGCGGTGTGCTGGCTTGCTCGCTGAGCTTTTATGTCATCACGAACAGCGTGAGCTGGCTCGTCGAGCCGGGATATGTGAAAAACCTCGCCGGCTGGGTGCAATGCCTCACCACCGGACTGCCCGGTTATGCGCCCACTTGGATGTTTTTGCGCAATTCCCTGCTGAGCGACATGGGCTTCAGCCTCTTGCTGCTGGCCGCCTTCAATGCCGAGGCGCATGCGCGCGCGCTGCCAAAGCTGCGCTGGCTGGCTCCGGCGGCGGCGTGATCAGGGAGTGTCCCAGCCGATTCTGCTTAGCCGCGACCGCTGAGTGGGCGACCATGACTGCGTGTTCTCATGATGCTGGCGGCGCGCGGCCTCGCGAATTTGCGGGGCATTCGGTGATCCCGGGTAGATGAGTTTTTCCCAAAGGTCGAGGGTGTCGCTGTCGGGTTTCAAAGCGGCGAGCAGGCCGGGAACGCGTGTGTTGATCGCGTCATCTGACACTGGAGAGAGATGCAGCCAGACGAGCAGTTTTTCATATTCAGGCGAGTTTTTGGAAAGGTTCTCCTCCTCACCCTCCAGCATGGCGCGATGCTGCTCCCAACCGCCGTGTTTGAGCAGCTCTCCACTGGCGGCCAGTTCAGGCAGCTTTTCCAAAAGGCGGCGGCTTTCCTCCTTTCTCCAAAGGGAGTCGGGATGCTCTCCCTGCCTGACATCCGCGGAAACGGATGCAGACGGCGGCTCCCCTTCCTCCCCGGGTTGCGAGAATTCCCCGCCCGGGGTCGTCTGTCCGTCTGCGGCAGCCCCGACCTCGTTCACAGACGCGCCGGGGCGCACCAAATCAAACGGGCCAAAATAGATTCCAAGCGCAAAAGCCCAGGCACCGACCAGGCCGCCGAAGCAGAAGGGCACCAGCCGCCAGATGACAATCGGCCTGCCTATGACCATTGGCGGCGGCTCGGCGGGAGGAGGAGTATCTTCGTGTGTCTCGCATTTTTTCTGTCTCAAAGCAGCATCGTAATGGATCAACTCCTCAGCGCGGCGCATGGCAAGCTCCCACCAGCCCGCCGGCACGACGGCTTGGAACAAACTCTCCGCCTCCATCCCGGGCGCGACTTGGTCCGCCAATTGTGTCAGCGCGGCCCGCTCCACGGGGCCTTCCCAGGTCCATGGGTGCTGCGGCCGGCGAAGACGCTGCTCCCACATGTCCCTCACCTCCTGGTCGCAGGCGCGAACGGCACGCCCCGCAGCCAGCCAGAGACGAGCCTCAGCCAGAGCCTCCTCATGTTCGGGGGCAGCCTGTGGCGCGGCGATGTTCACGAGTTGTTCGGCGCGGGGATAGCGGGAAATTGCCAGCGATGCCGCGAGCGCCAGCATCACATCCACCACTTCCACACCGGAGAGCTTGGATTGTGTGGCTGCCAGCGCCTCGGCGAGGCGTGACATGCGCGCCACATCCCCCTTCGCAGCCCAGACGGAGGCGGCCATGAAAGTCACCGCATAGTGGCCTGTGGCCAGCTCGATGATCAAGTCCGGCACATGCGCCATTTCTGCGAGCTGTTCCTCGCGCCCTTCGAACAGCTCCGCCAAAAACTCACTGGCGGCACCCGCCCACTCCGGCTTCACATAGGCGGCGGTGCAAAACTCGGCGAAAGCCTGGGACAAATGCGACGGGTCATTCATCGCCTTGCGCAATTTGTCGGCGAGGTCTTGAATCCCGCGAGGAAAGACTCCTGAGTTCGTTTTTTTCGAGGAGTCAGGAGACCACGCAGGCGAGGTTTCCGCAGTCAAGCCGGCAGGATTCGGATCAGGATGCGGAAACAAATCCTGCTCCATCGCGGTCATGCTGGTGGTCTCGGCTGCGGGGTCCGCCATGATAGGCGCCTTCATATAACCAATGCGCGCGGCTTGCAACGCTGCTGTTGCAAAAGCGGCCCCAAAATGCCGCGCGCCTGCCTCAACCCACGTCGAGCACGCCCGTGCTGTCGCCCACACGATCGGCACGAACGCCGAGACGGTCCAGCATGGAGAGGTACAAGTTTGTCATCGGGGTTTCCTCTTTCAAAACGATGCGTTTGCCGGGACTCCAGGTGCCGCCTGCGCGGCCGGCTAGCAGGATGGGCAGATCGTCGTGATTGTGGCGGTTGCCGTCGCCAATGCCGCCGCCAAAGACGATCATGCTGTTGTCGAGCAGGGTGGAGTCCCCCTCCTTGACGCTTTTCATTTTGTCGAGGAAATAGCCGAACTGACGCATGTAGAACTGGTCAATTTTGGCGATCTTCTCCAACTTTTGCGGGTCGTTTTCGTGGTGGGAGAGATAATGATGCGCGTCCGGGACGCCGATCTGCGGGAAGCTGCGGTTGCTGCCATCGTGCGCCATGAGAAAGGTGCAGAGGCGGGTGGTGTCCGTCTGGAAAGCCAGCGCCAGCAAGTCAAACATCACACGAATGTGCTCCTCGTAGCTCTCAGGGATGCCCTCCGGCACGGACACTCCGGGAGGGAGCTGAGCGGCGAATTTTTCGGAGCGCTCGATGCGCTGCTCAATATCGCGCACGGACTCGAAGTATTCGTCGAGCTTGCGGCGGTCGCTGCCGCTTACCTTGCCCTGCAGGGACTTGGCTTCTCCGAGCACCGTGTCGAGGATGCTTTTCTGCAGACGCTGGCGGCGAGCGCCCTCCTCGCCGCGCGCGCCGGACGCGCCGTAGCCGAAGAGCCGCTCGAAGACGAGGCGCGGGTCCATCTCGGGCGCCATGGGCATGGTCTCGTTTTTCCATGCCAGATTATATTGATAGGCGCAGGAGTAGCCGCTGTCGCAGCGGCCGGAGCTGCGCTGGCCGTCGGTGCTCAACTCCAGGGAGGAGAGACGGGTGAGATGGCCGATCTTCTCAGCCGCAATCTGGTCCACGGAGACGCCGAGCTTGATGTCAGCGCCCGCCGTTTTCTTCGGCATGCAGCCGGTGAGGAAGGTGGAGGTGGCGCGCGCGTGGTCGCCGCCGCCGTTACCGTGGGAGCGGGCTTTGTCCTGGGCCAGGCCGGAGACGGCCATGAAGTCATTCCGGTGCCGCTCAATCTGCTTGAGCGTCTCGCTGAGCTGGTATCCCGCCCCTTCGCCTGTGGGGAACCATTTATGGACATTGACTCCGTTCGGTATGTAGAGCCAAGCCGCGCGCAGCGGAGCTTTTTGCGGCGGCGCGGCGGCGAAAGCCCTGCCGCCCGCGGACTCGAGAAAGGGCAGTGACATGAGCGTGCCGAGCCCGCGCAGCACTTTGCGGCGGCTCATCTGATGAGTGGCGGAGGCGGTTTCGTGAAACGGAGTCATGAGTGGGGGTGATACCATTTACGCCCGGCAGGCGAGGGTACTTTCCCCAACTTGCGGACCGCACTCTCCGCGCCAGTTCCAACAAAAAAGTTGAAAACACCCGGAACTGGCTGCCGATTAGCCTACCCCCCTTATTCAATATCAATACCATGCCCAAACTCTCCAAGATCGCTGTCATCGCCCTGGCTGCCACCGTCCTCCATGCCCAGGAGGCTGAAGTTGCCGAGATCGAACTCAAGCCCCACGCTAGCAATCCCCTCGGCTATGACAAGACCGACCTTGCCGTCAAAGTTGGACAGAAGATCAAGCTGACCTTGAACAACACGGGCAGCATCGTCCCGCAGCCGCACAATTTCCTGCTGCTCAGGAAGGGCAAGATGCCCGACAACAAGGATGTGATAGACGCGGTGGGTGCCCAGGCCAATCTCATGATGGGGGATCCCCAGGGCATGGCCAAGCATTACATCCCGGAGGCGTCCAAGGCCGACATCCTCGCGCACACCAAGCTCGTCCAGGCCAATGGCTCCGACACTATTGAATTCACTGCTCCCGCCGAGGAGGGGGACTATGCCTACATCTGCACCTTTCCCGGCCACTGGCTGCTGATGAGGGGTGTGATGCATGTCACGAAATAAATTCCCCAAACATCCCAGCCATGAAACACATGATCCTCCTTCTGGCCCTGTTCGCGGGCCACGCGCAAACCTCCTCCGCCGAGGAAAAAAAAGTCAGCGCCGGCGGCCTGGATTTCGTCCTGCCATCCGCCGCGTGGGACTCCGTGCCGACGAGCAGCCCGATGCGCGCCGCCACACTGAAGATCAGCGTCGAAGGCGCGGAGCAGCCCCTGGAGGCGGTCTTTTACTACTTCGGCGCCGGCCAGGGCGGCGATGTCGAGGCGAATGTGCAGCGCTGGTTCGGCCAGTTCGAGGGCAAGCCCGAGACCAAGCGCGAGGACATCGAGGCCGGAGGCAAAAAAGTGACCCTCGTCACAGCCACCGGCACCTACATGGACGGTGCCATGTTCGGACCGAAGACCCCGAAGCCGGACTCCATGCTTCTAGGTTCCATCATTCCCGGACCCGACGCCCCTGTTTTCATCAAGCTCACCGGCCCGAAGGCTGCCGTGGCCAAAGTCGCCGACGAGTTCCGCGCTCTTTCGGTCAGCCCGTTCAAATAAGACGCTTCTTCAAACTCCGAGGGCGGGCCGTCAGGTCCGCCCTCTTTTTTTCGGGCAAGAATCAGCCGGTGAACGGCAAGGCACGATGAGCACGGCCGCCCTGCAAAGGCCAGTATGGCAGTCATCCAACCATGAAACGCCACGAACCCGTCACCCGAGTCATGAGCCGCCATCTGGTCACCGTTCACCACGGTGACCCCGTCTCAAAAATCCGCCACCTCGTCCGCGAGCATGGCGTTCACCATATTCCTGTTGTCAGCGGCGACCAGCTTCTCGGGATCATTTCCTGGAGCGACATTCTGCGCGTCAGCTTTGGCGATGCCTTCAATACCGACGAGCGCGCCGTGGACGCCACTCTTGATCACACGCTCACCATCGAGGAGTTGATGTGCAAGACCCCGGTCACCCTGCCCGACACGGCCACTGTCCGCGATGCCGCCGAAATTCTTGCCAGAGGCGAGTTTCATTCCGTGCCGGTTGTCAATGGCGGCAAGCTCTGCGGCATTGTCACCAGCACTGACCTCATCAAACACCTCCTTGAGCAGTTTTGATTTGATCGAGGGATTGAAGCTGGAAAACGGGCGCTTCCGGGCAAGAATGAAGTCATGCCCCGAATCCTCGCCATTGACCACGGCACCGTCCGCATCGGACTCGCGCTGAGCGACGAGCTGGAGTTGACGGCCCGCCCGCTCAAAACGCTGGACGCGAGCGCGGAGCCTGAGCGCGAGATCGCGCGCATCGCACGGGACAAGCGCGTGGGCCGGATCATTCTCGGCATGCCTTTCCACCTGGACGGCAGACGCGGAGAGGCGGCGGAGAGGGTCGAAAAATTTGCCGAGTCGCTGGGCAGGTCCCTGCGCCATGAGATTCCGCTGGAGTTTGTGGACGAAAGGCTCTCCTCGGTGGAGGCGGAGGCGGCGCTTTCCCGCGCGGGGATCACCGGCAAAAAGCAGAGGGACGAGGTGGTGGACCAGCTCGCCGCAGTGGTGATCCTGCAGGAATATCTGAATTCACAACGCGGGCCGGAGGGTTTTCTGCTGCCGGAGGAATGCCAGAATCTGGAGTGGACGCATGAGGGAAGACGGCATTGAAAGCAAGCTTGGCCTGCACCCCGCCGCGCCACAAGGAATGCGGCGCCTGCGCCTCACAGTGGCCTACTGCGGCAGCGGCTGGCGCGGCTGGCAGAGCCTCGCGGGCGGTGGCACGATCCAGGATGAGCTGACCGCCGCTGTAAAAAAAGCCACCCGCATTGAGACCGTGGTGCATGGCTCCGGGCGCACCGACGCGGGTGTGCATGCGCTGGCGCAAGTGGCGCACATGGATGTGCCTGCCAGCGCGCGCATGAGCCATGGCGCATGGTGCAAGGCGCTGAACGCCTGCCTGCCAATGACGATCCGCGTCACACGGGTCGAGGACGCGGAACCGGGCTTTCACGCGCGCTTTGACGCGGTCGGAAAAATCTACCGTTACCGCATCTGGCGTCCGGAGATGCTGGACCCTTTCGAAGCGGACCGCGCCTGGCATGTCTATGGCCGGCTGGACATCTCCGCGCTGCGGCGCTGCGCGGACCTGCTGGCGGGGAGGCACAACTTTGTCCGGCTTTCCGCCAACCGCGGTGACATGTGGGAAACGCAAAGGCGGGCCCTGCCGGAGAAGACGACGCGCACTCTGCACAGAGTGGACATTGCCGAAACGGGCGATGTGCTTGAAATCGAGTTCGAGGGAGACGGCTTCCTTTACCGGATGGCACGCCTTATCACGGGGAGCATGGTCCAGGTCGCGCGCGGACGGGCCACCGAGGAGTGGTTCGCAAGTTTGCTGGCCACTCACGAGGGGCTGCAAAGCAATCAGATGGCTCCAGCATGCGGCCTCTATCTGGTGTCGGTGAAGTATGCCGGAGACTTGCGGCATTGACTGCCGCGCGGGGCAACGCCGCCTCTTTCGGCGGACTGGCCGCTCAGTCTCCCGCGAGCAGTCTTTCCCACAGGACGTCGTTCATGAGCACTTTGGTGACAAAGTCGCGGCTGCTGGAGGTGGCGCCGTTTTCCGGCGAACTTAACAGCGGGATGTCCATGGTGTAAGTGACGCCCTCTCCCGGCGAGCTGCCCGCCTCGATGTGACCGCCGTGGTGGTGGACGAGGAAATAAACTCCGAGCAGGTCGAGGCCAAATTTCTCCTCCCCATCCGGACGAATGTGGAAAGGGTCAAAGATGGAGCGCAGCGCCTCCTGGGGCAGGCCGGGGCCGTTGTCCTTGATCTCGAATCGAATGCCCACCGGTGTGTCGGAGACTTTGCTGACACTGGCGGAGAGTGTGATCTCGGCGCCCGGGTCAAGCAACTCGACCTGGTCTTTGAGCAGCATTTCGAAGATGCGCGCGAAGCGGTCTGGAGCGGCGTGCAGCTTGGGCAGCGGGCCCTGGACCTCGTTTTTGAGGGTGATGTTTTTGGCGGCGGCGGCGGCCCTCACGGTGTCCACAGCCTGCGCCACAACATCCTCTGGAGCGATGTCGGCGGGAGCCTGGCTGCTGATTTTGTCGAGATCACCGATCGAGTCGGAGATGCGCTGCGTCTGCGCCAGCACTTGGTTGTGAAAGTCACGCCAGAAAGCGGGGTCGCGCAGGCGGTCGAGTTCCACGTTTTCCTGGCGCAGGCGGGCCGGGACGAGGTTGAGGAAGGTGTTCACCGCGTCGAGGGGATTGCGCAGGTTTTTGCACAGGCCGGAGGCGAGCACGCCGAGGCTGATGACGCGGTCGGTGATGACCATGCTCTGGAGCACGGAGAGTTTTTCACGCAGCAGGTCGTCGCGCTCCTTTTGCAGCATGTAGAAGTCCATGGCCCGGCGCAGGGTGTTGCGCATGTCCTCGACCTGGAGGGGCTTGGAGATGTAGCGGAAGATGTTGCCGAGGTTGATGGCATCCACGGAGACGCCGAAGTCGGCGTAGGCGGTGATCATCATGCGGACCATCTTGGGGCGGAGCTGGCGGGCGCGTTCGAGGAGCTGCACTCCCTTCTGGCCGGGCATGCGCTGATCAGTGAGCAGGACGCCGATTTCCTCGCCCATGCTCTCGATGTAATTGAGTCCCTCGACGGCGTTGATGGCTGTCAGGACGCGGAATTCAGCGCCAAATGTTTTTTGGAAATACTTCAGAGCCATCTCCTCATCATCCACATAGAGGACGGCATAGCGTTTGTAGTCGTGGGTGTTTTGCATGGTGTTTAGGTTTTCGGGTTATGGCTCGCTGGCGGAAAGGTTCGTCTCGACAAGGGGAAACTCCAACACGAATTCGCAATATGCTCCCTCGCGGCTGTGAATGTCAACATGACCACCGTGGTCGGCAATGATGCGGTGGCAGATGGACAGGCCAAGTCCCATGCCCTCACCGACATCCTTGGTGGTGAAAAACGGGTCAAAAATGCGGCTGCGCATATCCTCCGGAATGCCGGGGCCGTTGTCACGGAAGCGCACAAGAGTGCGGCCAGGCAGATTTTCCGCCGAGATGCGGATGGCGGGCCCCTCGCCCTCCGGGTATGTCTTGGTCCTCATGGCGTCGAGGGCGTTTTGGGTGAAGTTGATGAGCACCTGCACGATCTGGTTGCTGTCGCCGCGAATTTCGAGGTCATCTGGGATGTCCATCTCCAGACCGACGCCTTCTTTGAACTCCTGCCCAAAGAAACGCATGGTGGTTTCGACCACGGATTTGAGAGGAAATGAGGCGTTCATCTCGCGGGTGGTGCGTGAGAAGCCCCGCAAGTCGGCGATGATGCGCGCCACGCGGTCCACACCATGCTCAATGTCGCCGAGAGTCTCGACAAAGTCGGCCTTCTCCGCCTCCGGCAGCACATCCTGGATGCGGCGCAGGCCGTAAAGGCCCTGCTTGGCATAGTTGAGGGGGTTGTTGATCTCGTGGATGAGACCGGCGCTGAGCTTGCCGAGGGATGCCAGCTTTTCATTGCGGATGATCAATGCCTCGGTCTCCTTGATCTGCTCGAAAGCGGATTCGAGCTGCTGTTTCTGCTCGACGAGCTGCTTTTGATAGAGGCGGTTGTCCACGAGGTTTTTGAGCCGCACACAGAGCTCGGTCAGCGAGAATGGCTTGGCGAGAAAATCGCTGGCTCCGGCTTCCAGGCAGTCAATTTTCGTCTTTTCATCGGCGCGGGCTGTGAGCAGCACGACTGGGATGGAGCGTGTGGATGTGCGGTCGCGCAGCTCGCGGCAGACCTGCAACCCGTCCTTTTCAGGCATCATCATGTCGGTGAGCACGATGTCGGGGAGAAACTGGGTGGCTTTTTCGACGACCTGGTTGCCATCCACGGCCTCAAGGACATCAAAAAACGTGCCTAGCTGGGAACGAAGGAAACGCAGCATGTCCGGCTCGTCGTCGGCGATGAGCAGTTTTGGCTTTTTGCTGCGGCGGCTGATGCCCGTCTCAATGGGCCGCATGGTGGCCTGAAGGGAGGTGATGGCGGGGAAGAGCTCGGCGCGGCGGTAGAGCTCGCTGATCCACTCGCCGCGGTCCTCGGGCAATTGCTCGACGGAGGCAGCCTCGAAGTTCGGTTCGGGTTCGGGCGCGTCCGGCGGGGCGGTTTCCAGAGGCAGGCGCACGATCATCGTGGTGCCCTTGCCCTCCTCGCTGACGGCTTCCACCGAGCCGCCGTGCGCCTCGGACAATTCCTTGACCAGCGCCAGGCCGATCCCCATGCCCTGGAACTTTCGGCGGGAGGAGGTGTCAGCCTGCCAGAAGCGGGTGAAGATGCGCTTGAGCTGCTCCCTGCTCATGCCGACGCCGGTGTCCTTGACCTCGATGCGCAGCCAGCCCTCCTCCTTTTCGGCGGTGATGTTGACCTGGCCTCCGGCGGGCGTGAATTTGAGGGCGTTGAAGATGAGGTTCAGACAGATGCGCTCGAGCTTGTCGGCGTCCAGCATGACACGTCCGATGCCGTCCTGGCACCAGGAGCGAAGGGCGATGTGCTTGTCCGAGGCCACTCCGCTGACGGCGTTGACGATGCCGTCGAGGAAGTCCTCAATCGGCACGGCGGCTTTTTTGATCTCGATCTTGCCGGACTCCAGGCGCACGAGGTCGAGCAGGTCGTTGATGAGCTTGAGCAGGCGCATCGCATTGCCGTGCATGGTGGCGAGCATTTCATCCATCTCCGCCGCCGCCATCTCGCGCCCGCGGCTCAGCAGGGTCTCCAGCGGGGCGATGAGCAGGGTCAGCGGAGTGCGCAGCTCGTGGCTGATGTTGGCGAAAAACCGGCTCTTGAGCTCGTCGAGTTCCCGCAGCTTCTGGTTGGACTCCTCAAGCTGGGCGCGGTTGATGTCGAGACGCCAGCGCAGCTCGAACTCGCTTTGACGGATGCTGTTGTAATACCAGCTTCCGGCAATAATGAAGACGCCGGTGACAAAGAGAAAGTAGAGGTTGTTGAAGTAAAGTCCGTCAAATTGAAACGGCTCGTGCATCACCGTGGCGAGGATGTAGGCCAGGAAGGTGAGCAGGAAAATGATGACGCTGTCCATTGAGGACCAGCGCAGCAGGATGGCCGATCCAAGCATCACGAGGTTCAAACCCGCGTAATAGGGCGAGGCGGTGCCCTGCTCGGCGTAAATCATCCATGCGATGGCCAGCAGGGGGATGAGAGCCACGAGAAAGCCCAGCGCGCGGTAATGGCGGCATTGCGGAAACTTGATCAGCGCGACGCCAACGAAGGCGAGAAAGGCCGTGGTAAGGATGCGCGCCGGCGCGAAACGGACGACGCCCTCCCAGCCGTAAACGAAGAAATCGAGCACGGCCCCTGCCGGCATGAAAACGGCCGCGAGCAAGGCTCCCAGCTTGTAGTTCCTGATGCGGATGGGCCGCTCGTATTCGTTGAACGAACGCTCCAATTCCTCCACGGAGACTGTGCTTGTCTCTGGCATCAGGCGGGTTTGCGGATTTCGAGGAAAATGTTCACACCGGTCGAGTCGGCCTTGATGTCCACCGAACCGCGCGGGGCCTTCTCTGGAGCCAGTTTGAGGAACGATTCCCTGTCACGATAGACAAGGTTCCATTCAAGGACGTACTCCATCCAGTTCCGCGAGGGGTTGGAGCTGTCCACATTGGTGGCGACCACCAGGCCGCCGGGCGCCGTCATGTCATAAAAAATCTCCAGCAAGCGGCGGCAGATCCGGTCGGAAAGATAGTCGAACAAGCCCGCGCAATACACAAGATCATAGCCTTTCTGGCCGGGCGCCGGCCTGCCCGCCTCTTTGAGGATTTGATGCACCGATTTCTTTTCGAATTTCAGCCCGGTGCGCCTGCGGTGGCGCGCGCGGATGTCCTCCAGCACGCGGGTGGTGTTGACCAGGGTTTCGTCATTGAAGTCCAGCAGCAGCATGTCCGCCTCGTCGGAAATGGAGTCGGTGTTCAGGAAGCTCTGGACTTCCTGGGCTGGGCCGCAACCGAGGTTGTGGATGCGCGCCACACGCCCCTCTCCGGCGGCGCGCGCGGTCTCGCCCCGAAGCCGCTCGATCAGGTAGGTGATGCGGTTTCGGTGCGCCACGACCGGGGCCGTGTCCAGGAAAACGCGGTTCAGGAGCTTGGCGAACATCGAACTGCCCTCATACGGGTCGCGCAGCATCATGCTGACCATCTCGTAGTCCCCGGCGTAGCCGAGCGGCTTCTGGAAAGTGCGGTAAATGAAGGGCGAGCAAAGAACGAGCGGGTGCAGTTGACGCTTGATGTAACTGCGGTGGATGGGCTGCTGCTCGACCGGAATGACGGAGGCGTTGCTTTCGAAGCGCTCCATCAATGGAGCCACCGCCGGCATGATGGGGACTTCAAGTTGCTGGATGGTCTCCCGTTCTGTGGCGATGCGGTCGCCTGTGGGCAGCGAGCGCACCCCCAATTCGACCTGCTCCATCCAGCGCCGCAGGTCCGTCAGTAGCGTCTGCATGTCAGCGACGACCAGTTTGAACTCGGGCGAAACGCGATAAATCCTCTCCGTCTCGCGCAGGAAGTCCCTGAATTCAGACAGCAGCTTTTCCTTGTCCGCCGTCGGCGAGACGAAGTCAATCCAGCCCTCCTCGGTCAGCGAGGCCTCGCAGATCAACATGATGCCCGTGTTCACCAGATTGGCGATCACGGCCCTGCCAGAATAAACCACGCGCTCATTCATCGTGACCCGGAAGTCATTCAGCACTTCGGATAGCTGGACGATGCTGTAGGGGTTGTACACCTCGAAAACCGCCATGTAACGAGTGAGCCGGTGCAGCGTGGCACGGACTTCGGCACCCTGGCTGTTGCGGCAGACAACCATGCTGATGCGCTCGGCTGCATCGGTGTTCAGCGGCAAGGGTGTGGGCGCGTTTTGCTCCATAAGCATTCCAGTAAGTTGAGTGGATTGAGTATTGCAAGCGACCTTTGCCCAAGAGAATGAATAATTTGGCGGATTTCCCTCTCGTATTAAGAGTCCGTATTAGTCGAATGTGTTCCAAGCAAGGATTTTTCATGAAACAGCTCCATGTGCAGTATCTTCTCACGTTTGAGAAAACATTTGTTATATGCCGAAATAACCCCGACAATTCCAATCGTCATGCAACTCATGCCAACCAATGAAGCGCCCGTCATCGGCGAACCCGTGCAGTTTGAATCCTTGGGGGAAACGATCTGCGCGCTCTTTGTGTCTTCCATCCGCCCGGTCGGCCAGCCCGTCCTGGTGGTGAGCCATGGAGCGGGTGAATTCAAGGAAAACTACCTCGAACTGGCCTCCTATCTCGCAGACAGGGGCATCGCCAGCCTGCTGCTGGACATGCACGGGCATGGAGCCAGCGGCGGCCGCCCTTTCCATGTGAGCATGCGCGAGTGGGTGTCGGACATCTCGGCGGCGCTGGATTATTTGGAAACCCGCGTGGATGTGGATCCGGAGCGCATCGGAGCTTTGGGACTTTCCTCGGGCGGCTCGGCCATCCTGGAGGCGGCGGTCTGCGACAGCCGGCTGAAGGCATTGATCCCGCTTGATGCCACAGTGATGAACACTCTCCCGGCAGGGGTAAGCCTGACCATGAGGCTGCTGTCCCTCATCGGCTGGGTCAAACGAATGCTCACAGGGAAGGACCTGCGCATTTCCATCATCAAGCTGCTCGACGAAGTGCCGATGGCTTCCGACCCTGCGATCAATGCGCGCTTGAAGGTGGATCCAGGCAAACTGAAAGCGTTCATGAATTTCCCCATGCCAGGTGCTGCGGACGCCTTTTTTGTGGACACCATCCGACGCGTTCCAGCCATCAAGGCACCCACGTTGGTGATTTGGGGGGCGGATGACCAGCTCGATCCGGTTAGCACCGCGCACATCCTTTTCCAGGCGTTGTCTTGTGAGAAAGGGTTGGAGATCATTGAAGGAAATGGTCATGTGGGGCACTTGGATCGCAATCGGGTGCGTGTTTTTGAGGTTGCCACAGATTGGCTTTTAAAATATTTGGCATGACACGGATTGTGTGTTTACCATGTGCTGACAACAGCCTCGTTCCATGCGCCTCATTCTCGGCCAAGAAGCCAAAACTCTCGAACCTGCGGAAAAGTGGAAACTGCTTTCACCGGCGCTTCGGCAGCATGGCAGCCAGGCCATGTCCTATGCCTGCCTGCAACAGGGCATGGAGTACTTTGTGCATGAACTGGGCTTCATCGCCTTCATCACAGTGAAGCACCCGGTCTTCGCTCGCACGCCGAGACGCATCGCTTTGACGGACCCTGTCTGCGCGGAGGAGGATATGCCCGCCCTGGTGGCAGCGTTTCTGGAAAGCCATCCCTCGGCCGTTTTCAGCGTGGCCTCGGAGTTTGCGGCGGATGCCATGCGCCGGCTCGGCTTCAAGGCCAACTGCGTCGGCTACGAACCAGAACTGCCGGTCCAGACATACAACACGGCGGGAAACTGGAAGGAACTGGACATGATCAAGCGCGCGCGCAATGAGGCGCGTCGTGAAGGCATCACCATCCGCGAGGTGGACATCGCCACGGTGCCCGAGGAGCAGCTTCAGGCGCTCTCACAAAACTGGATTCAGTGCAAGAAGGTCAATGACCGGGAAATTTGGATCTACGCCCGGCGGCCGGTGTACCAGTCGGAGCCGGATGTGCGCAAATTTGTGGCCTTCGACAGAAATGGCAGGGCGGCCGGCTATGTGTTTTATGACCCGATGTACCGCGATGGCAGGGTCTTTGGTTACTCCGCCAACACGGTGCGCTGCGACGAGCGGCAGTTTGGACGCCTGGCCACCGCCATCCACATGACGGCGATGGACGTCTTCCGCCCGGAGGGTGTGGATGTGCTCAATCTCTGCCTCTGCCCCTTCACCCATCTGCAACTGGGCCGCTACCGGGATGACCTGGCGACAGACTGGTTTTTCCAGGTCAGCCGGCGTTACGGCGGAGAAATCTACAACTTCGACGGACTCTCCTTCCACAAATCCAAATATCGCGGCCGCGAGAAGCCCATCTACTTTGTCTCCAACAGCGCGCTTCCATCCAACGACGTGTATCTCGCCTTTCTCGCAGCCGACATCGCCACCGGCTACTTCTCCACCATGGGTCTGCTGGCGCGCGGCATATGGAAGGCTGTGCGCGGACGCAAAGGACGCGGGGCGGGCGGCCAGTCCGGTTAGAAACGCAGCGTGGTCTGGAGAGCGAAGACCCACGCATTCGGGATGGCGCCCGATCCGCCGGGGTGCATCACATATTGCAGGTTCGGTGACAGCGTCCACCATGCGGCGAGCTGGAGCTTGTAGCTCAGTTCAACAACCGCCTCGTAATCGTGCGGCTCGGCGAATTGAAAGCCGAGCACCTTGTTGATGTCCTCCACAGCCCGCTCCAGATCACGGCTCATGCGCATGTATGAGCCGGCAATGCCCAGTGTGTCGTAATCGCGGCCGGGGATCAGGCCTTTGAAAACCAGGCCGCCGTCAATGCTGTATTCAGCGATGTTCCGGTCCCTCGGCGCCCAGGCGGTGCGGAAAAAGCCCGTCACTCCCTGCTGCGCCGGATCATCCGGCCCCTGCTCCCGCCAGAGCATCCGCTCGGCCAGCAAATACAGGCCGTAATTGCCGTCATGCGTGGTCGGACCGTTGCTAAGACCGAGGGGGATGAGGGAAGCGATCGTGTTGTAGATGTCGTAAAACTCGTCCGTGTGGTAGTAGCCGCCCGCTTTCACGCTCGTCGGCAGGCCCTTGGCCCCCTGCTCCATGTTGCGCCGCCAGCCCAGCTCATAGAAAAACAGCGCACCCTCGTCACTGTGAAGCTGGATGCGCGTGCCGGGTCCCGTCTTGTCAGGATAGCCGTCATAAACGCCCGCTTTCAAATAAAGCGACTGCGAGGCGTCCCATTTCAATACCACCGCAGGCACCCCGTAAGGAGTCGAGGGCAGTGAATGCGCCCCTTTGGGAAAGAATGGCTGGTCATAGAGGTTGAACGCCATCGTCGGGAAAAAGAAGGTCTGGTTCAGGAAGTTGATGGACGCCAGAGAGTTGTACATCTCCGGCAAAATGAAATCCCGGTCCACGCTCAGCAAACCCGCCTTCAAAGTCAGCTTCTCGTCGAGCAGATGCTGCTGGAAATACACCTGCCACACACGGAAGTCCGCCGGAAAATCCACCAGGTTGGTTTTGTTCAGGTCCCCCACATACTGGTCGGAGAACGGCTGCCCGTTGAGCCAGACACTCGAAGCGTGGAAGCTGCCGCCTTTCCACAGCCCCATTTTCTCAAAATCCAGGTCCAACGCCAGGATCATCCCGCTTTGATAAATGGCGCCATGGCGGATGCCGCCGGAAATGTTGTTGGGCACTGAACCCACATAAAAGAACTCCAGGTCCACGCCATGATCGGAAAGATCGGAACGCAGCCCGCCCCAGTCCCCCAGCATGTAATCCTGCATGAACCAGCGTTCGATGGGCGAGCCGCCGGAGGGTTCCGCATTCTCGGCTGCGCACAATGGCGCGACGAGAATAGTGAGGAAGGCGACAAAAATGAGAGGGGAGGAAGGATTCATGAATGTGAAAAGCTTCGATAAGTTATGGATTGTTGTGGTAATTCTCAAATTCTATTTTTGAAAAGTGAAATTCTTATCTTAATTAATAGACTTAATATCCAAAATTTCAGCTTCACTCTGCCGCTCTCGCTGTTTCCACACCCGGCTTGCCCCGCCCCCCCTTTTGTCTATGAATGACCGGGCCGATGCCCGACTCCTTCGTCCACCTCCACGTCCACTCCGACTTCTCCCTGCTCGACGGTGCCTGCCGCATCAGCGACCTCGTCAAACGGGCGGGAAAACTGGGCATGCCCGCCGTGGCCCTCACCGATCATGGCAACCTCTATGGAGCCATAGACTTCTACATGGCCGCCAAAAAGGCCAAATTAAAAGCCATCCTTGGCTGCGAGGTCTATCTGGCTCCCGGTTCCATGCACGAGCACAAAGACATGCCAGGCCGCCAGCGCGCCTCCCATTTGACGCTCCTTGCCGAAAACCTCGCCGGCTACGAAAACCTCTCCCGCCTCGTCACCAAATCCCACCTCGACGGCCTCTGGCTCGACACCCCGCGCATTGACAAGGACACGCTGCGCGAGCACCGCGAGGGCATCATCTGCCTCAGTGGCTGCATGAGCGGCGAGATCAACGAGCTCCTCCACTCCGGCCGCCCCGAAGAGGCCGAGCACAGCCTGCGCGAGTTCCGCGACATCTTCGGACCGGACCATTTTTTCCTCGAACTCATGGACCACGGCCTGGAGCAGCAGCAGCATAGCACGCGCCAGCTCGTCGAGTGGGGAAAAAAATACGGCCTCAAAACCGTGGCCACCAACGACGTGCATTTCCTCCGCCGAGAGGACCACGAGAGCCATGACATTCTCATCCGCATCGGCCTCGGCGCCACCGTCCACGACACCAACCTCCGCACCTACTCCCCTGAAGTCCATTTCAAGACCGCCGAGGAAATGCGCGCCCTCTTCCACGAGCTGCCGGAGGCCTGCGACACCACCCTCGACATCGCCGACCGCTGCAACCTCGACATCCGCCTCGACTCCACCAGCATTGACCGCTACCCCACCTACCACCCGCCCGACGGCAGTGACCGCAATGACTACCTTCGCCGCCTCTGCGAGGAGGGCCTCATTCGCCGTTACGGGCGCGACCGCGCCCTGAACGATGAGACCCTCCGCCAGCGCCTCGAAAAAGAGCTCTCCCTCCTCAGCGAAAAAAACTTCACCAGCTACTTCCTCATCGTCTGGGACTTCATCAACTGGGCGCGCGAGCACGGCATCCCCGTCGGCCCCGGCCGCGGCTCCGCGGCCGGCTCCGTCGTCGCCTACGTCCTCGGCATCACCAA
>DDQZ01000081.1:0-2186 GCA_002343505.1 Verrucomicrobiaceae bacterium UBA2429 | reverse complement strand
CGCCTACGTCCTCGGCATCACCAATCTTGACCCCCTCCGTTTCGAGCTGGTCTTCGAGCGCTTCCTGAACCCCGAGCGCGTCAGCCCGCCGGACATAGACATAGATTTCTGCCAGACACGCCGGCCTGAAGTCATCGAGTACGTCCGCCAGAAGTACGGAGAGCGCAGCGTCAGCCACATCATCACATTCGGCACCATGGGCGCCAAAAGCGTCATCCGCGATGTCGGCCGCGTCCTCGGCTGGAGCTATGGCGACGCCGACCGCCTCTCCAAAATGATCCCCACCGAGCTGAACATCACGCTCCAGGGCGCGGAGGAAAAAGACAAGGAAGGCAAAACCAGCTTCAAACCCGGCGCCATTGACAAAAACCCGGAACTCAAAGCCTATGTCGAGACCGACGGCTCCGCCCAGGAACTCTGGCGGCACGCCCTTTTCCTCGAAGGCCTGACACGCGGCACCGGCATCCATGCCGCCGGCATCGTCATTGGCGACAAGCCCCTCTCCGAGTTCATCGCCCTCACCCGCGGCAACGAGGGCGAAATCGTCTCCCAATACGCCATGAAGCCCCTCACCGAGCTCGGCATGCTCAAGATGGACTTCCTCGGCCTCAAAACCCTCACCGTCATCCACGAGGCCGAGCACTGGGTGCGCAAGCGCGTCCCCGGCTTCGACACCGGCCAGGTCTCCCTCGACGACACCGCCACCTTCGAACTCCTCAAACGCGGCGACACCGTCGCCGTCTTCCAAATGGAATCCGGAGGCATGGCCGCCACCTGCAAAAACCTCGGCCCCGACACCATCGAGGAAATCATCGCCATCATCGCCCTCTACCGGCCCGGCCCCATGCAGTTCATTGACGACTACATCGCGCGCAAAAAAGGCCTCCAAAAAGTCGAATACCCCCATCCCCTCCTCGAACCCATCGCCAAAGAGACTTACGGCATCCTCGTCTATCAGGAGCAGGTCCAGCAGGCTGCGAACATCCTCGCCGGCTTCTCCCTCGGGCAGGCCGACATCCTCCGCCGCGCCATGGGCAAAAAAGACGCCCAGGAAATGGCCCGCCAGCGTGTCATCTTCGTCGAAGGCTTCATCAAGCACCGCGGCGTACCCGAAAAGCAGGCCCACGCCGTCTTCGACCTGCTCGAAAAATTCGCCCAATACGGCTTCAATAAATCCCACTCCGCCGCCTACGGCCTGGTCACCTACCACACCGCCTACCTCAAGACCAACTACCCCGTCGAGTTCATGGCCGCCGTGCTCAGCTATGAAATCAGCAACACCGACAAAATCGCCTTCTTCGTCAGCGAGTGCCAGCGCATGGGCATCACCATCCTCCCGCCCGACATCAACAAATCCTCCCTCAAATTCGCCCCCGAAACCTTCGCCGCCACCGAGACCCCGCCTGCCGTCCCCGGCATCCCCAATGCCATCCGCTACGGCCTCAGCGGCATCAAAAACGTCGGCGAGGCCGCCATGGCCGCCGCCATCGAGGAGCGCCGGAAAAACGGCCCCTTCCACAGCCTCGACGACTTCGCCTCCCGCATGGACACCCGCGCCGTGAACAAAAGAATGCTCGAAGCCCTCGTCAAATGCGGCGCCTTCGACTTCACCGGCGAGCCCCGCCCCGTCATGTTCGCCAGGCTGGACCCTGTCCTCGCCGCCGCATCCGCCCTGCAAAAAGACAGGCAGTCCGGCCAGGGCGGCCTCTTTGACGACCTCGGCGCCGCCCCCCCGCAAAAAACCCCCGCGCGCCACACCGCCGTCGAAAGCTGGAGCCAGGACGAAATCCTCGCCTTCGAAAAAGAGCTCCTCGGCTTTTACGTCAGCGGCCACCCGCTCGACAAATACCGCGGCCACTTCGACTCACCCCGCATCCACCGCATCGGCGCCCTCGACGAGGTGGACACCGCCGCCAAACCCGTCAGCCTCTTCATCCTCGGCATCATCAAGACCCTCGACATCCGCTACTCCAAAAAAGACAACCGCCCCTTCTGCACCTTCACCATCGAGGACTTCAGCGGCCCCGCCGAGGTCATGGCCTGGAGCGACGAATTCGAAAAATTCAAAGACCTCCTCAAGCCCGGCGCCGTCCTCGGCATGCGCGTCCGCTGCGCCAAAGACCAGCGCGGGGATGGCAACCGCGTCACCCTCTCCGGCGACGTGCGCGAGGCCAAACCCAAGAAAC
>DDQZ01000041.1:24156-31596 GCA_002343505.1 Verrucomicrobiaceae bacterium UBA2429 | reverse complement strand
CTTCCGAAGGGGGTATTTCACGTTTCGAGCGTGAAATACCCCGTTTTCAGCTCCCTGCCCTCAAACCTGCGGCGCGGGCGGCTTTCCACTCTTGGAATCGTCACACATGGGTTTAGCTCCGTATTTGAGCGAATACCCGCCTTTTTGGCGCTCCGCGCGCGAATGAGCCGCTACAACAACAGCATGAAGCTAAAATCCCGTCGCAAAGCAACATTTCTGTCGGAGATCAAGCTGCTGACAAAAGAACTAATCTGTCGATAAATGACCTGTTCGGCGACTGAGCGCATTACATGAGCCTCTATTTCATGCAGATATACGCAGCAGCCGGAGTGACCTCCGTAGCAGCACTCTGCGCGGTGATCACGAATCGGTTTCGCAACGTACCCGCAGGAAGTTTTGCCATAGCTGGCGGAGTCGTCCCTTGGCTCATGATCTCCTCACTGTTCTTATTCGATTTTGGCTCACGCCTACCCGTACCCGCCATTCTGGGCCTGTTCTGCATCGGCCCCCTGCTTCTTCTCGCGCTCCTCTGCTACTCATACGAGGAGTCCGGCATGTCCCGCAACCTCTCTGTTGCGGCTAGTGGAGTCGGCGTAGTTTCCGGGATCGGCTTCGCGCTTTTCCTTGGCTATCCATTTCTCCTGAGCGATTGACAACCCATGCAACTAAGGACAATGCCAGGCATCATGCATGCCTGCATGACTCGCCGTGGGATGTGGGCTGATTTTGATTTTCACGCCGGTCAAGGGTCTCGATAACACGGAATCGTGAGACTGAGGCTCGCCTGCCGCAACCGAATGGAGTCGGAGTTGAAGCAAAGCTCGCATGAGTCATCCTGGCAGATGCGGGTTTACATCGAAACCACCATCCCAAGTTACCTGACTTCCTGGCCGTCGCCGCAGGTCGTTCATGCCGGGCACCAGATCAGCACGCATGAGTGGTGGGACAACCACCGCCAGAACTACGAGCTCTACACCTCGCTGGTGACAAAGCAGGAGGCGGCCGGCGGTGATGCGGCCGCGGCACAGCGCCGGCTTGATTCGCTGCGCGGCATTCCTCTGCTGGCGATCACACCGGAGTGTGAGGCGATCGCCAGCGCCATCCTCGCGTCAGGGCTGATCCCTGCGAAGGCGGATCGTGACGCGCTGCACATCGGGGTGGCGACGTTTCACCAGATGAACCTGCTTTTGACCTGGAACATCCGCCACATCGCCAACGCCCATGTGCGCGAAGATTTGCGTGTGCTCATCGAGTCCTTGGGCTACACTCTGCCAACGATCTGCACACCGGAGGAACTGCTGCCAGCGCCATGACCCCATCATCCACCAACGATCTTCTAGCCGAAGTCTGGGCGATTAAAGACGCGCTCTCGGCGAGCCATGGCCACAGCCTGAAAGCCACCTGCAGCGCCATGTATGCCGAGCAGCAAAAGCACCCTGAGGACTTTGTGAATCTTGGGGTCGCGCCAAGGCGGAACAAAACACAGGAGACCGCAGGCGCGGCCTCGAAGTCTGCCGTGGCTAAAAAGCGGCGCGTACGCTCCGCCCGCGTCTCGGCATAGTCACGCCTCAATGAAAGAGCAGATGTACTCGCAGATGCCGGAGGTGACGGTGATGTCGAAGCCGGATTTGGCGGGCACGTCGAAATGGCTGCCGGCCTCATAAGCGGCGGTGGATTCGCCGCCGTCGAGCTTCACGGCGCAGGCGCCGGCGACGAGAGAATGGCCGCCCCCATAATGCGGGCAGCGCCAAATCCATGACGCCGCACTTGTGGTTGGTCTTTACGGCCTGCTCACGGCGCGTATTCTCCCGCCAATGGAGACGGTTTACATTGAGACGACGATTCCCAGCTACCTGACAGCTCAACGCAGCCGTCAGCAGCCGATGGCGTCGCATCAGCAAATCACGCA
Organism: Verrucomicrobiaceae bacterium UBA2429; assembly: GCA_002343505.1. GTDB lineage: Bacteria > Verrucomicrobiota > Verrucomicrobiia > Verrucomicrobiales > Verrucomicrobiaceae > Prosthecobacter. The sequence continues at coordinate 29,687 of DDQZ01000041.1, read as the reverse complement.
GGACTGGTGGGACCATGAACGGATGCGTTTCCGGCTCTACTCTTCCATTGCTGTGCGCGCCGAGATTTCCAAGGGCGACGCATCTGCCGCCGCGAGGCGGCTGAAAGCGATGGCGGGCATACCAGAACTGGATGTCACCGCGGAGGTTCAGCCGCTTGCCGATTCCATCGTGCAGCTTTTGCAATTGCCTCCGAAAGCGCAGATGGATGCGACGCATGTCGCCTTCGCCGTTGTTCATCGGATGGATTATTTGCTGACGTGGAACTGCACGCATCTCGCGAATGCCACCCTCCAGAAGACGCTCTTTGAGTATTGCACTTACCATCGCCTTCACATGCCCGTGATTTGCACTCCGGAACTGCTCACCAAGCCCCAGATATGAAAGACACCATCGTTCAAGAAGTCCGTGATGCCAGAGCTGCTGTCGCAGCCGACTTTGGCTACGATCTGCACAAGTTTTTCGCGTGGGCGAAGACGCACACAGCCGCCGAACGAAAGGCCAGGCGCTGGCTTCCAACCGGCCAGAATGAAACGCTGGAGACAACAGGCGCAGCGTCAAAGTCTCCCGTAACTCGCAAGCGCCGTGCGCGCTCCGCCAGTGTCTCAGCTTAACCGGTTCTGTCCACCCCTGCGCGGAACGGGGGAAGGTCACGCCTCGATGAAGGAGCAGATGTATTCGCAGATGCCGGAGGTGACGGTGATGTCGAAGCCGGACTTGGCGGGCACCTCGAAATGGGCGCCGGCCTCATAAGCGGCGGTGGATTCGCCGCCGTCGAGCTTCACGGTGCAGGCGCCGGCGACGATCTCCATGCGCTCGGCTTTGTCGGTGCCGAAGTGGTAGGTGCCGGGGTAAATGAGGCCGAGGGTTTTTTTGCCGCCGCCGGCAAAGAGCAGGGTGTGGCTGACGACGCGGCCGTCGAAATAGACGTTGGCCTTGGTGACGGCGGTGACGCCGGGGAATTCGGTGGGGATGGCGGACATGGGCGGCGAGTGTGGCACGCGCTGTGAGGCGGGGCAAGCGTCCCGCGCGTCTGCAACCGGGGCGTTAAACCGGTAGGCTCGTTCGCCAGAACGAGGACGCCGTGCCGCATTCTGGCGAATGCGCCTGCATCATTCCGCTTCCGCCAGCCGCTGGCGATAGACGCGGCGCGCGTGCTCGTAGGCGGCGATGGCGTCCGGCATCTCGGCCTCGGCATAGGTGTCCTTTTTCGACTCCCAGCAGCGGTCCACGCTGTCGAGGCACCATTGCAGGCTGCGTTTGCCGGCGCGGACGGGTTTGCCGCCGACGAGGATGAAGACGGGGTTGGTGTGGGAGCTGGGATAGACGCGCAGGGCCACCCAACTGCTTTTTTCGATGGGCACCTCGAAGCTGATCTCGCGCTCGCTGCCATCGGCGGGGATGACCTTTTTTGCCACGGGGTAGCCATTGACGATGACCTCGACGGGCACGGTGCGGGTGTCGCCGATGCGCGCGCGCTCGAGGTGCCAGTAGGGCTTGCGGTAAAAGGCGTCGTATCGGCGGCCCATGGGGAGATCGGCGGTGTTGGGCGGCGCTTTTTGGCCGCGCAGGGCTTCATCCGGCTGCTCTGAGAGAAGCGCGGCGACATCGGCGCGCACGGTGACGGTGGCGGGGGCGTCGAGGCGCAGTTCGCTGCCCTTTTCGCCCAAGGGCAGGTCATTGACGCGCATGTCCATGAGGTGGCTGCGGCCGTCGCCCACATAGCAGCGGCCGGCCTCGATGCCGGCGCACCAGGCATCATAGGTGAGGCGGCCGTCCACTTTGACATAGCTGCGGCCCATGCCGACGCGCTCGCCGTAGATGCAGGGGAAGTCGGTCTCGCCGCTGATGCGGGTGCGGAAGCCGGCGTTGAGGGTGTGATACCAGATGTTCAGCTCCCAGTGCGGCGCGGTGTCGGCGGTGGACATGAAGTCCACGGCGGGCACGGGTTTGCCGTCGGGGCCTTCGACCTCGTGGGTGACGGCCATGATGTATTCGTTGGCGCCGATGCCGTCGAAGGGCGGGATGAGGTGGTTCGGCAGCTCCTCGGTGGGCACTTGCAGGCCGGTGGCGGAGTGCGCGGGGCCGCAGACTGCGCCCTGCTTTTGCGCCCAGCGCAGGGTGTTCAGGCCGAGCGTGGGCCAGTGGTCCATGGAGTCGCCGCCGGGATACATCTGCTCGCGCAGCCGCAGCAGGCAGAGGTGGCCGCTGCGGTGGGAGCCGAAGCCGCTGACCTCGATGTCGTAGCGCAACAAAAAGGGATAACGCGAGACTTTGTCCTCGGCGCCGGTGAAGAATTGCTTCTGGTAGTCGAAGCAGGGTCCCCAGGTGAGGTTGGCGCCGATTTTCAAATCCTCGCCCTGGCAGTGGCGGGCCATGTCCGGCGCGTGGACGCCCTCGGTGGGGGAGGCGTAGTGCTGGCAGCCGGCGGCGTGGATGTGGTGGTCGCCGCTCCACCAGCCGCGCGCGGCGGGGTCAATCCAGCGCTTGACCTGGAAGCTCCATTCCTTTGTGGCGGCATCCACTTTCGCAGAACGTGTTTCGGGCAGGGATTCGGGGCCGCGCTGGAAGACGATTTCATACTCGCCGGAGGGCAGTTTCACGCTTTCGCCGTCGCCGCGATAGACTTGCTGCTGGAAGCCGAAGTCGGGCGCGAGCCGCTTGATCTGCGAGGGATGGACACGGCCCGCGCGGTCGCGGATGAGGAGGGAGGCGATGCAGGGCGCGCCAGTTTCGTCTTTCACCCGCAGTGTGATCTCGCGGGCGGGGCGGCAGTGGAAGAGCACGCTGGTCTCTCCCCTGAAGCCGAGGTCCTGGGTGCCCTGGCCGGTGTCGAAGGTGAAGGTGGCCTCGCGCTTTCCTGTGTCGCGGCTGTAGATCTGGATGATGCGGTATTCGAGTTCGAGACCGCTGAGGGTGGGGCGCAATGGCGGCGCGTCGAACATTTGCACATCGGCCCAACGCGCGGAGTAGGGGGGCGCGGCTTCGGGGATGGGATCGTTCGGGCGCTTTGGCCGCTCATGCACGGGGCCGGCCTGCGGGCTGCTCACGCGCAGCGGCGCGGTGGTGCCGGCCTCGTTGACCACGCGCACGAGGAATTGCCGCCAGCCGGCTTCGTCGAGCTCGGGGCTGGCCGCGCCGGGTTGCACTTTCACGCGCTGCTCGGGATTGATGTGGATGTGGAAGAGCGCGTGCGAGTCGAGTAATGCGCGCGCCTTTTCCACGGCGTCGGCGTCATTGGCCTGGATGCAGGCGCGCAGCGTGTGCAGCTCGTCCGAATCGAAGGGAGTGCCGAGGAACTCCATGGCCTCGATGAGGTGCCCGGTGGCGGCGAGGAAGGGCTGCGGTTCGGGATCGCGGGCATGAAGACTGGCAACCAGAACGAGACATGACCCCCAAAGTGTTTTCATGCATTTCAAACGTTTGTTGAGGGCACTTATTTGCCTGAGGGGCTGTTCTGCTTTGGGATTCAAGAAGTCCTTTTTTCCCTTCTTGCCATTTCCGTCGGGCATCCCTAGTCTCCGCGGCCATGACTGAAAACCAAATGAAAGTGGACTGGGCGGCGCTGGAGGCGAAGCCGGAGTTCCGCGCCCTGCTCGCGCGCAAGGCGCGTTTTATCACCGCCGCGTCCGTGTTTTTCGTGGTGTATTATTTTTCGCTGCTGGTGCTGGTGGGCTGGTTTCCTGATTTGATGAAGAAGGAAGTGCTGGGGCGGATCAATCTGGCTTATCTCTTTGCTCTTTCGCAGTTCTTCATGGCCTGGGGCCTGGCCTGGCTCTACACGCGCAAGGCCGCGCAATGGGATTTGGAGGCTGCGAACATCGTCCGCGGCCATTGATTGCGTCTCTTTTCCACACGTCACTTTCCCGATTTTTTTTCTCATGACCATCGCAGTCTGGATGTTCCTCGCTTTTGTCGTAGCCACCCTGGGCATTACTGTCTGGGCGGCGAAAAAAAACACCAGCGCGGGGGCCTACTTTGCCGCCGGGCGCAGCATCACCGGCTGGCAGAACGGCCTCGCTGTGGCGGGTGACTATATGAGCGCGGCCAGCTTTCTCGGCATTTCCGGGATGATCGCCTTTTACGGTTACGACGGCTTCATGTACTCCGTCGGCTGGCTGGTGGCCTACCTTACAGTGCTGCTCGTGGTGGCCGAGCCGCTGCGCAACGCGGGCAAGTACACCATGGCTGATTTGCTCGCCTACCGTCTGACTCCGCGTCCCGTCCGCGCCATGGCCTCGCTGAGCACGATCACCGTGTCCACTTTTTACATGGTGGCTCAGATGATCGGCGCCGGAGCGCTGGTGAAGCTGCTGCTCAAGGACCTGCCCTGGATCACCACGGAATGGGCCATCATCGGTGTGGGCGTGCTCATGGTGGTGTATGTGGTCTTCGGCGGCATGCTGGCCACCACCTGGGTGCAGATCATCAAAGCCATCCTGCTGATGAGCGGCACCATCCTGCTGAGCGTGCTGGTCATGAAGCATTTCGGCTACAGCTTCACGGCTTTCTTCGAAGCCATCGCCAACCTCACTTACAAGGACGCTTCCGGCGCGGAAGTGACGCGAAATTTCCTGGAACCGGGAATGAAGTTTGGCGCGGCGGTGACCAAAGGCTGGGGGCCGCTGGATCAAATTTCCCTCGGTCTCGCGCTCGTCTTCGGCACCGCCGGCCTCCCCCACATTCTGGTGCGCTTTTACACCGTGCCGGATGCGAAAACAGCCCGCGTCTCCGTGGTGTGGGCCATGATCATCATCGGCGCGTTTTACATCCTGACCACCTTCCTCGGATTTGGCGCCGCCACCATTCTCAAGCCGGACTCCATCCCGACGGACAACATGGCAGCTCCCCAGCTTTCGGAAGCGCTGGGCGGTCCGGTTTTCTTCGCCTTCATCAGCGCGGTGGCCTTTGCCACCATTCTTGCGGTGGTGGCTGGTCTGACCATCAGCGCCAGCGCCAGCTTCGCGCACGATTTTTACACCAACGTCCTCCATCACGGCAAAGAGCATCGTCCGGGTGAGGAAGTGCGCGTGGCGCGCATCACCGCGTTTGTGGTCGGAGCCGTCTCCATATTTCTCGCCATCAAGCTGCAAAACGTCAACGTGGCCTTCCTCGTCGGACTGGCTTTCGCGGTGGCTGCCAGCGCGAATCTTCCTGTGATCGTGTTGAGCATCTTTTGGAAAAAATTCAGCACCGCGGGTGCCGTGCTCGGTTTGGCGGTGGGGCTGGTCAGCAGCATTGTTCTGATTGTTTTGAGTCCCAGCATCATGGGAGTGGATGGCCCTGAGGTGGCAGCTGCCAAACGCCATCTCATCCAGGCTGACGCGATCTTTCCCCTGACCAATCCGGGCATTGTCAGCATCCCGCTCGGGTTTCTGGCGGCCATCCTTGGTTCCTTGTGGAGACGCGAACCCGAGGCCGAGGCGAAATTCTGCGAACTCAAAGTGCGCGCGCACACGGGTCTTGGCGCCGAGAAGGCGGTGAGTCATTGACCAAAAAAAGTCGGGGGGGGGCACCCCGGCCGCCCCCCCCC
>DDQZ01000041.1:0-24011 GCA_002343505.1 Verrucomicrobiaceae bacterium UBA2429 | reverse complement strand
CCCCCCGGCCCGCCCCGACTTTTTTGAAGGTTCCCAACAGCCATATCGGTTAACCCACACCATTTGATGAAATGGTTGATCTTGCGATCTGATGGGAGTCTGCCACAGGCCGGAAAGGATGCGTCAGCCTGCTGTCATCACTTTGTAAGAGGTTTGTCAGACTTGGCGGGCTTTTTCTCGCGGCGCAGAAACGGGGCGAAACGGGATTCGAATTGGCGCGGCACCACGCATTGGATGTCCGCCACGCCGCGCTCGTAGTCTTCGGCAAGGACCTTGCCCTGCTCGTGCGCGAGCGCCACCAGATCCATGCGCTCCAGCGGGATGCTCAATTCCAGGCGCACCACGCGGTCTAACAACATGTCATGCAGACGATGGAAGAGGTCGTCGAGTCCGCTTCCCGTCCTCGTCGAAATGAAAACGGCCTCGGGAAAGCGGCGCCGCAGTTCCATCTGGCGCGCGTCATCCATGAGGTCGGATTTGTTCAGCGCCAGCAGCACGCGCTTTTCCCCCGCGCCGAGCTCGGCGAGCACCCGCGTCGTGGTCTGGTAGTGCTCGAGAGCGTGGGGCGAAGAGGCGTCCACCACATGGATGAGGAAATCGGCGAGCACTGCCTCTTCGAGGGTGGCGCGGAAGCTTTGCACCAGATCGTGCGGCAGATTGCGGATGAAGCCGACGGTGTCCGTGAGCAGCAGAGGTTGTCCGTCCGGCAGCTCAAGACGGCGCGTCGTGGTGTCGAGCGTGGCGAAGAGTTTGTCCTCGGCCAGCACTTCGGCTTCGGTGAGCTTGTTGAGGAGGGATGACTTGCCCGCGTTGGTGTAACCCACGATGGCGGCATGAGGCACGGGCACGCGGCTGCGCTCCTTGCGCATGGTGTCGCGCTGCTTTTTCACCTCCTCCAGATCCGCCTTCACTTTGTCGAGCCGCTTGTAGGCCAGACGGCGGTCCACTTCGAGCTGCGTCTCCCCTTCTCCGCGCGCCGCCCCGCCACCCGCTCCTCCGCCGCTGCCGCCCTGGCGGTCCAGATGGCCCCACATGCGGGTCAGTCTTGGAATCGAGTATTCCAAACGCGCGAGCTCCACCTGGAGGCGCGCCTCGCGGGTTTGCGCGCGCATGTTGAAGATGTCCAGGATGACTTCATGCCGGTCAATGACCGCGACACCCGACTCCTGCTCCCATGCGCGCTGCTGGGCGGGGCTGAGTTCATTGTCGAAAATGATGCAGTCACATTCCAGCTCCTTCGCCTTTGCCATCAGTTCCCGCGCCTTGCCTTTGCCGATCAAATGACGCGCCGTGTGCTCGCGCGCGAACACAAGGTCCGCTGACACGATGCCTATGCCAAGGGTGCGGACCAGCTCCTCCAGCTCCTCAAGCAGTTCAGCCGCCTCGGTGGATTGGCGGCGGTCAAAATACGCTCCCACGAGAAGCGCGCTCCGCACCACCTGGGGTTTCTCACGAATGTCGAACATCCGCCAACATGACGCGCGCGCCCCGGCTTGCCAAGCGCCGCAGTTGCCGTCATTCACTTTCCATGCCAAGTCACCGGATGACACGCCGCCTTGCCATATTGAGCTTTTTGTTAGCCCTCGCCTCCTGCGGGCCCGTGGACCGCGATGGCGCGCGGCTCTCGACCTATGAAAACGACGCCACCGAGGCGCTTGTGCGCGAGATGCTGCGCACCCTGCCCGACCTCAATCCAGGCGTTCCCAAAAGCCACTCCATCAGTCTCGGCGAGATTGTGCCCAAGCGCGATTTCACTCCTGCCAGCGTGCCCTTTTTCAAACGCTTCGAAGACACCGGACTGCGCATCGTCAGTGCCGCCGTGCTCACCACCACGCCGCCGGACAACATCATCATTGACCCCGAACTGCGCGTGGCCGCCTACATCGTCCAAATCCGCCACATGAAACAGACCGCGCCCGGCCGCTGGGAGTATGAGGCGGGCTGGTCCTACAAAAAGCTTTTCCAGCGGAAAAAATGGACGGTCACTGCCGCGAATGGAAGCCACAAAATCGAGGCCGGCGAAGTTCTCGATGGCAACCTGGAGTAGCTAAAAGTGACTGGCTGCGCTGGTTTCGCGGTGGTTTTGCAAACCCGCTTATGAAGAAGGGTGGTGGCTCTCATGACATTTTGCGCGCCCACCGGGCGAGCAGCGCCTTCGGATTCCAGGGGTGAAAGCCCTCCAGACTGACCAGCGGCCTCGATTCCCGGCACCACTCCGCCTTGTAGGGCTGGTCTCCTGGCAGCATGTCGAAGAGCCGCATTTGGCGGCGGCTGCACAGTTCCATGCTCCAGTTCAGCACAAGATTCCCTGGGGAAAGCCGCGCCAGAGCCGGATCCCAGCCGTGCTGATAAAACGAAAACTCGTCTCCTTCCGCGAATCCGTACAAAGCCGCAACCATCCCTCTTTCAGGTGTGGCAAGACAGGGCATCAGTGCCCGGCCTGATTTCAGCCAGCGCGCGCCAAGCTCTCTGTGAAAACCCCACGCGACGTCCGTCACGAAATGACTCCTCCCCTTCGGCCAGTGGAAAGCGTGCAGCCGGGCCAGCTCATCCATTGCCCCGCCTCCGCCTTCTTCGCAGCGCCGGCCTTCATGCTTTTGCAGGAAGAGAATGTTTTTTCTGCGCATTCTCCTGCGCCAGCGTCCCTGACTGCCCGGTTCGATTTCCTCCCAGTTATTCGGCAGTTTTAACCAGCGGCTTTCCAGCTTCTCCGCCACGCCCGCTCCAGCACAGACGGATTTCACCGCCTTCATCAGCCAGTCCAGATTCGGTGATTCGGCGGGAATCATTGGCAGCCAAACACCGTGGCAGGCGTGGCCGGGCAAATGCGTGAGCGCGTCCGAAAGCAGCGGCCCAAATTCCGCCTCCCTGCCCAGTGGCACCAGAGCATCCATCCTCTCTCCCTGCACCGGGCCCTGTCCGCTGATCCAGGTCAGCAGTCGCAAATGCCTCCGCAATCCATGATCCCCCTTGGACAGCATGAAAGGAGCAATCGCCTCGACCTCGCCCCGGTGCCCCCGAACCACGATCACGGCCAGCTTCCGGCCTTCTCCGAAATGTCTCCACCAGGTCCAAATCCAGTCCCAGCGCAGAAAGGGCGAACGAGTCGCGGACCTCTCCAGCAGCTTGTCCCAGAAAGGTTCAAGGCTCGCCAAGCCCTCCTCTTCCTCAATCACCTCCGTCACATGCCGGCTCGTTTCAGTCCAGGCTCGCTGGCATGTCACAAAACCTCCCCCTGCCTTGAACAGTTGGCTGAGAGTGCCGGAGGATGACAGGCTGGCTTCCACGAAAACGGGCGTCAACGAGACGCCCGTCAATTATCGTATTTATAGCCGGAGCTTCAAGAGCATTCTCAAAACTATGTCGCCCGGAAACTCCCTCTCCATCAATCGTTGAAGAAATGCCGGCCCGTCTCGCCAGCGACCGTCTTGTTGTCCACTTCCCAATACACATCTTCGAAAATGGATTCGGGTTCAGGATAGGGGCTAGATTTGGCAAACTCGGCAGATTCGTCGGCTTCGGCTTGAGCTTCGCGGTCAATTTTTTTGAGTTGATCTTCTGTAGCCACACCCTCGGATAGCAAGACCGCTTTCCAAATCTGGATCGGATCATGCTCGCGCTGGTAGCGCTCCACTTCTTCTTTGGTGCGGTACCCATCCTTGTCTTCCGTTTTCTGATGGCGCGCATCCGCCACCGAGTGCCCGAGGTAGCGGTAGGTGTCAATTTCCAGCAAAGTCGGCTTCGACTCGTTATGCGCGCGCTCGATTGCCTTCTGCACGCCGGCGCGCACATCATAGACGTTCTCACCCACAAACTTGTCCCACGCCATGCCGTAACCCTCCGCGCGTTTCGCCAGGCAGCCATCGAAGGCTGAGGAACGCGCCTGGCTCGTGCCCATCGAGTAGCCATTGTTCTCGATCACATAAATCACCGGCAGATCCCAAAGCGCCGCCAGATTCAGCGACTCGTGAAACGCGCCCTGATTCACCGCGCCATCCCCCAGGAAGCAAAGCGCCGCGCCTTTCAGCCCGCGATACTTCAGTCCATAGGCCAGACCGAGACCCAGCGGCGTCTGCCCGGCCACAATGCCATGCCCGCCCCAGTAATTCTTGTCCGGCGCGAAGTAATGCATCGAGCCGCCCTTGCCGCGCGAGCAGCCAGTGGCCTTGCCGAAAAGCTCCGCCATGCACTCATTCATGCCCATGCCCACCGCCAGAGCGTGTCCGTGGTCGCGGTAGGCGGTGATGACGTGATCGTTCTCACCCATCAGCGACACGCAGCCCACCGCCACCGATTCCTGGCCGATGTAAAGGTGGAGGAATCCGCCCATGCGACCCGCTTGATAATGCTGGAGGGAAACTTGCTCGAACCGGCGGATGCGGGCCATTTTCCGATACAGCTCGATCTTGTCATCGGCGGTGAGTTTGGCGTTGATCGGGGCTTCAGCGGAGGAGGCAGGGGTCGCGTTCTTGGTGGCCATGATGTGAGTCCGGGGATACTAGCGGGATGAATGGCGCGTGCAAGTCACAGTCCACCCCCCGAAAATCTTCCCTGTTATGTTCCACATGGAACAAAACTCCCCCCTTCCCTGACATCCATTTCCTTTGATCTTTGCCCTCCCTCCCCCATCTTAACCACCCCATGTCCGCCAGCCTCTACACCTTCCCCAAGCACTACGATGTCATCGTTTGCGGGGCCGGCCATGCCGGAGTGGAGGCCGCCATGGCCGCCGCGCGGCTGGGTTGCCAGACGGCCATCCTCACCCAAAATCTGGACACCATCTCCCAGATGTCGTGCAACCCCGCCATCGGCGGACTCGCCAAAGGCCATGTCGTCCGCGAAATTGACGCCCTCGGCGGTGTCATGGCGCGCAATACCGACGCCACCGGCATCCAGTTCCGCATGTTGAACGCCCGCAAAGGCCCTTCCGTCCAGGCGCCGCGCGCGCAGTGCGACAAGAAAGCCTACCAGTTCCGCATGAAGTGGCTGATCGAAAACCAGCCCAACCTCGATCTCCACCAGGGCAACGCCGCCGAGATTCTCGTCGAAAACGACGCCGTCACCGGCATCCGCACCAGCCTGGGCATGATCTACCGCGCCAAGGCCGTCATCATTTCCTCCGGCACCTTCATGCGCGGGCTGCTCCACGTCGGACTGCAAAACCAGGCTGGCGGGCGCATGGGCGACAGCATCTCCACCCTCTCCGACTCCCTGCGTGAACTTGGCTTCGAGGTGAAGCGCTTCAAAACCGGCACCCCCTGCCGCATCAACAGCCGCAGCATTGACTTCCACCAGTGCGAACCCCAGCCCGGCGACTCCCCTGCCCCACCCTTCTCTTACCTCTCGGGAGTCGTGCCTGAAGATGAGATTGCGGAATGCGGAATGCGGAATGCGGAATCGGATGCCAGCGAAGCCTCTCCCCATTCCGCAATCCGCAATCCGAAATCCGCATTCCACCACTTCACCCTCAACTCCTGGCTCCCGGAAAAGTTCCATGTGGAACAAATCCCCTGCTGGATCACCTACACCACACCGCGCACCCACGACATCATCCGCGCCAATCTCGACAAATCCCCCATGTATTGCGGCCGCATCGAAGGCGTCGGGCCGCGTTACTGCCCCTCCATCGAGGACAAAGTCGTGCGCTTTGCCGAGAAGGACCGCCACCAGATCTTCCTCGAACCCGAAGGCCGCCACACCCGCGAATTCTACATCAACGGCGTCTCCACCTCCCTGCCCTACGAGGTGCAGCTCGACTTCATCCGCTCCATCCCCGGCCTCGAACGCGCCGAGATCATCCGCCCCGGTTACGCCGTCGAGTACGATTACTGCCCGCCCACCCAGCTCCTCCCCACCCTGGAGACCAAGCGCGTCGCCGGCCTCTACTTCGCCGGGCAGATCAATGGCACCTCCGGCTACGAGGAGGCCGCCGGTCAGGGCCTGCTCGCCGGGGCCAATGCCGCCCTCAAAGTCCAGGGCCGCCCCCCCTTCATCCTCCCGCGCAGCGCCGCCTACCTCGGCGTCCTCGTGGACGATCTCGTCACCAAAGGCGTCACCGAGCCCTACCGCCTCTTCACCTCCCGCGCCGAATACCGCCTCCTACTCCGGCAGGACAACTGCGACCTCCGCCTCACCCCGCTCGCCGCCCGGCTCGGGCTCGCCTGCCCCACCCGCACCCGGCTCACCCAGGAAAAAGCCGCCCGCCTCGCCGAGGCCATGACCTTCCTCCAGACCACCACCCACGAGGGCCTGCGGCTGGAGAAATGGCTGCGCCGCACCGGCAACGACCACACCACCCTGCCCGCCGAGCTCCGCGCCGCCTTCCCCGACGCCATCTGGCAGCTCGTGGAAAACGACGTCAAATACGAGGGCTACATCCAGCGCCAGGAGATGATGCTCGAGCGCACCGCCCGCATGGAGGAAAAAGAAATCCCCGCCCACTTCGACTACGCCGCCGTCCACGGCCTCAAGCTCGAGGCCCGGCACCGCCTCACCCAGATCCGCCCCGCCACCCTCGGCCAGGCCGCCCGCATCCAGGGCGTCACCCCGGCAGACATCGCCCTGCTCGCCATCATGCTGCGCCGGGGGTGAGGCTCCGTAAAAACGAGGCTTGCCAAGCCTTTCCTCATCCATGAAAATGCGCGCATGAGCTACACAGGCACCATTCAAAATGGACAGCTGGTTCTGACAAATCCCATCACCCTGCCGGAGGGCACTGCTGTCGTCGTCAGCATCGAATCCGTCGAAAACGCGGATGCTCCCGTGCAGGGCTCGCTGGACTGGCTGTCGGAAGTGGAAAAGCTGGCCCGCCCGCGCCAGTGGCCTGAAGGCTACGCGCGGAATCTGGACCAGCACCTCTCCGCCAGCCACCGGCCATGAAAGTCTTTGCGGACACATTCTTCTTTCTGGCCTTGCTCGACAGCCGGGACGCCGCGCATCACGAGGCGCGCGAACTGGCCCGCAGACCCTGGCACCGGATTTACACCACCGATTACATCCTGCTCGAGCTTGGCAACGCCCTCTCCGCCCCCGAGGACAGGAGCGATTTTCTGGCGCTGCTTGCCATGATGCGAAACGCCCCCGTCTATGAAATCCTCCCCGCCTCCCCTGCTCTGCTGGAAGCCGGGCTGCATCTTTTCACCCAGCGCCCGGACAAGCACTGGTCTCTGACGGACTGCCTTTCGATGACGGTCATGTCCCAGCTCTCACTTCAGGAAGTCCTCACGGCGGACCACCATTTTGAGCAAGCCGGATTCAAGCCGCTGCTGGCTTGACCCGTACCATCCCATGAAACTCCTCCCCGCGCTCCTGACCCTGGCTGCATGCTGCGCCCTTGCGAAGGACCCGATGCCGGTCGCGCCGTTTCTGGCCAGCCACATCACCTCTCTGGAAATCCGCCAGCTTCCCTTCCCCGAGGCGGTGGAGGCGTTGCGACAGGCGGTGGCCACGGAGGAGTGGGTGGGCGCGGAGGTCCAGATCGCCCGCTACCGGGAGCCGATGCAGTCCGAAGCGCATCCCTGGCGTGATGAGTATGAAAATCTGGTCTCTGTGCATTTCAGGGACATCTCTGTGTATGATGCTCTCCAGGCCCTGTGCGCGGCCTGCGGATTCGAGATGGATGTGGAAGTGTTCAAGTTGCGGTGTTTCGAGACATCCGGCCAGGTGGGCAGGCCTGCCTTTGAAAAGCTCTTCCCCGAGGCCGCCCAACGCGCGGATCAACTGAGAAAATTGAAGATTCCCGCCTTTCAAGGCGATGGCCTTTCAGCCTATGAAGCCATGAAGAAGCTCCAGGACGAAGTGTGCAAGCTCACGGGTCGGCAGCCGCCGCCCTTCGTGTTTATCAGCCAGCGGGATCGGAAGAGTCCCGGCAAAATCGGAGATGACACGCATCACCCGATTCATTTGAATTTGAAAGACACCCCAACCCCGTACTTCGAGATCTGCCGTTACATCGCCGAACTGTCCGCGCATAGCTTCCGCATGAGCGCTGACGGGCATGTGATCCTGCGCAGGGTGGCGGACATCTATGATCCTGTGCGTTTCCGAGTTCTTCCGGTGGAATTGTTCGCCCGTCAGTTGGGCAAGCCAGTGGCGGAAGTCACGGAGGAGGCGATGCAGGCTTGGATGGAGGAAGCCGGATGGAGTGTGTATTTCCTCTCCTACCACCGCCCCTCCGGCCGCGTTTTCATCGAGAGCTTGTGGGCGGGTGATGAGGGGGCGCTGTTGGAGGCCTTGGAGAAATGAAAGAGCAGCCCTCGCCCGCCGGGCTTGAACAGCCTCCCATGTCCATCGGAAGCCGCTGCCGGGATTTCAACGGCCTCCCATGTCTATCGGAAGCCATTGCCGGGATTTTAACGGCCTCCCATCTTTATCGGAAGCCACTGCTGGGATTTCAACGGCCTCCCATGTCCATCGGAAGCCACTGACGGCGTTTCAGCGGCTTCCCATGTGTTTGGGAGCCCTCTTTCATGGCGAGTGTTTTCAGTTAAGCACAATGCTTATTATTGGCGAAAGTTTCTTTCTTTCCGAATGAATTAGTAAGCTCCAAAAATGCCGCGATAAATCCAAGTATTGACATGAGGCGCGTAATTTGCTGAAATTCGACAAATTCAGAATTTCGAAAAATAATGGCACGCTGGGGTTTCGCATTTTTTGGCTCAGGCGTGCGCTTTGATTCACCCGACGCACATCCCACGCATATGAGAAGACTGACCTATTATCTGGAGAATCCCTTTGATGCCCCCAGCATCAGCCTGGCGGAGCTGCTGGCTTTCTCGACGGACAACCTGCAGCGCATGAGCGCGAACAACGCGGGCGGCGAGCTGACGGCGCGCATCACGGCGACGGCGAGCGCGCTGGGCCTGGTGCAGGATCACCTGACGGATGACACGGGCGCGCTCGGCATCCGCAAGGCGCGCAAGCAGGCCAAGGATGACTTCCGCCAAAACAACATCCCCGGCGAGGTCAAGCGCATCGAGGCGGGCTTCATCTCCGCCTTCCCCGCCGGCTCGCCGGTGATCCAGGAGGCGCTGCCGCATGGCCGCTCGGTCTTCAACACCTGCACGGATGACACGGTGGAGAGCCACCTGGAGACGCTGGCCAACGCGGCCACGACCCACAGCGCCTCCCTGGCGCCGGCCATCGTGACGCTGGCCGGCACGCTGCTCACGGAATGGGTGGCGATTTACGAGGCCAGCGAGGACTCCACAGGCGAGAAGACCACCACGCAGGAGTCCCTGCGCGCCGCGCGCGAGAATCTGCAGCTCATGCTCTTCCTGAATCTGAACAAGCTCGGCGAGATGTTCCCCCGCCAGCCGGAGAAGCTCTCCCTCTACATGCAGGAGCACCTGCTGCGCGACCCCGCCTCCCCCGAGGAACCGGAGGAGCCGGAGCCGCCGCCGGTGGAGCCATGAGCGCGAAGCCGCGGCTGCGTTTCGTTCGCCGGCGCATTCGAGCGGCTCGAACCCTGTCCGTCTGTGAAGAGAAGCACATCCCTGGAAATACCCGCCAAACCCCATGAATCCTGACTCCTTGTTTAAAAGCATGCTGGGCATTGACCTTGGCATGATGCGCACCATGGCCGTGCTCGCGGCATTCTGCGTGTTCGTCCTGGTCTGCTACAGGCTGCATGTGATCGTTGATTGCATGAGGCGGCCGCCTTCCGAGTTTCCAACACCGACGGACCGCATCGTCTGGACTGTCCTGGCTGCCTTTGTTCCGCTTGGCATTGGCGCGTATCTTTACCACGTTGTGGCGCTTCGCCGCCCGCTGCAGTGGTTCTTCCTCGTGCCGTTCGGGATCATCGTGGCCGTTGCCGGGTATCTTGCCGTGAAGATGTGGCCGATGAGCGCCAATTTTCCCCTCAAGTTCCTCGGCCTGTGAAACCTCCGAACACGCGCGGCGCCAGGCGCGCGCGGTGCTGCAAGGGGTGCTCTTTGACAATTTGCTGCTGCTGGCGCGCCGGCACGCGCGGGAACCGGACCGCCTGGCCGACTACATGCAGGAGTCCCTGCTGCGCGACCGCGTGCGCCGGGTGCGGAAGGGGGCGGCGGTGGTCACAGAGTAAGCTTGGCTGGGACAGAAATCGCGTCATGTTTGGCCGTGTCTGCCAGCAAGCGCGGCGAATGCTTCGCGCACGACTCCACTTTATCCTTCGCATCCGTGAGCTTGAAACACACCGTCCTCTGTTATGTGCTGAGCTCCGTCGCTCTCGCGGCTTTCCTCTATTTCAGCCCTTTCAGTGACGGCCATTCGTCGCCCGCGCAAGGCTACCGCGTCGTGTCACTTTACCTTGGCGCTTTTATGACGGCATTTTACTGGGGGCTTTATCTCCTGGCTGATCATGTCCGCCGAAGACGACGCTGGTCTCCATGGTCCCTGATACCCACTGCAGCAGCTTTGTGCGCATTCCTGGGCGCATGTCTTTATGTTCTTCAGCCTGTGGAGAACTCTGGCATGAGAAACTGTGTTGACGCTGTTTATTTGATCGGCTGTGTCATTTTTCTGCCGTCACTTCCATTCGGTCTTTGCATGACTTTACTCAGCCATGACGCCCGGCGTCATGCTGTGCATGACGGATGATTTCTTTGTGAACGACTCAATCTTTATCTTCGCACCTTCGACACCATGAGCTTTTGGACGAACAAGGACAGGCCGACGATTTTGTCGGACGCGGAGAGCCTGGCGCACGCGCGGGAGCCGGGTGAGAAAGGGGCCGGACGCGGTGGTCTGAGCTTGATGCGGCATTGACACCGCATGGGGCCGTCCCTTCATTGCGCGCCATGTCCGACCCCCAGCCAATAACGCCCGCAGTCTCCGTGGAGAACCTGACGAAGGTCTTCCGCGGCGCTTTGGGCAGGAAGCCTTTTGTGGCCGTGCGTGATGTGTCCCTGACGGTGCGGGAGGGGGAGGTGTACGGCCTCATCGGTCCCAACGGCTGCGGAAAATCCACCACGATGAAGACGGTGCTCGGCCTGCTGGCGCCGACGCGCGGGCGGACGTTTGTCTTTGGCCGCTCAAGCACGGAGGTGGCGAGCCGGCAGGCGGTGGGCTTTCTGCCGGAGAACCCGTATTTTTACAAGCATCTCAACGGCCTGGAGACGCTGCTTTTCTACGGCCGGCTGTGCGGCCTGGGCGGCGCGGAGCTGAGGGACCGCGCGCGGGAGATGCTGGCGCTGACGGGTCTGGAGGATGCGGCGGACCGGCGGGTGGCGGGTTATTCGAAGGGCATGCTCCAGCGCCTCGGGCTGGCGCAGGCGCTGCTGCATCGCCCGCGGCTGGTGGTGCTGGACGAGCCGACGGCGGGTGTGGACCCGGCGGGCTCGCGCAAGATTCGCGATCTGATCCTGGGCTTCCGCGGGCAGGGCATCACGGTGCTGGTGACGAGCCACTTGCTGGAGCAGATGCAGGAGGTGTGCGACCGCGTGGGCATCATGGCGCACGGGCGCATGATGCGGGAGGGGCGCGTGGATGAGCTGATCGCGGTGGAAAACCAGACGGAGCTGGTGCTGGAGGATGCCACTCCGGAGCTGCTGGCGGAGATTCGCGCGCTGGTGGAGCGCCAGGGCGGCGCGCGTCTCGTGCGCACCGGGCAGCCGCGCACGACATTGGAAAAACTTTTCCTGGAGGCCACCGAGGAGACGAACTGATGAACCACGCCGCTTTTTCCCCCGCCCGCGTCTGGACGCTGGCCGCCGCCACGGTGACGCAGCTGGTGCGCATGAAGATCCTCGTTTTCCTGCTGCTCTTCTGCGCGGTGGTGGTGGCGGCGGGCTTCGCCTTTCCGGTGCTCAACCCGGAGCACCAGCTCAAGCTCCTGAAGGATGTGTCTTTTGGCGCCTTGCAGATTTTCAGCCTCGTCATCGGCATCGTGGCCACGGCGCTGCTGCTGCCGCGCGACTTGGAGGACCGCACGCTTTACACGATCCTGTCGAAGCCGGTGCCGCGGCATGAGTACCTGCTGGGCAAGCTGCTCGGCGTGCTGGCGCTCATCGGCGCGGGACTGCTGGTGATGGACGCGGCTTTCAGCCTGGTGCTGTGGCTGCGGGAGAAGCTGCTGCTGGCGCAGATCCTGGCCGGGCTGAAGGCGCAGACGCCGGAGGCGGTGGCGCAGGTGCAGGAGCTGGTGGGCAAACAGGGGCTGACGTGGAATCTGCACCTCGGCGTGCTGGCGGTGTTTCTGAAAGCGGCGGTGGTGACGGCGCTGGCGCTGATGGTGTCGTGCTTCGCGAGCAGCACGCTGTTCACGGTGGTGGTGACGTTTTGCATCGTCATCATCGGCCACGGCCAGGGGCTGCTGCGGGAGTATTTTCTCCAGGGGAAGATGGAGCCGTTTGTGGAAAAAGGGCTGTCCGCGCTGCTGGCGGTGCTGACACCGGACCTGGGTGTCTTTGATGTGATAGACAATGTGGTGAACGGCCAGGTGGTGGGCCCGGGCAGCGCGGGTTACATGACGGGCATCGCGCTGACTTACATCACCGGTTACATGGTGGTGTCGCACCTGCTGTTTGTGGAAAAGGAATTGTGATGAAGCGCCCCCTCCAGGCCCTGCTCGTGCTCCTGCTGCTCGGCACGCTGAAGCTGCCGCTGGAGCAGGCCGCCACGGCGCATCTGCGCGCGGAGAAGCTGCTGACGCCGCGCGTGGACCTGGGCCTGCGGGAGAACCTGGGGCAGATGGGCTTCGCCGCCTCCCTCGGCGGCCTGCGCTCGCTGGTGGCCAGCATCACTTATCTGCGCGCGTGCGGCGCATGGGAGAATGTGCGGTGGGGGGCGGTGGACAGTCTTTTCCAACTGACCACGCGCCTGCAGCCGCGCTACACGCATTACTGGGACGAGGCGGCCTGGCACATGGCGTGGAATGCCTCGTCCCATTACTTGAACAATGAGAAGCTGAACCCTGCGTTGCGCGAAAAGCTCTCCTACGAGCATGTGCTGCGCGGGCGCGACATCCTGCTGGAGGGCCTGCGCATGATCCCGGATGACGCGCGCCTCTGGCACACGCTGGCGGAGCTCTACGAGCGGCGTGACATCCAGCCCGCGAAGGCGGCGGAATGCTACCTCAAGGTGGGCGAACTGACCGGGAACCTGCGCTTCCGCAGGCTGGCGGGTTATCAATACGCGAAGGCGGCGGACCGCGCGCTCCAGCTCAAGGGCTACGAGCTGCTCATGGAGTCCTACCGCGCCAACCAGCGCCCGCCGAGCCTGATCAACACGATCAAGGACCTGGAACTCGCGCTCAGCATCCCCGCCATGCTGCGCATCCCCGAGGCGCGCGTCGCGCCGGGCGCGGTGCGGTGAGGTTTTGAAAATCACACGCAGCGCGTCGCTGCGCCGGTCTCCATGCCGCGCCAGACGGCATCCACGACGCGCATGTAGCAGAGGCCTTCGGTGAAGTCGGGTCGCGGGCGCGGTGCGGAGGGATCGCGCACGGCCTCAATGAAGTCGCGCTCGACGGCCCACGCGCGCTGCATTTCCTGCGGCACGGCCACAGGCTCCAGGGTGCCGCCGGTCTTGCCAAGAGCCAGCTCCTCGGTGGCGAAGTCATAAACAAGCGTGCCCTCGCTGCCGAAGATCCACAGCTTGTCCGTCGGCGCGTGCGCGGCCACGCCGCTGAAGAGCAGCGCGGCTTCAAGACCGCCGCTGAATTCGGCATTCACATGCAGGAAGTCCGGCGTGCCGATCTCGTAGCCGTCACGGATGGGGATGCCCACCTTGCCGCGCGCCTCGACTTCGGTGATGTGGCCCAGCCAGTGCTGCAGCACCTCGATGTAAATGCCGAGTGTGAGGATCTGAATGCCGCTGATCTCGGTGCGCTGACGCCAGTGCGCGGGCTGTGTGGCGGGCAGCCAGGCGGAGTTGAAGCTGTGCAGCAGCGCGTGCAGCGGCACGCCGATGGCACCCTCGGCCAGAAGCTTTTTCACCATGAGGCCGCCGCGCATTCCATGCGGAGCGGGGCAGATGGCGGTGACGAGTTCGGGGAAGCTGCGGGATTTCTCCCACATGCGCTCCGCCTCCGCGAGAGTGGCGGCCATGCGCGCCTGGGTGAAGACGTGCTTGCCGCGTTCGAGGGCGAAGCAGGTGGCGTCATGGTGCAGGCAGGGATGCGCGCCGATCCAGACGATGTCCACATCGTCATTGTCCACCACGTCCTCCCAGCGTGAGTGCGGCCGAGCCTCCGGCGCATGGTCGTGGCAAAAAGTTTCCGCGCTGGCCAGGGTGGAGTTTGCCACCGCGGTGATGCTGATGCCGGGCAGCGCGCGCAGGCCGGGGAGGTGGCGCTGTTTGACGATGCCGCCGGCGCCGACGATGCCGATGCGCAAAGGATGGAGGTCACTCATGGCGGCGGACATTTCACAGGATGCGCGCCCGCGCAAACCCGCGCTCGCGCTTTGTGATGAGCCTGAAACATCCGCACTGTGGCCGCGTTTTCCCGCGCCCATGAAACTCGCATCCCTGCTCCTGCTCACCGCCGTCTCCGCCGCGCCCGCCGCTGATGAAAAGCCGCTCCTCGCCATTCCCGGCAAGGTCATTTATGAAAACAAGCTCGACACCGCGCCGGGCGCGCCGTGGAAGATCGCGAAAGGCAAGTGGGAGCTGGTGGACGGTGTCATGCGCGGCTCGGAGCTGGAGGCTGACAATCACGGCGCGGTGGCGCGCCTGCCCAACCAGCTTTCGAATTTCATCATCGAGTATGAGTTCAAGCTGGAGGGCGCGCGCTCGACCAGCCTTTCCATCAACGCGCTCAAGGACCACATGGCGCGCATCGCCATCACCCCGCGCTCGGTGACCATCCAGCGCGATGACAATGACCACGAGGGGCCGGACAAGGCGGTGGTTTTTGCCCGCTTCCCCGCCGAGCTCAGCCCCGGCGTCTGGCACAAGGTGCGCCTGGAGATGGTGGATGACAAAATGCTCGGCCAGGTGGGTGAACTGACCGCCTGGGGGACCAGCGAGCTTTTCACCACGCCAAAGGCAGCGCCCGGATTCACGGTCGGTGGAGAGTCGGTGGACTTCCGCAATCTCGTCATCCGCGAGGCGACACTGAATCCCGCTTGGGAAAGTGTGATGGCAACGCTGCCGAAGCCCGGCGAAAAAGTGGCCCCGGCTCCGGCAAAGGGAAAAGGCAAGGGCAAGAAGAAGGAGTGAGGCTTTCCCGAAAAACGGCTGCCGCGCCTTGCGCGCGTGCCGCATCCGTTTAGAGAGCCTTCATGCCATCCCCGGAGATCAACATTCACAAAGTCGCCACCCTGGCCCGCCTCGCGCTCAGCGATGAGGAGGCCGGGCGCTACCAGGAGCAGCTCGGGCAGATCCTGCATTACATAGACACGCTCAGCAGCCACGACCTGGAGGGTGTGGAGCCCACCGCGCACGCCATGCCCGTGCTGGATGTCATCCGCGCCGATGAAACCCGCCCCGGCTTCAGCCAGGACGAGGCGCTGGCCAATGCGCCGCGCCGGGTCATGGACCAGTTCCAGATCCCCAAGGTCATCGAGTGACGCCAGTTCAACGAGTCTTCCGCATCTTTTCCACCCATGTCCCTCGCCTCCCAGACTCTCGCCGCGCTGCGCCGGCAGATCGCCGCCAAGGAAATCCATCCGCGCGACATCGTGAGCGACCTCGCCGCCGCCATCGAGGCGCGCAATGGCGAACTGGGCGCCTACCTGAGCTGGGACGCGGACAAGGCGCTGGCCGAGGCGGAGCAGGCGGACACTTCCCTGCCCCTGGGCGGCATTCCCATTGGCATCAAGGACAACATCAATGTCACCGGCCAGCCCTGCACCTGCGGCTCGCGCATGCTGGCGGAAAACTACACCGCGCCCTATGACGCGGGCGTCATCACGAAGCTGCGCGCAGGCGGCGCGGTGCCTTTCGGCCGGATGAACATGGATGAATTCGCCATGGGATCGAGCACGGAAAACTCCGCGCTCGGCCTCACGCGCAATCCGCGCGACCCGCGGCGAGTGCCCGGCGGCTCCAGCGGCGGCAGCGCGGCGGCTGTGGCGGGGGACCTCGCCATCGCCGCGCTCGGCTCGGACACGGGCGGTTCGATCCGCCAGCCGGCGGCGCTTTGCGGCTGTGTGGGCTTGAAGCCGACCTACGGCCGCGTGTCCCGCTACGGTCTGGTGGCCTTTGCCTCCTCGCTCGACCAGATCGGCCCACTGACCAGGACCGTGGAAGACGCCGCGCTGCTGCTGAACCACCTCTGCGGCAAGGACGCGCGGGATTCCACCTCACTCGACGCCGAAGCGCCAGACTTTACTGCCGCGTTGGGCCGCGACATCAAGGGCCTGCGCATCGGACTGCCCAAAGAATACTTTATCGAGGGGATTCACGCCGGTGTCTCCGCCAGTGTGAAAGCCGCCGTGGAGCGGCTGGCGGCCCTGGGCGCGGAACTCGTGGAGGTCAGCCTGCCGCACACTGACTTGGGCGTGGCCACTTATTACATCCTGGCTCCCGCCGAGGCCTCGGCGAATCTGGCGCGCTTCGACGGCGTGCGCTACGGCCACCGCAGCAGCGAGGCGGGCGACCTGATGGAGCACTACTTCAAGAGCCGCGCGGAGGGCTTCGGCCCCGAGGTGAAGCGGCGCATCCTGCTCGGCACCTATGTGCTCAGCAGCGGCTACTACGACGCTTATTATCTAAAGGCTCAGCGCGCGCGCACGCTCATCCGGCGGGACTTTGAGCAGGCCTTTGAAAAAGTGGACGTGCTCGTCAGCCCCACCAGTCCGGCTCCGGCGCACAAGATCGGCGAGTTGAAGGACAACCCGCTGTCCGCCTACCTGGAGGACGTGTTCACCATCCCCGTGAACCTGGCCGGTCTGCCCGGCATCAGCGTGCCGTGCGCGCCGGTGGAGGTCGAGGGGGTGTCGCTGCCCGTGGGGCTGCAAATCATCGGCAAACCACTGGATGAGTTGAGCGTGCTGCGCGTGGCGGATGCCTTTGAGCGCGGTTGAAAGTGGCGCAACCCTTGCAGGTTGCATGGCATCACCTCACTGCCGCGGACTGACATAACGCAGCAGCCCGCCCAGAGTGGCGCGCATGTCTTTGCGCTCGACGATCATGTCAACCAGGCCGTGCTTCATCATGAACTCGGCGGTTTGAAATCCGGGCGGCAGGTCGGCGTGGGTGGTCTCCTTCACCACGCGCGGTCCGGCGAAGCCGATCATGCATTTTGGCTCTGCGATGATGATGTCACCCAGCGTGGCGAAGCTGGCGGTGACGCCGCCGGTGGTCGGGTGCGTGAGCACGGAGATGTAGGGCAGGCGCGCCTCGGCATGGCGGGCCAGCGCGCCACTGGTCTTCGCCATCTGCATGAGGCTGAGGATGCCCTCGTGCATGCGCGCGCCGCCGGATGAGGAAAAAACGATGACCGCCTTGCCCTCGGCGGTGGCGGCCTCAATGGCGCGGGTGATTTTTTCCCCCACCACGCTTCCCATGCTGGCGCCGAGGAAGCGGAAGTCCATGATGGCGAGCAGCACGGGGATGGTCTCGATGGAGGCGCGCCCGGTGACGACGGCTTCCTTGAGGCCGGTCTTGTTCTGGTAGGCCTTCACCTTGTCCAGGTAGCCTTTGAAGCCGAGGGCGTCCACGGAGTCGAGCTGCAGGTCCATCTCGGAGAAGCTGCCCTCGTCCACGAGGCTCTGGATGCGCTCGCCGGAGCTGATGGTGAAGTGGTAGCCGCAGTGGGTGCAGACGCGGAGGTTTTTCAGCAGTGCCTGCTCGAAGAGACTCTCGCCGCAGGAGGGACACTTCGTCCACAAGCCTTCGGGCATGTCTTTTTTCTTCTCCCCAAGGTCGCTGACGGTGCGTTTTTTGAAAAATCCCATGATGTCTGTGTGGTGGTGGAATCAGGCTTGCGCGGGACCGTCCGCCCTCCCCGCATGGCAAGGCGCGGGAGCCGCCGGGAACGGGTCCGCGACGCTGGCTGACGACCCGGATAGACCGGACCGGTGGCGATTCTAACCACGCGCGGCGGTTATCACCACAACTTTTTCAACCCCGGCCTGCCGCTTTAGCACCCTGGCGCATTCGTGGGTGGTGGCGCCGGTGGTGAGAACGTCGTCCACGAGGAAGATGTTTTTGCCCTTCAAATCACGGCCGCGCATCAACCGGGGGAACCGCCGCAACCTGAAAATGCCGCGCAGATTTTTCAGCCGCGATCTGCGCTCCAGTCCGGCTTGCGGGCGGGTCAGGCGTATGCGGGCCAGTGCGTGGGCCACGGTCATGCCGGTGTGCCGGGAGAGCATGCGGCAAAGCTCCGCGCTTTGATTGTAGCCGCGCCATATCCAGCGCAAAGGATGCAGAGGCACGGGCATGAGCAGCCACTGCGAAAGGTCTTCAGCGGCGAGCCTGGGGTCTTGAAACACAGGCAGCATCATGTCGGCCAGAGGCGCGCGCATGGCGAGATTGCGGTGGTATTTGAAGGCGTGGATCATATCGCGCACGGCGCCGCCAGCCTTGCAGGCGGACAGGGCGAAGTCGAAATCGAGCTTCCGTTCCTCGCAGTTCCAGCAGCGGAAGGGAGCGGTCAGCGCCCCGTCAAAAGCCTCGCCGCAGACGGAGCAGTAAGGGGCTTCGATTTTGACCACGGTCTCCAGGCACCCGGAGCAGAGCCAGGCGCCGTCACCTGCAGCCGGTGCATCCATGCCGAGCAGGGCGTCACACGCGAAACATCCGCGCGGGTAAAACAGGTCGAGGAGCGAGTCGCCAGCCTTGTGGAGGAAGTGCCTCATTCATGCCTTTTACGCGGGCGGGGCTCCCTATGGCAAGCGGTGTGTTTTGAAATGCCAATCCAATCTGGAGTGAAAAAATTGGCTGACGGCGTGGTGCTCCATCTGTTAGCCTGTGCCCATGCTTGAGATCAAACGCCTCACCGTGCCGGCATACGGCTTCGCCAAAAACCTCGACCCAGAACGCAGGCAGCTCCTGGCCATCTGCGGGCAGTTTTTTACTTTTGAGGAAGGGGAGGTCATCGTCAACGAGGGTGACACTCACACGGACCTCTATTTTGTGCTGGAAGGCACGCTGATGCTTCGCCGCCGGATCAACGAGCACTCTTACGCGCCGATCGGCACTGCCAAGCGCGGCAGCACCTTCGGTGAGTTGAATCTCTTCCACCCACTGCCTGCGCGGACGACGATCCTGGCGGTGACATCCGGGGAAATCTGGCGGCTGAGCAAGGAGCAGTTCGAGGCGATGATCGCCGACGATCTTGTCATCGCCCGCGAGGCGCTGGGCTACCTCTGCACCACGCTGGCCCTGCGTCTGCGCCGGGCCACGGAGCGCTATGCGAACACCAAGGAGGAGTATGACCAGCTTTTTGACGATCTCGTCGAGGAGCGCTCCTTGGACGAGGTGCTGCCGGGTGTCGAACCGCCGCCGGAGCAACCGGCGGCGGAGTGAGTCAAACGCGGCGCGGACAGGTCATCGGCGCGGCGCGGCGCTTCGCGCCGGAGGTGGCGGGGCAAGAAAGGCTTTGTCGGGAATCTCGCGACCCAGTCCGGTGTTCCGCCGCAGGATGACACTGAGAGTCTGGCGTTCGATCATGCGGATCATCTCTTTGGAAAAGATGTTTTGGTACCAAAAGCGATCCGCGTCACGCAGGCGGGTGAACTGGTCCGCGAGGATGCGGTGGAAAACGGGGCCGACCATGGCGCCGGGCTTTTTGGCCTCGGCCAGACCGCCTATCCATAGATCAACGTCGCCAGGCTGGGCATAGACAGAGGCGAGCTGCGCGGCGGTGGCTCCGAGAGGGCTGATGTCCTTGAACGTCTTCACCGGGCGCATGCCGAACGCGTCGCGCATGGCTGCAAAGGCGGGCAGGCCATGGTCGCGCCCGCGTTGGAGATTGAGCGAGGCGAGATCGAGACCGCCCGCGCCGGGCGCGCCGAACAGGAAGTTGCGCACATCTTCAATGATCCACGCGTCCAGCTCCTGGCAGCGTTGCAGGCAAAGACCGCGCAACACGACATCCACGCCCTCGCTCGTAACATGTCCGGGTTGGAAGAACGCGCCCGCCAGGCTGAGATGGCCGGCGGCGATTTCCTTTTTCCACGCATCGAGCCGCAGAAGCGCGGGCGAGAGCAGGCTGTGGCCGAGACGGTAGGCGGCTGTGGCAAACTCATTGCTGATGGCGGGGTCCGTGTCCGGATTGTAACCGCGATAAGGCCGCAGCGCGCCAGGGCCGAGGATTATGGGAAGAAATTCACGGTAGGTGATGGCTTGCACCTCTGAGCCGACGATGAGGCGTGCGAATTGATAAATCTCCTCCTCACCAGCATCCGGGTTCGCGGTCCGGTAAAGGTCGGCCCAGAAATTGTGCTCGCGCACAAACAAAGTGTGGATGGCGATGAGGCCAACCTGCTCGTTCACGCGCACGTCACCTGCGACGAAGAAGCCCGGCACAGGCGGCAGCGCGGCCAGCTCATCAGAGTGGGTGGGCAGCAGATCACCGTGAGCGCTGGATGAGGTCTTGAGCCGGCCGCTTCCGTCGTTGGAGCGCAAAGCCAGCGCGCGCGCTTCGTCGGAGCCGTAGACCTGGGAGGCGTCTATCCACGGTGTGATGGCATTTTTTTGCTCACGCTTCCCGTTCACCACCTCATAGGCGCTCCGGTTTAACCCGATCGTGGCAGCGCCCGTGGCTGCCGGATCAAATTGCGGATCGCCCGCTGGAACCTGGATGGCGAAGGGCTCGGCCGGAGACGCGGCCGGCGTCTCATCCAGATCATGATCCAGGAACTGTCCCCACTGCCAGAGCATGTCGCTGGCCCCGCGCCCGTTGACACGAGGCGCGGGCTGGGCGGAGACCGCGTTGCTGATGGCGCGCGGGCTGGGCCGGTGCGCGCCCGCAGGCTCGCCCGCGCCATCCGCGTAATCGCTTGGAGCCAGACGGATGAAGAGCCGTCCGGCAGCGCCGCGTTCCGTATCGGTGGCATGGTTGCTTCTGCCGTCATGGGAGCGGAACTGCTCAGGCATGACAAATGACTCGGGCAGCGCGGGCGGCAGCGGCTGTCCTGTTTTCGGAGGGGGTGGATTTTGCCTTGGCGGCGGAGTCTGCGGGGGGCGTGGCGGCTCCGGACGGCCGGGATCGGCGCGCGGGATGGGCGCGGCTGGAGTGGAGTTCGCCGAGGGGCGCGGTGGGGGCGGCCTGAGCTGCCGGGTTTGAGCCGTGGCGGTGTGGATGCCCAGGGCAAACACTGCCGCGGCCAGGAGAATCGTTTTTCCGAACGGATGGATGTTCGTTTTCATGGCCTGCGAATTCTTTGGTTTTGGTTAGTCAAGCCCGGGTGTTCCGGAGCTTGCACAGTCAAGGAAAAGCCACCCCTCCTGAAGCCCGGATGAAGATCGCGGATAAATTTTTGAAGCGCTAAAAACAAAACGCCGCACCCGAAAGGCGCGGCGTTCCGGAGGCGAAGGCCGGGCATCAGCGCGGACGCGAGCCCTTGCCACGACCGGGTCCGCCGGGGCCTCCCGCCCCGCGCAAGACCACGGGGGTGCCCCTGAATGCGCGCGGAATGACTGGCCATTCAGCGGTGAGAAAGTAGGCGTAGACGCCCCGGGGAAAGTCGGGGGTGACGCAGAAGCGGCCATTGCATTCGTCAAGATCGCCATGACCGGCGATGAAAACATAATCCTGGACAAAAGCTCCGTCGTGCGGTCCGCCCGGGCCTTTTGGCGGGCGCGGACGCTCACCGGGTTTGAGATCGTAACTGGAGCGCAGGGTTTTCATCCCCGAAGCCGGATCCTGCGGATCTTTGTATCCACGCAGCGCATAGATGGGAAAACCATCCGCCGCCCAGCCGATGAGAGGTGAATGCTGATCGGCGGCAAGTCCCAACTGATCCATCAGCAGAGTTGGAAGGCCGTGATAATGATAGACGCCGCCAGGCTGGACATGCGCGTGGCTGGCATCGAGACCCAGCGGCACCGCGCCGCCGAGCGCCTCATAGTTCCAGCCAAGAGCGCGGTCACCCTGCCAAAACTCCGCGGTGCCCGGATCAAAGAGCACGCCGTTGAGAGCGATGCCAAAAGGCATGTTTGGCGGGCCGCGCTCACCTGCGGGCTGCGTGTGCAGCCAGGTTGTTTGCGCGGCGGGTTGCGGGTCCGCCGGCAGGCGGAAATCGTAACGCTGGGCTTCGATGTGGTGCGGATTGCCGCGGTTGGGAAAGCGGCCGACGAGGTGATCCGGCAGGGCGTTGGAGGTGATGTCGAGAGAGGGTCCGCGCCGCAGGATGCGAACTTCGTTTTCACCCGGAGGCTTTTCAGTGGCTGGCACCAGAGTCAGGGCGGCCGCTTCTTTCGCGCGGTGCTGGCGCATCGGCGGGCCGCCTGCGCCTGGAGGACCGCCTGGACGTTGAGCGATCAGGATGGATGTGACAATGCAGGCCAGGAGACAAGGAGCGCGCGGGTTCATCCACGCACTCTCCCCGCGGCACCTTAAGCCGTCATGAAGAAAGCGGGGTATCGAAAAACAAGGTTGGACGCCGCCGCGCCGGGTGTGCATGATGCGCGCATGAAAGCGTGGCTTTTCCCCCTGCTGCTGTGCTGCGGCTTCGTTTCCGCGGATGAATCCCCCATCACCCTGGTGATCCATGGCGGCGCGGGAGTAGGCAGGGAGAGCCTGACACCGGACAAGGAAAAACAATGCCGCCAAGTCTTGGAGCAAGCCGTGCGCGCGGGGCATGCGGTGCTGGTTAAGGACGGCGCGGCTTTGGAGGCCGTGCAGACGGCGGTCATGATTTTGGAAGACTCGCCCCTGTTCAATGCCGGGCGCGGGGCCGTGCTCACCGGGGCGGGAACGGCGGAGCTGGATGCCTCGGTGATGGAGGGTCGCACGGGCCAAGCCGGCGCGGTGGCGGGTGTGCAGGGTGTGCGCCATCCCATTCAGCTTGCGGAGATGGTAATGCGGAAGACGCCGCATGTGCTCATGATCGGCCGGGGGGCTGAAGAGCTGGCCCGCGCGGAGGGCTTGCGATTTGAGGATCTGGACTGGTTTATCACGCCGGAGCAGGTGGCGCGCCTGGAGAGGGCGCGGAAAAAATCCGCCGCGCTAGACGACAACGATTTCAGCCTGCGCATGGGCACCGTCGGTGCGGTGGCGCTCGACCGGCAGGGAAACCTGGCCGCCGGCACCTCGACCGGTGGTCTGGTCAACAAGCGCAGCGGGCGGGTCGGCGACTCGCCGGTCATTGGCGCGGGAACATATGCGGAGAACGGGGTCTGCGCCGTCTCATGCACCGGCCACGGGGAGTTTTTCATACGCAACGTCGTCGCCTATGATGTGGCGGCGCGCATGAAATACGGTGGTGCCAGCCTCGCCGACGCGGCGGAGGCCGTCATCAATGAAAAGCTCAAAAAACTCGAAGGCCGGGGCGGCCTGATCTCAGTGGATGCCAGGGGCGGCATCGCCATGCCCTTCAACAGCGACGGCATGTTCCGGGCATGGATAGGCCCCGACAACGTGCCGCATGTGGCGATTTTCCAGGACTGACCCCTGCGCGGAAAACGAATTCCATAAAGGCGAAGGCCGCGCCTTCCGGCGCGGCCTTCGATTTTGGTAGCGGGGACAGGATTTGAACCTGCGACCTTTGGGTTATGAGCCCAACGAGCTACCGGACTGCTCCACCCCGCGATAAACTTAATGGTGGGCCTGGGTAGACTCGAACTACCGCCCTCACGCTTATCAGGCGTGCGCTCTAACCAACTGAGCTACAGGCCCGAGAGCGCTTATGAAGCCGGCCCAAACGGGCCGCTTCAGAAAATGCTTTTGCAAAGATCTTTCGATCGATGCCTGAAAACTAGATATGTAAGTCGGTCTCGCGATCTTGTTAGAAGGCTTGACCTGTGTCGTATGGTTTTAAGGAGGTGATCCAGCCACAGGTTCTCCTACAGCTACCTTGTTACGACTTCACCCCAATCATAAATCATACCGTGGTAACCTGCCCCCCTTGCGGGTTAGCCCAGCTACTTCTAGTACAACCTACTTTCGTGATGTGACGGGCGGTGTGTACAAG
>DDQZ01000029.1:19794-50529 GCA_002343505.1 Verrucomicrobiaceae bacterium UBA2429 | reverse complement strand
CGACCGCCGCAAGGCCATGCTCGAAGACATCGCCATCCTCACCGGCGGCCGCTGCATCACCGAAGACCTCGGCATCAAGCTTGAGAACATCGAGCTCGCCGACCTCGGCCAGGCCAAGCGCATCACCATCGGCAAGGAAAACACCGTCATCGTGGAAGGCGAAGGCAGCTCCGACGCCATCCAGGGCCGCGTGTCCCAGATCAAGCGCCAGATTGAGGAAACCACCTCCGACTACGACCGCGAGAAGCTCCAGGAGCGCCTCGCCAAGCTGGCCGGCGGCGTGGCCGTCATCAACGTCGGCGCCGCCACCGAGACCGAGATGAAGGAAAAGAAAGCCCGTGTCGAAGACGCCCTGCACGCCACCCGTGCGGCCGTCGAGGAAGGCATCGTCCCTGGCGGTGGTGTCGCGCTGATCCGCGCCCAGGCCGCCATCGGCGACCTCGGCCTCGTCGGTGACGAGAAGACCGGTGCTGAAATCGTCGCTCGCGCGATTGAAGCCCCGCTCCGCCAGCTCGCCGCCAACGCCGGCGTCGAAGGCGCGCTCATCGTTGCCGAGGTCAAGAAAGGCAAGGGCAACAGCGGCTACAACGTCGCCACCGCCAAGTATGAGGACCTCATCAAGGCCGGTGTCGTTGACCCCGCCAAGGTGACCCGCAGCGCCCTCCAGAACGCGGCCTCCATCTCCGGCCTGCTTCTGACCACGGAGTGCCTCATCGCCGACATCCCGAAAGAGGAGAAGGCGGACGCCGGTCACAGCCATGACCACGGCGGCATGATGTAAAAAGCATTGAATAAAAAGTTCGTTTTGAACTCTCACCACGGCGGCTTGTCCCAAACAGGCGGGCCGCCATCCGCAAAACCTTTGTCAACCAGGGCTGACTGAGCAAACCGGGAGCTGCTCTTTCAGCCAGGACTGGCAAAACCCCAAACCCCCATAAACAGGCCGGAAGGAAACTTCCGGCCTGTTTTCTTTGTGCAAAAGAAGGGCGGAAGTGGCTTTCAGGCGCGCGAACGGTTCAGTAAAGGGAGCGCACACCCTCATCGAGGTTGAAGAGAGCCTTGACCTCGTCATCGCCCAGGGCGCGGTTAAAGACGGCCAGGTCGTCAAGATGCCCCACATAGGCCGCGCCGCAGACCAGCGCCACCTGGGCGGGATCCCAGCCAAGCGTCAGGTCCCAGCCCTCAATGACTCCCTTGCGCTCGCCGTCCATGTGCAGCACGCCGGCCGGTTTGGCGCCTTTCTCATTGGCCTTGTCGAGGGTGAAGACCACATGAGTCCAGCGCTCGCGGGAAAAGGGCGCGTTGGCGAGCTGCACCATGGGCCGCTTCTCCGCCGGGATCTGGTCCCACTGCAGGTTGTCTGGATTCCAGATTTCGTGGAGAGGCCGCACGGCGTAGCGAAAAAAGCGCGGCGTCTCGTCCTTGGACCACTCGAGGAAAATGAAGCCCTTTTTCGTGTCATCCCCGATGATTTGCACGGGGTCGCAGTAACCCGGCTCCAGGTCCTCGTCGGGTGTGAGGCGCAGCCAGGCGGAGACGCTGACGCTCCAGCTTTGGTTGTTGTAGCCGAGGATGCCAGCGCCGGCGAACTGCGGCCGCGTGGCGCCTTTTTTCAGAAAATGCAGCGCGCCGCCGAACCTCCCCGCGTTTGGCGCGATGCGCACCTCGTCGCCGGCGCTCACCGGCACGAGTTCCTTGCCGCGTTTCGTCACGCAGGTTTTGGATCCCTTGGAAAAATCCGCGTCGAAGCCCGTGTCGAAGCTGGCGTGAAAGGTGAGAGCCTGCTTGAGCGCTTCGGCGGCTTGCGCACGCGCGGCGCAGAGCGGGAGCAGGGTGGACAGGAGCAGGAGGCGGAGCATTTTCATGGGATGCGGAATTTCCTGGCAAGGCTATGAAACCGCGCCCGCAAAAGCCAGCCTGTTTTTTTATGACACTCGACACCCTCCGCACGCTCTGCCTGTCCATGCCGCAGGCGGAGGAGACGCAGCCCTTCGGTCCGGATGTGCTGGTCTATAAAGTGGCGGGGAAAATGTTCGCGCTCACGGTGCCTGAGGATTTTCCGCCGCGGGTGAACCTCAAATGCGACCCCGAACGCGCCCTCGAGCTGCGCGACGAGCACGAGTCCATCCTGCCCGGCTACCACATGAACAAGCGCCACTGGAACACCGTGGTGCTGGACGGCTCCGTGCCGGCGGTGCTCGTGCGCGAGATGGTGCGCCATTCCTATGACCTCGTCGTGGCCGGTCTATCCGCGAAGGCAAGACGCGCGCTTCAGACCGGGTGAGCCGCATTTTTCCTGGCAAGGCGCGCAAGGGACGCCGTATATGCGGGCATGCATCTCCTCCTGCGCGCCCTGCTCGTTTTCGCCCTGGCTTTCCTGGCTTGCTGCTCGCGCCGGGACGCGCTGGTGGTGGGCATGGACGCGACTTACCCGCCCTTTGAGTATGTGGACAAAAACGGGAGCATCACTGGCGTCAGCACCGCCATCGGCGAGGAGGCGGCCCGCGTGCTGGGCAGGCCGGTGGTGTTTCAAAACATGCCTTTCGACGGCCTCATCCCCGCGCTGCAGACCGGGCGCATAGACCTGATCATCTCCTCGCTCACGGCCAACGACCAGCGGCGGCAGTCCATTGACTTCTCCGAACCTTATGTGCGCACCGGCCTCTCCATCCTGGTGGCAAAGGACTCCCCCGTGCAAAGCGCGGACGACCTGCGCGCCCCGGGTCGGAAGCTGGCGGTGCGCATCGCCACCACGGGCGAGCAGTGGTGCCGCCAGGAGCTGCCGCAGGCGCGCCTCACCGCCCTGGACACGGACGCGGCCTGCGTGCTGGAGGTGGTCAATGGCAAGGTGGACGCCTGGGTATACGACCAGGTCTCGATCATGAACTACCACATGCAGCATCCGGAGCGCACCCGCGCCCTGCTGACACCCCTGCGCGAGGAATCCTGGGCGGTCGGAGTGAAAAAGGGCCGCCCGGACTTGATGGCCGCCGTCAACGAGGCTCTGGCGCGCATGAAAACGGACGGGCGCTTCACCGAGCTGGCGGAGCAGTACCTCGCCAAAGAGCGCGCGCTCATGAAGGCGCAGGGGCTGCCCTTTGTGTTCGAGTGACCGCGGTGCGGGGCGTGGATTTTTGAATTTCGGTTTCCCGTTTCCCCTCTTTAACTGCGCGCATGGAATCCCTGCTTCTGCTCGCGCCATTGCCGGAGTTTTTGCTTTCGCCTTTGAAAGCGGTCTATGCCTGCCATGACGGGACCGCCAGGCTGGATGACGTGGTGGCGGAGCATGGGGCGGAGGTGCGCGGCATCGTGATGGCGGGCGGCTCCGCGGCGCCGGCGCCGCTGCTGGAGCGGCTGCCGGCTTTGGAAATCCTGGCCGTCTTCGGAGTCGGTTACGATGGCGTGCCCGTGGACTACTGCCGCGCGCGCGGGCTGCGGGTGACGAACACGCCGGAGGTGCTCACCGACGACGTGGCGGACATCGCCACAGCCCTGGTGCTGATGACGGCGCGGCGGCTGGCGGAGGCGGAGCGGTTCATCAGGGCAGGGGAGTGGAGCGGCGGGGCCTTTCCGCTGGCCCGCGCGCTGCGGGGAAAAGTGGCGGGCATATTCGGCCTGGGCAGGATCGGCGCGGCCATCGCGCGCAGGCTGGAGGCGCACGGGATGCGCATCGCGTATCACGGCAGGCGCAGGCAGGCGGTGGAGCATGACTATTTTCCGACGCTGCGCGAACTTGCGGCGGCGGCGGATTTTTTGGTCGTGTCATGTCCGGGTGGAGCTGAGACACGGCACGCGGTGGATGCCGAGGTGCTGGCAGCCCTGGGGCCTGAGGGCACGCTCATCAACATCGCGCGCGGCAGCGTGGTGGATGAGGCGGCGCTCGTGAGCGCGCTGGAAGCCGGGACGATCCGCGCCGCGGGGCTCGATGTTTTCGAAAACGAGCCGCATGTGCCGGAGGCGCTGCTGGCCAGTCCGAGGACGGTGCTGCTGCCGCATGTGGGCAGCGGCACGCATGAGACACGCATGGCGATGGCGGCGCTGGTGGTGGAGAATCTGGCGGCGCATTTCGCCGGCAGGCCGCTGCCGACTCCGGTGTGCTGAACGCAAGGTTGCGCCGCAAACGGCGGCAGTGCATGGGTGTCGCGTGAAATTCCTGCTCGCCTCCCTGCTCGCCGCGCTGATGTCCTTCGCATGGGGCCTGCTCTCGCGCGAGGTGATCGGCTGGCGGGCCACGGGCGAGCACGCTTTTCTCAATGAGTCCGCCGTGGCCGAGGCGGTGGCGAAGGGGGCGAAGAACGGCAGGGGCATCTACCTGCTGCCATATCCATCGAAGGCGCCCGCCTTCGGCAGGGGCGAGCAGGCGAAGATGGACGAGGCGCACGCCAAGGCCCTCAAGCGCGGCCCTTACATGCGCGCGGTGGTGCGCCCTGGCGCGCGTGAAAGGAACTTCGGCGTGGATTTGGCGTGGAGCTTCGCGCGGTCGCTGGCCTGCGCGCTGGTGCTTGCGGGGCTGCTCTCGCCGGCTCTGCTGAATTACGCCGGGCGGCTGGCCTTCTGCGGCGGGGCGGGTGCTTTCGCGGGGCTGGCGTTCATGCTGCCGGAGATGATTCACTACGAACTTCCGGCACGCGCGGTGGTGGTGGCGGTGGCCGACGGCTTTGTGGAGTGGCTGCTGGCCGGGGTGGTGCTGGCATGTTTCGTGGGTCGGGAGCCGACGGCGCGGGATGTGGTGTGAGCCGTCATTTTAGGCTCGCCAAACCAGATGAGGGGCATCAGAATGCCGATTCTAAAAAATACCCCGGAGGTTTCCCATGCCCAAATTCCAAACCCGCCCTCTTGTCAAACTCGCGTTTTCGCTCCTGCCAGCCCTGTTTCTTGGACTGCTCTTGTGGTGGCTTGCACGTCAGGAAAAAACAACAGCGCCTGATCAACCCGGCGTGGTGCAAACAAGCGCCACCGCGCCGTCTCCGCTTGTCGCAACCGCGCCCGGCATCGGCGCGCGGATGGATGAAAAGGATGTCTTCACCAAGTTTGAGGAATGGGCCGCGAATTTCGCGGGAGGTGAAGCTTCGGCAGGGGTGGAACTCGCGCGCGAGCGCCGTGCGGCGCTGAAGACCTTGATCATCAGCGACCCGAAGGCCGCCCTGGACCGCGCGCTGCCGTGGACGCTGCGCAGGCGCATGCCGCATGAGGTGGCGGATTTGCTGGAGGAGCGAGTGTCGGCAAGGGGCGAGTTTTCCGTGATGGCGGGCCTGCCTCTGCCGGGCACGGACGCGCGGCCCTTTTACCAGCGCTCGTTCACAGTCAACGGCGGGCGCAGCTATGACGCCTACGTTTACGGCCGCCGCGAGCATGTGGGCACGAAGTATGACTTCCCTGCGGACGGCATCGCGGTGGATGAGGCTCTGGCGCTGCGGGAACGTCCCGCGCGCAGCCCGGAGCCGGAGGAGCCGGCGCAACCCGGCGACGTGGTGCGGGTGGCGCAGGACGGGCATGAGGTGGCGGCCAATGGCGGTGTGCCGCTGGTATCCGGCGGCGCCAGCTACCGGGTCTGCTGCATGGCCCACGCTGGAGCGGTGGAGCAAGGCTGGGTGGAGGCCGAGCAAAGCACCGGACCGTGGATGGACCCGGATGTGGCCCCCTCGGTCTGGACGGAAGGTCCGAAAACAGCGCTGGTAATCCGTGTGGACTTCCCCAATCTGCCGGGCACGCCGCGCAACACGAACAACCAGGAGCTGACCGTGGATTATGTCACCACGGAGATGAACGGGGATGTGGCCAACTACATGAGGGACGTGTCCTACCGCAAGACCAGCTACACCACCGCCACCACGGATGTGACCGCCGTGCTGCGGATGCCGAGCAACTCGACCTTTTACTCAGGCAGCGGCGGAGCCAACGCCCTGCGTGTTGACGCGCTGAGCGCGGCGACGGCGGCGGGCTTCAATGTCAACTCCTATGACCGCCAGTTGGTGGCCTTCAGCAGCATTCCATTCCCCTGGGCCGGCCTTGGCCAGATCAACGGACCCTTCACCTGGTACAATGGCTATCTCCAGGACTTGGTGATCATCCACGAGCTGGGTCACAACCTGGGTTTGCCTCATGCCAGTCTGTGGCGCGGGACGGGCGGCAACCCCGTCTCGACGACCGGCACGCTCCAGTCGTACGGCGATCCCTTTGACTGCATGGGCAACAACTTCAACGGCCCGGTGCCGCGCATGTGGTTCAACGCATGGTACCTCAACCGCATGGACTGGATGCCCAACGCGGCGGTGACCACAGTGACCGTGCCAGGCACCTACCGGGTGTATCGTTACGATGATCCGGACGCGCCGCTGAACCGGCGCCTGGCGCTGCGTGTGCAAAAGGATGCCACGCGCAGTTACTGGCTGGCCTACCGGAGGCAGTTCGCCGGACTTGCCAGCGGACTTGCGGACATCTCGGCGGGCGCGCAGGTGAGCTGGGGCTTCGGCAACACTTACAATGACAGCCATTTGATTGACTGCGACACCCCGACGACCAACGCGCAGGATGCCTCGCTCAATGTGGGATCCACACTCATAGACCTGGATGCGGGGATATCCTTCACAGTTCAGGCCGCCGGCGGCACGGGCGTGGATGCCTACCTGGACATCAGTGTCGTGCAGACGGGCCGCATTTACCCGCTCCAGACTCAGTATGACGTGGACGAGGCGGCGGGAACGGTGACAGTTCAACTGGCGCGCACCGGCACTCCGAGCCAGGGCGCCTCGGTGACGGTGACGACCCAGAATGGCACGGCTGTGGCCCCCGGCGATTATTCCAGCGTCAGCACCACGGTCACCTGGAGCGGCACGGACATCACTCCAAAACCGGTTGTCATCCCCGTCGTTGCGGATGCCGTCAAGGAAAGCGCGGAGAGCTTTTTTGTGAACTTTGAACCCGCGCCGGGAAGCGGGCCGGAGGTCATCGTGGTGGGCAGCCCCGTCACGGTCACGATCCGCGAGCCCGGCATGAGGGACAACACCTTCGCCCACGAGGAGTTCGAGGAGCCGGGCAGCGTCAAAAACTTGCTGGCCGCCCCGGACGGACGCGTCATCTTCACCGGCGAGGCGACCGAACTGGATGATGAGGATGTGGACGGCCTGGGCAGGCTGGAAAATGACGGCGCGCTGGATGCGACCTTCATCCAGGGAGGCGGCATGCTCCCGGTCGCAGGGCGCGTGGTGGCGCGCCAGCCGGACGGCAAACTGCTCTTTGGGGGCAACTTTGTCGTGCTGCGCGACGCGCCCGCCAACCGCCTCGCGCGGCTCTTTGCCGATGGATTCTCGGACAACACTTTCAACATCGGCTCGGGACCGAACGAGGAGGTGCGCGCGCTGGCCGTGCAGGCGGACGGGCGCATACTGGTCGGCGGACGCTTCAGCGTCTGGAACGGCGCTCCGAGGCTCGGGCTGGCGCGGCTGCTCCCCAACGGGGCGCTGGACACCGGATTCATGGCGGCGGCGCTGCCGCACATCTCGGTCATGGAGGTGGAGGCGCTGGTGCTGCAGCCTGACGGCAAGGTTCTCGTCGGCGGTCTGATCCACACGGAGAGCACGGGGCAGATCTTCACCGGCGGCCTGAGCAGCGGCGTGCTGCGGCTGCACCCCGACGGCACGCTGGACACCAGCTTTGACATCGGCGCCGGGGCGCATCTGGAGGGCAACACCGGCACACCCGCGCGGGTCAGCACGCTGGCGCGGCAAGGCGATGGCAAGGTGGTCGTCGGCGGCGCCTTCACAGGCTTCCGCGGAGTGACGGCACGGCGAATCGCGCGCTTGAACACGGACGGCACCCTCGACACGGGCTTCCAGTCCGCGATGGGTGTCAACGGCCCCAACAACCCCGTGCGCAGCGTGGCCGTGCAGGGCGACGGGCGCATCCTTCTGGCGGGCGAGTTTTCCCAGGTGGCCGGAGTCATCCGGCATCAACTGGCGCGGCTGCTGCCCACCGGCGCTTTTGACAACGGCTTCGACGCCGCCGTGCCGCTCGGCGCGGCCAATTTTGGCAACCATGTGATCCAGCAGCCGGACGGGCGCATTCTCCTGGCCACCGAGGCGGCTGGAACGGACTCCATCTGGCGTCTTTTCAGCGGGCAGCTCGGCCGCGCGGGAGTGATCCAGTTCTCCGCCGGCAACCATCAGGCCAATGAAGGCGGCGGTGTGCAGATTGAGGTGGCGCGCGTGGGCGGCAGCCTGGGGGCTGTCTCGGTGAATTACGCGACGCTTCCCGGAACAGCAGGGACCGGTGACTTCACGCCCGTGTCGGGAACACTGGACTGGGTGGATGGTGACACGACATCAAAGTTCATCACCGTTCAAGTCTCCGAGGACGCCATACCAGAACCGGTGGAGTTTTTCACCGTCCAGCTTGGCGTGCCCTCAGGCGGCGCCTTTCTGGGGGAGACAGCCCTGGCCTCGGTGGCGGTGCTCGACCCGGGAGCGTCGGACTTTGCGCGTGTGCGCTTCACCACGGATTCCAGCCATGCTTTCGAGTTCGCCACCACGCCCGTACTGGTGACTGTGGAAATGACGCCCGCCAAGGCCGAGGCGGTGGCAGTGCCCTTCACCATCAGCGGCACGGCGACTCCGGGCATTATCGGTGACTACGAGATCACGCCTTCAGTCTCTCCGCTGGTCTTCGCCCCTGGCGAGACGACGAAGACGTTTTCCATCACGCCCAAGCAGGACAAAATCACCGAGATCGGCGACGAGACTGTGATCCTGGATCTCGGCTTCCCGCAGGGTGAGGCGCTGCTGCAGGCGCCGTTCCGCCACACTTTCACCCTCGTGGATGACGACACGGCGCCGGATGTCAGCAGTGACTCGAACAACCAGATCGTGCAGGCCGGGCAGTTGGCGGGCCCCTTTGAAGGCCAGGTGTCCGGCAGCGCGCCGCTGTCACTGGAGTGGCAGCTCAACGGCAAAAAAGTGCCCGGCGCCGGCCAGCCCCATCTTTTAATTTCCGCCGCCAGAGTGCAGGACGGCGGCGAGTACCGCCTGGTGGCCAGCAACAAGATCACCAAAAACATCCGCGGCCAGGCCTCCCACCTCGTGGTGGTGGACACCCGCGTGCGCACCGTGGTGGTGCCGCTGGGTGGCAAAGCCGTACTTTTGGCGGAAGCCGGCGGCAATGCCCTCGGCTTCGAGTGGCGGAAGGTGGACGGAGCATTTCCCTTCTCCCGGGCGAGCACCCGCTTTGACCGGAAGCTGACCCTTTCGAAAGTCGAGCTGGACGACTCGGGCGTGTACATCTGCCGAGTCAGCAACTCGCGGGCCGCCACGGCGGGCGGTGATTTGTTCATGGACGCTGGTCCGGTGGTGCTCAAGGTGGTGGACACCGCTCCGCTGATCGGCTTGCTGGAAAACGAGCTGCTGCCGCCGGCCACCGTGGGCGGCACTTACACCTATGAAGTGCCGGTGGATCCCGAAGTGCGCAAAGCGCCCATCAAGTGGACCGCCGCAGGTCTGCCGTCCGGCTTGAAGCTGGATGCGGTCACCGGCATCATCAGCGGCAGGCCGCAAGCCCCGGACAAAAACGGCAAGCCGTATGAAGTGACTCTGACAGCGGCCAACAACGGCGGCAAAGGTGTCCGCAAGGTGCGGCTCAGTGTGGCCCAGATGCCGCCCGGTCTCGCCGGCTCTTACACGGCGCGGCTGGAGCGTCACGCGGCCATCAATGGCGGCCTCGGCGGCAGGCTGGACTTCACAGTCACGCCCACGGGTTCCTTGTCCGGAGTGCTTTTCCTTGGAGGCACGGCGCTGAAATTCACCGGCGTCCTGGAGGTGGATGTGAATGGCGTGGCGCTGCCAAAAGTGGAGGAGCTGCGCATCGCGCGTCCAGGCAAGCCGGTGGCGCCGCCGCCGCTTGTGGTGGGGTTTTCCATTGAGGACAACCTCGTGAAGGCGGGCACGATCAGCGATGGCGCGCAGACGCTGGACTTCACGGGCTGGCGCAATGTGTGGAGCCTCGCCGCCAACCGCGCGGACAAGTTCGCCGGCCCGCACAATTTTGTCCTTGAGATGCCGTCCAGCATTCCTGACGTGCCGCGCGGCTACAGCTATGGCACGGCGCAGGTGTCGGCCACCGGCGTCGTGACCTACACCGGCATGACGGCGGACAAGGAGAAAATCACAGGCTCGGCCTTGCTTGGTCCGGACGGAAAGCTGGTCTTCCACCAAGCTCTCTATAAAAACACACCGCAAGGATCGCTCAACGGGGAGATGCTCATTGAGGAGGGAGCGCTAGCCGATGATCCTGCAGACAATCTGCTCAGCGGATCGCTAAGCTGGGTGCGGCCCGCGATGTCCAAACCGCGCCTTTACGCGGCAGGATTCGGACCGGTGGATTTGGCTGTTCTGGGCGGACGGTATCAAGCGCCAGCGCTGCCGCTGGGCCTGGCCGGTCCGGGCAGGGTGCGGCTGGTCTTTGATCACGCCGGACTGCCGGCCTCGCGCGAGCCGGGCATCACCCTGGATGTGGATGCGAAGGGCAAGCTCATTCCGCCGCTGAAGGCGGATAATTTAGCGGGCACCACACTCAAGATCACGGCTGCCAGCGGCTTGTTCAGCGGCAAATTTGCGCTTGAAGACTCCAACCCGGTGTCACCTCCAGCCGTCATGAAGCGCCCGGTTTCTTTCCAGGGTGTCATGGTGCCGGTCAGCGGCGAACTCCGCGGCTACGGCTGGTTCATCCTGCAGCAACTGCCTTCCATCCTGGAAGGCACGACGGTGAAGACTTCCCCGTTCTTGTCGGGCGAGGTCATCTTCGAGGAAGTGCCGGGGGTGACGACTCCCTGAGCATCAGGCCGTTTCCCGCGCATCTTCGGAAGGCGCTGGAGCGGGAGGTGTGTGCGCGGCCAGCGGCTCCAGGATGTGCGTGGCCCAGGGGCGGAAGCGCTCCAGGATGCCGGGTCCGATCTCGGCGCTGGTTTCATAGCCGCGGCGCAGCATCTCCAGCTTGGCGTCCAGATTGTCCACATAATGCAGCGCCACGGCCTCGGGGGTCTTTGGCAGCACGGGCGACCCGTATTGCAGTTCGCCATGATGCGCGGCGATGAGATGGAGCAAATGCAGGCGCGCCAGATCGCTGGCGGGCTCCAGCGCTGCCCACTCTGCGGCTTCGGGGAGGTCCATCAGCTCGCGCCACAGCTTGTTTACCAGCTCCATGCCCAGAGGGATGTGGCCGATCATCTCGCCGTGGAGATGGTAGGGCATGGCGAAGCCGCTCTCCGGGTAGCAGTTTTCCCACAGCTTGCCGCAGTCGTGAAAAAGCACGCCGGCGAGCAGCAGGTCGCGGTTCAGCATGGGATAAACCCCCGCGATTGCAGCGGCCGCGCGCATCATCTGCGCCACATGCTCCACCAGGCCGCCACGGCGCGCGTGGTGGTTCTCCCGCGCGGCGGCGGTGCGGCGGAAGCGCGCGCCGTGTTTTTCCAGGAACAGGCGGGCCAGGCCGCGCAGGCGCGGATCGGCCAGCGAGTCCATGAATGCCTCGATTTCCGCGTAGTCCTGCCGCTGCCTCTCCGCCAGCCCTGCGTCGCCTTTGAGCAAATCCTGGGCTTCATCATCGGTCAGGGGGCGCAGCCTGGGATGGCGCGGCTCGGGACCATATTTGCCGCCATCCACCCAGTTCCCCGAAAGCTGGATGAACTGCCCGCGCCGCAGTTCGCGCGCCTCGGCCAGGACAGGATTGTTGTCGAACACACGCCAGACGAGCGAGCCTCCTGCGTCGGCCAGCTTGATCTCAAAATAGGGGCTGCCGGTGCTGGTCTTTTTTTCCTGATGCAGGTCCACTTGCGCGTGTACCCGGCATGGCAGCGGCGCGTGTCCGGCGTTTTGGCGGAGCTGCGCAAGCGTCAGCAGTTCGAAATCATGCTCATCCATGCGGGCAGTCAAGCGGTCGAGGCGGAGGCTGGCAAGAGAGAAAGGCGCGCGCGTTGACATGCGCTCGCCCGGATGATCTACTGGGGTTTCACAACCTGGAATGCGCGAAAGTTTCGTGCATTCACCCTCCGAGATCATGGACACTATCCCTTCCTACCGCCAGCGGCTACCGCACTGGCTGAACCTCTGGATGCCCTTGTTCATCCTGGTCTATCCCTTCATCCTGGCGGTGCCTGCTCTGAATTGGGAGAAGGACTTGTATCGCGAGTACGGTTTGATTGAGAATCTGACGGTGGCATTTCTCGCCGCGGCCATCGTGCTGTCACTGCGCTCCCTGCGCCGCGCCGACGGTCTCGTCCACCGTGCCTGGCTGTTGCTGCTGGCTGCTGGAGCGTTCGTTTTTCTTGGCGAGGAGATCAGTTGGGGCCAGCATTACTTCAAATGGGTGACTCCCGAGGAATGGAAGGAGATGAACCGCCAGGGCGAGACCAATCTGCACAACATCAAGGGCGGCGTGGAGTATTTCTTCACCAAGGTGGCTCGCGAGGGCTTGTCTCTGGCGACCATCATCGGCGGCATCCTAGTGCCGCTGCATTTGCGCCGGAAAAAAGCGGATTTCACACCGGGAACGCTCTGGTTCTGGGTTTGGCCGTCGCTTGGCGGCGCTTTGACCGCTCTGCTGTCCGCCACCATCCGCCTGCCGAACAGCATCGCGCATCAGTTTGGCAAAGTGGACTGCCTGCCTCCCTTTCTTGGCGAGGACATTGGCGAGATGAAGGAATGCTACCTGGCCCTTTTTATCCTGCTTTATGCCCTGACACAGTTCCGCATCACACGCAGGCTGCCGGCGGCCGGGACATCCTGATTTGCCCATGATGACCCTGACCACGGCGGTTTTGTTGTTCCTGGCCGGCCTTTCGGCGGGCTTCATTGACGCCATCGCCGGCGGCGGCGGCCTGATCTCCGTGCCCGCGCTTTTGTGGGCGGGACTGCCCCCGCAGATGGCTTTGGGAACCAACAAGATGCAAAGCACCTGGGGCACGCTGCTTGCGGTGGTGCGCTACTCCCGCGCGGGCTTGGTGGATTGGAGGCAAATGCGGGCCGGCATTGCTGTCACCTTCACTTTCGCACTTCTGGGCACCTGGGTGGTGACGCGGGTGAGCAATGAGGCGCTCAAACAGATTGTGCCCTGGCTGCTGCTGGGCATCGCCATTTACACCCTGCTCAGTCCGAGGCTGGGCAGCAGGCCGGCGCGCGCGCGGATGGAGCCGCTGCCGTTCGCGTGTCTGATCGGCGCGCTGATCGGTTTTTATGACGGCTTTTTCGGTCCGGGCACCGGAACCTTTTGGACGGTGGCATGCCTGTCATTGCTCGGTCTGGAACTGACGCGCGCCACGGCCTACACCAAGGTGGTGAACCTGGCCAGCAACATCGCCTCCCTGCTGGTCTTCGTCATCGC
Organism: Verrucomicrobiaceae bacterium UBA2429; assembly: GCA_002343505.1. GTDB lineage: Bacteria > Verrucomicrobiota > Verrucomicrobiia > Verrucomicrobiales > Verrucomicrobiaceae > Prosthecobacter. The sequence continues at coordinate 37,164 of DDQZ01000029.1, read as the reverse complement.
CATGCGCATCCGCTATGATGTGGCGGCGGTGATGATCGCCGGGCAGCTCATCGGCGCGCGTCTCGGCTCCGGGATGGTCATCCGGCACGGCGCGCCATTCATCCGCGTGGTTTTCATCCTCGTCGTGCTGGCCATGGTGGCGAGGCTGCTTCAGGACCAATGGACGGCTGGCTGACGAAAAAAGGCAGGCCCTGCGGCCTGCCTCCGAACACCATCAACTATTGGGAATTTTAGACGAGGCCGGCGGCCTTGAGTGTCTTCAGAGCGCCGTTCTTGTTCAGCGTTTTCAAGGCGCGCGCGGTGAGTTTTACGGTGACATATTTCCCGAGTTCGGGCACCCAGATGCGCTTTTGGCGCAGATTCGGGTAAATGACGCGCTTCACCCGCTTGGTGATGTGCTTGCCGATGCCGCCCTCCTTCTTCGCTTTACCGCTGCGATGAATGTGGTGGCCGCGCGTGACGCCGACTCCGGTGATTTGACAGACTTTGGCCATAATGAAAGGTTCGTTGAAATTTGAGGGCCGCCAGAGTAACGCCTGATGCCCGTGCGTCAACCGCCGGAACCGTCTTTTTCACGCCCGACCTCATTTGCCCACGGCGCGCTGGGCGAGGACGGTTTTGACCAGGCGAAGCATGTCCGCAGGCTCGTATGGTTTTGGCAGCACGGCGGCGAAGCCATAGGCTGCCGGACGGGCCATGACGGGGTCGTCACTGTAGCCGCTGGAGACGATGGCAAGCACGCCCGGGTCGAGCTGGCGGAGTTTTTCCATCGCGCGCACACCGCCCATGCCGTTGGGGATGGAGAGGTCGAGGATGACGAGATCGTAAGGGCGTCCAGCCTGCGCCGCCTCCTGGTAAAGCCTGACAGTTTCTCCGCCCTCGACGCTTTCGGCCACCTCGTAGCCCTGGCCGCCCAGGTTGCGCACGATGAGGCTGCGCACGAGCGGGTCGTCCTCAAGCACGAGGATGCGCTGCGTGGCGGTCTGCGGGGCCGAGTCGAAAAGCTGGCCGCCAATGCCGAGCGAGCCCGTCTCGTCACCCTCGTCGTCTAGGGGAAGATAAAGCCGCACTTTGGCACCCTTTCCAGGCTCGCTGCTGACGGAGAGGGAGCCGCCATGCGCTTTGGCGATGGATTCGCAGACGGTGAGGCCGAGTCCGGTGGCATTCTCGGATTTGCGCGTGCTGAAGTAAGGCTCAAAAACATGCGGCAGCACCTCGGAGGGGATGCCAGCGCCCTGGTCATGGACCTCGACGACCACCCCGCCCGGTGCCTGCACTGGCGCGTCGCTCAGGATTTCGTGCGGGAACATTTCGCGTGGGTCCATGGGATGGCAGCGCACGGTGATGACTCCGCCCTCCGGCTGGGCCTGCTCGGCGTTGCGGACCAGGTTGCCAATCAGGCGGCGAATCTGCGCGGGGTCCACAGCCATCGTGGGAAGCCGGGGGTGGATGTCGAGACGGTACTCGATGCCGGTGGCACGCGTGTGATGCATGAAAAACTGCTCGATGAGATCGGCCATCTGCACGGGCCTTTTGATGGGCGCGCCGCCGCGTGCGAAGGTGAGAAGCTGCTGCACCAGACCCTGCGCCTGGAGCGTGGCCTGTTTGGCCGTGTGCAGTTCGGGCAGCTGGATGACATTGCGCAGGCGCATTTCGGCCAGGGAAAGATTTCCCAGCAGCACGGTGAGGAGGTTGTTGAACTCGTGTGCGAAGCCGCGCGCCAGCAGGCCAAGGGACTCCAGCCTGTCCAGGCGGTGGCGGCGGTCGGCCTCCTCGCGCCGGGTGGTGATGTCCTGCATGAGCACGAGCAGGCCCTCGGCAAAGGGGTGCCCGCGCAGCTCCAGCCAGGTTTGTTTTTCCTCGAAATAGACCTCCCGGCTCACGCTTTCCCGGTGCAGCAGGGCGTGCGCCAGCGCCTCGTGGTGCGCCTCGCGGGTGGCCACAGGCAGCAAGTCCCAGAAATTGACGCCAATGAGCTTGTCCGGTCCGCGCTCGAAGAGCCGTTGCGCGCTGGCGTTGGCATAGATGAGCCGCCAGCGCCCGTCCAGGGCGATGAGCGGGTCCGAGATGCTCTCGACCACGTCCACCAGCGGCGCCTGTGCGGTGGCATCAGGCGCGGCAGCGTGTGCGGCGGCGGATTTTTCCGCCTCAGCGGCGGGCAGGGAGCGGAAGAGAATGACCACTCCGGTGAGCTGCCCGGCCTCGTCACGCAAGGGGGCGGAGCGGTCCTGGATGGGCACGCGGCTGCCGTCGCGAGTGGTCAGCCAGACGGTGCGCTCGGCATTGGCGGCGCCGCCGGTCAGTTCGACCATGGCGGGTTCTCCGCTGGCCTGGTAAATGCGGAACACCTCGTGCAGGGAGCGGCTCACAGCGTGGGAGCGCTCCCAGCCGGTGACCCGCGCGGCGGCCTCGTTCATGAAGGTGATGACGCCCGCGAGATCTGCGGCGATGACGCCGTCCGCCAGGCTTTGGAAGGCCTCGAAACAGCGCTGCTCGCGCTGATGGCGCTCGCGCTCTTTTTGCAGCCGCGTCACCGCCACATCAACCGTCAGGCGCAGATCGTCGTGATTGAAGGGTTTGAGCAAATAGCCGTAGGGGTCGGTGTCGCGCGCCCGGTTCACAGTGTCCAGGTCCGCGCAGGCGGTGGCATAGACGACCGCCACCGGTCCCTGCTCACGAAGACGCCTCGCTGTCTCGATGCCGTCCATCGGGCCGTCGAGATGCACATCCATCAGCACCAAGTCCGGGCGCAGATCACGGTTCAGGCGCAGTGCCTCCTCGCCAGAGGCGCAAGTGCCAACGACCCGGCATCCCCAGTCGTTGAGGCAGCCAGCCATGTCGCAGCCGACAAGACCCTCGTTTTCGACAATGAGGATGCGTATGCGGTCAAAGCCGTTCATGATTCATGGAAGTATGAATCATGCTAGCTCTAAATATCAGTAGATGCCATAGAAAATCGCAACAGAATTTTCGTTCCCCCCTGGGGTGAGGCTCCGATTTCCAGCCGCCCGCGCATTTGCTCGGCAAAAACAGAGAGTATTTTCAACCCCAGTCCCTGGCTGGAGGGGGTGGCGAATCCGCCCGCAAGTCCGATGCCATCATCACTCACGACAAGCTGCCCGCCCTCTCCGCTCAAGGCGAGCGTGACTTCTACCGTGCCCGAGCGACGGCCTGGAAAGGCGTGCTCGAAGCAGTTGGAAAGTGTTTCGTTCAAGACGAGGGCCAGGGGCATCAGCCATTCCTGCTGGATGCATCCGTCCTGCAGCTTCAGTTTCACGCTGACCTGGCTCTCCGGCACGTCAAAACAATCCCGCAGCCTCTGCACGAGTCCGGAGGCGAAGTCTGCGAAACCTGAGTTCGATCCAAGAGCGAGCTGGTAGAGATGCTGGTGCAGTTCGGCGATGGCGCGCACACGATTCTGGCTGGATCTCAGCGCGCCGCGCGCCGCTGAGTCCTGGACGGTGTTCGACTCCAGGTTCAGCAGGCTGGAGATGATTTGGAGGTGGTTTTTGATGCGGTGATGAGTCTCGCTGAGCAGCAGTTTCTCCCGGGAAAGATCCGCTGCCGGCCAGGGTTTGAGCGCTGGCGAGTCCGCAGTTGCATTGCTGGGTGGCGCTTTGTCGGAAAGCTGCCGTATGTCGTCTCCCCCGGCTTCAAACAACTCCACATCGAAACCGCCGCCGCCACACCCGCGAGCCAGCAGGCGGCACGAGGCGCGTTCGCCGCCAGCTTGGAGGCATTCGAAAGTGCGCTCATCTTGAGAATTTGCCGCCAGTTCGCTGTAAAAACCCGTCGCGTCTGATGGACGGAAATGCAGATGCAGGGCGCGGCCTTTTGCTTGGCCGGCTTCAAGCCCTAGAAGCTCCAGTCCGCGAGGACTGCATTCTTGGATCCTGCCATTGACGTTCGTTCTCAGAAGAAACACTCCCGGACCGCCAGAGGCCGGGGGGATGGCTGACGGCGCTTTTGTCTTCAAAGAGGTCGTGCTCGTGCCGCCCTCCAGTTTTTGACCGGTCTGCGCGCTTCCGGCAGGTTGCAGAAAATGTACCGTGTTGTGCGGCAGGCCGTCGGCATCCAGAACCTGTGCGAGCGTCATTGCGCAGGGCATCGGATCAGCGCCCGCCCGGACTAAGCGGATCTCAAGGCTGGCGGAGCGGTCCCCTGAGGCTTGCAACTGGCGGAGCGTCTCTTTCCTGCGCTCGATGTCGGGCGCGTCCATCCAGCCGCCGGGGGGCAGCCGCCGCAGTTCCGACTTGGAGCGGCCGAGCATGGCCTCGGCGCGCGGGTTCGCCTCAAACACGGAGCCGGTTTTGTCAGTCAGTATTACGGCGACAGGCGCGTCGTGAAACATGGCGCGGAACTTGGCTTCCGAGGCGCGCAGTTGCTCCTCGCGGCGGCAGTGTTCTGTGGCGTCCTGGATGCAGACAAGCAGCCCTCCGCCGGGCAGCGCGCAGGGTTGAAACTCCAACTCTTTGAGCAGTCCGTCCGCTGTCACCAGGGAGAATATCCGGGTCAACTGCCTCCGCCACACATCCTCGCGCCAGATGGTGGAAGTCTCCTGCTTTCCTTCGTCCCCTGGACAGGCGGCGGCCAGCCAGTTTTCGACCGTCTCGTCCTTCCTCACAGGCCTGCCTAGCAGGCGGGAGAGGGGTTCGTTCTGGAAAACCGGCGCGCCTGACTCATCCAGCACGAGCACACCGCAGGGAAGCAGGTCGAGGTATTGCCGCACCCGCGTTTCTTTTTGTGCGAAAAGATGCTCCGCTTCGCGCAGCGTGCGCATCTCCTGGCGGGTACGCGCCAGATCATCCTGCAGGCGCCGCACCTCCAGGTTCGCGGAGGGATCGGCAGGCGCCTGCTGGGAAGGCTGGCGGATGGAGGCAACGGCGCTGGCGATGGCGGGCAGATCCGGGGCAGCAGGCATCGCGGCAGGACGGGGCACAGGGTCATGTCCTTGTCCGCGCGGCATGCCCACGGCGAGGAAGATCATGCGCTCGCCTGATTTGCCGGAGGGACTCAGTAGCCACCGCTCCGGAAGTTCCGACTCTCCGCTCATGCGCTCGTGCGCGCCGGGAACCGGCAGCATGGCCCCGGAAGAGCCGCTCTCCAGTTTGTCGAGAGCCTTTTGCCATAGGGACTGAAAAGCCGCGATGTCCCTGCCACTGGTGAACATTTCCGCAAACAGTGACGCGCCCTCCCTCAAACCGCGCGCCAGGCACAGTTCGACAGCCGCAGTGTTGGCTTGATGAATTACACAATTTTCATCCACCAGAACCAGAGGCAGTGCGCTTGGAGGCATTTCAATATCCGGAGCGTGCCGCACCTGCTCGCTGCGTGAGTCCATGGGCAGTTCCGGGGGGAGGGCGGAAACACCCGATGGCATGGCGGCGAATTTTTCACAAGTCACCATCAGCCCCCCCACACTGGCATCCTTGTTTCGTCTCCAGGGGCGCACTTCCCAGCGGTAAACCAGGCGGCCGCCGTCCTCGCCTCCTATCTCATCATGCTCGCTGCGCACGACATGGCCGCTCAGTCCGCGCTCGTACACTTCCCGCCAGCCTGGATGCATGGCGGGGAATATTTCATATTGGCTGCGGCCAATCAAGGGTTGCACCTCCTGGAGAGAGAACTCCTCAATCCATGCGCGGTTCGCCAGCACATAACGCATCTCGCGGTCAAACATCGCCATCGCCACAGGCGCGTTCTCCACAAGAACTCCAAGCACGGTTTCCATTTCCAGGTCCATTCCGTCTTGTGGGAATTCCTCATCCGGCTCATGAATTCCGGATTTTCGTCCAGCCTCGCCACCTATTCCATGAGGAGGATGAATCACATTCTGGAGGACGGAACCGGACATGAGGTGAGATCAGGAGGAAGGATTGATATTTTTTAAATATTAGCAGACCTCAAGTTCTCAACAAGGCGAAACCTCGAAGAATTGCGACTCACTCACGATGGTAAGGTTCACCGCGCAAGATACTATAGGCGCGGTAGATTTGCTCGGCCAGCACGACAAGCGCCACTTCATGCTGAAGCGTGAACTTCGACAAGGTCCAGCACTCATCCGCGCTAGCGCGCAGAAGTTCGCCGTGCCCCTCCGCACCTCCGATAAGCAGGCAGGCCCGCTTGGTGCCGCAAACCTCCTGGCGGCGTGTCCATGCCGCCAATTCCAGGCTTCTCAGCGCGCGTCCGCGCTCATCCAGAATTATTCTCAGGCCGTCATCAGAGGCGGTTAACATGCGCGCATCCACCAGATCGCGCGGTCCGTCTTTGACCGCCACATGTTCCACCCGCGCCATGCGCCGGAGCCTGGAGAGATAGTCCTCAAATCCCGCTTTTGCCCAGGAAAGAGCGGGTTTGCCGACGGTGATGATGCGCCATTGCATGGCCTTAAGTAGACACGAATGCCAGTTTTTCAACCAGACGAAGAAGTATGGAAAATCAAAATAATTGTATCTCTTGATGGTCCTGGGACATCTTTGAGGTTGCAGAATCTAAAAAATTCACTATTCTGAGAGAGGTAATTCAAAAAATTGCTCTCCGCCATGAAATACGCGCTTACTCCCTCTCGACTTGGACTCCCGCTCGCGTCCATTGGACTCCTGGCTCTGGCTTCCTGCTCCATGCCGCCTCGTGACGCATGGAACCAAATCCAAAGCCGCGGCTTGATCAGCTATTACACCAGCAAACCCTCTGGTGCACCGCTGACCACGAGCAGCAGCAATCGCCTGTTGACTGCAACACAGCAGACTCCCGCCTCTTATGTCCGCAGCAATCCCTCCGCCGCACCCACACGCAGTAGCGAGGGTGCTCTTCCGTTGGCGCGCCCTGTGACAGAACTTCCGGGCTATGTGCGCACCCCGCATACTTCTCCAGGACGGCTCGTGGACGTGCGTGGCATGGCTCCTGGATCAAAGGTTGTCTGCCCCTACACCCAGAAGCCGTTCATCGTTCCCGGCGGCATGCGCGCTTCCTCCCAGCCTCAGGTGGCAGCGCGCACAACTCCACGCCAGCAGCAGCCGGACACCCCGGTGACGGCGTCGCCCCGGCAGACGCCTGCATCCACACCGCGCACCACTCCCCCTGTGACAACCGGCAATGTGGCAGCTCTTACCCGGCCGGCCCCCGAACCGAGGCTGGACCCCGCCCCCGCCACCGCGCCCGCTCCTGAACCCGCCGCCGGACTCCCTTATGGTTCGTCCATTCCGGGCCGCCCCGGTTTCGTCAACAGTCCTTATGCGGCCAAGCACCAACTTGTGGATGTGACCGGCCTGCCGGTCGGCATGGAGGTCAAGTGCCCATACACCGGAAAGCTCTTCCGCGTGCCGCCGCAATAAATTTCACCGTGTGTGATTGTTTTGCGCCCTGTCCTGCCGAAGCGGGACAGGGCTTTTTGCATTCTGAAACAATGCACAGGGTTCCCATTCACGTTTGATTGTCCTTATGCGATTTCTTTTCTTCAATCTTCTCTGCCTGATGACCACCGGTTTGTCCGGGCAGGGCAAGGAACTCACCGGCACCTACCTGCCCTCGACGAACGCGTGTCCCTCGCCGGAGGAGGCGAGGAAGAAAATGACCGTGCCGGAGGGCTACGAGGTCCGCTGCTTCGCCCATGAGCCGATGGTGCAAAATCCCGTCGCCATGACCTGGGATCATCGCGGCCGTTTGTGGGTCGTGGAGGCTTACGAGTATCCGGAAGGCTCCAAACATCCCGCGCCCTTCGGCGGCGAAGCTAAGGACGATCGATACCATCCAATGCCAGGCCGCGGCGGCGAAATCCCCCGCGACCGCGTCATCATTCTCGAAGACACCGACAACAACGGCGAGGCCGACAAGCGCACCGTCTTCGTCGAGGGTCTGAATCTCGCCAGTGCGATCCTTTGCGGCGATGACGGCATCTACATCGGCCAGCAGCCGCATCTTCTCCACTTCCGCGATGACAACGGCGACGACAAACCGGACGCGTGGCGTGTGGTGCTCACCGGATTCGGCCGTGAGGACACGCATGAGCTGCTGAATTCCTTCTGCTGGGGCCCCGACGGCTGGCTCTACATGACGCACGGCGTTTTCACCAACAGCAAGGTCCGCCGCCCCGGCCAGCCGGAGAGTGAAGGCTTCAAGTTTGATGCGGGCATCGGTCGCGCGAGGCCGATGGGAGTGCGGACGCCCTCGTCCGCCAGCAAAGACGAGCGGGCGGGGGCACCCGCGCTCCCATGGGAATTCGAAGTCTTCGCCGACGGCACCAGCAATCCCTGGGGCTGCGACTACGACGCCGCGGGAAACTTCTTCGTCAGCGCCTGCGTCATTGACCACTTCTTCCACATGGCTCCCGGCGGCATCTATGTGCGCCAGGGCGGTGCGCCGGAGAATCCGTATTCGTATGAACTGCTGCCCAGCATCGTGAAGCATAAACATTTCCGCGCCGCCTATGCCGGCGTGCAGATTTATCAAGGCGGCCGCTATCCCGCCGACACGCACGGCCACGCCTTCATCGGCAACATCCACGACAACGCCATCCACGAAGAAATTCTCACGCCCGTCGGAGCCACCTTCAAATGCGAGCCGCGTCGCGACTTCCTCCGCGCCAACGACGGCTGGTTCCGCCCCGTCAGCACGCAAACCGGCCCCGACGGCTTCCTCTGGATCATGGACTGGTGCGACAAGTATCCCTGCTACCAAAACGCCAAAGCCAATCCTGAAGGCGTCGATCGCGAGCGGGGAAGAATCTGGCGCGTCGTTCACACAGGAGCGCGGACGCCCTCGTCCGCCAAAGCCACCGGTGCGAAAGCGGACGAGGGCGTCCGCGCTCCGCCGAATCTCAACCTCAAAAAACTCTCCACCGCCGACCTCGTGAAGACCCTGGAGCATCCCAACAACTGGATGCGAAGGATGGCGAGAAGAATGCTGGTGGAGAGGAATGACCGAGAGGCAACTCTGCAAGAGATCACGCAATTACCAGATAGCGTTTCCTCACACGCCAAGTTCGAGTGCGCTTGGACCTTGCACGGCATGGATGCAACGAGTGCTGCCCTGCTCGACAAACTAGCCACCAACCCTGATCCCAACCTCCAGGCATGGGCGGCGCGATTTACGGGCGAAAAATGGCGGGTAAAGCTGATGGACCGCCCATCCGAAATCGGAGCGAAGTATCTCGACGAGCTAACATTTGGAGATGAGCCTTTTTCAAAAGCACGATCACGATTGGGATCGCTGGCAAAGTCGGCCAATTTGGGTGTGCGCCACGCCGTGGCAGTGGCCTTGCGCCAAATTTCGGGTGGCTGTCTCACGGTAAATCGCGCCACCAAAGTCTCGTTAGAAACTCGTCACGGAGTCGGAATCATCGAGGGTCTAGCTACTTCTATAGTCCGCGATTCATGGATTGAGGGCGGTCCGCCACCGAATGTTGACCCTGTAAATCCGAACGACTTTCCACCTGGAAAAACTGTCAGTCGCACAGCAGCAGACCAACTTGTCTCCTTCGCTGTATGGCAAGCTTTGGAGCCGCTAGCTGCTGAACATGGTTCTGGAATCGCTTTGCGCGGACTGGCGCACCTTGGCGGCAAACACCCGGCATTCAATTTTGCCGTCCAACGGCTTTGCCGACGGGTCTCTGATGATGCGAATCCTAAAAGGCTGTTCGGTCTTTTGGAATCTCTGCATGTGGCACGCCCTGAGCCGGAACTGCTGGCTGCATGTCTGGCAAGTCTAGCGACAAGTCAGAACGCCAGAGTGACACGGCCCGAGGGGGATGTTACCGAAATCCTCAGAGACTGGCGCACCTACGCCAATTCCGACGTGCGGAAGCACGCGCAGACACTCGCGGTGATGTGGGGGGATGCGGCGGCGGTGAAGGAGATGATCGCGGTGCTGCACGATGGCTCGAAGCCGGAGAAGGAGCGCATCACGGTGCTGCAATCGCTGCAAAAGGTGCGCACCGACACGGTGAAGGACGGCTTGATGCCGCTGCTCACGCCGCAGACCTCCACCGCGCTCGCCGTGGCGGCGATTCGCGCGGCGGCGGACCTCGGAGGCGATGAGTTCATCGCGCCGCTGCTTCAACAATCGGCCTCGAAGGACTTCAACATGCGCAACGCGGCCATCGAGGCGCTTTCCAATCGCGACACGTGGACGAAGGCGCTGCTCAACGCGATCTCTGAGCAAAAAGTCAGCGCGAGCGGTTTCCCCGCGCCGGTGCGGCGTGCGCTGGCGACGCATAAAGACAAAGCCATCCGCGATCTCGCCTTCAAGGTGCTCGGCGCGTGGCAGGATTCGTCGGACGATGTGAAATCGCTCATCGCACAGAAGAAGCAGGCGTGTCTGACGGGCGAGCCGGATCTCGCGAACGGCAAACTGCTCTTCACGGCCACCTGCATGGTCTGCCATGAGTTTCACGGCGGCGGGCAGAAGGTGGGGCCGGATTTGATCGGCAGCGGCCGCAGCAACCTCGATGCGCTGCTGGCGAACGTCATCGATCCCAACCAGATCATCGGCAACGGCTACGAAAACATCAGCGTGAGCACGAAGGACGGCCGCACGCTCGCGGGTCGCGTCGTGGAGGACACGCCGGGGCATGTGAAGCTGCTCGGAGCCGGGGGCGCGGCGCAGGTCGTGCCACGCGATCAAATCGCCACGCTGACGAACACGAAGCAAAGCCTCATGCCGATGGGATTCGGCAATTTACCCGATGCGGCTTTCCGCGACCTCATTTGGTACATCCTCGCTCCGCCGGAAGAAGGCCCGCTCACGGCCGAAAAGAAGAAACTGCTCATCCAAGGCGTCGAACTGCCTGAAACGACCTCCCAACCCAAAAAGACCAACTGGCGTGCTATCGACTGGGAAAGCGTCAGCCTGTGGAATCCCGACTGGAAGGTCAACGCGCCCGATTTCGAGCGCACGCCGGTCAAACTGGCCGAATACCACGGCAAAACGAATGTGCTGCTCCTGCATCCGTTCCCCGACAAAAAGACGCCCGCGAGCTTTGAGCGCCAACTGAAGCTCGAGAAGACCAAACTAAAGTTCAGCGTGGCCGCCGATGATCGCGGCGACTGGCTGGCCAAGGTTTTGGTCAACGGTCAGGAGGTCAAAGCCGTGACCGTGGACCACGAGAAGCCGCGCTGGAAGACCGTGGAGGTCGATTTGGCCAAGTGGAAAGGCCAGGACATCACCCTGCGCATCGAAGCCCACGCCAACGGCTGGGCCTGGGAGTTCGCCTACTGGCATGGGATCACGCTGGAGTGAGCTTGCCAACGAAACCGTTGCTTGGGCAGTCGCGTCTTTTTCAAGAGTGAAACGCCTGCCGAAGAGCAACGAGTCTGTTGCATTGGGTATCGTTCGCGCTAGCGTCTCCAGTGCGATAAAGTCTCAATAGCAAACATGCCCCTCACTCTCGCCCAACTCCCTGTTGGCCAGCAGGCCGTCATCCACTCCATGCCCACAGGGCGGGCGGGCCTCACCCGGCTGCGCGAGTTGGGCCTGACTCCGGGTGCGCGGGTACGCATGGTGCGGCGCGCGCCTTTGGGCGAGCCCATCGAGATCACCGTTCGCGGTTCCCACATCGCCATGCGCAACCACGAAGCGGCGGACATCGCCATCACCCTGGAATGAGCGAAGCCGCGCCACCCCTCCTCGCTGTGGTCGGCAACCCGAACTCGGGCAAGACCACGCTTTTCAATCTGCTCACCGGCCTGCGCCAAAAGGTGGCGAACTACCCCGGTGTGACGGTTGAAAAAAAGATCGGCGAATGCCGCACCCAGCATGGCAAAAAGCTGCGCGTCATTGACCTGCCCGGCGCCTACAGCCTGAACGCCCGCAGTCCTGACGAGGCCGTGCTGCGCGACGTGCTGCTGGGCCGCCGCGCCGACACGCCACGGCCGGACCGCATCCTCTTCGTGGCCGATGCTTCAAACCTGGAGCGGAATCTCTACCTGCTCTCCCAAGTGCTCGAGCTCGGCCTGCCCACGGTACTCGTGCTGAACATGATGGACGTGGCCGCGCACAAACAGTGGCGCATTGACATCCCGCGCCTGTCCGAGGAGCTCGGCGTGCCCGTGGTGCCCATGCAGGCCATCAGCGGCCAGGGTTTCCTGGAACTGCGCGTGGCCATCAGTCGGGAAGACCTGCCCGCGCCGCGCTGGCACTCCGCGCCGCTGCCGGAGGACATCCGCGCCGCTTTGCACCGCAGCCTCGACAGTCTTGCCAGCGCCGGTGCCATTCATGACAAAGCCACGCTGCTGGAGCCGCTCTACCTCATGGCGGATCACAACCCGCTGCATGACGGCTTCGAGGACAGTCACCTGGCTCAAATCCGCGAGGCGCGCGAGGTGGTGGAAAAAGCGCACCCCGGCTGGGAGGACCAGCTCGTGGCCGACCGCTACGCCGCCATCGAAAAGCTTTCCGCCAAAGTGCTGACGCTGCCCGAGCAGGAGGTGCGCACCTTCACGCACAGGCTCGACCAATTTCTTCTCCACCCGTTTTTCGGCGGCGCGGTGCTGCTGGGCATCCTGGCCTTTCTCTTCTTCCTCATCTTTCGTGTCGCCGAAGGACCCATGGGCTGGATCGAGGAGGCCTTTGCCGCCCTGGGCAACACTGTCACCGGCCTCATGCCGCCCGGTGATTTGCGCGATCTCATCGTGGACGGGGCCATCAATGGCGTGGCGGGTGTGGTCGTTTTCCTGCCGCAGATTTTGATCCTGTTTTTCTTCATCGGGATCATGGAGGACACCGGCTACATGGCGCGGCTGGCCTTCATCATGGACCGCCTGATGAGCGTCGTCGGGCTGAATGGCAAGGCCTTCCTGCCCTTCCTCAGCAGCTACGCCTGCGCCGTGCCCGGCATCATGGCCACGCGCACGATTGACAGCCCGAAGGACCGACTCATCACCATCCTCATCGCCCCGCTGGCGAGCTGCTCGGCGCGCCTGCCGGTGTATCTGCTGCTCATCAGCGCGCTCATGCCGGAGAGCGTGTCCGCCTGGGCGCGCGCGGGCACCATGGTCGGCCTCTACGCGCTGGGTACGCTCGGCGCCTTCGGCTTCGCGTGGATCTTCAACAAAGGCATCCTGCGCGGGGCGAACGCGCCCATGATCCTGGAAATGCCGAACTACAAGCTGCCCTCGCTGAAGGCCATCCTGCTCCAGGTGTGGCAGCGGGCCAAGGCCTTCCTCCTGCGCGCGGGCACGGTCATTTTTGGCATGTCCATCCTCATCTGGGCGGCCTCCACCTACCCGAAAGACAGCGCCCTGCTGGCCGAGGCGGAGAAAATCGAGCAGCGCATTGAGTCCCTTGAAACCTCGGGGGATGAAGCCGCGCTCACCGCCGCCGCTGACGAGTTCGCCGGTGTCAAATCCCGCCAGCTCGCGCAAAGCCTCGCCGGGCGTGCCGGTCACCTCATTGAGCCGCTCATCGAGCCGCTCGGTTATGATTGGAAGATCGGCATCGGCCTTATCGGCAGCTTCGCCGCGCGCGAGCTTTTTGTGAACACCATGGCCGTGGTCTATGCCGTGGGCGCGGAGGATGAGGAGGACATGACGCCGCTGCGCGAGCGCATCCAGCAGGAGACGCGCGCGGATGGCACGCTGGTTTACAGCCCGCTGGTCTGCGTGAGCCTGCTCGTGTTTTACGTCTTCGCCATGCAGTGCGTGAGCACGCTCGCCATCGTGAGGCGCGAGACCGGCTCGTGGAAGTGGGTCTGGTTCCAGCTCTTCTACCTCAGCGGCACCGCCTGGGTGCTCGCCTTCGCCGTGTATCAGATCGGCGGCATGATGGGGTGGTGATGAAGAATCAAGGTGACCGGACAATTCCGCTCGCGTGATCGCATCCATGACCGAGCACGCCCCTTGTGGTATTCCAGCTTGCCAAAAAGCGCGCTGGGCGTGAAAAACAGCGCATGGAATCCCACCAAGTCATCCGTCAGGCGGTCGAGAGTTCGAACGTCAAAAAGGTCGCCAGCCAGTTGGGCATGTCCCTGTCCCTTGTTTACAAGTGGATGGAGAAGGATGCGAGGAATCAAAGCGGCGTGCTCAACCCGCTTGATCGCATCCACCAGCTCTATGAGATCACCGGGCATGATCACCTCATCCAGTGGCTCTGCCACAAGGCGGGCGGCTATTTTGTCAAAAACCCGCCCACCGGCAAACGCCCGGGACGCGAGGTCATGCCCGCCACGCAGGAGATCGTGCAAAAATTCGCCGACGTTCTCTCCGCCATCAGTGACGCCGCGGCTGACAACAGCATCAGCGACGAGGAGGCGAAGCTCATCCGCCATGAGTGGGATGAGTTGAAGCGCCTCACCGAACGCTTTGTGAAATGGTGCGAGGAGGGCGACTTCGAGCACCTCTCCGAAGACCTTGCCTCCAAACATCTCCGTTAACGACCTCCCGATGCCCGACCTCAAGACCCACCTCGCCGAGCGCTGCGCCTTTGTGGACAGCATGCTCGACCGCCTCATCCCCTCCGCAGACACCGCCCCGTCCACCATCCACCGCGCCATGCGCCACAGCGTCTTCGCCGGTGGCAAGCGCCTCAGGCCCATCCTCTGCCTTGCCGCCGCCGAGGCCTGCGGCGGGGGCAAGGAGAGCGCCGCCTTCGCCGCCTGCGCGGTCGAGTGCCTGCACACCTACTCGCTCATCCATGACGACCTGCCGAGCATGGACAACGACGACTTCCGCCGCGGCGTGCCCACCTGCCACAAGGTCTTCGGCGACGGCATCGCCATCCTCGCCGGGGACGCGCTCCAGGCGCTGGCCTTTGAAATCCTCGTCAAAACACCCGTCACCGTCCGCCACAGCGCGGGCGCTTTGATCGCCGAACTGGCGCGCACCGCCGGCAGTCTGCATCTTGTGGGCGGCCAGGTGGCCGACCTCGAAGGCGAGGGGCAAAAGCTGCCCCTCGAAGCCCTGCGCTTCATCCACGAAAACAAAACCGCCGCCCTGCTCGCCACCAGCCTCAAGCTCGGCGGCATGAGCGCCGACTGCCAGCCGGAGGAGCTGGCCGCCCTGCATGACTTCGGCATGGCCGCCGGCCTCGCCTTCCAGATCATTGACGACATTCTTGATGTCACCCAGACCAGTGAAAAGCTCGGCAAAAGCGCCGGCAAGGACCTGGCCTCGGAGAAGTCCACCTACCCCGCCCTCATCGGCCTGGACGCCTCGCGCGATGAGGCGCACCGCCTCACCCGGGTGGCGCATGATTCCCTCGCCATCTTCGGCCCGCGCGGCGCGCGCCTGCGCGAGCTGGCGGACCACCTGCTGGCGCGTGAATATTGAGCAACGTCCTTCAACGCATGGACGACTTCCTGGTCATCGAGTCCGTAAGCCGCAGCTTCGGCAGGCTGCGCGCGCTGGACGATGTCTCGCTCGCCATCCGTGAGGGCGAGGCATTCTCCCTGCTCGGCCCCAGCGGCTGCGGCAAGACCACGCTGCTGCGCCTCATCGCCGGATTTGAGGCTCCGGACGCAGGGCGCATTTTTCTGGGCGGGAAAGACATCACCGCGCTGCCGCCCGAGCGCCGTCCGGTGAACACCGTGTTTCAAAACTACGCCCTCTTTCCGCATCTCAGCGTGCGGGAAAACATCGCCTTCGGTCCGCGCATGGCAGGCTGGCCGCGCGAGCGTGTCCGCGAGTCGGTGGAGCAAATGCTCGCGCTCGTGAAGCTCGAAAGCCACGCCGGCCACCGCCCCGCCCAGCTCAGCGGCGGGCAAAAACAACGCGCCGCCCTGGCCCGCGCCCTGGTCAACCGCCCGCGCGTGCTCCTGCTCGATGAACCCCTGGCCGCGCTTGATCTGAAGCTGCGCCAGCACTTGCTCGTGGAGCTTGGCGCGCTGCATCGCGAGGTCGGCGCCACCTTCATCTATGTCACGCATGACCAGTGGGAGGCCATGAGCCTGAGCCACCGCATCGCCGTGATGAACCAGGGCCGCATCGAGCAGATCGCCGCCCCCGAGCAGCTCTACGCCCGGCCGGCCACGGACTTCGTCGCCTCCTTCATCGGCGACACCAATCTCGTCGCGGGCCGCATCACCGAAGATGGCAATGCCGTCCGTTTTGCCGATGGCACCCTGCTCCCGCTGCCGGAGAAATCTGCGCACCCGCCAGGCACCCTCACCCGCTGGAGCATCCGCCCCGAGCATGTGCATAGTAGTCGTCACTCTCCGAGTGACGAGCCAGGCACGAGGCACAGCATGGGGCACGGGCGTCCCGCCTGTGCAGGCGACCGGGACGGTTGCTCTGCCGTGGTCTCCGAGATCATCTACCTCGGCACCCACACGCATGTCTGGATCGAGAGCGGCCCGCTGCGCTGGCTGGCGCGGATGCAAGGCCCCCCCGCCTTCCAGCGCGGTGCCCCCGTTTCCCTCACCCTCGATCCCGCCGGAGCCTGCGAGCTGCCCGCCCCAGCCTCATGAAAATGCCGCCGGGTGACCGCGGCGGAAAAGGCTCCCATCAAGGGCCGCCTTCGCTACACAGGACGCCAGCAACACACGCGGCGCGCGCCCATCCGGGCGTTGACGATGCAGCCCTGCCCTGGATGGCAGGCTGCCCTCCCGCGCAGAAGATGAAATTCCGGTGCTTCATGATTCCGGAATGCTGGCAACACGAGGGGTTGCGGCTGCTTGCCTGGAAGCTTGTTGGATTCCAGTTTCCGCCGCTTCCGCCGGTCATCCAGCAAAGTGTGATGACTCACCCATCCAGTGACGCAACATCAACGCTCTTGAGCGCTTCCCTGCGCCACCTCCATGGGGCGGAAACAAGGCTGCCACCTCATCATCCACAGCTCACAACTTCCTCAGCCGGAAGAAAACACGCCCGCCGCCGGCGGCGAACTGGAGGAACTGCTCGGCTCCCATCACCGTCGGCGTGCCCGCCACATCGAGCCAGTTCTCGGGGGCGAGGTCGGTGTTGTTGGCTTGGAGCACCCAGCCGGGGACATTCGATCCCCAGACGACTTGGACATTCCCGCCCACACTGCGGATGGTGAGGTGCGGCGCGCCGGTTTGCTGCAACGCCATGTACTGGCCGAAGAATCCGCCGCTGATGCCGTAGCCGCCCCCGGTGGAGGGGGGGCTGGCCTCAGGCTGGGCGATGGCGCCGGTGACGGCATACGCCCCGCCGCTGCTGGTGCCACCGCCGCCTGCTATGATGCGGGAGGTGATGGAGTAGCTCTGCGCGTGCGCGGCGGCGGTAAGCAGGGGGAAGGCGAGGCGGAGGGTGAGGCGTTTCATGTCAAAACAGGCTGAGGATCAACGAGAAAAGGGTGGGTGGCAGGTCGCTTAGGGGCCGGCTGACAGGCAAAAAGGGGTGCCACCCCCTGGCGCGGGGGGTGGCATAGGCAGCCGCCGGGGGTGCCACCCCCTGACGCGGGGGGTGGCATGGGCAGCCG
>DDQZ01000029.1:0-19532 GCA_002343505.1 Verrucomicrobiaceae bacterium UBA2429 | reverse complement strand
GGCAGCCGCCGGGGGTGCCACCCCTGACGGAAACTCCCCGGAGTTGATTTGCCGTCTCTCAGGAGAGGAAAGCCGCCCTGATTCGGTCCGGACCGCAGCCCGAGGTGCTGTCCACTCAGTCTCAAGGGGTCCCTCCTTTCTCCAGCAGCTTTTCCACCCGCTCCAGCCGGGCCTTCATCTCGGCGATCTCATTCTCCTTCGCCTTGAGCTTCGCATGCAGCTCCTGCACCGCGGCGGCGGAGTAGATCGTCAGCGGGTAGGTGTCCACCTGGAGGATCTCGCTGCCGTCCGGCAGCGTCTCGCCGCTGCTCTTCACATGATCGGGGAAGACCTCGGCAAACTCCTGCGCCACCACGTTGAGGTAGCGCTGGTCGGCGATGCCGGGGTGCGCGGCGCGGTAGTCATCGGTGTAGCGGAAGTCCACCAGCCGCACCTTGCCCAGCGTGTCGAGCGCATTCATCACGGGCTGGATGTCCTCCTTGATCCGCCGGTCGCTGTTCGCCGCCCAGCCGCTGGCGGTGGTCTTGGACGCGTCGCCCTCGACTTCGAGCCGGTTGGCCGTGGGAATGCGGCCGAGGCCGACTTTGCCATCCTGCAGCGCGGTGAGGGCGGTGACGGCGGAGGTCATGTTGATGAGCTGGAAGCTGGCGGTGGGCCCCGAGCCGGGGATGGGCTGGCCAAAGCCGGTCACGCTCTGCAGCCGCCACTCGTGCGCGCCGTTGGCGATGAGGCTCAGCCGCGCGGTGGCGCTCGCGTCGCTCGTGGTGGTTTGCAGGGTGAGCGGGCCGGTCATCCTGGCCGTGCCGTTCACGTCGAGCTTGGCGGTGGGAGCGCCGGTGCCGATGCCGACGTTGCCACTGATGAAGGTGTTGCCAGCGATGGTCGTGTTGCCAGCGTCATTGACATAGAAGACATCGGTGCCGCCGGAGCTCTGGAGATCAAGGATGCTGCTGTCACCCGCACGGCCTTTGATGGTGGCGGCGACGTTGGAGTAACCGCCGGTGTTCAGGGCCAGACGGCCGGTGCCGCTGCTTGCGGCGATGATGACGCTGCCAGCGATGGTCGTGTTGCCAGCGATGGTCGTGTTGCCAGCGTCATGGACAAAGAAGACATCGGCTCCCGTTGAGCTCTGGAGATCAAGGATGCTGCTGTCACCCGCACGGCCTTTGATGGTGGCGGCGACGTCGGTGTAACCGCCGGTGTTCAGAGCAAAGCGGGCGGTGGGACCGGAGACGATCAGGTCGCCATTGCCGCCGACTGTGAGGCCGCCCGTCATGGTGTCACCGGCTTTGCTCACTTTGCCGCCAAGCTGCTCCTGAACCCCCGAGGTGACGCCATCGAGGAAGTTGAACTCGGTGTTGTCCACCAGCCCGGAGCCCAGCTTGGTGGCGCTGATGGCCGGGGCCAGCTTGCTGTCGTCCACGGCACCTTCGGCGATCTTGCTGGCATCCACGGCGCTGGCGGCGAGCTGGTCGGCGCCCACCGCGCCGGCCTGCACCCCTGCGGCCAGCACCGGGGCAGTGGCCAGGGCATCTCCCGCCGTCCACAGGCCATCCGGGAGCTGGGCGTATTTGAGGTCGCCGTTGGTTTCATCATAGTAACTGATGGCGGGCCGGCCATGGACCACCGCCAGCGAGGTGTAGCGTCCCACATCCCCCGCGCTGTCCACGGGGAAGGTGGTCCAAGGGCCGCCGGTGCCATCAGCGCTGGGGGCGATGGCGTATTTCAGGTCGCCGTTGCTAAAATCCCAGTAACTGATGGCGGGCCGGCCATTGACCACCGCCAGCGAGGTGTCGGATCCCACCAACCCCGCGCTGTCCACGGTGAGGGTAGTCCAGGCGCCGGTGCCATCGGCGCTGGGGGCGATGGCGTATTTCAGGTCGTGGTTGGTGACATCCCGGTAGCTGATGGCGGGCCGGCCATTGACCACCGCCAGCGAGGTGTGTTCTCCCATGTTTCCCGTGCTGTCCACGGTGAGGGTGGTCCAGGCGCCGGTGCCGTCGGCGCTGGGGGCGATGGCGTATTTCAGGTCGCCGTTGGTGAAATCCCGGTAACTGATGGCGGGCCGGCCATTGACCACCGCCAGCGAGGTGTACTGTCCCACGCTCCCCGCGCTGTCCACGGTGAGGGTGGTCCAGGTGCCGGTGCCATCGGCGCTGGGGGCGATGGCGTATTTCAGGTCGCCGTTGGTGAAATCCCAGTAACTGATGGCGGGCCGGCCATTGACCACCGCCAGCGAGGTGTCGGATCCCACGCTGTCCACGGTGAGGGTGGTCCAGGTTCCGGTGCCGTCGGCGCTGGGTGCGATGGCGTATTTCAGGTAGCCGTTGTTGCCATCCCGGTAGCTGATGGCGGGCCGGCCATAGACCACCGCCAGCGAGGTGTGTTCTCCCACGTTGCCCGTGCTGTCCACGGTGAGGGTGGTCCAGGTTCCGGTGCCGTCGGCGCTGGGGGCAATGGCGTATTTCAGGTCGCCGTTGCTCAAATCCCAGTAACTGATGGCGGGCCGGCCATTGACCACCGCCAGCGAGGTGTCCCTTCCCACGTTGCCCGTGCTGTCCACGGTGACAGGAGCAAAGGGCGTGGTGGCGCTGAAGCCGGTGGCGCTCACCGCGCCGAGCGTCCAGCCCGGCTGCTGGATGACCACCGGTGGCGTGCTGCTGAAGGGCTGGGTGAAGGTAACCGTGGCGGTGGCCGTGCCGGTGGTGAGCCCGCTGAGCGCTCCCTGGCCCAGGTAGCCCGAGGCGCTGGTGGCGGCGATCTTCGACAGCGTGACCGCGCCGCCGGCAATCTGGGCGGTGCCCACGGCGTTGTTCGCCAGTTGCGTGCTGCCCACCGCGCCATTCTCGATCTGGGTGCTGGTGATGGTGTTGTTCGCCAGCATGGCGCCGGTGATGAGATTGGCGGGAACATTCCCGGCGGTGATCGTGCCGGTGAGGTTCGCGGCGCTGGCGGCACTGCCTGCATTCGCGGCCCGCACCGCGTAGGGGGCGCTGGTGAGCTTCTGCCTCGGCGCGAGCACGGTATAAGGCACCGCGCTGCCGAAGGGCCGCACGCCCATCTCCACCCAGCGGTCGCTGCCATCGAACACCGCGCCGCCAAAGTCGAGCGCGACGGTGAAGATGCCATTCACCACGCTGACCGGTGCGACGACCTGCGGCGTGCCCACGGTGGAGCCGCCCGTGGGCGCGTTCTTCAGCGTGAACTGGAGGTCATAGCTCCCGTTGGCCGAGGCGCCGCCGTCCATGAGATGCCCCTGGTAGGTGAAGGCGGTGGTTTGGGCGTGGGCGGTGAACGCTGCCAGGAAGAGCAGCACACCGATGAGGGTGAGGTATGTTTTCATGGTGTCGGCGGCTGAATAACGTCTGCATCCAGGTCACTACTCAACACGCAGAGCGCCCGGTATAACCTGAACCGGCAGCGAGGATTGCATTTTGGGAGAGATTTGGCGAGAGCAAAATGACCCGCTGCCTGCTCCATTCGAGGGAGTCGAGATCAAAGACGCGCTAAATGAGACCGTGGTGCGCCAGGGCGTGACAGCGGAGGAGGCGCGGCAGGTGCTCAAGGACAAAGGCAGGCTGAGCAGCGCCGAGATGGTGCGGCTGCGGGGGCGCTACTCCCACCCGCCCGCCGCCAAAATATCGCGGGAGTAAGGATCGCCCTCGGCCTCGAACTCGCGCAGGTATTTCAGCGCCAGCGCGCGGACCTCGGGGTGCGGATTGGTCCTCGCGTATTGCAGGCACTCCGGGTCCAGAAAGCGGTCGAGCATCGTCGTGGCCTCCGCGAGATCACAAACCGGCAGGCGCTCCTTGAAGCGGGCTTTGACCAGGGATTCCAGGAAAAGCTGATCCTGCCAGTCATGCTCGCGGCCTGTGTTGGCTTTCGAGATATGCAGGTCCAGTGGATCAGGCAGGCGCACACCGCCCTCCAGTACCTTGACACTACGCTGCCAGACCTCCTCAAATGACTCGATCCCGAGTTCATTCGGGCGGCGAAAGACGTCAATGTCACGGTCGAATCCCGAGACACGCAGCACGCCGTTTTCTTCGATCTCGCCAGCCACATCCTCATGCGCAAGCACACAGCGATCCGCCAGCGACCAGAGATAGACTCCTGAAAAAACATCCAGACATTCCTTCAGGGCTGCTGCCCAAGCCGCCGCCGTGTTCATCGGATCCAGCCAGATGTCCACATCCTTGGTCTTCCGGCTCAGTCCATGACTGATGATGGCCATGCCGCCCAGCAACACCACGCGATGCTTCGCGGACAGAGCGTGAATGAAGGTGTCCGCACTGATCAAAGAAGGCTCCATTGGCGCATGTCTGCGGTGATTTGATCAGAAATCCACATCGCATCCGCAACGGAGCGAACAGGATGCGGGAGCCAGGGCTCGGAGTTGTCGGGAATCCGCACCCGCTTTGCATTCGGATCACGCGCCGCATCCCGCCGCGCCTGCATCTTCCGCCGTGCCATGTCGGCGGAGTAGCGCTTTTTGAGCTGCTCGATGGTGGGACGGTACTGTTTCATGCTGGCAACAGCTTATTTCTCCTCACTGCTGGATGCAAGAAGGCATCGCCACTCGGCGCTGCGTGAGGGCTGGCCGTTGCCCTGCCATTCCCGGTTCATCTCAGCCTTGATCCTGGAGGTGCCTTCGGGTTGACTGCCGCAGCGCATGAAAGCCGGAGTCCAATTTTCGAAAAAGCCCGCCGAGTGGCTGCTCACCGCGCCGCCGCTGCTCTGGCTGGGCGTCTTTTTCGTCATCCCCACCGTCCTGATCCTGGGCACCGCTCTGCGTCCGGCGGACCTGCATGGGGGTTTGGCGGAGGGCTGGAGCCTGGAGGCGGTGCGCGCGATGACGGACGCGGTGTATCCGCCCATCTGGTGGCGCACGCTGTGGATGAGCGCGGCCACCACGCTGCTTTGCCTGCTCATCGCCCTGCCAGTGGGCTGGCATCTGGCGCGGCTCACGCGGCGCTGGCAGGGCATCGTGCTGCTGCTGCTGACGCTGCCGTTTCTCACGAACTTCCTCATCCGCGTCTTCGCCTGGAAATCCCTGCTGCACCCCGAAGGCGCGCTCACCCGCCTGTGCCTCGCGCTGGGCTGGATGAGCGAGGAGCAGCAACTGCTCTACAATGCCGGGTCGGTGCTGGCCGTGCTGGTTTATGTGCATCTGCCCTTCGCCATCCTGCCGGTGTATGCGGCGGCGGAGAAGTTCGACTTCAGCCTGCTCGATGCCGCGCGCGATCTGGGCGCGGGAGCTTTACGGGGCTTTGTCTCCGTCTTCATCCCTGGCGTGCGTGGTGGTATAGGGGCGGGGGCTTTGATGGTCTTCACAGGCTGTCTCGGGCAATATGTGGTGCCGCAGATTGTGGGCGGCACGGAGGATGAGATGATCGGCAGCAAAATCGCCCAGCGCGCCTTCAGCGACCGCAACCTGCCCGAGGCGGCGGCGCTCACGGGCGTGCTGCTGCTGGCCATGCTGGTGCCGCTGCTGATGCTGGCTTGGCGGCGGAAGGGAGCAACCACGAATGGACACGAATAGACACGAATTTTCATCCATTCTGAAGAGCTGTGTGGCACCGAATGTCCGCAGCCATGCGTGCGAATTCGTGTCCATTCGTGGTTAAAATCCGCCCCATGAAACGCTCCCGCCTGCCCGCCCTCGCCACGCTGCTGGTGCTCGTGTTTCTGCACGCGCCGCTGGTGGTGCTGGTGGGGAATTCCTTCAATGCCTCGCGCTTCGGCGGGGAGTGGGAGGGCTTCACCTGGCAATGGTATGAGCGTCTCTGGCAGGCGGATGATATCTGGGACTCGCTCTGGCTGACGCTCAAGCTGGCGCTCGGCTCCACCCTGCTCGCCACGGTGCTGGGCACGCTTTCGGCATGGGCGCTGCATCATTTCTCCAGCCGCCTGCAAAGGCTTCACCGCGGCCTCATGCTGCTGCCGCTCATGATGCCGGAGGTGCTCATGGGCATGGCGCTGCTCTCGCTCTTCACCGCGCTCGGCGTGCAGACTGGCATGATGACGCTCTGGGCCGCGCATGTGACCTTTTGTGTGAGTTATGTGGCGATGGTCGTGCTCGGGCGGTTGCGCGGCTTTGACCCGCATCTGCTGGAGGCCGCGCGCGATCTCGGCGCCAGCCCCTGGCAGGCCGCGCGCCGTGTGGTGCTGCCGCTGCTGCTGCCCGGCATCCTCGCGGGCGCGCTGCTGGCCTTCACGCTCTCGCTGGATGACTTCGTCATTTCCTTTTTCGTCTCCGGCCCCGGCAGCACCACGCTGCCGCTGCGCATCGCCAGCATGATGAAGACGAGCCGCAGCCTGCCGGTCATCAACGCCCTCAGCACCCTGCTCATCTCCGCCACGTTTTTGTTCGCCACGCTGGCTTTCCGGCTCAATCGTGCGCGGTCATGAAGGCCCTTCTTTGCGCGCTTGCCGTCTCTTTGCTCGCCCTCGCCCAAGTCCGCGCGGCTGGCGTGCTGCATGTCTATACCTGGGCGGATTATCTGAGCCCGGAGGCCGTCGAGTCTTTTGAAAAAGCCCACGACTGCCGTGTCATTGTGGACACCTTCGACTCGAACGAAAGCCTGCACGCGCGCCTCAAAGCGGGGGCCAAGGGTTACGATGTGATCTTTCCCACCAGCTACATGGTGCGGCTGCTCCAGCAGGAGGACCTGCTGCTGCCGCTCGACCACGCCGCTTTGCCGAACCTGCGGCATCTGGACCGCGAGGTGCTCGACAAGGTGCATGACAGGGAGATGCGCCATGCGGTTCCCTACACTCTCGGTTACGCCGTCATCGCCGTGCGTTCGGACCGTCTCAAAGACGCCTCTCCAAGCTGGGCCATGTTTGACCGCGAGGGCCTGGGCCGCCGCGCCACCCTGCTCGACGACATGCGCGAGACGCTTGGCGCGGCTTTGAAGCACCTCGGCCATAGTCTGAACTCGCGCGACGAAGCCGAGCTGGCCGCAGCGCGGGATGTCGTCATCCGCTGGAAGCGCGGCATCGCCAAATTCGACAACGAAGGCTACAAAGGCGGCCTCGACTCCGGTGAGTTCCACCTTGTCCACGGTTACAGCGGCGACCTCTTCCAAGTGGCCCAGGAGAACCGCCGCGTGCAGATCCTCATCCCGCGGGAAGGCGTGAGCATTGGCTGCGATGAAATGGTCATCCCGAAGACCGCCCCGCAACCCGCGCTGGCGATGCAATTCATCAACCACCTGCTCGACCCCGAAGTGGCCGCCGAAAACATGGAATGGCTCGGCTACCTCTGCCCAAACACAGCCGCGCTGAAACTCGTCAGCCCGGACTTCCTGCAAAATCCCGCCGTCACCATCCCCGCCGAAGTGAAGGCCAAAAGCGAGGTCATGAACGATCTCGGCTCCGACCTCGCGAAGTGGACGAAGGTCTGGGATGAAATCAAAGCCGCGCGGTGACTGTAAAACCGGCCTTTTCTCGCGGTTCGGAAAGGCGGGGAACCCGCATGCCGGTCCCGGCGATCCGCCTCCGGCTGAAATTTTTCAAAAAAATGAATCTGAAATTTGGCATGGATTCCGCTTTGATGGTATTTGCATAATCCGACCGGCAAAATTCATGATTGATGCTTGCTCGTCGTTGCAATCCGCCAAACCACACACCTAATTGCGTCAGCCATGAAAAAAATCGAAGCGATCATCAAGCCGTTCAAACTCGAAGACGTGAAAGAAGCCCTCTCTGATGTGGGCGTCGAAGGAATGACCGTCATCGAGGTCAAAGGCTTCGGCCGTCAAAAAGGCCACACGGAAATCTACCGTGGTTCGGAGTACACCGTTGATTTCCTGCCCAAAGTCAAAATCGAGGTCGTTGTTGAGGATTCCCGCAGCGACACCGTGGTCGAGGCCATCGTCAAAGCCGCCAACACCGGCAAAATCGGCGACGGCAAAGTTTTCGTCAGCGAAGTGCTTGAGGCCGTGCGCATCCGCACCAGCGAGCGCGGAGCGGACGCCATCGCCGGATCTTGAACCGCGTTTCAAAAAATTCAGCCCGCCGGTCCATCAACCGGCGGGCTTTTTTTGTGCCGGCATTCGCGGCCTTGTTCAGCGAACTACTTCGAGAAAGTTAAGTTTTGTGAATAAAACTCTTGTCGAAATTCCAATCCTCTGACAGCCTCTGGAAAATCCGTGATTTCGCAAAAATCAATCATGCGGACAGGCGGGCCTGGCGCCACGAACGCGACAGGAAGAAGACCCGCCCTCAGAGACCGGATTGCAAACCCATCGAACCCGTACTCCCATGGACCGTGACGAACACCCCGCCAACACCGCCCCCACATTCCTCGACACCGCCGCCGCAGGCATCGTCACGCCCGGCAGTCCCTTTCCGCCACCGCCTTTGAAACCGAAAAAAGCCCCCTCCCGCAAACCCGCCCGCGCCACCGGCGTTAAAACCTTCGTCCTCGACACCAACGTCCTGCTTCACGACCCCGCCTGCATCCAGCGCTTCGCCGAGCACCACGTCTGCGTTCCCGTGGACGTGCTCAGCGAGCTGGACCGCTTCAAAAACGAGATGACCGAGCGCGGCGCCAACGCGCGCGAGGTGCATCGCGCGCTGATGAAGGTCTTCAATGCCCCCGACGCATCCGTCACCGAGGGCGTGCGCACCAACGGCGGCGGCAACCTGCGCATCGTCGTCTATGACCCGCACATGGCCGCCGATGTGCGCAGCGTCCTGGAATTCCAGCGCATCTTTCCCGGCCAGGACAAAATGGACCACCGCATCCTGGCCTGCGCGCTCTGGATGCGCGAGCGGCTCGACACCCCCGTCATCCTCGTCAGCAAGGACCTGAACATGCAGCTCAAAGCCCGTGCCGTCGGCATCGAGTGCGAGGACTACCTGCACGACAAAGTCGAGCCGCGCGAGGTGGCGAATTTCGACATCGCCCGCGTCCAGGTCAGCGGCCACGAGCTCCAGCGCTTCGCCAGCAGCGGGCGCATCACCCTGCCCGGCTCCCGCCTGCACGACATCGCCCCCAACGACTACGTCCTGCTCACCGCCGGGGAGAAATCCTCCATGCCCGCGCGCATGAGCGCCCAGGGCGAGCTGTTGCGCCTCCACCACACCCCGGAGAGCATCAAAGTCGGCCAAGGCCGCGCCATCAAGCCCATGAACCTCGGCCAGACCTGCCTGCTCGACGCCCTGCTCGACCCCGAGATCAGCCTCGTCACCTGCTACGGCCAGGCCGGCACGGGCAAGACCCTCCTCGCCGTTGCCGCCGGTCTTTCCCAGGTCTTCGCCCGCGTCTATCATGGAGTCACCATCAGCCGCCCCATCGTCGCCATGGGGCAGACCGTCGGCTTCCTGCCCGGCACCCTGCAGGAAAAAATGCGCCCCTGGCTCCAGCCCGTCTATGACGCGCTGGACCTCCTCATGCGTCCCGTGGACAACAGCCAGGGACCCCAGCGCAAGAAAAACCGCTTCCTGCCCGACAAACCCGCCCCCGCCGAGGCCGCCGCGCCTTACGACCCCCTCATCCAGCAGGGCGTCATTGAGATCGAGGCCCTCTGCTACATCCGCGGACGCTCCATCCCCGACCGCTTCTTCGTGCTTGATGAGGCCCAGCAGCTCACACCCCTCGAGGCCAAGACCATCGTCACCCGCATGTCCCGCGGCTCGAAGCTCGTCCTCGTCGGCGACCCCGCCCAGATAGACAACCCCTATGTGGACAGCCGCAGCAACGGCCTCGTCTATACCCGCCAGCGCATGAGGGGCCAGCCCTTCGCCGCCCACGTCCCCCTCAGCAAAGGCGAGCGCAGCCCCCTGGCCGAGGCCGCCGCGCGCCTGCTCTGACGCCCTGCTTTGCCCTCCGCCGCAGCCCCCCCGCGCGGTTGACGCCGCGCCGCCGCCCGCCACTCTGGCGGATGCTTTTTGAAAATGGCATCCACCTTGGCTATTGCACGAACATCCACCGCGGGGAGACCTGGGAGGAGACTTGGCGCGGCCTGCGGGAGCACACCCTGCGCGTCAAGCAGCGCGTCTGCCCGCGCGGCCCCTACGGCATCGGCCTGCGCCTCGGCGCGGACGCCGCGCGCGAGCTGGCGCTGCCGGACCGCATGACCGCCTTTCAAAAATGGCTGGAGGCCAATGACTGCTACGTCTTCACCATCAACGGCTTCCCCTACGGCGCCTTCCACGGCACCCGCGTCAAGGAGCAGGTCTTCCGGCCGGACTGGACCACGCCCGAGCGGCTCGAATACACCAAGCTGCTCTTCGACATCCTGGCCCGCCTCCTCCCCCCCGGCGTGCCCGGCAGCGTCAGCACCCTGCCCGGCTCCCACAAGACCTTCGGCATCGGCGCGGACGAGCTCGACGCCATCTTCACCCACCTCCGCCTTTGCCGCGAGCACATCGAAAAAGTCGCCTCCGCCTCCGGCCACGACCTCCATCTCGGCCTCGAACCCGAGCCCCTGGGCCTTTTCGAGACCAGCGGCGAGACCTTGAAATTCTTCGGCCTCTACCACGACCGCCACCCCCAGGACCGTGACTTTTTCAAATTCATCGGCCTGAACTACGACACCTGCCACCTCGCCATCGAATACGAGGACGCCGACCGCGCGCTCGACCGCCTCACCGGCGCCGGCATCCGCCTCAGCAAGCTCCACTTCAGCTCCGCCCTCAGCCTCGTCCCCACCCCGGAAAACCTGGCCCGCCTCGCCGCCTTCGACGAGCCTGTCTACTTCCACCAGGTCATCGCCAGCCACGGCGAGAGCGAGCCGCTGCGCCGCTTCAAAGACCTGCCGGACGCTCTCCAGCACGCCGCCCGCCACCCCGGCGACATCGGCCAGGAATGGCGCGTGCATTTCCACATCCCCCTCCACGCTGAGCCTGGCGGCGGCTTTGGCAGCACCCGCGCCCACCTGCTCGGCGCCATGGACTGGCTCGGCCGCCACCCAGCCGCCTGCTCCCACATCGAGATGGAGACCTACACCTGGGAGGTCCTGCCCCCCGAGCTGCACAGCGGCGACGTGGCCGACCAGCTCGTGAAGGAATACGAGTGGACCCTGGGCGAGATGCGCGCTCGCGGCCTCCGGCCCCTGGAGTGAAAAAACCCCATCCTTGCTCCCGATCCCGCCCTCCCATGACCGAATCCGAACTTCTCGAAAAGCTGCGCAAAATCGAGCGCCTGCACGCCGGCGCCGCCACCCCCGGAGAGCGCGATGCCGCCGCCGACGCCCTCGAGCGCATCCGCCGCCGCCTCGGCGAGGTGCAGCGGGTGGAAAAAGCCATCGAGTTCAAGTTCACCCTCGCCGACGGCTGGTCCAAGCGCCTCTTCATCGCCCTCCTGCGCCGCTACTCCCTCAAGCCCTACCGTTACGCCCGCCAGCGGCGGAACACCGTCATGGTGCGCGTCCCCCGCAGCTTCGTGAACGAGACCCTGTGGCCGGAGTTCCTGGAGCTGAGCAAGGTGCTGGAGAGCTACCTCGAGGACGTCACCCGCCGCGTCATCGCCCAGGCCGTCCACGCAGACACTGCGGAGGAGGAGATCATCCAGGGCGACTACCTGGAGTGAGGGCGCGGGGCGGAATGCGGGATTTGCTCCGGTTTTTCGGGAGTCTCTTATGGTGAATACGAAAGATGCGGTATTATCGCTTTGAATGTGATTATTCAGACAAAAACCACCAAAATGATCATTATCTTGGTGGTTTTTGCCTTCAAAAGGGTGGTTTTGGCCGCTGTCTTTATCCTTTTGAAGGCAAGGAGTATCTGGTTAACGATGAACCTGATACCTTTTGCCTTCAAAAGGATACCTTTGGCCGCTGTCTTGATACCTTTGGTGGCTGTCTTGATACCTTTGCAGGCCGGAATGATGCTTTCGGCGGTCGTCTTGAGGGGACTCCCGAAAATTCAAAGCATGGGGCGCAGGCATCCTGCCTACGCGAACAGGCGGAACGCCTGTTCCCCATGCAAATGCGGGTTTTCGGGAGTGCCCTTTTTCCATTTTGGCACCGCCAAACCCGTTTGGAGGCACTTCCTTGCCCCAATGATCTCCAAATCAATTCGCGGAGTCGTCAGGCGTGTTGGAAAGAGACTGGGATTTCCACGGTGAGGTTCCGGCGGGCCGGAAGGGGGCTGGGATTTCCACGGTGACGCTCCGCCCGCGACCACTCCGCCCTCACACCCCCAGGCCGCGCAGGAAGGCGCGCAGGTCGGGGCCGATGTCGGGGCGCTCGAGTCCAAAGCGGATATTGGCTTTGAGGAAGTCGAGCTTGTTGCCGATGTCGTGCCGCTCGCCGTCGTAGCGCAGGCCGTGGAGGGCTTCTTCTTTCATGAGGGCGGCCATGGCATCGGTGAGCTGGAGCTCTCCGCCCTCGCCCTTCGGGGTTTTTTCCAGATGCGCGAAGATGCGCGGGGAGAGCACATAGCGGGCGCTGACAGCCAGGCGGCTGGGGGCGGACTCGGGGGCGGGTTTTTCCACAAAGGTCTCGGCGCGCAGCAGGCCGGGCTCCACTTCCGAGCCGCCGAGGATGCCGTAGCGGCTGACTTTTTCCAGGGGCACCTCCTGAAGCGCCACGGCGCTGCCGCCATGCCGCTCCACCACATCGGCTAGCTGGCGGGTGAGAGGTGCTCCGCGCGTGGTGACGACGGTGTCCCCCAGCAGCACGGCGAAGGGCTCGTCCCCCACATGCTCGCGCGCGTGCAGCACGGCATCCCCCAGGCCGCCCATGCGCGCCTGCCAGACGAAGTGGATGCGGGCCAGGCTGTGCAAGGCGCGCAGGGAGTCCAGCTCGGCGGCGCGGCCTTTGGCCTCCAGCTCGCTTTCCAGGTCATGCGCCGGGTGGAAGTGCTCCTCGATGGCGCGCTTGCTCCGGCTGATGACGATGAGGATGTCGGTGATGCCGGAGGCGGCGGCCTCCTCGACGACGTATTGGATGACGGGCTTGTCCACGAGGGGCAGCATTTCCTTGGGCACGGCCTTGGCCACGGGCAGGAAACGGGTGCCGTAACCGGCGGCGGGGATGACGGCTTTGCGCACTTTCTGGGACATGCGCCGGAGCCTAGCGGGCGCGCCCGCCGGGCGCAAGACTCCAGAGCGGGGCAGGCCGGAGATCTCCGCGCGCTCACTGGTCATGCGCGCAAACCATAGAGGAAGCGCCTTTTTGCGGCGTTCCCAGTGATCCAACGAAGACTCTCCCAGCCATGAAACACCTCCCTGCCATCCTCGCGCTCATTTCCTGCCCGCTCACAGCAGCGGAACCTTTCCTGGAAAAGCTGGACCTTTTCAAGGCGGGCGATGACCCCGCCTACAACATCTACCACATCCCCGGCGTGGTGGTGACGGCGGCGGGCACTGTGCTGGCCTGGTGCGAGGCGCGCAAGCGCCCGGCGGGTGTGAGCGACTGGGATGACATCCGCATCCTGCTGCGCCGCAGCACGGATGAAGGGCGCACATGGAGCGCGCCTGCGAGCATCGCGCAAGTGGCGGGGCCGAAGCGGAAGAACCCCTTCGCGCTGCGCATGAAAAACGTGGACCCCAATGACGTGACCTACAACAACCCGGTGCTCATCGCGGACCGGGACGGCGCGGTCCACATGCTCTTCTGCCTGGAGTATGAGCGCGTCTTTTACCAGCGCAGCGCGGATGATGGCGTGTCATGGGGCGCGCCGGTGGAGATCACGGCGGCGTTCGACGCCTTCAAAAAGGACTACGACTGGAAGGTGCTGGCCACGGGGCCGAACCACGGCATCCAGCTCAAGTCCGGGCGCCTCATCGTGCCGGTATGGCTCTCCACCGGGGAGGGCGGAAACGCGCACCGGCCCAGCGTGACGGCGACGGTCTTCAGCGATGACCAGGGCGCGACGTGGAAGGCGGGTGACATCGCGGTGCCGAACACGGACGAGTGGATCAACCCGAACGAGACAGTGGCCGTGGAGCTGAAAGACGGGCGCGTGATGCTCAATGTGCGCAACGAGTCCAGGACGCACCGCCGCCTGGTCACCACCAGCGCCGATGGCGCCACTGGCTGGAGCACGCCGCGCTTTGACGAGGCGCTCCTGGAGCCCATCTGCATGGCGGGCCTCGCGCGTTATGAGCATGGCGGCAGGAGCCTGCTGCTTTTCTCCAACCCCCACAACCTGGAGGGCGGGCGCGGCGGCAAGCCCGAGCCGGGCAAGAGCCGCGCGCGCAAAAACCTGAGCGTGAAGATCAGCGCCGACGAGGGCGGGACATGGACGGTCAACAAAACTCTGGAGCCGGGACCAAGCATGTACTCGGACCTGGCCGTGACGCGGCAGGGAACGATCCTCTGCTTCTATGGCCGCTCTGACCAGCCCGGCTTCGCCGGCTCGGCTCTGACATTGGCGCGCTTCAACCTGGAGTGGCTGGAGCAGCCGTGATCAGGCCACCAGGGTCTGGTCGCGCGCGGGGCCGACGCCGAGCAGGCTGACGCGCGCGCCAGTGAGCTCCTCGACGCGCTTGAGGTAGGCTTTGGCCAGGTCGGGCAGGTCGTTGAAGTCCTTGATGCCGCTGAGGTCCCGCTGCCAGCCCTGGTGTGTCTCATACACGGGTTCGCAGGCCTCCAGGTCGGCGGCGGTGCTGGGAGGGTAGTGCAGGGTCTCGCCGCGCAGCTTGTAGGCGGTGCAGATTTGCACGGTGTCCAGGCCGTCGAGCCCGTCGAGGTTGGTGATGGCGAGCTCGTCGGCGCCGTTGATCATGACAGCGTAGCGGACAAGGACGGCGTCGAGCCAGCCGCAGCGGCGGGCGCGCCCGGTGGTGGCGCCGTATTCGCGGCCCATGTTGTGGAGCATGTCGCCGATGCCGTCGTTTTCAGTGACGAAGGGGCCGGAGCCGACGCGGGTGGTGTAGGCCTTGGCCACGGCGACCACCTTGTCTATCATGCGCGGCGGCACGCCGGAGCCGGTGCAGGCGCCGCCGGCGGTGGTATTGGAGGAGGTGACGAAGGGGTAGGTGCCGTGGTCAATGTCGAGGTAGGTGCCCTGGGCTCCCTCAAAGAGCAGGTTTTTCCCGGCGCGGATGGCCTGGTGGCAATAGACGGCGGTGTTGGTGATGTGCGGGGCCAGGACGCGCGCGGCCTCCAGCATGGTGCTGACGGTGGGCTCGACTTCGACCTCGGCGACGCCGGCGGCGCGCAGGGTCTCATTGTGCTGGAGGATGCGCTCGCGCAGCTCGGCGGCGAAGATTTCCGGCTGCTTGAGCAAAATGGCGCGCAGTCCGCCGCGCTCGACCTTGTCGGCGTAGGCGGGGCCGATGCCGCGGCCGGTGGTGCCGATTTTTTTGTCGCCGCGCTTCGCCTCGCGCGCCTGGTCAAGGCCGCGATGGTAGGGCATGACGAGGTGGGCGGTCTCGCTGATGAGGAGGTTCTCCGCAGTGATGCTGACGCCCTGGCCGCGCAGCTTTTCCATTTCCTCGATGAGGCCGAGCGGGTCCATGACGACGCCGTTGCCGATGACGCAGACTTTCCCCTCCCACAGGATGCCGCTGGGGATGAGGTGGAGGATGTATTTGACGCCGTTGTTGATGACGGTGTGACCGGCGTTGTTGCCCCCGGCGGCGCGCACGACGACGTCCGTTTTCTCCGTGAGGTAGTCCACGATTTTTCCTTTTCCTTCATCGCCCCACTGGGCGCCGACTACGATGGTGTTTGACATGGTGAATGATGACGCGGCGCGTGTGTCCGCAGGGTTTTGAGTGAGAAACGGGGCGGATGGCGGCTGCTCCCGCCGCCAGGCAGTACGGGGTTTCCTGCCAGCGGGTGCTCAGCCTCCCATGCTGGTGAAGGTGAAGGCCGCGTAGGCGCAGACCAGGAGGGCGATGACGCCGAGGATCATCAGCGGCCCGGAGCCGCTGCCTTGGGGTTTGGCCTTGGGGCCGAAGCCTCGCCGGGCGGATTTGTTCACCGGCATATCCGCGTAGCCGCCGGAAGGCGCGCGGGCGGGCGCTCTGGAAGGAGCGGGGGAGGGACTGGCGCTGTCGCCGATGAAAACGCACTCGACGCTGCCGAGAACGAAGGCGCCGCCGGAGTCGAGCTCGACACGCTCCACGCGCTGGCCGTCCACTTTGGTGCCGTTGGTGGAGCCGAGGTCGGTGAACACCCAGACGCCGTTTTCCTGGACGATCTGCCCGTGATGGCTGGAGACGGACTCGTCGGCGATGACCAGCATGTTGTCATCCGCGCGGCCCACGGAGACGAACCCGGCGGTCAACTCGACTTCGCCGCTTTCGCCCGCCGGGGTGGTGAACTGTATTTTTGCCATAGGAGGGCCAAGATTTAGCGCGGCGGCGGGGACTCGCAAGGCGCAATCTCCCCCTCGCGCAAACCTGTGAAATCATTGATTCACACGCTGCCCCGAGGGGTCCACCACCTTCACGGTGACGAAGAAGACGACATGCTTCACCTGGCGCTGCTTGACCTCGCTTTTGAACATCCTGCCGACGTAGGGAGCGTCTCCGAGCAGGGGAACTTTGTCTTGAAGAATGACGTTGTTGTCGGAGACCAGCCCGCCCAGCACCACCGTGGCGCCGTCGTGGACATTGACGGCGGTGACGACTTTCTTGGTCTCGAAAATGGGCTGCATGATGAAGTTCTCCGTCAGCATGTTCCGGACTCCCTGGAAGGCTCCAAAAATGGGCGTTCCATAATTCACAAAGCCGACAAATTCGGTAAATTCAGGCGTGACGGCCAAATCCACAGACCTGCCGTCTTCGGAGATTACGGGTTCCACCTCAAGCACCACACCAGTACGACGCATGTCGAAGGCGGTGGGCGTGGTGGGAGTGACTACCGGAGGCGGAGGAGGTGTGATGATGATGACGTTTCCAAGCTGAAATTGCCCGACACTTGTTGGCACCTGCGGTGGGTCAAATTCGGTGGGATAAATCAATTCGCGGGTGATTTCGATGCTGGCCTTCTGGCCGCTGCGCGTGACGACACTGGGCTGCGCGGCGAGGTCCACGCCTTTCTTTTGATCCAGCGCGCGCATGACTCCCTGAAATTGCGGAGAGGTCATCACGCCGCTCAGCGAGAGCACACCCGGCGAGCGCCTGGATGTGGGCGTCACCACTCCAGACAGGACCGAGTCCACCGTGTTGGTCGGCAGGTCACCCGAGGAGCGCAGACCTGCTGTGACGGGGTTGAATCCAAGAGCAGTGGTGCCTGCCGCTGTGGCCACTTGCTGGGGGAAGTCACCGGTGAGATAGTTTGCCTGCTGGGCATTGCCCACAGTGCCGCCCGCCCCCACGACCTCGCCGCCGAAGCCGCCGAGCAGCCAGTCGAAGCCAAGTTCCTCCAGCCGGTTGTTGGCCACTTCGAGCAGTTTGACTTCGATCACCACCTGCCTGGGGGAGCGGTTGAAGGCCTGCTCGACGAGCATGTCCACCATCTCCATGTTTTTGGCCGTGTTGCGCACGATGAGCGTGCTGCTGGAGGGGTTGAAGCTGGCTCCACTGCCCTCAGGGAAGCTCACACCTTGTCCCTCCAGGAATTCTTTGGCCCCGATGCGCCGCAATTGCGGCGCGCCTGCTGTCTGGGTGTTGCCAGCCGCAAAGGGATCTGGATTTGACCCGGCAGGGTCCGCTCCAGCGCCGACGGGCGAGCTGGAGATGAAATCCGGCGGCACCCGGTAGGATTTGCTGATGATCTCCGCCGAGTCATCCGCGAGCGAGACCAGCCGCACGGCGAAATTGTCCACCTTGTAGGTGACTCCTGCCATGTCGGCGACATAGCGCAGGACTTCCTCCACCGGCACCTCCCGCAGATTCAGGGAGACAGGACGCGCCGGGTGGTCGGCGGGCACGCTGACGACGAAATCCACGCCTTTGCCCGCCGGGTCGAGATCGCGGGTGCGCACCCGCAGGTATTCCAGCACCTCCTCCAGTGAAGCCTCGCTGAAATCCACTTGGGAGATGATCAACTCGCGCAGTTTCTTTTGAATGGTCTCGCGCCCGTTCCTGGTACCCGCCTGCTGCGCGCCGGCCGCGCCTTCCTGGCCCCCGAACATGCCGGACAGGTTTTTCACGGGCACTTCCGCCTCCCAGGCCCGGTTCACATCGTTGAGCATCTTGGCCCGGCCATGGTCCCGGGCGCTTTCAAAATAGCGCGCGCGCTCCTGCTCCACCCGCTCCATGCCGCGCCGGGCGGCGGTGTTGTAGGGGTCCAGCCGCAGCACATCCTCATAACTCTGCAGCGCCGCGTTGAACTGGCCGGTTTCGACCTGTGAGTTGGCGAGCACGAGCAGCTTGGAGACTTGCTCCACTTTCGAGATGTGCGCGGGTGTCAGCGCGGGCGGATGACGGTCAGGGTCGTTCATCAGCTCCCGCGCTTTGCGGATGCGTGCGTCCCCGTGGACGGCAGCGGCGCTGTCGAGTTTGTCCAGCAGGGTGCGAGCGGCCGGATAATCACCAGCTTTGACCAGATCTCCCGCCCGCCTGCATCCGGCGGTCACATAGCCATCCAAAGCCAGCGCGCGGAATTCCTTCGCCATCGGCACGTCCGGCAGCGTCTGCCACGCCTCTTCGAAGGCCGCCAGAGACTCCACCGTTTTTCCCTCGTCCAACAAGCGCTTGCCCTCAAGGAGCCGCGCCGCCTGCTGCTGAACCAGTTCGGCCCGGCGTGCCGTCTCCTTGTCAGCAAGGGAGGCGAGTCCTGATGTCTGTGCCGCGCACGGCTCCTGCGTGGCGCACAGGGCGCTGAGCATGAGCATGAACACCGCCTTGCGTGGCGGCGTGGAAGTCAAGCGGGGTGGCGTTTCCATCATTCGGGATCAACAATTGCTGGCAAAATGCGACGATTATCAAGTTTTCAGGCGATTCCCAAGAACTTTCTCCCGGTTCTGCAAAGAATTCTCGCCTGCAGATGGGGCCGGCTGCCGCCCGCCGCCTCCGGCTTGACATGCCGGGCGGAAGGCGTTCGCTGCGCGCGCCATGAAAAAACTCATCTCCCTGCTTTCCGTCCTGGCCTTGTCCAGCCTCCCCCCCCTTGCCGCCGCCGACAAGGCTAAGGACGTCCCGGTCAGCGAGGCCGAGAAACTGGTCAAGGAGGGCAGGGTGCTCGTGCTGGATGTGCGCACGCCTGATGAATTCAAGGCCGGCCACATCCAGGGCGCGGTGAACATTGACTTCAACGGCAAGGACTTCGCCGCGAAGGTGAAGGCACTGGACACCTCGAAACCCGTTCTGGTCCACTGCCAGGGCGGCGGTCGCAGCGGGCGCTCGCTGCCGGTTTTGGAGCAGCTCGGTTTTCCCGCCATCTACCACATGAACGAGGGATTCGGCGAGTGGGAGGCCGCTGGCAAGCCAGTGAAAAAGTGAGGCTTGCGGCAGGGCGGGATCGTTGTTTAGGCCGCTCCCGCAGGCCTAGAAAGAGCAGGCATCACCGAGCTTGTGAAACTTTTCACAAATTCGGGTTGCCGCACCTGCCACGGCTCCGATAATCGCCCAAACCCCTCCTTTTCCCACATGCCCGCCCCCGCCGCCGCCGACACGCCCGCCGCGCCACCGCCTGTTGACCTGGTGAATGTGCAGATTGACGGAGTCTGGCACAAGT
>DDQZ01000070.1:250422-309725 GCA_002343505.1 Verrucomicrobiaceae bacterium UBA2429 | reverse complement strand
CCCCCAGCCCCTCCAGCAAGGGCTGGAGGGGAGTCAGCGCGGCGCATCTTCAAACCACCAAGACTCCCCTCCACGACTTCGTGGAGGGGCAGGGGGTGGTTCTTACTTTCCCTGCGGCGGCGCGGGCGGTGCCTTTGCGGCATTGTTGCCCGCCATGTCGTCGACCGCTTCGAGATCGGGGGCCAGCTGATCGCCCTCGATCGAGCTGTTGACGTCCTCAATCCCCTCCTCCGCGACGACGTTCACCGCATTCGTCACATTGTTGGCGACCGCGCCGCCGCACCCCGCCACGGCGAGCGGAAGACACAGGATGAGAGGGGCAAGGCTGCGCATGACCGGGATTATTGCCGCGTCATTGCCGGGGCGCAATCATTTGCATCCATCGCGGACGTGGTTTCGCCGGGCGCCGCGCCCTAGATAGGCATCATGTTCGATTTCCACCTGAGCGCCGCCGACAAGCCGGACCTGTACCGCCAGCTGATCGAGGCGGCGGACGCGGTCACTGCCGGCGAACCCGATCCGATCGCCAACATGGCGAACCTTTCCGCCTTGCTGTTCGAAGCACTGCCGGATCTCAACTGGGCCGGTTTCTACCGCAATGCCGGCGGCGAACTGGTGCTCGGGCCGTTTCAGGGCAAGGCCGCCTGCATCCGCATCCCGTTCGGCAAGGGCGTGTGTGGCACGGCGGCGGCGAGCCGCGAGGTGCAGCTGGTCGAGGATGTGCATGCTTTCCCCGGCCATATCGCCTGTGACGCGGCCAGCCGCTCGGAGCTGGTCGTGCCGATCGTCCATGACGGCGAACTGATCGGCGTGCTCGACCTGGACAGTCCCCTTCCGGCACGCTTCGATAGCGAAGACGCCGCCTTCTGTGCCGAATTGATACAGCGCCTCTCCGGGCGACTCTCCACGGTGGCGGTGGTCCCGGCCGCGCGTTAAGTTTCTCCTAACCATCCTTGCGAGTCCCGCAGGGCTGGGCCGCGTTTCGCGGTATGAGAAACAGGGAGCGTAAGGCCCATGAAGAAGCTCGCATTGATCGCCGCAGCCGGCATTTTGATGGCCGGCAGCGCGCATGCGCAGGTCGCCGGCCGGGGTCATCCGGGGGGAGGCAATCCGGGCGGCGGGCACACTCCGGGGCCACGTCCGGGCGGCGGCCATGGCGGCGGCTGGAATGGCGGCTGGGGTCATGGCGGCGGCTGGAACGGCGGCTGGAACCAGGGCGGCTGGAGCAATGGCAGCTTCTTCGGCGGCTTCGGCTTCGGCGGCTTCTGGCAGCAGCCGCAATATCATGTGCAGAACTGGCAGCTGTACGGCTTCATCGATCCGGGTCCCCAGCGGCAGTGGATCCGCTATTATGACGACGCCTATCTGGTCGACGGCCGGGGTTATGTGCATGACAGCCGCCGCCGGCTGGACTGGGACCGCTATGGCGAGCGCTGGGCGCGCGACGGCCAGGGCATTCCTTATTATGCCGGCCGCGGCGATTACCGTCCGGGCCGGGGCGAGCATGCCCGCGTCGAGCGGGAGCGGCGCCAGGGCTATGACTGCCGGGGCATGTATGCCTGCGGCGCGGGCTATGACCGGTACGATTATGACGGCCGGGGCGTGCGACGGGACGATCGTTACGACCGGGACGCGCGCTACGACCGGGACGAACGCTATGGCGAGCGCGACGGCCGCTATGACCGCGACGAGCGTTACGAATATGATCGTGACGGTCGCCGGGTGAACGTGATCGTCCGCCGCGAGGGCGGCCAAGGCGGATATGACGCCCGTTATGACGGCGCCTATGCCCGCGACGGCTACAGCTATGGCAGCGGCGCTTACGGCGTCTCCGGCTCCGGCGCTTATGGCCATGGCGGCTATGGCGCGGGCTATGGCGGCTACGGTTATGGCGGCAACGGCACCGTGATCGTCACCGAGACCACCATCACCCCCGGCGAGACGATCGTAACCGAAGAGATTATCGAGGAAGTGATCGAGGAGCGGGCCGTGCGCCACCGCGCCGCGCCGCGCCGTCAGGCGGTCCGCCGCCCGGCTCCGCGTCCGCGCGCGCCGGCGCCCGCGCCGGCTCCGCGCCGGGTCTATCAGCCGAGCGGCGAGCGGGGCTGACCATCCTGAAAGCCCTCTCCCCTCACGGGAGAGGGCTTTTTGTTCAGGCCGTCACCCGGTCCAGCGCTTCCCCGGTCAGCGCCGCGGGCACGATCACCAGCGGACAGGGCAAGCCCCCCGCCGCCGCGCCGCCGAAATGCGCCACCAGCGGCCCGGGCGCGCCGTCGCTCGCCGCCGCGAGCACCAGCACGGAAATATCCTGCCTTTCCTTCAGGAAATCGGTCAGTGCGCGCACCGGCGTGCCCTGCCGCACGGTGATGGACGGGCGGATGCCCGATTCCTCCATCATCTCGCCGGACGCCGCGACCACGCGGGCCTCGGCGCGCAGCCGCGCTTCCTCGGCCATCGCCTCCTGCACCGCGCCCCATTCGACCACTTCCTGGGGCGGAATGATGGCGAGGATCTCGACCGTCCCGCCGGTGGCCGCGGCGCGGCGGGCGGCATAATGGAGCGCGACTTCCGCTTCCTGCGTTTCGTCCATGACGACCAGATATGTCCGCATGTCCGTGGCCCCTGTTGTGCGCCGCGAGGGTGAGGCCAAAGCCGAAGACTGGCAAGCCCGCACTTGACCCTCCCCGCCCGCTGCGGAAAGGGTCGCGCAACGCTTCGTTCCAGAAAGGCGATGTGAGAGATGCCGATCGAACTCAAAATGCCCGCTTTGTCCCCGACAATGGAGGAAGGCACGCTCGCCAAATGGCTGAAGCAGGAAGGCGACACGGTCGCATCCGGCGATGTCATCGCGGAGATCGAGACCGACAAGGCGACGATGGAGTTCGAGGCGATCGACGAAGGCGTGATCGCGAAGATCCTGGTGCCGGAAGGCACGGACGGGGTGAAGGTCGGCACCGTGATCGCGGTCATCGCGGCGGAAGGCGAAGATGCGAGCGCCGCGTCCGCCGCCCCGGCGAAGGCCGAAGCCCCGGCGCCCGCGAAAGAAGAAGCGCCCGCCAAGGCTGAAACGCCTGCTCCGGCTCCGGCTCCGGCGCCCGCCCCTGCCCCGGCCCCTGCCGCCGCATCCGGTGGCGATCGCGTGAAGGCCTCTCCCCTCGCCCGCCGCCTGGCGGAGCAGAAGGGCATCGACCTCGGCTCCATTTCCGGCTCCGGCCCCGGCGGACGCATCGTGAAGGGCGACCTCGACGCCGCTGCGGGCAAACCCGCCAGCGCTGCGCCGCAGGCCGCTGCCGCGCCCGCATCGTCCGCTCCGGCCCCCGCCGCGGCGCCGCAGGCCACTGCCTTTACCTCCGAAACGCCGCACGAGGCGATCAAGCTTTCCAACATGCGCAAGACGATCGCGCGCCGCCTGACCGAGGCGAAGCAGACGATCCCGCACATCTATCTGACCGTCGATATCCGCCTCGACGCCTTGCTGAAGCTGCGCGGCGAGCTGAATGCCGGACTCGCGGCGCGCAACGTGAAGCTGAGCGTCAACGACATGCTGATCAAGGCGCTCGCGGTCGCGCTGACCGATGTGCCGGAATGCAATGTCAGCTTCACGCCGGACAATCTGATCCAGTATTCCAGGGCCGACATCAGCGTCGCCGTGTCGATCCCGAACGGCCTGATCACCCCGATCATCGTGGATGCGGGCAACAAGGCGATGTCGGCGATCAGCAAGGAGATGGCCGAGCTGGCCGGACGCGCCAAGGAAGGCAAATTGCAGCCGCACGAATATCAGGGCGGCACCGCGAGCCTCTCCAACATGGGCATGTTCGGGATCAAGCAGTTCGAAGCGGTGATCAATCCGCCGCAGGGCATGATCATGGCGATCGGCGCGGGCGAGAAGCGCCCCTACGTGATCGACGACGCGCTGCAGATCGCCAGCATCATGAGCGCCACCGGCAGCTTCGACCATCGTGCCATCGACGGCGCCGACGGCGCGCGGCTGATGAAGCGCTTCAAGGAACTGGTGGAAAGCCCGCTGGGCATGATCGCCTGAGACGAGCGACCAATTGGGAGAGTGAGATGCGTATCACGATCGGCCTGCTGGCCCTGACCGCGCTGGCGGCGTGCGGCGGCACCAAGAGTGCGAACGACAGCGCCAATGGCGCGGCGCCCGCCAATGCCACGGCTGCCGCCGACGCCGCCAACACCGCCGCGGGCGCCCCGGCCGACAACAGCGCGTCAGCCAATCTGGCCGCCGGCGGCAGCCCGATCACGCCGCGCCCGGTGCTGGTCGGCATCGACGCCGAACTGGACAAATGCCCGTCGCTGGGCCGCTTCAGCGGTACCCGCCCGATCACCGTCCGCGCCGCGCCGAACGCGGCGGCGGGTGACGCCGGCACGCTCAATCGCCCCGTCAACGTCGCCATCTGCGACCAGGACGACCGCTCGCAGCCGCAGGCCGGCTGGTACGCGATCGTCTATCCGGCGACCGGCGAGGAACTGGACGGCTGCGGCCTGGGCGGCACTTCGGCCGGCAATGGCGGTGTGGCCTATGCGGGTCCGTGCCGCAGCGGCTGGGTGCGGTCCACGGACATCGAGGTGATTGCGGGGTGAGCGTTTGACGGCCGCGGCTTTTTCTCACCCCTCTCCCGGCACGGGAGAGGGAGGGGCCCGCGCGGCGCCAGCCGCGTGGGAGGGTGAGGGTCGCCGCCCTGTTTCACTGACCGACCTGCAAGCCCGTGCGAGATGGATGCGCGCGCACCCGACCGAGGCGGAAAAGCGGCTTTGGTCGATGCTGCGGAACGGCGCGATTGCTGGTCTTCGCTTTCGGCGGCAGCAGATCGTGTTTCCCTACATCGTCGATTTCATCTGCTTGCCCGCGAGGCTGATCGTCGAGGCGGACGGCTCGCAGCATGTCGACAATCGCGACGATGAGCGCCGCGATGCTTATTTGGGTCAGCGCGGTTTCCGTGTGCTCCGCTTCTGGAACAATGATGTGCTGGCGCGATCTGACAATGTTGCAGACGCGATCTTCGCCGCTTTGAACGACCCTCACCCTCCCACCGCTTCGCGGCGGGCCCCTCCCTCTCCCTTGCAGGGAGAGGGGCTGATTGGAGCTTCCCATGTCTGAAACTTACGACCTCATCGTCCTCGGCTCCGGACCCGGCGGCTATGTCGCGGCGATCCGCGCGGCGCAGCTGGGGCTGAAGACGGCGATCGTCGAGCGGGAGAATCTGGGGGGGATCTGCCTCAACTGGGGCTGCATCCCGACCAAGGCTTTGCTGCGCTCGGCGGAAATCTACCATTATATGCAGCACGCCAAGGATTACGGCCTCGCCGCGGAGAAGATCAGCGCGGATATCGACGCGGTGGTGAAGCGTTCGCGCGGGGTGGCCAAGCAGCTCAATCAGGGCGTCACGCACCTGATGAAGAAGAACAAGATCGCCGTGCATATGGGCGACGGCAAGCTGACCGGTAAAGGCAAGCTCACCGTCACGAAGGACGGCAAGAGTGAGGAGCTGACCGCCAAGAACATCATCGTCGCCACCGGCGCACGGGCGCGCGACCTGCCCTTCGCCAAGGCGGACGGCAAGCGCATCTGGACCTATCGCCATGCGATGGTCCCGGCCGAAATGCCGACGAAATTGCTGGTCATCGGCTCCGGCGCGATCGGGATCGAATTCGCCAGCTTCTACAACGATATGGGCGCCGAGGTGACGGTCGTGGAAATGCTCGACCGGATCGTGCCGGTCGAGGATGCGGACGTCTCCGCTTTCCTGGAGAAAGCGCTGAAGAAGCAGGGCATGACGATCATGACCGGCGCGGGCGTCGAGAAGATCGAGACCAATGCGTCGGGCGTGAAGACCAGCATCAAGGGCAAGGACGGCAAGGTCGTGACCGGCGATTACAGCCACGTCATCGTCGCCATCGGCATCGTGCCGAACACGGAAGAAATCGGCCTGGAAGCGCTGGGAGTGAAGACCGAGCGCGGCCACATCGTTACCGACGGAACCTGCAAGACCAATGTCGACGGTCTCTACGCGATCGGCGACGTCACCGCGCCGCCCTGGCTCGCGCACAAAGCGAGCCACGAGGGCGTGATCGCGGTCGAGGCGATTGCGGGCAAGCATCCGCACGCCATGGATCCGCTGAACATCCCCGGCTGCACCTATTGCCACCCGCAGATCGCGTCGGTCGGCCTGACCGAGGCGAAGGCCAAGGAAGCGGGCTATGAGGTGAAGGCCGGCACCTTCCCCTTCATCGGCAACGGCAAGGCGATCGCGCTGGGCGAGGCGGAAGGCTTCATCAAGACCGTGTTCGACGCGAAGACCGGAGAGCTCTTAGGCGCGCACATGATCGGCGCGGAAGTGACCGAACTGATCCAGGGCTATGCGGTCGGCAAGACGCTGGAAACGACCGAGGCGGAATTGATGAACACCGTCTTCCCGCACCCGACGCTGAGCGAGATGATGCACGAGAGCGTGCTCGCCGCATACGGGCGGCAGTTGCATATGTAGGGCAAAAAGGAAGGGCGGCCCCGCGGGACCGCCCTTCGCGATTCAATAGTCGATGACCGGCTTAGCGCGGCGTGCTGCCGTCCGGGGCGAGGCCCTGGTTGCGCAGCCCGCCGAGCACGTCAGCTTCGACCGTGGCGTTGTAGGCGGCGACCGTGCTGATCACCCGGCCTTCGCCGTCCAGCAGTTCCGCCTCGCGACCCGAGCCGATCGGCGCCAGCCGGATATAGGCCGGGGCCGGCGTCAGCCGGTTCGACGCGCCGTTGGCGCCGTCGACGATGCCGCCGATCAGGCCGCCCGCGATCAGATTGCCGGCAACCGCGCCGCCAAGCTTGCTCTGCAGATAGAGATGCGCGGTCTCGTAGCCAGCGAGCTCGTACGTCGCCATCGAATCATGCGCGCGACGCATCTGGATCCGGCACGGCGTGACGCAGGTGCCGCCCTGCGAGATGCGGATGGTGGCGCCCGCGGGATCCGAATTGAATTCGACCCCCTGGTGAACACCGTTCATCACGGTGGCGCAACCGCCCAGACCAGCGCCAGACACAATCATGGCGCAGGCAAGAATTACCTTCTTCATTTCTATATTACCCCCTGTCGACAGGACGCCGACGAGTTGAGACTAACCATTTGAAAAAGACAGACAAGGGAGAAGTTATTCGAGCGGGAAGAGAGGTTTTGATCTTTCCGGTGGCGAAACGAGACCCTTCTCCAGCTAATCCAGACTCACCTTCCCTCGCGCCTGCTTCACGGTCCCCCGGCTCTTCTTCGCGTCCACGCGCTTGGCCTTCGCCGCCTTGCTCGGCTTGGTCGGTTTGCGCTTTGCCTTTCGCAGGTGCGCCTTTTCGATGAGGTCGGTCAGGCGCGCGCGGGCGTCGATGCGGTTCGCCTCCTGCGTGCGGTGGCTGCGGGCGGTGATGACGATTTCGCCGCCCGCCGTCAGCCGCGAGCCGGCCAGTTCCTT
The DNA here is from genome assembly GCA_002343505.1 of Verrucomicrobiaceae bacterium UBA2429. Lineage (GTDB taxonomy): Bacteria > Verrucomicrobiota > Verrucomicrobiia > Verrucomicrobiales > Verrucomicrobiaceae > Prosthecobacter. Next base: position 302,255 of record DDQZ01000070.1, on the reverse strand, counting down.
CAGGCGATGATAGACATCGGGCGCGAGACCGAGCGCGAAGATGTTGCAGCGCAGCTGGCAAGCGGTCGCGACCTTGTTGACGTTTTGGCCGCCCGGACCGCTCGCGGCGAGAAAGGTTTCGCTCAGCGCCTCTTCCGGCAGCTCATATGGCATCGCGGAAGCCGGCATTGGCGAAGCTGACCGGCAGCGGCGCTACGGCCGCGACCGGCTCCTTGCCCTCCCGGTCGAGCCCGAGCGAAGCGGCATGGAGCAGCATCCTGAACTGCGAGGGACGGCCATAGACCGGGTCGCCGAGGATCGGCACGCCGATGCCGGAGGCGGCATGGACGCGCAACTGATGGGTGCGGCCCGTCGTGGGCGTGAAGCGCACCAGCGCCCGGCCATTGGCCTCTCCCACCACCGCCCAGTCCGTCACCGCGCCTTTGCCGGCGGCATCCGGCACCATCCGCCAGCCGGCCTCGCGGCTGCTGACCTTCTTCAGCGCCAGTTCGACCCGGCCTTCCGCCTCACCCGGCACGCCGTCGAGCACGGCGAGGTAGGTCTTGCGCACCACGCCCGCCTCGAACGCCGTCGCGAACTTCTTGTGCGCCTTCGGATTGCGGGCGAGCAGCAGGCAGCCAGACGTGTCGCGATCGAGCCGATGCACAGCCAGAGGCAGACGCCGGAAGCCGAAACGCAGATCGTCCAGCTCATCGTTCAGGCTCGGCGATCCGTCGCGCGGCGGATCGACCGCCAGGCCCGCGGGCTTGTCGATCACGATCGCTTCGCCGTCGATAAAGAGGACGCGGTCCGTCAGCATGACGCCGCCACTCGCATTTGTGAGTCTTCCGGGCAACAGGGCGGTTCAAAACGTTAACGCCCCTGTCAGAGTCGAACTCGTTTACCCCGCTTAACCTCGAATTAACCTTTTGCCTTCACTTCCAGCATAGTTAATTTTTCGGCGAACCGCGCCTGGGAAGGGCTGCGCGCGACGTGGAAGGGGCAATTCGATGCGGGTGCTACTGATCGAAGACGAGCCGACGACGGCCAAAGCCATCGAGCTTATGCTCACCAATGAGGGCTTTAACGTCTACACGACGGATCTGGGCGAAGAGGGTTTGGACCTCGGCAAGCTCTATGATTACGACATCATCTGTCTGGACCTGAACCTGCCGGACATGCACGGCTATGACGTGCTGAAGAAGCTGCGCACCGCCAAGGTCGCGACGCCGGTGCTGATCCTGTCGGGCATGGCCGAGATGGACTCCAAGGTCCGCTCCTTCGGCTTCGGCGCCGACGATTATGTCACCAAGCCTTTCCATCGCGACGAACTGGTCGCGCGCATCCACGCCATCGTCCGCCGCTCGAAGGGCCACAGCCAGTCGGTGATCCGCACCGGCAAGCTCGCGGTGAACCTCGACGCGAAGACGGTCGAAGTGGACGGCAGCCGCGTCCACCTGACCGGCAAGGAATATGCGATGCTGGAGCTGCTTTCGCTCCGCAAGGGCACGACGCTCACCAAGGAAATGTTCCTGAACCACCTTTATGGCGGCATGGACGAGCCGGAGTTGAAGATCATCGACGTCTTCATCTGCAAGCTTCGCAAGAAGCTCAGCCTGGCCTGTCAGGGCGAGAATTATATCGAGACCGTCTGGGGCCGCGGCTACGTGCTGCGCGATCCGGAAGAGGATCAGCAGGCGCAGGTCGCCTGACGCGGACAATCATCGGGGTAAGAAAAGCCGCTCGGGGAAACCCGGGCGGTTTTCGTTTGGGCTCGCTTTAACCCTCTTCTGTTAGGGCTTCTGCCGATGCTGCGCACCCTCACCCTCTCCACCCTTTTCCCGAACGCGCATCAGCCGCGGCTGGGGCTGTTCGTGGAGCGGCAGACGCAGGGGCTGGCGGCGCGCGACGGTGTCGAGGTGCGCGTCGTCGCGCCGGTGGGATTGCCGGTCTGGCCGCTTTCGCACCACCCGCACTACCGGCCGCTGACGGCGCTGCCGAAGCGCGAGGTGTGGAACGGGTTGGACGTCCATCGCCCCCGCTTCCGGGTCTGGCCGAAATTCAATCGCGGCGCGGGGCGGGCGGTGGCGCGCGCCGTCCTGCCATTGCTGAAAGAGCTTCGCCGCGATTTCCCGTTCGACGTGATCGACGCGGAATTTTTCTGGCCGGACGGCGTGGCCGCGATGCATCTCGCACATGCGCTCGGCGTGCCCTTCTCGGTCAAGGCGCGGGGCAGCGACATCTATCATTGGGGCGATGTGCCGGGGATCGGCGAGCAGGTCCGCGCGGCGGCGGAGGCGGCGGACGGGCTGCTCGCCGTCAGCCAGTCACTGAAGGACGAGATGGTCGCGCGCGGCATGCCGGGCGCGAAGATCCGGGTGCATCATACCGGCGTCGATCTGGGCCTCTACCGGCCGATCGACCGGGCGGCGGCGAAGGCGGCGCTTGGCGCCGAGGGGCCGTTGCTGGTGACTGTCGGCGGGCTGATCGAGCGCAAGGGACAGGCGTTCGCGATCGACGCGCTCGCTGCCTTACCCGACGCCACTTTGCTGATCGTCGGCGATGGGCCGGATCGCGCGGCGCTGGAGCAACGCGCGGCACCTTTGGGCAAGCGCGTCCGCTTCCTGGGTTCACAGGCGCCCGCAGAGGTCGCGCATCTGCTTGGCGCGGCGGACGTGATGTTGCTGCCGACGCGGGCGGAAGGGATCGCCAATGTCTGGGTCGAGGCGCTCGCCTGCGGTACGCCGGTCGTGACCTGCGAGGCCGGGGGCGCGCGGGATGTGATCGACAGGGCCGAAGCGGGGCGGATTGCGGCGCGAGACGCGCAGGCACTGGCCGCGGCGGTACGCGAAGTGCTGGCCAATCCGCCCGAGCCTGACGCGGTTCGCAAGGCGGCCGAGCGGTTCAGCTGGGAGCGCAATGCCGGCGAGTTGCACGCGCATCTCGCCGGGCTGGCAGGCTAGAGCGGCAGCAGGGCCGCGGCGATCCAGCGCTCTTCGGCGCGCAGCACGGCCCAGGTGCGGGCGGCGGCGCGGCTGTCCATGGCTTCGACGCCGATCCCCTGCCCTTCCAGCGCGCGGATGAAGGCGAGCGGCGGGCGCGCCAGAGACGGACCGGTGCCGAGCAAAAGAAATTCCGGTGGCCGTTCCAGCGCTAGCGCGGCGGCGACATGCCCCGGCGTCAGGTCCGTCAGCGCAGGCGCATCCCAAGCCGATGCCCATTCCGGCGTCAGCAGCAGGGCCGCATGATCGCCCTCGTCGAGCCGGAAGCGGCCGCTGGCGGTAAAGCCCCGGACCATCGGCCCGGCGCCTCGCGCGGGATCAAACCTGGGCGCCATCCTCGGCCTTGCGCGCGGACACACGTTCGGCGCCGCCGACAGTCGTCTTCGGCACGAAGCTGTCGCTGTTCACGCCAAGCGGCACGAGCAGGAAGCGGGCGACATAGACGGACGAATAGGTGCCGATGATCACGCCGGCGAAAATGCCGATGGTCAGATCGTAGATCACGTCCGGGCCGAAGATCAGCAGCGCCAGGATGGCGAGCATCACCGAGGTGTTGGTGTTGATCGTCCGTGCCAGCGTCTCGTTGACCGAGAGATTGAGCAAAGGCTCGATCTCCATCTTTCGGTATTTTCGCAAATTCTCGCGTATTCGGTCGTACACCACGACCGTATCGTTCAGCGAGAAGCCGATCAGGGTCAGCAGGGCCGCGACCGCGTTCAGGCTGAACTCGATCTGCGTCATCGCATAGAAGCCGGTCACGATGGTGAGATCGTGGACCAGACTGACCAGCGCGCCGACGCCGAACTGCCATTCGAAGCGTATCCAGATATAGGCCGAGATGCCCAGCATCGCGAGCAGCAGCGCCAGGCCGCCATCCCACGCCAGTTCGTTCGACACCTTGCCCGACACGGTCTCGACCGATTCGATCCGCGAGCCGGCATAGTTGGAGGTGATCTCCTGCCGGACCGCGGTTGCCGCGGCATTGGCCGATTCCTCGGTCGCATCGTCCGGCAGCGGAATGCGGATCGAGATCTCGCGCTCCGAGCCGGATTGCTGGATCACCGGCTCGCCGACATCGAGCGCACCGATCCGGCTGCGCAATTCGTCGAGCTGCGGCGGCTCCTGGAAGGTCGCGCGGATGCTCCGGCCGCCGACGAAATCGACGCCCAGATTGAGGCCGCGCGTGGTGATGAAGAAGATCGACGCCCCGATCATCAGGATCGAGAAGATGATCGCGAAATTCCGCCAGCGGAGGAAATCGATATTCGTATTGTCGGGGACGAGCTTCAGCAGCCGCATGATATTTCCTTAAAGCACCAGCGACTTGGGCCGCCGGCGGCGCACCCAGATGGACACCCACAGACGCGCGACGGTAATCGCGGTGAAGGCCGAGGTGATGATCCCGATCACCAGCACGACCGCGAAGCCGCGGACGGGGCCGGAGCCGAACTGGAACATCAAAGCGCCGGCAATGGCGTTGGTGACGTTCGCGTCGAGAATCGCGGTGCTGGCTTCCTTCCAGCCCGTGTCGATCGAATCGAGCACCGTGCGGCCTCGTCGCAATTCCTCGCGGATGCGTTCGTTGATGATGATATTCGCGTCCACCGCCGCGCCGATCGTCAGCACGAAGCCGGCAATGCCTGGCAGCGTCAGCGTGGCGTTGAACAAGGCCATCCAGCCCAGGATCAGGAACACGTTCAGGACCAAGGCGGTAACCGCGAACAGGCCGAAGCCGCCATAAGTGAGCAGCATGAAGCCGATGACCAGCACCGCGCCGATGATCGTGGCCAGCACGCCCAATTCGATTGAATCGCGGCCCAGTTCCGGGCTGACCGTGCGCTCGTCCACCACCTTCAACTCGACCGGCAGGCGACCCGAGCGCAGCGAGATGGCCAGTTCGTTGGCGCTTTCCACCGTGAAGTTGCCGGCAATGCTCGCCTGTCCGCCCAGGATCGGTTCGTTGATCACCGGCGCCGACAGGACGGTGCCGTCGAGCACGATGGCGAACAATTTGCGGACATTCTCGCGCGTATGCTTGGCGAAGCGGGTGCCGCCGTTCGAATCGAAGGTAATCGAAACGTCGGGCTGGCCCTGCTGATTGAAGCTTTGCTGGGCGCGAACGATCTGGTCGCCGGTAATGATGGCGCGGCGCTGCACCGCGATGCGACCACCATCGGCCATCGGCAGGATCTGCAGGCCGGGAGGGGCCCGGCCCGAGGCCAGCACTTCGGCCGACGGCTGCTCGTCTGGCACCGCCTTGAATTCGAGGCGGGCAGTGCGGCCGATCAGCGACTTGATCTGCTCGGGATTCTGGACGCCCGGCACCTGGACAAGGATGCGGTCGGATCCCTCGCGAATGATGGTCGGCTCGAGCGTGCCGAGCGAATTGATGCGCCGGTCGATGACGTCACGTGCAGCGGCCATCGCATTGTCCACCGCTTCGGACTGGCCGGCGGCGGTCGGACGCATGACGATCCGGTTCGGCTCCGGCCGGGCGACATCCCATTGCGTCGCCGTGCCGACCATGCCGGCACCGGACTGGGCGCGCGCGATCTGCAGCGCCTGATCGGCCTGGTCGGGATTGCCGACGGTGAAGGACAGCTGATTCTCCGCGGTCGAGACGTCGGCAATGTCGATATTCACGCGCCGCGTCTCGGTGCGCATCAAATCCTCGATCGTCTCGAGCCGCTGCCGCGCGAGCGAACTCGTATCCGCTTCGAGCAGCAACTGGCTGCCGCCGGCGAGATCGAGGCCCATATTGACGTGCGGTTTGGCCCAGTTCGGCCAATTCTCGGTAACGTGCGGCGGCAGGAGGCTCGGAATGCTGAGCAGCACGCCGAACATGCAGACTGCCGTGATCAGCCAGACCTGCAGACGCGAAAAGTTCAGCATCGCCCGGTCAGTCGTTCGCGGGCTTGACGCCGCCCTGGCGGACCTCGGCGAGCATGCCCTTGACCACCTTCACGCGGACGTTGGGGGCCAGCTCGACCTCGACCTCGGTCTCGTCGACCTTGGTAACCTTGCCGATCAGCCCGCCGGAGGTGACGACGGTGTCGTTGCGCTTCACCGCCGCGAGCATGGATTGATGCGATTTCATGCGCTTCTGCTGCGGACGAATCAGCAGGAAATAGAAGATCACGAAGATGATCAGCATCGGTGCGAGGCTGAGGAAGAGGTTTCCACCCCCTCCGGCGGCGGCACCGGCATCGGCGGCGTAAGCGGGCGTGATGAACATCGTTTCCTACTTGATGGGAGTGGGCGGCAAGCGCGCAAGATGCCGCTCGCCCCGGAAAGCGGACGCGGTTATCATGGGGTGCGCCGCTTGCCAAGGCAAGGCGGCCCCAGATCGGGATCGGGGCAATCTGTCCCAGCTTGCCCCGCAAATCCTGATCTGTTTTATGGTGCGACCCTGACTCACCGATCGCAGAGCGATCGGATCAGGGTGGGTGCGTTTACAGTCGCAATAGGAGACTGACGCATGATCATCGTCAAGGGAGAAGCGCGCTTCGGCGAAGGCGAGATCGAGCGCCTGCGCGAACCGCTCAATGCGTGGATCGAGGAGGTGAGGCAGCGGGACGGATGCCTGTCCTATTGCTATTCGGTGGACATGGGCGATCCCAACGTTTTGCACATCAGCCACAGCTGGCGGGACGAGGCCGCGATCGACGCGCACATGGCGGAGCTGGGGCCGTTGATGCAGGTGATCGCCGGGGCCGAGATGCCGGCGCTGCTGGCCAATGCCTATGAGGCGCGCTTCCTGAAAACGCTGATGGGGGAATGAGGCGCGCGTTCAGCGCTTGCCGAGAATGATCAGGGTCGAGGTGCCGTGCGAGAGCAATTTGCCGCGCTCGTCGCGCAGATAGGCTTCGGCGGTGGCGATCTGGCGGCCGCGGCTGACCACCCTGCCCTCGCAACGGACCACGCCTTCGGACGGCACCGGCCGCACGAAATTCGCCTTCGTCTCGACCGTGGTATAGCCCACACCCGCGTCCAGCTCGGTATGAACGGCGCAGCCGGTGGCGCTGTCGATCAGGGTCAGCGCGAAACCGCCGTGAATGCCGCCCAGCGGATTGAACAAATGCGGCCCCGGCCGCCCTTCGAACACCACCCGCCCCGGCTCGATCTCGGTGAGCAATATGCCCATCGCCTGCGAAATGGGCGGCGCGGGCAATTCCTTGCGGATCATCGCGCGCAGCAATTCGATGCCGCTCAAAGTCTCGAACGCCTCGCGCTGCGCCAGCCCGAACTGGATGTCGTCGGCCATATCGGCTCCACTTGGTTGCAATATGCAACTATTATTGGAGCGTGGGGCAAGTCAAGCGCTCGCCTTGCCTTCCCCGGACGGCGGGCCTAGATGCGCCGCTTCAGGCTCCCGCCGAAGCGATGCTTCGTCGGGGTTTCGGGTCGGAGCGTAGCGCAGCCTGGTAGCGCATCACACTGGGGGTGTGGGGGTCGCAGGTTCGAATCCTGTCGCTCCGACCAATTTTTCCTTCTCATTGTCCCGCCGCTCGCCGCGCAGCAATTTGCCGTAGAGCCAGCCGAGGACGATCAGCGACACGCCCAGCCCGACGAAGGACAGGATGCGCAGCACCCCGTCCAGCGCGGAGGCGTCGATCAGGAACAATTTCACCACCGTCACCGTCAGCAGGGTCAGGCCGGCGATGCGGAAGGCAAGGTCGTGCAGCGCCATGCCCGCGCCGATCAGGGCGATGGACAGGACCATCCAGGCGATGGACAGGCCGTCCGACGGCACCAGATCGATCGCGGCGAAGGCGAGCAGAGCGGCGGCGGTGAGCGCGGGCAGCAAAGCGAGGAAATCGAGCGCGACGGCATAGTGAATCTGGCGGCGGCGGATGAAGACGAGCGCCACCGGCCCGGCCGCGAGCAAGGCCAGCAGCGCGCCCCAGTTCATGTCGCTCATCAGACCCGGATAGCTCCAGCGCAGCACCAAGGCGGGCGCGGCGAAGCCGACCGCCGAGAGCGCCGCCCACAAGCCGCTTCTCCACTCAACCGCGATGATCAGGCTGCCCAGCCCGAACAGCAGGATCATGCCCGTCGCCGCCGACGCGACGCCGGCCTCGTCATGGATCAGGATGCGGACCGGGATCAGCAGCACGCCAAGCAGCAGCACGTAGAAGGGCACGGCCGGGACATGCTCCCTGAGCCGCGTGATCGCGATCGCGCCCGCCGCAATGACGGCATAGGCCAGCCAGCCCCAGGTCTCGACATCGTCCCGCGCGGTCAGGATCATCACGATGGTCGCGGCGATGGCGACCGGCTGGATCCAGGTGAGCGAGGTGCCGGCGGGCTTCAGCAGCCCGGCGATGATGCCGAGCGCGGCCGCGAACCAGCCGGCGGCGATGGCGTCGCCCGGATCGGGCTGGAAGATGAAGAAAGCGGTCCAGGCGAAGCTCGCCAGCACCGCAACCCCGGCCAGCCAGCCCCAGCCGCGCCGCCAGGCGATGTAGAAAACGGCGATGTTCAGCAGCGCAATATAGGCGAGCAAGCCCAAGGCCCCCGTATCCGGATCGCCGACCAGAGCGGGGGTCAGGAAACCGCCGATCAGGCCCAGGGCGGCGGTGCCGATGCCGTGGCGGAAGGACAGGCCCAATGCCGCGACAGTGATCGCCAGCATCAGCAGGGACGCGGTGTTGATGCCGAAGAAGCCATACAGCCAGTAGGAGCCGTAGACGGTGGCGTAGAGGACGGCGAGGCCGGTGCCGACGAGCGCCTGCGACACGCGAATGTCGGCGGCGAGGCGTGGCGATCGGCGCGCATATTCGCCCGCCGCCAGCAGGGTCAGGCCGAACAGACCGGCGGCGATCATCCGCATTTCCGGCGTGATCAGGCCGATCTCGATCGAATAATTGATCAGGAAGATCGCGGCCACGAACAAAGCCGCGCCGCCCACCCAGATCAGCAGCCGCCCGCCGACGAGATTTTCGAAGAAATTGGCGAAGGAAGCCGGTTCCGGCGCGGGCGCGCCGTCCTCAGCCTCCCCCGGCTTGCGGGGACGGGCGATCCCGGCCGCGTCGAGCCTTTCCTCCAGCCGCCGCAGACCGACCTGCAAACGCATCGCCACCGCGAAGAAAGCGGCAAGGCCGACCAGCACGAGGGCGAGGAGAAAATCGGTCACTGTCCGTGCCTTAGCCGCTCGCCATGCGAGTGTCATTGGAAAGCGGGGCGATCCTCACCTACGTAGAATGCGAAACCGGGAGTTAGGGTCCAATGGAAAGCTGGCACGGCACGACGATCATCGGTGTGCGCAAGAATGGCAAAGCGGTGATTGCGGGCGACGGGCAGGTGTCGCTGCAATCGACGGTGATCAAGCCGAATGCGCGCAAGGTCCGCCGGCTGGGCGCGGACGGCAAGGTGATCGCCGGCTTCGCGGGCGCGACCGCCGACGCCTTCACCCTGTTCGAGCGGCTGGAGCGCAAGCTGGAGCAGCATCACGGCCAATTGATGCGCGCCGCGGTCGAGCTCGCCAAGGACTGGCGGACCGACAAATATCTGCGCAACCTGGAGGCGATGATGATCGTCGCCGACAAGGACGTGACCCTGATCCTCACCGGCAATGGCGACGTGCTGGAGCCTGCGGCGGGCGTCGCGGCGATCGGCTCGGGCGGCAATTTCGCCCTGGCCGCCGCCACCGCCATCTTCGACTATGAGGAGGAGGCGGAGACGATCGCACGCAAGGCGATGAAGATCGCGGCGGATATCTGCGTCTACACGAACGATCAGCTCACCGTGGAAGCGATCGAGAACGCGGCCTGACCGCGCGGCAGGCCGGGGGCATGAGCGACGAAGTCATTGCGGGTTATAGCGCGGCCGCGCCCGGCCTGATCGCGCGCTACGACGCGATTTCGGTCGAGGAGATGTTCGCGCCGGTAGCGGACCTCCTGCCGTCGGCGCCGAGCCGGATCGCCGATATCGGCGCGGGCACCGGCCGAGATGCGGCCTGGCTGGCGAGCCTCGGTCACAGTGTCACGGCGGTCGAGCCTGTCGCGGCGCTGCGCGAGGCGGGCCAGACGCTTCACCCCGACCCCGGCATATGCTGGGTCGATTCTCGCCTCCCCGATCTGGCGGCGCTCGCCGGCGACGAGGCCGGCTTCGACCTCGTCCAGCTGATCGGCGTCTGGCAGCATCTCGACGACGGCCAGCGCGACAGCGCGATCCGCCGCCTCGCCGACTTGATCGCACCGGGCGGCAGGCTGATCCTGTCCTATCGCCACGGCCCCGCTTCGCCGGGGCGGCCCGTCCATGCCGGCACGGTCGAGCATACGATCGACGGCGCCGCCGCGAACGCTCTCACCTTGCTTCGCCGCCGCGCCGCGGACTCGGTTCAAGCGGTCAATCGCGCTGCGGGGGTTCACTGGACCTGGCTCGTTTTCGAGCGGGTCTGAACCCGGGTTCCGCTCGACTTCACATCGGGCGAACGGATAGTGTCGGGCGATGAAGGGATCATTCGATCGCCGCCTGTTTCTGGGAGCCGGAGCGGCCACTCTGGCTCTTCCCGCCTGCTCGGCGCGCCAGATGCGTCCAGCCGTTACGCCGGCCGCTCCAGCCAGCTGCCTCCCCAAGGTCGATGCCCAGCCTTCCCGCCTGATCCGCGCCGTTGCCGGACTTCGCCCCTATCGCGCCTCCGGCTTCGTCGTGCGCGAGGAGGCGCTCGGTACAAAGCGGGTAGTCCACAATTACGGCCATGGCGGCGCGGGCATCACCCTGAGCTGGGGCACGTCACGGCTGGCGGCCGACATCGGCCTGCGCGGTCATAGCGGCCCGGTCGCGGTGCTGGGCGCGGGGGTGATGGGGCTGACGACCGCGCGGCTGATGCAGGAGGCGGGTTTCCCCGTCACCATCTACACGAAGGCGCTGCCGCCCGACACGACCTCCAACATTGCGGGCGGCCAGTGGAGCCCGTTCGGCCATTATCGCGACAGCGCCGTCACGCCGGAATGGCGCGTGCAGTTCGCGGCCGCGCTCGCCTACAGCTGGCGGCGCTTCCAGATCATGGTCGGCGAGGATTATGGCGTGCGCTGGCTGCCCACCTACGTCGATGCGCCGGTGGAGGATGATGACGGGCCTTCGCCGATGGCAGCCTATCATCCCGGCGGACGCATTCTCGGCCCCGGCGAGCATCCCTTCGCCCGCGACCGCATCTTCCGGTTCGAGACGATGTATGTCGAAACGGGCCGCTTCCTGCGCCAGCTGACGCGCGATGTGCTGGCGGCTGGCGGTATTGTTCAGGTTCGCGAGTTCGGGACGCGGGCGGACATTGCGACGCTGCCGGAAAGCCTGGTCTTCAACTGCACCGGCCTCGGCTCGCACAGCCTGTTCGGCGACACCGAACTGGTTCCGATCCGCGGCCAGCTCGCCGTCCTGCTGCCGCAGCCGGAGATACTTTACGCCTTCACCGGCGACGCGGGTTACATGTTTCCGCGCCCCGACGGCATCCTGATCGGCGGCACGTTCGAGCGCGGCGAATGGGACGCGACGCCGCAGCCGGACGCCATTGCCCGCATCATCGCGAACCATCGGCGGATCATGGCCGGCTGGCGCTGTGCTTGAACGCCGGCCTGTGCCGTCACATCTAGCGGACGATATGGCAGACACGATCGCCCCCGCGGCCCTCACCTCCCCCCGCAACGATGCTTTGACCCCGAAGGCGGTGGTCGCGGCTCTGGACGCTCACATTATCGGTCAGGACGATGCCAAGCGCGCCGTCGCGGTCGCGCTGCGCAATCGCTGGCGTCGGCAGCAATTGCCCGAGGGGCTGCGCGACGAGGTTACGCCCAAGAACATTTTGATGATCGGCCCGACCGGCTGCGGGAAGACCGAGATTTCGCGGCGTCTGGCCAAGCTGGCCGACGCGCCGTTCGTGAAGGTCGAGGCGACCAAGTTCACCGAAGTCGGCTATGTCGGCCGCGACGTCGAGCAGATCGCCCGCGATTTGGCCGAGGAAGCGGTACGGCTCGAGCGCGAGCGCCGCCGCGTGGCGGTGAAGGAAGCGGCCGAGGAAGCGGCGGTCGAGCGGCTGCTGGACGCGCTGACCGGCAAGGAAGCGAGCGAGGCAACGCGCGAGAGCTTCCGCCGCATGGGCCGCGAGGGCCATCTCGACGAGCGCGAGGTCGAGGTCGAGGTCGCGGACCAGCCGAACACGCCGTTCGAGATTCCCGGCATGGGCGGCCAGGTGGGCATGATCAATCTGAGCGACATGCTCGGCAAGGCGATGGGCGGCCCACCGAAGAAAAAGCGCAAGCTGAAGGTGAAGGAAGCGCTCGCCAAATTGGTCGAGGAAGAGAGCGACAAGCGGCTCGACATGGACGATGTGAACCGCGTGGCGCTGAAGGACGCGGAGGCGAACGGCATCGTCTTCCTGGACGAGATCGACAAGATCGCGGTCAGCGACGTGCGCGGGGGTTCAGTTTCCCGCGAAGGCGTGCAGCGCGATCTGCTGCCCCTGATCGAGGGCACAACGGTCTCGACGAAATACGGCCCGATGAAGACGGACCATATCCTGTTCATCGCCAGCGGCGCCTTCCACGTGGCCAAGCCGAGCGATTTGCTGCCCGAATTACAGGGGCGTCTGCCGATCCGCGTCGAGCTGAAGGCGCTGACCGAGGAGGATTTCGTCCGCATCCTCTCCGACACGCGCGCCAGCCTGACCGAGCAATATCGCGCGCTGCTGAAGACCGAGGGGGTCGAGATCGAGTTCACCGCCGAGGGCATCGCAGCGCTCGCCCGCATCGCGGCCGAGGTGAATGGCGAGATCGAGAATATCGGGGCGCGGCGGCTCCAGACGGTGATGGAGAAATTGCTCGAAACGGTCAGCTTCGAGGCCGAGGATCGCGGCGGCGAGACGATTCTCGTGGACGCGGCCTATGTCGAGCAGCAGCTCAGCGCGATCGCGCGGAACAGCGACCTCAGCAAATACGTGCTTTGATCTGAATCAATTCGATTCAACCCTGAATCGGCTCGCACAGTCGCAGCCGTTGCGACCGGAACCGCACCTGCCACGTTAGTTCTCCATGTGATCGTGTTTAGACGTAAGTCATGGAGAAATAAGGTGAAACTCACTCGCACCCTGCTCGCCGCAGTCGCGGTCTCGGCCTTCGCTGTTCCGGCGGCGGCACAGGATCCGGCTGCTCCGGCGGCGACTCCGCCGGTCGCTCCAGCGACCACGGCGCCGGCCGAACAGCCGATGATCCCGCCGGCGAATCCGACGGCAACCGATGCTCCGGCCCAGCCGGGACCGATGGCTGACCCGGTCCAGCAGCCGACCACGCAGACCGCTCCCGCGGCGCCGGCCCAGGCGGCAACGGCCACGTCGACGCCGATTCCGGCCACCGCGGCCGATCTGGTTGCGGGCGCGCAGGTCCTCGACCAGCAGGGCCAGCCGGTCGGGACGATCGAAACGGCTGATGCGACCGGCGCGGTGGTGTCCACCGGCAATGCCCGCGGCCGCCTGAACCTCGACGCTTTCTACAAGAATGAGCGCGGCCTGCTGATCGGCTATAGCCGCGCGCAGTTCGAGGGTCTGGTGAGCGGCCTTGGCGGTCCGGAAACCCCGGATGCCGAGGAGAGTCAGGCACCGGCGGCCGATCCGGCTCCGGCAGTGCAGCCTGAGGCGGTGACGCCTCCGGCCACGGCCCCGGAAACGCCCGAGGCGCCGGAATAACCAGCCCACAGCATAGCCTCCGGGTTACGCCGTGACTAAGGGGCGGCGGTGAGTTTCACCGCCGCCCTTTTCCTATCCGCGCTCGTTCAGCCGGCCGCCGAAGATCGGCCGCCGGAGATCGTCGTCACCGGTCGCGGGCTGGAGGCGCCGGCTGGCGAGGCGGTCTATGCGGTCACCATTGTCGAGCGCGAGCGGCTGGCGCTTTCGCCCTCCAGCCGGCTTGAAAATGTGCTGCGCGCCGTGCCGGGCTTCCAACTCTTTCGGCGCTCCGACGCACGTAGCGCCAATCCGACCAGTCAGGGCGTGACCCTGCGCGCGCTCGGCGGCAATGCGGCCTCGCGAGTGCTGGTGACCCTGGACGGCGTGCCGCAGGCCGATCCGTTCGGCGGCTGGATCGCCTGGCCGGCGCTGGAGCCGCGGCGGCTCGGGCAGGTACGCGTGGTGCGCGGCGGCGGCGGGGGCGCGGCCGGACCGGGTGCGCTGGCGGGGTCGATCGAACTGGAGAGCGCGGGTCCGGATGAACTGGGGACGCTGAGCGCCTCGCTCGCGGGTGGGAGCCGCAACGGCATTGATGCCTTCGCGACGGCCGGGCTGGAGCTGGGCGGCGGTTCGCTGACCGTCAGCGGCGGCTATGCCTCCGGCGATGGTTTCATGCCGATTGTCGAGGGCCAGCGCGGTCCCGCCGACCGGGCCTCGGCTTACCGGCAGGGCAGTGTCGCTTTTCGCGGAGTCGCTCCGATCGGCGCGGCGACCGAATTGCAGGCCAATCTCCTGCTCTTCCATGACGAACGTGAGCGCGGCACGGCCTTCAGCGACATCCGCACCGATGGCATGGACGCCTCGCTCCGCCTGGTCGGGAGCGGCCGCTGGGCCTGGTCCGCGCTGGCCTATGTGCAGACCCGCAGCTTCTACAACAGCTTCGCGTCCGTGGACGCCGCCCGCGCGCTCGCGACCCGCACGGCCGAGCAATATGAGGTACCGTCGACCGGCGCGGGCGGCCGGATCGAATTGCGTCCGCCGCTCGGGCCGGTTTCGTTGCGGGTCGGCGGCGATGTCAGGCGGGTGAGCGGCGAGACGCGCGAGCTTTTTGCCTTCCAGGGCGGCACCGCGACGCGCGGGCGGCGGGCGGGCGGCGAAACGCTGACTGCGGGCCTGTTCGCGGAGGCGGCGCTGGAAAGCGGACCGCTCACTCTCACTGGCGGCGGCAGGCTGGACCGCTGGAGGATCGGCAACGGCCATTTGCGCGAGGAGACGCTCGCGACCGGCGCGGCCCTCACGCAGCAGCTCTTCACTGACCGTTCCGGCTGGGAACCGACCGCGCGCGGCGGCCTGGCCTGGCGCGCCGGAGGCGGCGTCACCGCCCGCCTTGCCGCCTATCTCGGCTGGCGGCTGCCGACGCTGAACGAATTGTACCGGCCCTTCCGAGTCGGCGTAGACGCGACCGCCGCGAACGAAATGCTCGCGCCGGAGCGGCTGCGCGGCGGCGAGGTCGGGCTGGAGTGGCGGCAGGGCGCCTTTCGTGTCGCCGCTACCGCCTTCGCCAACCGGATCGAGGGTGCGATCGCCAACGTTACGCTCGGTACAGGACCCGGCACTTTCCCGGGCGTCGGCTTCGTTGCGGCGGGCGGTGCCTATCGTCGCCGGGACAATCTCGACGCCGTGTCGAGCCGGGGCGTGGAGGTCGAAGCGTCGGTGCAGTCAGGGCAATGGTCGCTGACCGCCGGCTATGCCTTTGCCGACGCCCGCGTGTCGGCGAGCGGCGCGGCTTTGCCGCTCGACGGTCGGCACCCGGCGCAGACTCCGCGCCACAGCGGCAGTCTCACCGTTGCCTGGACCGGCGACAATGGCGCCCGCGCCTCGCTCGGCGCGCACTATATCGGTGCGCAATATGAGGACGATCTCAACCGCCAGCTGCTGCCGCACGCCTTCACGCTCGACGCCACCGCCCGCTGGCCGGTCGCGCGCGGGCTGGCGATCGAGGCCCGCGCCGAGAATCTCGCGGACGCCCGCGTCGCGTCCGCGATCAGCGCCGACGGCCTGATCGAACGTGCGACGCCGCGAACCTTGTGGCTGGGGCTGAGCTTCAGCCGGTAGCTGGAGCGAGATTCGTCTCCATCCAGCGCGCGCCGAACTCAACCAGGTCGGCCGCATCGAGCAGTTCCGCCTGCGCCGCGCCGACCGGGCCGGTTTGCCCGCGACCCTCGGCCAGATAGGCACTCACGATCGCCGCGAAATAATCCTCGCCCGCATAGTCGGCGATGCCGTTCAGATCGTCCAGGCACTCGACCCAGACCTGCTCCGGCCCCTCCGGCGTTGCCAGCAGATAGTCCCAGCGCGTCCGGCGCTTGTCCGTCAGATCCGCGAGATATTCGGCGTAATGCAGGACGGTTACCGTCTCCGGGTCCGCGCCGAGGCGGAGCACCTTGCCGCCCCAGCCGGTCAATTTCTCAAGCGGCGAACCCGGCCCATAATAATCGTTCCACGGCTGATCCCGCAGCAATTCCTCGGCCCGCGCCCCTCGCGCCGCGAACCGCCCGCTGGGATTGGCGCTGAGCAAAGTCCCGTCCCGCTGCCGGAACGCCTCGGCCAGATAGCCGACATCCTTCATCGCCGGCGCGGTCGCGGCGTCGAACGGCTCGGTGCCCGCGAGCAAGGCGGCGCGCGCCTCGACCGGGCGGTAATTCACCCAATCGAGCGCATATTCGCTGCCCAGCACCATCATCCAGCTGCCATCCGGACCGACCGCGGCATCGATCGCGTCCACAAGCAATTCGGCCCCGCCGTCCACATTCTGTGAACAGGCGAGGCCGAGCTTGCGCAGTGATGCGTGGACCATGATGAGGTCGCCGGGCTTCACGCCCAATTCCCTCAGTTCAGAGACCAGCGCCGCCGCCCGGTCCATGGCGGCGCCGCTGTGAGGATCGGCATAATTTGTCCCGCATGCTGAATCTCGCACCCTGACCTATCCCTTCGTCCAAGCCTACCAAGACTTGTCCACACCAATGCCAAAAGTTGTCCCAGCTAAATGGAAACGGATGGCATAATCTGTCCCGCCGACCGGAACAGCTATCAGTTTAGCTAAATTACTGAGTTGAAAAGCTGCCGACGAGCGGCTGGCCGCGGCGTTCGCCGCCACCCCCCCTACACCACAGGAGATTGGCCATGGCCAACGACAAGACGCACGCGCCCGGCGACCCGGGCGCGGACGATAACGCACGCCCGGATCCCGGGCCGTTCGACCGGGCCAGGACCCTAATCCGCCGGACGGTCGTCAACGCGGCGGCGAAGCTGGAGGTCGACCAGCAGCTCCGGCAAGCGCTCGGCGTCGATCTCCGCTTCAGGGGCCTTGACCATGGCTCCGTCCGCACCCTGCTGATGAACCTCGTTGGGGCACCGGAGCACTCGAAGCCGGCATTCGATTCCCGCCTCAAGCACACCCTCCGGCAGGGTGTTGTGCCCGACGACCGACCCGATGGCGGCAACGGACCGCGCGGCCACCGCCGCTACCTCCTCCTCGATGTCCTGCAGCTGGCGCTCGTGTTCCAGCTTCAGCGGGCACTGATTGATCCGGCTGCGGCCGGCGCGTTCGTCATCGACAACCGGGACGAGCTGGAACGCATGTGGATCGAAGCTGCGCGCGCGCCGGCCGAGCATTGGCTCGAGGTCGAGGTTGACGCCTACGCGACGCTCGGCAGCGAAGGGCGTGGCAGGCCGTCGGGACGCGTCGGCGCGCTGGCCCTCGCTGGATCCCGCCCCCGCCGCGAAATCGCAGAGCCGCCGCCGGTGCTGCGCATTGACATGGCTGCGCTGCGCGACCGCGTCGGCAGCTCAATGCTGATCCTCGGCGACGCGGTCCGCACCGCCAGTCGCGGAAACTAAGACGTGAGCGAGGTTGGAGGGTAGAGGAAGGAGTTCATCCAGTTTGGCGTCACCTAGTCGGCGCGCTGGAGGCTGAGGTTGGGATAGACCCGCTACTTCGCGTTCGAAAGCAATGAGGAGATGCTGACGGTCCGCTGCGGCGTGAATGCGTTCAATAGCAGCTAGATCATCGACCGCGGGGTTGGAGGGATGCAGTCGGTTGGTACCGGTAGACAGTGACATGCAACTTCACGACCAGCATTGTCGAATGTCTCAGCTCGGGAAGTAGTGCAATTTGCACTACTTGAACGATTCGAAAACGATCCACAGTTAGTCTATTCAAATAGACTAGGAATGGTCGTTTTTATGTTCGAGCCACTTCTGACGTGCGATGCGCGAAATCCCACATGGAAGGGCGGGATCGATATCTCGATGCAGCCGCTGCGCAAGGTCGTTGGCCGATCCTCGCAGATCAACAACGGCTGGCACCGCACCAACAAGCACCCCTCCGGCTACCTACCGGCCGAGTCCCGGCCGGAGCTGGCGCTGTTCCTCGTGCTCGCCGAGATGGACCCCAACGTCACGCTGATCGCGGCACAGCCCTGCGAGATCGGATTCGGACATGAGGGTCGAGCCTGCCGGCACTTCCCCGACTATGCCCTGCGCGAAGCTGGCGAGAGCGTGCTCCACGAGGTCAAGACCGCGCGTAAATATGCCGATCCCACGGTCCGCCGCCGACTCGCGTCGGCCAGCATCTCGATCGAGGCGCGCGGCTGGTCCTACTTCGTCTCGCTCGACGAGGAGATGCGGGACGCACCTCACTTCCGCCACGCCGAGTGTCTTTGGCGGCGCCACAGGCCGATCTTCACCAGGCTGCAGCACCTCGCGGTCGAGCGGGTGCTCGGCACTGGGGAACGGACGATCGCCGATGTGGTCGCGGACCTCGCCGGCGACGACAACGCGCCCACTGTCCAGCAGGTGCTGTCCCTCGCCGCCAACGGGCGCATCTTCATCGACCTCACCCAGCCCATCGGTCGCGGGAGCCTGATCCGGCACGCTGACACCCAGGAAATGCCGGATCCACTGCTGCCGCGACGCCGGCCGATCGAGGATCTGGACCTGGAGCAAGCTGCGTGACCGCGGTCAGGGCCGTCGATGGCGCGTGGGTCGACTATCATGGCCACCGCTACCACCTGGAGCGCCGCCAGGGGCGCACCATGGAATGGCGCTGCCGTGCCACCCTCGTGCACATGGTCTGGACCGACGCCGAGCTGCAGAGGCAGATCGCCACGGGGAAGGCCAGGTTCTTCAGCGGGATCGGGCGGCCGCCCAAGGATGGGAACGCCTCCCGCGTCCACGGCCAGCGCAAGGCCACAGACCTCGATGTCGAGGAGGCGCGACGCAAGCTGATCTACGTGCTGGCGCTGGCGGAGAAGGGCATCCCCGGAGAGGGCAAAACGCCCCAAGACTGGCAGGACGTCATCGACGCCACCTACGAGGACCAGGGCCGCACCTGGAAGCGCCTGCGCAATCGCACGCACGAGACGGTCGCGAAGCCCACGCTCAAATCCGCACGCCGCTGGGTCGCAGCCGCTGGCGATCCGCCTAACCTCGAGAAGCTGATCTCCAGGCACCGGCACAAGGGTAACTACGAGGACCGCATCGACGCGGCACTCCGACAGCTGATCGGGGAGATGGTCGACGAGCACTACCTTGTCCGTCCGCCGATCACGATCGACGACCTCAAGGACCGAATCGCCGGCAGGATGAAGGGGTTCAACGCCGAGCGGTTGGCCAAGGGCGAGAAGGTCCTGGCGGCCCCCGGGCTGGCCGCGATCCAGTCATCCATCGACGCCATCCCCAAGGACACCGTCCTGCGCGCCCGCTATGGCGAGATGGCCGCGTTCCTCCGCTATGGCTCGGCCGAGGCCCAGGCGGACCCGGAAGCGCCGCTCGACAGGGTGGAGCTCGACGCGACCCGGATGGACCTGTTCGTCGTGGATCCCGAGACCCTGCTGCCGATCGGACGGCCGTGGCTCGTCGTGGTGCTGGACCGCTGCACCCGCATGGTCCTTGGCTGGTTCGTGACCTTCGAGCCACCCAGCACGCTCGCGCTGATGCAGGCGCTGCGCAATGCGATCCTGCCCAAGATCTACCTCGACGAGCTCAAGAAGGAACGCGGCTGGGTCATCGACCGCGAGCCGGAGACCGGCGGCGTGCCCCGCGCCCTGGCCGTGGACCGAGCGCGCGAGAACATCGCCGAGCATCTCGCCCGCTTCGCCATGCGCATCGGCATCAACCGCGTCGAGATCATGGCCGGCAAGAAGCCTTGGCTGAAGGGCGCCGTCGAGAAGGTCATCGGCACCATCACCCGCAAGGTGCTCCACCCGACGAAGGGCACGACCTTCCACAACACGCTGGTCCGGATGGGCTACGATTCCCAGAAGGACGCCGTCTGCACGCCGGACGACCTTGACTACGGGCTGCACAAGTTCTTCATCGACATCTACCCCTATACCGGCCACCGAGGGCTTAACGGCCGCCAGCCGATCAAGGTCTGGAGGGAGAAGACCGACAAGGATCCGGTCGACATCATCAGCCACATCGACGACGTCGCCCATCTCTTCGGACGAACGGATCACGCCAGGCCCGGTCGGTTCGGCATCAACGCCCACAGCATGCAGTACTTTTCCCCGGAGCTGCTCCAGGTACAGCGCCTGCCGGCCTTCCAGAAGGCCCTCGCCAAGCAGGGCGGCAAGCTGGAATTCCACACCGACCCCGCCTGCATCGACATGATCCACGTCAGAATGCCGCACGAGAGCGACCGCGTGATCCCGGTCCCCGTCGCCCCGAAGTGGCGCGAATACGCCCGCGGCCTGTCGCTGTGGCACCACCGGCGGATCCGCGAATTCATCCGCGCCGACGCGTCCACCGACGTCGAGGCGCTCCTCAAGGCCAAGCTGGACTTGGTCGCGATCATGCGCGGCTCCGCGCTCGGCAAGCGGCGCAGCATCCGCGCGAGCTCCCAGATCGCCCGCCTCGATGGTGTCGGACGCGTGGCTCCCGCAGGCAATGACGCCCGCAACACCGTGCCAGGGACCGAGGCGCACAAGGCGGCCTGGAAATCGAAGCCCACGGCCTCGAACGACATGGACACACCCGTCGCCAAGAAGGCGCGCCTCCACCTAGTCGGAGCGGAGGCCGAGGACGGGCGCGCGCCGACCACCACAAACGAGACGGAGGGTGGCTCCTCCCCGCCCCGGCCTCCGCGCAAGAAGAAGGGCTGGAAGCCGTGAACTGTCGCATGTCGGCCAGGAAGCGCGAGACGGGCGGCGATGCCCGGGCGACCATCGAACAGGACGGATACGCCGGCAGCGAAGCCACTGCCGATGACGAACTGCCGTGGGCGGTTGCGCCGGACAAGGTGCGGCGGCAGGCCCTGCGCCACCTGTTCATCGCCCGCGACATCGAGGAGCGCATCGTTAGCGTGGTCAAGTCGGCAGTACGCGACCGACACCTGCACGCCGAGGCTCAGAACGTAATCATCACCGGGGAGACCGGCGTAGGCAAGTCCGAGATCATGAAGCGCATCCTGGCCGCGCACCCCGAGGGTCGCGACCCTGACACCCGCTGCGTGGTCCGGCCGGTCCTCTACGTCGACGTGCGCAACTGCTCCACGCCCAAGGCGGTGGCACAGGCGATGCTGGTCCAGCTGATGACGCTGAACGGCGAACCGCTCGTGGATATCGACAAGCTCGTCAACAGCGTGAAGTCGCTCGGCGTTCCCGAGATCACCCGCCGCGTGAAGACGCAGATGATGGCCCAGGGGGTCGTGCTGGCGATGCTCGACGAATTCCACAACACGGTCAGCGACAACGGCACGGACCGGCTCAACCGCATCGCCAACTGGGTCCGCGACTTCGCCAAGTCCAAGTCCCGTAGCGCCGCCAAGCCCGATGGCGAACTGGCGGAGACGATCGTCTTCGTCCTGATCGGCACCAAGAAGGTCGAACTCATCGTCGATCCCTCTTTGAACGACGAGCTCGCCAGCATCACCCCCTACCGGATCAAGGTGGATCGATACCGATATGGAAGCGACGAGGAGAAGGAGACGTTCCGGGCCCTGCTCGCCGACATCGACGACGAGCTGCCCTTCGACGAGCACGCCGGACTCGATGAGCCTTCCCTGGCCGAGAAGCTGCACTTCGCGACCTTCGGGCTGCTGCGACAGCTCGGCATCATCGTCGTCAAGGCCGCCGACCTCGCCATTGAGGACGGCTCAGACCGGATTCGCGAGCACCACCTCCATGCTGCGGTGGAGCTGAAGCGGGGCGTCCTGGAATCCCACCTGATGAGCGCCGAGGCGGAAGGCGAGGAACGTAGAATCGTCGAGAACCCGTTCGCGCCGCCCGAACCCGTGGCGAGGAACAAGGTCTCGGGCAAGCGCGGCTGGAAGCCGTGAAGAAGCCGGTGCACGCGCTGCCGATCGTTTCCAGCCCCCTCGCGGGAGAGTCGGCGGTGGGGTTCATGATGCGGCTCGCCGACATCAACGGCCTCTCGTATCCGTGGCTGTTCGAGCACATCGCAGGCGGGAGGCACAACCCGGACCATTGGGACGACGCCCAGTGGCAGAGGCTGGCGGACTTCGCCCTCGTGCATGTCGATGAGCTGGACGGAATGCGGTGCAGGCCAGTGCCAGGCCGGCGGCAGCGCAACCAAGTCACGTTTCTGGGCACAGTCGTGAGGCGATCCTACCTGAGCCTGGACCAGCTACGCCTCTGTCCCCTCTGTCTCGCGGAGGGCGGCACGATGCGGGAGGCGTGGAAGCTCATCCACTGGGTCGCTTGCGTCGAGCACGGCACATACCTCGTCGATAGGTGCGACTGCTCGCGGCCGGTGCACCTCGTCAGGCGAGGTCCGGGCCGCGAGCCCCTGCCCGACTGCTGTCCCTGCGGAAAGTCCTTCAGCCGGATCAGCACCAGACCCGCCTCGGAAGCGGCCCTAGCGACGACGCGCTGGCTGGTCCAGCTACTCGGTCCGCGGCTGACCGCCACCACACCGAGACTGTGGCTGGAGGGGCCTCAGCTGGACGCGCCCTTCGACGGGCTCAGCCGCACGGTTGCGCCGGATCCGGCATCCATCAACCTGGACGATCTCGATCTGCCGCGGAACAGGCCCCCACTTCCCCAGACCGTTCCGATGCACGTCATGGACGCTGTCGCCATCCTCGAACTCATCGGCCGCGTGGCGACCACGCCAGCCTCGGAGGACCTCGCGCGCACCAGCCGCACGTTCGCGACCACCGGCCGCGCTAACGACACGCTGGCCATCGGCAGGACGATCGCCAGCGTCGAGGCGGCAATGCGAGTGTTGAGAGGGTGGCCCGACGCCTGGCACACGCTGCTCGACGAGGTGGCCGGAAGAAATGCGGTGGCCGGTGACACCACGCCCGCCGATCTCTTCGCCACGGAGATGGGCCGGTTGATGCTCGACCCGCATATCGGGGTCGACGGCTACCCCATGACCGTCCTCACGGACGAGACCAGGCGGTGGCTTGAACGGCGAGGTTACCGGCTGCGACCGAAGATCGTGGCGCGGACAAGCCGGGTGGCCAGGAGGCTGCTCGGGGTCCTGCCGCTCGGAGTGATTGCCGGCATCCTCGGCGAGAGGGTCGGCCCCGGCCTCAGACGCAGCTATCATCAGGCCATCGCGGAGCTCGATGCAGAGGACATCGGCACGATGGCCGACGAGCAGCTGGCCGAGGCTCTCCTCACCCGCACGCGGCAGTTCATGGAGGTGGTCGACCGGCACGCGTCGCTGTGCGTGGTGGCTGAGACGCTCTGCAGCCGCGAGCGGCGGACCGGCGGCGCCGTGTGGAACGACCCCCGGCTCCTCCAGCCCGTCAGGATCGAGAGCACGGCCCACGGCCGGTCCAAGGGCGACGTCTTCGCGATCACCGACATCATCGACATGCAGGTCAGGCTGGCGAAGGCGGTGCGGAGGGTGGTGCCCTCGCGCATCCCCGAGAAATTCGAGCGCTACGGAGACGTGGCACAGACCACCGTCAGCATCCTCTACACCGCCTCGGACCTGATCGTGGACATCCTCTCCGGCGAGGTTCCCGCCGTCACCACTGTGGCGGCGCCAACGCTGGCCGACCTGAGGATCCCGAGGCATGCAGTGAAGGGCCTCGCGGTCGCTGCGCGCGTGCGTCACGTCGCGAGTAAGGACAGTTTCATGGCCACCAACACGGTCGCCAGCCTCCTCAACGATCTCTGGGGCAACCGACGGCGGCGCGAGTTCATGAAAGGGGTGACCAAGATGCGGAGCAGCGGGGCGATCCGCTTCGAGGAGAGGCTCGACGAGGCGGCCGACAAGATCCGCTATCGGAACGCGGCGGCCGACTGCCTTCGCGAGGCGGAAGCGATGTTTGGGCCGACCGGGATCGCAGGCGTTGACGCGGTGCTGAGACAGCTACGCGCTAACAATATCAGTCAATATCCCCTGAAAGCCGGGGTCCGATGAACTTGGGCTCGAAAAGCCCAAAATCATGAAGATCCTGAAAAGGGAATTTGTCCCGGCTCGGACCGGCCGCCCCTATGAACAGCCGGCCGTAACCGGGACAAATTATGCCATCCCGCGGGACAACTTATGGGGTGTCGCGGGACAACTTATGCCCGCCCCCACAGCCGCCTGAAGTAATCGGCTGTGCCGCTTACTTCACGTGGGCGGAGATATGCTTGTTCATTTCGAACATGGACACTTTGTCCTTGCCGAAAATCTTCTTCAGCTTGTCGTCCGCGAGGATCTCGCGCTTGTTCGCCGGATTCTGCAGATTGTTCGCCTTGATGTGATCCCACACCTTCTTGACGACCTGGCTGCGCGGCAACGGATCGCTGCCGGTGATCGCCGCCAGATCGGCGGACGGGGTGACCGGACGTTGCAGACCGCTTTGTTGCGCCATGAAATAATCCTCCCTTTGAAACAGGGCTTGGGATTGAACCAACGCCAATCAGTTTGCAAGTCCATTACACTAAGGTTTCCACAGGCGCGCGCCGAGTTGAAGTAAACCCGGCTTTAGGGCGTCCCGAACGGCACCACCTTGTTCGCCGCATCGTGGCCGATGTCGGCCGTGCCGAGAAAGGGGATGCCGGCGCTGTCGCACCAGGCCTGCACGATCTCCACGGGGGTCTCGCCGAAGGGCGGATCGTTGTCCGGCACCGGATCGAACCGCCCGGCGCGGATGCCGCGAAGGCGCCGCATGCTGGGTTGGCCGGTCAAATGCGACATCGCCCGGTCGATCCGGTAGGCCATCTCGCCGACATCCTCGATCATCAGCACATGGCCCGCGAGGTCCGGCTCCAGCTGGGTGCCGAGCAGGGTGCCGAGCACGGTCAGGTTGAAGGCGGCCACGGGCACCCCCGGCTCAAGGCTCGGCTCCACGCACGCCGTGTCGCGGTCCGCCAGCCAGCCCAGCCCGCGCGCCACCGCTTCCGCGCCATCATCATGGCTGATCCCCTGCGGCATCGGCCCGTGCGCGACGTGCGGGAAGCCGGCCTTGTAGAGGGCGGCGAGCATGTAGCCGAGATCGCTATAGCCGAGATAGGTCTTGTCCCGGGCGTGCTTGTTCAGCCGTTCGACCGCCGCCGCCGCGATCCGGTTCGAGCCATAGCCCCCACGCGCGAACCAGATGGCGTCGAAAGCCGGATCGTTGGCGAAGGCGACAAACGCCTCCAGCCTTTCTTCGTCCGTCCCGGCGAAATGGCCGTGGCTGAGATAGCATTGCGGGTGGAGGTCGATCGTCACGTCCGGCCGCCGCGCGGACGCGAAGGCGACGAACCGCTCGGCCGTTTCCCGCTGCAGGCGCCCCGCCGGGGCCACCACGCCGATCCGCATTCCTCGCCCCATTTGTAAAGTCAGCCCGCTCTGAATAGGGCGGCGCGATGAATCTCGACAAACCCTATTTTTTCTGCGGCATCGGCGGCAGCGGTATGCTCCCGCTCGCCCTGATCGTGCAGGGCCGCGGCGGCCATATCGCCGGCTCGGACCGTGCGCTCGACCAAGCCAAGAGCAGCGACAAATTCGGCTTCCTGCGCGATCGCGGCATTCCGCTCTTTCCGCAGGACGGTTCGGGCGTGACCAGCGGCGACCAGATTTTCGTGGCCTCAGCCGCGGTCGAAGACACCGTCCCGGACGCCATGCGCGCCCGCGAACTGGATTGCGAGCGGCTCACGCGGGCCGAATTGCTCGCTTTGCTGTTCAACGACGCGCAGAACCGGATCGCGGTCGGCGGCACGTCGGGCAAATCGACCGTCACCGGCATGATCGGCTGGATCCTGCACGCGCTGGGCCGTGACCCGACGGTGATGAACGGCGCGGTGATGAAGAATTTCGCGACGCCGGATCAGCTGTTCGCCAGCGCTCTGGTCGGGACCGGCCCGGATTTCGTCAGCGAGGTGGACGAAAGCGACGGCTCGATCGCGCTGTACCGGCCGAGCGTCGCGGTGCTGAACAACATCACGCTCGACCACAAGTCGCTCGACGAATTGCGCCATCTGTTCGGCGGTTTCGCCGCGAAGGCGGAGAAAGTGATCGTCAATATGGACGATGGCGAGGCGCGGCTGCTGGCGGCGGTGCTGCCGGCGGACAAGCTCGTCTCCTACGGGCTGAAGCGGGAGGCGGATCTGATGGCGACCGGGATCGCCGAGGAACCCTATGCGATCGCCTTCACCGTTACCGACCACCGCTCCGGAGAGGCGGTGCCGCTCAAGCTCGCTGTTCCCGGCCGCCACAATGCCTCAAATGCACTCGCGGCGCTGGCCGCCGTCACCGCGACGGGCATCGGACTCGGGGAGGCCACCGAGGCGCTCTCAGGCTTTACCGGCCTGCGCCGCCGGTTCGAACTGATCGGGGAAGCGGGCGGCGTCACCGTGATCGACGATTTCGGGCACAATCCCGACAAGATCGCCGCGACGCTGCAGACGCTCCACGCCTTCCCCGGCCGATTGCTGCTCTTCTTCCAGCCGCACGGCTACAACCCGCTGCGCACGATGGGCCGCGAACTGGGCGAGACCTTCATCACCAATATGGCCGAAGAAGACGTGCTGCTGATGCCCGACCCGGTCTATCATGGCGGCACCACCGACAAGTCAATCGGCAGCGCTGTCGTGACCGACGCGGTCGCCGATCACGGCCGCCACGCCGAGCATCTGCCGACGCGCGAACAATGCGGCGACCGCCTGATCGAACTGGCGCGGCCCGGCGACCGCATCATCATCATGGGCGCCCGCGACGACACGCTGACCGCGTTCGCGGAGGGGCTGGTGACGCGGCTGGGCAACTAGTCACCCCTCCCTGCAAGCAGGGAGGGGCCGGTGGGTGCGCGCGTCTGCGCGCCAAATGAATCTGCACGCACACCCGAACGAAAGCGGCGGCCGAGGCATCGAGCCTCGTCCGCCGCTAAACCCACCCCTACCCCTCCCTGTCAGGGAGGGGAGTTTCCGTACTTAGCCCTCGACCGGCTGTTCCACCTTTTCCACCCAGTCGGGAATGAACATCGGTTCGCGGGTCGACCAGCCGGGCGCGGTCGCGGCGGCTTCGCTGATCGACTGCAGCAGCGCGCGCCGGCGCGCCGGATGGAGGTGCGGCAAGGCCGAGGCCGAGCAGAAGGCGGCCGGGAGCCAGGCGCGGACGCTGGCGCCGAGCAGCCGCTCGTACAGGAAGCGGTAGGAGGCGAAGCAGCTGAGCCGGTCCTGGCCCAGATCGAAGGCGCTCATCGTGATCAGGGGCGCCATAATCGGCTCCATCGCATCGAGGCCGCAATCGTCGGGAATATGTTCGCGGATGAAATCGAGCCGGCGATAGACGCTTTCCTGGGCGCGGATACTGGCGGCTTCGGCAATGTCGCGCGACCAGCGCTTCACCGCATCGCGGCGGCCAAGGCCGATGTCGAGCGAGCGGCGGATATAACGCTGTGTTCCTTTGCCGAAGGTGGCGAATTCCCGCATTTCCGACAGAGCTGCGGCTCCGCTTGGCTGACGCGCACTGGCACTCATAACCCCGCTCCTTCTACCCCAGGACCCGGTTATACCTGAACGGGATTGCCAGCCCGTTAACCTTGACCCCTGCCCCAATGGCAAAGTGAATCGAAATGTATCAGCCGGGGCAATTCGAAATCCGCCCGGAGTGATCACGGCGAGTCCGCACTGTCACCGGCAAGCCACAGAAACCGGGGCCAATGCGCGCATTTCCGCGCTCGTTTTGCGCCCGTATCGACTGCTGGCGTTTGCCGGCACGGCGCTTAGGATCGCCGCAGGGGGCGAGGATGGGCGAATCGAAGCGGGGGAAAGGGCCGGTCGTGCATGGCGAGGCCGATGCGACCGGCTATCGTGCTCCCCTGCCGGACCGCGGCGACGGCGAATTTTCGATAAACCCGGCGGGCGCTTCGGCAAGCGGCGCCGCATGGGGGACGATCGGCAACGCCGCCGGGCTAGATGGGGGCATGGACCGGACCCAGCCGCCCCTGCCGCGCCGATGGTTTGCCGACGCCCCGCTCGCGATCAAGACGATCCTGGGCTTCTGGACCGTCTATTTCGCCTCCACCTCGCTGCGCGCGGTGCTGATGGACCAGCTCGGCCAGGGCGAGATGTTCCGCCGCCGCGCGGCGGTCGTGGCGCTGGCGATGCTGCTCAGCTTCCTGATCTATCTGGCGCTGCAACTCGTCGCACGACGGGGAATCGCCGCGAAGATCGCCGTCGCCGCGATCGCCTGCCTGCCGCCCGCGGCGCTGCAGCCGATCGTGAACAATTACATGTTCTACGTCTTCGCGCCCGAGGCGGCGCCGTGGATCGATGCCATGTCCACGCGGGACATGGCCGAATGGTCGACGCTGAAGCTGATCGCCGACGTCGCCTATAGCTGGTATTTCTTCTTCGCCGCCTGGGCCGCCATCTATGTGGCGTTGAGCTATGCCGGGCAGCTGCGGGAAGCGGACCGGCGGGCGGCGGCGCTGACCCGGCAGGCGCAGGAAGCGCAGCTGCGCGCGCTGCGTTACCAGATCAATCCGCATTTCCTGTTCAACACGTTGAACTCCCTGAGCGCCCTCGTGCTGGCCAGGCGCACGGAGGCGGCGGAGCAGATGCTGGGCAATCTCTCCGCTTTCTTCCGCACCACGCTGACCACCGAGCCGACCGCGGATGTCGCGCTGGCCGAGGAGATCCGGCTGCAGCGGCTTTATCTCGAGATCGAGCAGGTGCGTTTCCCGGACCGGCTGAAGATCGAGATCGACGTGCCGGAGGAATTGCTCACCCGCCGCGTACCGGTGCTGATCCTGCAGCCGGTGGTGGAGAATTGCGTTAAATACGGCGTCGCCAAGGCCCGGCGGCCCGTCACCATCCGCATCTCGGCCTATGAGGAAGCCGGGCGGCTGCATCTGAAGGTGAAGGACGATGGCGACGGCGTCGCGCCGGAGCAGGCTTCGGAGGGCACGGGGGTCGGCCTGCGCAACGTCTGCGACCGGCTCGCCTCGCGCTTCGGCGAAGCCGGCGGCTGCATCCACGGCGCCGATCCGGGCGGCGGCTATACCGTCCACATCTATTTCCCGGCGATCCGAGGTGACTGAACTGCGCGTCGTCATCGTCGATGACGAGCCGCTGGCGATCGAGCGGCTGCAGATCCTGCTCGCCGCACAGCCGGGCGTGAGCCTCGCGGGGACCGCCAAGGATGGGGAATCCGCGCTGACGCTGATCGCCGGGGTGAGGCCGGACCTCGTCCTGCTCGACATCGCCATGCCGGACATGAACGGCATCGACGTTGCCCGCGCCTTGGCCCGGGACGGGATCAGCCCGGCCATCGTCTTCGTCACCGCCTTCGAGAATTTCGCGGTCGCGGCGTTCGATGTGGCGGCGGTCGATTATCTGATGAAGCCGGTCGACCCCGCCCGGCTGGCGATGGCGATCGAACGCGCGCGGGGCCATGCGGCGAAGGATGAGGCCACGCCGGAACCCTCGCTCTATGTCGAGGAATTCTGGGTGCCGGAGCATAATGGTCTGGTCCGCGTCGCGGCCGACCGGATCGACCGGATCAGCGCCGAGCGCGACTATATGCGCCTCCACGTCGGCCCGCGTTCCTGGCTGATCCACCGCACCATCGCCCGGCTGGAGGAGGAACTGGACCCGGCGGTGTTCGTGCGCGTCCACCGCTCGGTGATCCTGCGCCGCGACAGCATAATCGGCCTGTCGCGCGACGCCGGAGGGCATTGGAATGCGCGGCTTACAGACGGTGGCGAGCAGAGGATCGGCCGCAGTTACGCCGACAATGTGCGAAGGATGGCGGGGCGCTCCTGACCAGATAGCCTCTCTCTCCTTGCGGGAGAGAATGCTCAGGTGCGGATGTCCCCCAGACATCCGCAGCCCTGTCCGGGGGGACAGGGCGCGCCTGAGCATGGAGAGAGGGGTAGCGAGCCGTCTGGCTCGCAAAAGATTTTTTTGCGGCCGCAGACGCGGCCTTGCCCCCTCTCCCGGCCCTTCGGACCATCCTCCCCCGCAAGGGGGGAGGGTTAGGAGTCATTCGAACCCGATCTGCCGGCTGCCCCGGTCCGTCTCGATATCCACTGTCTTCACCTCGTCGCAGAGGAAGAAGGTGGTGGTATAGGTCCGCCCCGGGCCGAGCGTCGTCGCCGGTTCGTTCACGCATTCCTGCCGACCGCCGGCATCGTTGGCGACGATCTTCGTCAACGTCATCGGCGCCTCCTCGCGATTGGTAACGGTCACCGTCCGTCCGGCGATCAACTCGCTCTCCAGCTTCGGACCGCAGGCGGCGAGCATGGCGCAGGCGGTCAGGATGAGGACGGATCGACGCACCGGCCCCGTCTAACGCCCTCTCCGCCCCCGTCCAGATATTCGCCCGTCTTAACCGGCTGGTGAGAGCCTGTGTCCGAATGGGACGCCGCGAAATCCACGCGCGCGCCCGAGTCGGGACGCGCGTATGGCGGCGGCCCAGCGGGGGCTTGGAATGGCCCTGCGGGGCTTGGAGCGACGGGTGACACAGGCACGTCCACGGCCATGGCATGACAAGGACCGCGCGAGGCCGGCTCGCCGCGAGCCCTTCCGGCTGGCCGCGCTCGTGCTCGCCACCGGTTCCTGCACCACCCTTCAGGTCGCCGAAGTCGCCCCCATCCAGCAGCAATTTGGCGCGGTACAGGTCACGATGGAGGTTCCGCCTTCGGTCGAACTGCCCTCCTCGCCCGCCGAGCTGGCCGATCCCACCGTCGCGCCCTTGCTGTTCGGCGAGAATGCGTTCCAGGCCAATGCCGCCTTGCCGCTCGCCGGTCCCGGCGCCTCCGCGCCCGCCGCGGCCTTCCTGGCCTCCACCGCGCCCGTCTCGCAGCTGCGCGCGCTCGATTGCCTGACCCAGGCCATTTACTACGAAGCCGGCAATCAGAGCGAGGATGGCCAGCGCGCCGTCGCGCAGGTCGTGCTGAACCGCGTCCGCCATCCCGCCTGGCCCAACAGCGTCTGCGGCGTCGTCTATCAGGGGCCGATGCGCGCCGGCGGCGGCTGCCAGTTCACCTTCACCTGCGACGGGGCGCTGAGCCGTACGCCCAACGCCGCGATGTGGTCGCGCGCGCGCCGTTATGCGGAGGAGGCGCTGGCCGGCCGGGTCTTCGCGCCGGTGGGGCTTTCGACCTTCTACCACGCCAATTACGTCATGCCGCGCTGGGCGCCGCGCCTGACCAAGACGGCGGTGATCGGCGCGCACATCTTCTACCGGCTGCCGGGCGCGGGCGGATCGCCGGGTGCGTTCACCGACCGCTATGCCGGTGCGGAGCCGATCGCGCGGCCGAATCCGACCATCGTCCGCTACGGCGCGAACGGCGCGGCGACCGTCACCAGCGCGCCGGAATGGATGCCGCCGCCCGCCATGTCGGACGGCGCGACCGTCACCCCCGTCGCGGTCACGGCGCAACGCCGCCCGAGCATCGTCGCCGATCCGGTCGAGGTGCAGAGCAGCCAGGTGCGCGAGGAGTACCGCAATTCCGGCCAGTGGCGGACGGACGCTCCTGGCGCGATTACCGGCCGCTAGGACGCGATCCGGGTCGAGGACGCCGCCCAGCGCGCGAGTCCGGGCGAAAAGCCCGCCAAGCCAGTCAGCAAGCGTCGCGGCCCGCTGCGCTCCGCCGCCCAGCGCAAGGCCTCGGCAAGCTTCAGCGGACGCGCCGATGTCCGGGCAAAGGCCTGCTGAAAATCCGGCGCGGCAGTACCGGCAAGATGCGCCTCGGCCGCCGCGATGCCGCTGGTCAGCGCGATCGCGATCCCGTCCCCGGCGAGCGAGGCGATCACCGCCGCCTGATCACCGATCCGGAACAGACCTTCCGTCGTCGCCCGCGCGCGCCAGCCATAAGGGACATTGCTGACGCTGATCCATTTTGCCGCGACGCAGGCGAAATACGCAGCGAGCCGGGGCGCTTCCCGCAACAATTCCTCGAGGAGGCCGTCGATACCGCCCGCCCGGCGCAGGCGGGCCGCCGAAACGGACATGCACAGATTGGCCGACCCATCCTCCTGCAGCAGCAGGCCCGCATAGCCGCCGTCGAACGGATGCAATTCGATGAAGCCGGCGAGCCGGGCCATGTCCGCCGCTCCGGGCCGGAAGCTGGCCCTCAGCCCGACCGCGCCCGCGCCCCTGCCCGCCGGCACGTCCCGCGCCAGCCCGCGCAATTCATGCTTGCCGGTCGCCAGGAACAGGGTTTCGGCCGCAAGCAGCTCGCCGCCGTCGAGCCGGATCGTCCGCCCCTCCCCGCCGCGCGCCGTCACCCCTTTGCGCACCTTCGCGCCGAGCGCCGCCGCTCTTTCCAGCAAAGCCTCGTCCAGACAGCGCCGCGACAGTCCGGCTGCGGCTTGCGGCAGCTTCGTCTCCACAATCCGCTTCATCGTGACCAAGCGGAGCCGGGTGATCGGCCGCGCGCCCAGCGCCGCCGCGTCCACCCCAAGCCGTTCCAATGCCGCGATCGCATCCCAGCCGACGAAGCCGCCGCACACCACGTCGCGCGGCCCCGCCGATCGCTCGATCAGTTCCGCGAAGACGCCGCCTTCCGCCAGCCGGATCGCCGCCGCCGCACCCGCCGGTCCGCCGCCGACGATCAGCGCCGGGACGATGCGAATGCTCACCCGGCCCGCTCGAAGCGGAAGCCTTCCGCCGCCAGCCCGGGGCCGAAGGCGATGGCGACGCCCTTCCGCGCGTCCGGATCGGCCAGCAATTCGCGCAGCACGAACATCAGCGTCGACGAGGACATGTTGCCGCAATCGTGCAGCACGCGCCGCGAGGCCGCGAGCCGCTCCGGCGGCAGCTCCAGCGACCGCTCCACCGCATCCAGGATCGAGCGCCCGCCCGCATGCACGGCCCAGGCGTCGACCTCGCCCGCCGCCCAATCGCCGAGAATGCGCGCCCGCACATTATCGTCACGCAATGCCGTCCCGATCCGCCCCGGCACCTCGCCCGACAGCACCATCTCGAAACCGGAATCGCCAATCGACCAGCGGATCAGTTCGCCGGATTCGGGGAGCGTCACCGCGAACGGCGCGTCGATCCCGAAACCGACCGGCTCGGCCGTCACCAAAGCCGCCGCGGCCCCGTCGCCAAACTGCAATTCCGCCAGCAGCCCCTCAAGGTCCGTCGCGAATTGCAGGTGCAGCGACGACAACTCCACCGTCACCACCAGCACCCTCGCTTCCGGCTCCGACCGCACGATATGATGCGCGTTCCGCAGCGCCGCCGCCGCCGCATAACAGCCCATGAAGCCGATCAGGGTGCGCTCGACATCACCCAGCCCCAGCGCCTCGGCGATGATCTGGTCCACCCCCGGCGCGACGAAGCCGGTGCAGCTCGCCACCACGAGATGGCTGATCCGCCCCAGCGGCCCCAAATTGCCGATCGCCTTGAGCGCCAGCTTCGGCGCGGCGTCGGCGTAGAGCGCCATCCGCGCCGCCGTTCCCGGTGCCGCGCCGGCATAAAAGCCGCCCTCGGCGACCGGCGAGCCGCCCGCCGGCGTGGGCGGCAGGATCGACCAGCGATGCGCGATCCCCGCCCGCTCCGCCATCCGCTCGAACAAGGCGCGTTCGCGCGGGTCAGCGATCCGCGCCGCCGCCCATTCGACATAAGGCTGATGAATGTCGTGATCCGGCACCGCCCCGGCGACGGCGTTCAGATACGCTTTCACTGCCATCGACGCCGACCTTTCCGGGCTTCAACCCGCGACCGCCCGCCTGGCTCCCGCTATGCCGGAAAAGCTACGTGCCGCCCCCGCTTGGCGGGGACGGCACGCTTAGCGACAGGACGCAGGGGCTGGAAGCGTCTCAGTCGTCGTCGTGGCCGAAGCCTTCGCGCATCTGGCGAGCGCCCTCGCGCATGCCGCGCGCACCCTGCTCCATGCCGTCGGCGGCTTCGAGCAGATCCTCGTGCGTGACGGTTTCGCCGCGCGCGCGCTGCTCGGCGATGATCCGCTCGCGCTCATTGCGGTCGCGGAAGCGGCGGGCCTGCGCCTCCATCCGCGCCGCGCCCTGTTCCATCCCGGCCGCACCGGCGGCCATGCTGTGACGGCTGGCGGCGATCGACGCGCGGATCTGCTGCTGCAATTGTTCCTGCGACGGCAGCGAGGCACGGATCCGCTCCTGCAAGGCGGCATGATCGATCCGCGGCAGGCTGCGCATCGCCTCGGCATGCGCCTGCCGGGCTTCGGCCATCGCCGCGCGCATTTCCGCGCTGTTCACGCGCTGGGCATGCGCGACCGCGCGCCCGATCTCGGCATGATCGACGTGGCGCATGGCGTCGCGGACGATCACCGGCACGCGGGGCAGCACTTCGCGCAGTTCCCGCATCGCCTCAGCCACCTCGGCTTCGACCTCCGGCGTGCGGGGCGGACGCGGGGCGCGGGGCGCGACCGGTGCGTGCGGGGCCACCATCGGCTCGGGCGGCAGCGGCGCTTCCGGCTGGGTCAGGCTGGCAACCGCACTCGGCGCTCGCGGCGCTTCCGGCGGACGCGCTTCCTCGACCAGCTTCAGCGCGGCGACCGGCGCGGCGACGCCGACGCACAGCAAGACCGCCACCATCGCGAAGCGCGACCGGGCCGAACGCTCGAGCAATTTCGCATCGAGCACGGCCCGCACCCGCCGCGACAAGGCACGGGCGCCCGGCGCGATCGAATTGGCCGGCACGCCGATCCCGCGGCCGATCTGGCCCCAGCTCAGCAGGGTCTCGGCATAGCGGGTCGGCTCGACCGAGCGCGCGGCATGGGCGTCGGCGGCTTCCTCGGCCTGATGGATCGACTCGCGGGCGAGCGTCCAGGCCAAAGGATTGAACCAGAACAGAGCCGTGGCGATCCGCGTCATCATCAGCGACGGCCAGTCGCGGCGGGCGACGTGCGCCACTTCATGCGCCAGGATCGCGTCCGCCTCTTCGCCTTCCGCATAAGTGTCATAGTCGATCAGGATGACCGGGTTGCGCCAGCCCCAGCCGAGCGGGCCGGGCACCTTGTCGCCGACCATCAGCCGCAGGCGGTCGCTCGCCCCGGTGGCGACGCGGGCGCGCTCCAGCGCGTTCAGCCAGTGCGGGTCGGTGACCGGCTCGGCCGAGCGCGTCCAGCGATTGAGCGTGACCAGGCCAACGCCCAGCCGCGCCAGCACGGCGAGCGCACCCGCGCCCCACAGGATCAGGATCAAGGGCGTGGGATCATCCCAGATAGTCGGTTCGACCGGCGGCATGGTCGCCGCCATCGCCATCAGCTGGTCGATCTGCGCCTGGCTCATCCCCTCGAACGGCGCGGCCGGGGCGGCGAACGCCTCGATCTCCAGCACCGGGAACGCCATGTCGATCAGCGGCAAAGCGACGAGCAGGCCAGCGCCCACGCGCAGGACCATGGAACGGTCGGCGGCGGCGCGGTTGCGCAAAGCCATGGCGAGCAGCAGCGCGATGCTGCAGATCAAGGCGGACTTGGCCGCCATCTCGATGAAGAACCAGCTGGTCATTTCGCCCGCTCCTTCGCCTGATCGATTGCCTTTTGCAGCGCCGCGACCTCGTCGGCGGTCATGTCCTTCGACATGCCGAGCAAGGCCGTCGCGGCGCTCGCGGCGGACCCGTTGAAGAAGGTCCGCACCATTTTCGTCAGCGCGCTGTCGCGCACCGTCGCGGCGCGCGGCACGCTCTTGTAAACATAGGCGCCATCGACCGAGCGGTGCGCCGCCAGCCCCTTCGCCTCAAGCCGCGACAGCATCGTCCGCACCGCCGAATAGGAGGGCGGGTCGTTCATCAGCTCGCGCACCTGCGCGGCAGTCGCCTCGCCGGCGCTGCACAGCAATTCGAAAATCTCGCGTTCGCGACGGGGTAAAGAATCGATCACGTATCTTGCCTCACCTGCTACAAGTGTCACATGCTACATTTGTAGCCGCCCGGCAAGCCGGTTCGTCGCAGATTTCGGGGCTTTGGTCGATGAAGCCGTCATCGCCCGGCGAGCCTGCTTCTGCAGCCCCGGTGCCATCGTGCGACAGGAAAATTGAACCGAATGCTCTATTGACGCCACTTATGGCCAAACGGCACCGGACACCCGCAGAAGGATGAACAAGCGCGCCCTCCTGGACGAATATTCCGTCATTGCGGCGCGCAACGGGGACCGTCACGCCTTCTCCGATCTGGTGAGAAGTTGGCAAAAGCGGTTACTCGCCCATGCTTGGCGCCTGCTTGGCAACGAAGAAGCCGCTTATGACGCTGTTCAAGGCGCATGGTTGGAGATTGCGCGCGGCCTACATGGTCTTCAGGATGAGCGCGCCTTTCCCGCCTGGGCTTACAGAATCGTCTCGCGGCGATGCGCGCGCGACGTCACAGCGGCCCGACTGAGGCGCAACCTTGCCAATGCAGTAGCAGCCGAACCGGAACCCTCGGCGATCCAGCCAGATGTCGATGCGCGCGACGAATCCGTTCGCCTGCACATTGCGATCCGATCCCTGCCGGCAGCGCAGAGAGCGACCGTGGCTTTGTATCATTTCGAAGAACTCAGCATTGCCGAGGTCGCTGTGGCCCTCGACGTTCCTGCGGGCACCGTCAAAACCCGCCTCATGCACGCACGCCGCGCCCTGCGCGCCGTGCTCGAAGGAGACCATCATGCGTGACATTGACCAGACCATCGACCAGGCGCTCGCCGCAGAGGAGCGCGATCTGTTGCGCAGGATCGGCGATGATCCGGGCCACATCGAACAGACCCTGTCGCTTCTCTCTGGCCGGACAGGGTGGGTCAGCGGCGTCATCATGGCAGTTCAGGCCTTGGCTTTCCTCGCCGCGATCTGGACGGGCTGGCAGTTTTTCACGGCCGAAGACGCCTTGAGCGCCGTTCGCTGGGGTTTGCCCTCGGCGGTCCTGTTTCTCATAGCTCTGATGCTCAAACTGGCGCTGTGGCCGGTCATGCATTTCAACCGTTTGCACCTGGCGATCAAACGCCTTGAGCTGTTGGTGGTGAATGAGCGCGGCGACGTGCTTTGAGCCTCCCTGAAAACACGCACTAGCTGCCCAAGCCAGTTCGTGCGGGTGCGACTCCGCCGAATTCGGACCTCTGGATTGAACCATTCACCAGCTCGCGGCCACCTAATGACTGTAGAAGGGGGCGCAGCACATGATGATCGAGGCCAACGAACTGACTTTCGCATATGGGGGGCGGCCCCCGGCTGTTAATGGACTCACCTTCTCGGTCGCGGAAGGCGAGGTTTTCGGCTTCCTCGGGCCGAGCGGCGCCGGAAAGAGCACCACTCAAAAGATTCTGATCCGCCTTCTGCGGAGATATCGCGGCGACGTCCGCATCATGACGCGCGCATTGAAGGATTGGGGCCCTGACTATTTCGAGCGCGTCGGCGTGTGTTTCGAAATGCCCAGCAATTATCGCAAACTGACGGCGATCGAAAACCTGCGCTTCTTTTCGTCCTTTTTCCGATCGCCGACCCTCGCCCCGGAGGAGGTTCTGGAGTGGGTGGGTTTGAGGCCCGACGCAAACAAGCGCGTGGAGCAGTTTTCCAAGGGCATGCAGACACGGCTGAACCTCGCCCGGTCGCTGATCAATCGGCCCGCCCTCCTCTTTCTCGACGAGCCGACTTCGGGCCTTGATCCTGTGAACGCGCGGATCGTTCGCGACCTGATCCGTCGTGAACGCGATCGGGGAACCACCGTCTTCCTGACCACCCACGACATGCACGTCGCCGACGAACTCTGCGACAATGTCGGCTTCCTGGTGGATGGCCGCCTCGCACGCGTTGGAGCGCCATCCGCACTGCGACTTGAACACAGCAATCGGCTTCTGGAGCTCCGCACCGAATTTGGCGGCGTCGTGTCGAGCGACCGTTTCTCGCTCGACGGTCTGGCGACGGATGCGCGCTTCCAGCAGTTGATCCGGGACCGGCGGATCGAGTCCATCCACTCGCTGGAACCCAGCCTCGAAGACATCTTCATTCAGACGACAGGGCAGAGGCTGTCATGAGGGGCTTTGCGCCGCTTGCCGGAAACGACATCCGTACGCTCTATCGCTCGGGCTATATCTGGGTGAGCCTCGCGGTGTTCGGTTTGATGCTGCTGATCGCGATGCAGGCGTCGCGCCTGGACTTCGCCGGCTACGAGAGCTTCATGGCCGCCATCATCCTGTTCGATGCGGTGCTGTCACCGCTCATGCTGGTGGGACTGATGGTCCTTCTTGAGCGCGGCGAGGGTGCCTTCGCGATGCTTTGGGTGAGCCCGTTGAGCCCGCGGGCCTATCTGGCCGCGCGCGTGGTGACGGTGGGCCTGCTCTCGCTGATGCAGACGCTCCTGCTCGTCCTGCTGGTCTACGATGCGCCCATGTGGCGGCTGGCACTGGCCGGAGGGCTGTTCAGCGCCGCCGGCCTTTCGGCCCTCTTCGGCTTCGTGGTCATCGCCTGGTTCGACGATCTGTACGCCTTTCTCCTCCCCATGATTGGCGCGATCATGGCGCTCAGCGCGCCGGGCTACGGCGTGTTGCTCGGGATCGATCCCTTGTGGTTTGTCTGGCACCCGACTGCCGGCCCCTTGGCTCTGATCGAGATCGCCTTCAACCTCGACGCCACGCAGAGCCTGGCCATGGCGATCGCATCGACGGCGGCGTGGCTCGCGGCGGCGGGAGTCCTCGCTTACGCCGCCATTGTGCGGATGCGTGCCCGGATCGGGGGCGTGTGATGACTTCGCCCCAGCTTGCCCGGCGCCGCGGCCTCGTCGCCACGTTGATCGCAGCCGATCTTCGCAGGGTAATCCGCGATCCGCTCATGGCAGGCATCATCACTGCCCCCCTGGCTGTCGCGCTGATTTTCCGGTTCGCCGTGCCGGGCGTCGCGACGTTGGAGGCGTCGCTCGCCGCATATCTGGGCCAGGACCTGGGCGCGGAGGTCGCCCGCGCCACGCCGATGCTGCTGATGAGCCTGCTGACAGCGATCGCTCCCGGTCTTGTCGGCGCTGTCTATGGCCTCCTTCTCGTTGGGGAACGTGACGAGCGCACGCTGCTGGCCTTGCGGGTCATGCCGGTGTCCTTTGCCCGCTATCTTGCGGCACGCCTGTTCACGCCGCTTGCTCTCTCGGTCGGCATGACGGTGGTCGCTTATCCGGTTGCGGGCCTGTCACCTCTCCCGATCGCGACGGTTGCGCTGATCGCGATGGTCAACGCGCTGAATGCCCCGGTCGTGGCACTCGCCATGGCGGCGTTCGCCAAGGACAAGATGGGCGCCTTGGCAGTCATGCGTGTGGCGAACAGCATTCTCGCACTGCCGGTTTTCGCCTATTTCGCGGTTCCTCCGATCCTCTATCTCGCCTGGCTGTCGCCGGCTTATTGGGAGATGAAGGCCCTATGGCTTGCGGCCGATGCGCAACCCCTCATCGCTACGCTCGGCGTGGCCGCAACCATGAGTGTCCTGATGCTATTATGGGTCTACGCCCGGTTCGAGCGCCGGGGGGAAAGCTAGACATTGATGACAAGACCGATTGAGCAGTCGGCCGTTCATTGACTTTTCACCCCTCCTCCGCCATGTTGCACCGCAGCGAGGCGTCATGCAGCGTGATCGGACCTTTAAGGCCCCGGCTCCGCCTCGGTTGTTTTGAGAGCTTCCCTTTTCACGCGGGTCGTTCAGACACCCGCCGCCGTGCGTGCGCCATCTGGGCTGCGCGCCCGGCCGCTCATTTGTGAGTCTATCCATGTCCTTTTCCGATCTCGGGCTGTCGCAGCCCGTTCTCCAGGCGCTTGCGCTGAAATCCTATGACAGCCCGACGCCGATCCAGCGCGATGCGATCCCGACCCTGTTGAAGGGCCGCGATCTGCTCGGCATCGCGCAGACCGGCACCGGCAAGACCGCCGCCTTCATGCTGCCGTCGATCGACCGCCTGGTCGCTTCCGGCCGCGGCCTGCGCCCGCACACCTGCCGCATGCTGGTGCTCGCCCCGACCCGCGAGCTGGCCGGGCAGATCGCCGACAGCGCCCGCGCTTACGGCCAGTTTGCCGGCATGAAGGTCGCAACCGTCTTCGGCGGCACCTCGATCAACATGAACCGGCGCGACGTGTCGCGCGGGGTCGACGTGCTCGTCGCCACGCCGGGCCGCCTGATCGACCTGGTCGAACAGCGCGCGCTTTCGCTCCGCGAAGTCGAGATCCTCGTCCTCGACGAGGCCGACCAGATGCTCGACCTGGGCTTCATCCACGCGCTCAAGAAGATCGTGACGATGCTGCCGGCCAGGCGCCAGACGCTCTTCTTCTCGGCGACCATGCCGCCGGCCATCCGCCAGCTGGCCGACAAGTTCCTGACCGATCCGGCCGAGGTGCGCGTCGCCCCGGCGGCGACCACGGCCGAGCGCGTCGACCAGTTTGTCAGCTTCTGCCGCCAGGACGAGAAGCAGGCTCTGCTCACCATCATGCTGCGCGTCGGCTTCGGCGATCGCGGCAATATGGACCGCGTGCTGATCTTCACGCGCACCAAGCATGGCGCCGACCGCGTGGTGAAACTGCTCGCGGGCAACGGCATCGCCGCCGCCGCGATCCACGGCAACAAAAGCCAGCCGCAACGCGAGAAGGCGCTCGCCGCCTTCCGCTCAGGCGACGTGCCGATCCTGGTCGCGACCGACATCGCCGCGCGCGGCATCGACGTCAGCGGCGTCAGCCACGTGATCAATTTCGAGCTGCCGAACGTGCCGGAGCAATATGTCCACCGCATCGGCCGCACCGCGCGTGCGGGCGCCGCGGGCGTCGCCGTCTCCTTCTGCGCCGAGGACGAGCGTCCTTATCTGAAGGACATCGAGAAGCTCACGCGCCAGAAGGTCGACGTCGCGCCGCTTCCCGCCAACTTCAATCAGGAAGCCAACCGCATCAAGGCGACCCGCAAGAATGTCGCCAGCGACACGTCGGGCGAAGAGCGCCGCTGGGAGCCCCGCCCCCGCCGCGGCGAAGTCGGCCGTCACGCCGGCGCGGTGAAGCCTGCCGGCCGTCCCCGCCAGCGCCAGCGCGCGCGGGGCTAAGGGCCGGCGGCTTCCGGCGCGGGGGCGAGGTTCAGCGCGGCGAAGGTCGCGACCTGATCCTCGCAGCGTGCCGCGACCAAAGCCCGCGCCAGCGCGTCGCGATCGAGCGAATTGCCGTTCGCGATCGGCCGCAGCCAGATGCGCTGCGGCTGCGCGCCCGGCATCCTGAGCCTGTAGGGCGCGTTGGCGGTTACCGCGAGCGTGGCGGGCCAGGCGACGACCGCGTCGCCCGCCGGCCAGGCCGCGCGATGCTCGCGCCCGCCCGCGTCCGCGACCACCATGGTGACGGCCTCGCTGCTGTTGGAGCGCCACAGCAGTGGCCGCTCCCCCGCCGGGAAACACAGATTTCCCGCCGCATAAGCCGCGAAGCTCCACACCGATGTCGGCATGCTCGGCGCAGCGCCCGCGACGTCGCCCGGGCCGCGCGTCCCGCCAATATCGATCCGTACCTGCGCAGCGCTTTGCCGTCCGGTGGGATAGGAACGGTTGGCGACGAACACGCCCTGCCCGCGGAACACCCGCGTCCCCTGCGGGGTCAGCAACGACACCATGTCGTTGGCACGCAGCGTGAAGCTCGCATTGTCGGGAAAGCGCCGTCCGGCGGGATAGCGGCTGCTCGACGGCCCGACCGAACGCAGCACCAGCACCTCCGCGACGGCGGACGTGGCCGTCATGCCGGCCATCAGCCCGATCGCGATACGCATAGCCATCTTCATCTCACGTCTCCCGCGGAACTTCCTCGCCGATCCGCGCTAGGCCGCCGATGATGAACGCCTCCAGCACAGCCTCGATCAATGCGACGAAGGCATCACACAGCGCGACGGGGCAGGCTTCCCCGGGAAGGGCGGGTCTCACGCCGCCTTCGGATATTTCGCCTCCATCCAGGCGAGCGCGTCGGCCGTCAGCTCTTCCAGCACAGCCTCATCAACATCCGCCAGCCTCTTGATATAGAGGCAGGACTTGCCGGTCCGGTGCTTACCCAGCTTCGCCAGCTGCGCTTCCTTCCCCTCATAGCCGGGCAGCAGATACAGCACCAATTCCTTGGCGCGCGGCGAGAAGCCGATGCGCAGGAATGTCTCCTCCCTCTTGCCGCACAAATAGCTGTAGCTGCCGAAGCCGACGATGCTCGGCCCCCACATCCTTGCCGGTTCGCCCGACAGGCGCGCCATCATCGCACAGACGCGCTCCGCATCGCCACGGCGGACGGGATCGGGGACGGCGGCGATGAAGTCCGCCACCGCCACCCCGGTCGGCTGGGTCTTGTTCTCGGCCATCGGCGCGGCTCCTAGCGGGCGGGCTTGCGGAAGCGGTACACGATCCGGTCGGTATGGCCACGGATGCTGGGCGTGAAGACGTTCACGGAACGGTCGTCCGCCGGATTGCGCAGCAATTGCGATTCCGCCTCCAGCACGAAGCCGGCCCGTTCGAAATCGGCGCGGATCGTTTCGGGCAGGATGCGGTGCGTCGCCTCCACCTCGGCGCGGGTCTCGCGGCCGGGATTGGCGACATGGTCGATCACCGCGACCGTGCCGCCGGGCCGCAATGTCCGGTAGATCGCCTGCGTCACACTGTTCGGATCGATCCGGGGCAGCCCGAACCGCGCGCTTTCCCAATAAGCATCGTGATAGACGAGGTGCATCATCACGAAATCATAGGAAGCCGGCGCGAAGGAGAGCGCGGTCGAGGGGCCGGAGATGAAGCTCGTATTGGCGTTGCGGCCCGCCATCGCGTCCAAGGCAGCGCGGATTTCCGGGTTGCGGCCGAAGCTTTCGGAATTCCAGCCGACCACCGAGCCCTGCGGCCCGACCGCCTGCGCCATCAGCTCGGCATAATAGCCGTTGCCGGTGAAGTAATCGAGCACACGGTCGCCGCGCTTCAGCCCCATGAAGGCCAGCACTTCGGCCGGGCGGCGCACCTCGTCGAGCGCACGATGCGCCTCCGTCCGGC
Source organism: Verrucomicrobiaceae bacterium UBA2429 (assembly GCA_002343505.1). GTDB lineage: Bacteria > Verrucomicrobiota > Verrucomicrobiia > Verrucomicrobiales > Verrucomicrobiaceae > Prosthecobacter. The sequence goes on along the minus strand of DDQZ01000070.1, from coordinate 259,259 downwards.
CCGGCGCCGCGACGGCGGCGGCATAGTCCGCGCCCGGTTGCGCGGGTGCGGTCATGCAGGATGGCAGTGCCAGCAATATTGCGGCCGCGATCATCACAGGTCTGGGCATATCGGCTCTCCTTGGCTGAGGTCTTGGCCCACCCTCACTCTCATGCGTCTCTCGGATATTTGCGGTCCATCGCCTTCAGGTCGCCGGCGATCATCTCCTCCAGCACCGCCTCGTCAATGTCCGCCAGTTTCTTGATGTAGAGGCAGCATTTGGCCATCCGGTGCTTGCCGAGCCGTGCCAGCTGTTCGTCGCGTCTGTCGTAATCCGCCGTCAAATAGACGACCGTCTCGCGCCCGCGCGGGGCGAAGCCGAGGCGCGGCGCGCTCTCGTCGCGCTTGCCGCATTTGTAGGTGTAGGAGCCGAAGCCGATGATGCTCGGCCCCCACATATAGGCCTGCTCGCCGGACAGCCGCTCCATCATCGCGATCAGCTTGCCGGCATCGTCGCGCCGCGTCGCGTCCGGGACGGTGGCGAGAAAATCGGCAGGGGGAATGCCGGTCGGTTTGGTCTTGTTTCCGGCCATCCGAACCTCTTCCCTCAACCGGCCCGCCGCGCAGCCTACGCCTGTCGTCGCCCGAGGCAAGACCGGAAACTTGCCATTCGCGTCCGGGCAATCCACATCGGCCGCCATGCAGCGTATCTCTCTGGTCTCGGCCGCGTTCCTGGCCCTCGCCACCCCTTCGATTGCCGCCGCGCAGGATCAGCCGATTCTGAGCGCCGAGGCCGAATATGAGCGCGTCGCCGCGCAGGCGCGCCGTTACTTCGCCGCCGGCCGCTATCGCGACGCGATGATGATGACGCGCGACGCTTACGGCTTCATTTCCGGTGAGCTTGGCGCGCAGAGCATCCTGGCCTTGCGCGCGCTGAATGACATTGCGGTGATCCACCAATTGCAGGGCGAACTCGACACGGCTCTGCCGATCGCGCTGGAATCGGCCGGCGGGCTGGAGCGGGTGGCCGGGCCGGATCATGCCGAAACGCTGAATGCGCTCGCCAATCTGGCGCAGCTCCATGTCGAGCGTGGCGACACTGCCGCCGCCGAGCCGCTGATGCGCCGGGTGATCGAGGCGCGCGGCCGCACGCTCGGCGCGGGCGACGAGGCGACGCTCAATGCGCTGCTGGAATATGCCGTATTCCTGAAGCGGGCCGGCCGCCTGCGCGAGCTTGCGGGTCAGCTCGATCGCGGCGTCGCGACTGCCCGCGCCAGCCTTGGCGCCGACGCGCCGGTCACGCGCGATCTGATCTCCGCCGCGGCCGAAGCCAATGGGCGCGACGAACCCGACGACACAGACGGGTAGAGCTTTCAGCTGCGCTGAGGCGCCGCCGCTTTACTCCGGCTCCAGAGTCGATTCTCTCGGGCGCGAGGGCTGCTCGGCACGGGCGCGTTCTGCCGCAGCATCCTGCTCTGCCTGACGGCGAGCGGCTTCAGCCGCAGCAGCCCTCTCGGCTTCGCGCCGCTGCGCCGCCTCAGCCTCCTGCTGCTGACGCCGGGCTTCCCGCGCAGCCGCCTGCTCGGCCGCTCGCTGCTCGGCCTCCTGTGCCGCCTGACGCTGCCGCTCGGCTTCTTGTGCCGCCTGACGCTGCCGCTCGGCTTCTTGGGCCGCCTGACGCTGCCGCTCGGCTTCTTGGGCCGCCTGACGCTCCCGCTCGGCTTGTTGAGAGGCCTGACGCTGCCGCTCGGCTTCCGCCTGCTGGGCAGCGCGGCGTTGCGCCTCCTCCGCTTCCGCCTGACGCCGTGCCTGCGCGGCTTCCTCCGCGGCACGGACCTGGCGCGCATTGTCCGCAGCCTCGCGCTGCGCCTCTTCAACCGCCTGCATGCGGCGGCGCTCGTCCTGCCGCCGGCCCTCGGCTGCTTCGGCGGCCTGAGCCTCACGCTGGGCGCGCAAGAGCGCTTCCTGCTCGCGCTGCGCCCGGGCCAGGTCTTCCGCGGCCCGCCGGTCGCGTTCTTCCTCGCTGCGCAGCAACTCCTCGCGACTGATCGTCGCGCTGCTGTCGCGCGGCGGCGGCGGTTCGTCCGGCACGCGCGGCTGCCGCGAAACCCGGTCCGGAGCGGTCGGCCTGTATTCCGGCTCGGGCCGGACAGTGGGCGGGGTGGCCGGCTGGGAGGGCGTCACGGCACCCGGCGGGCGTGGCTGCGGCCGCTCGGGGCGCGGGTTGGTGACTGGCGGCGTCGGCCGGCCGTCGCGGGGCCGGTCCGGGCGATCCGGACGGGTAGCACCGTCATTGGGACGATTGGGCCGGTCCGGACGATCGGGACGGTTCGGGCCGCTGTCCGGGCGATTGGGCCGATCGTCGCGGTCGCGCGGGCGATCCGGCCGCCCGTCGCCATCGCGGTCCGGCCGGCGGACGCCGGGCGGCGGTGCGCCGGCCCCGCCGCTCTCACGCCAGCGGCGGAAGGCGTCGCGGGATTCCCGCCGGCGCTGGCGTTCCGCCTGCAGCCTGGCCCGCTGCGCCTCCGCCTCAATCCGCGTGCGATACAATTCCCACTCGCGATCCGCGCGCCAGCGCTGTTCCCAGGCATGGCGCTGCGCCGAAATCACGGCCTCGACCGCGACCCAGGCCTGCGCGGCGTTCCGGTCCCACCGGCTCTGCCGGGCGGCCAGCCGCACCGCCCGCCCGCGATATTGCAGCGGCTGGAAGCGCGGATTGGATCCCCAGCGATCGGCATCCACGAGGACATCGCCGTCGCGCGTGTAGACCACCGCGATTTCCTGGCCATCGAAGCCCGCCGCTTCGTCCGGCGTGCGGATGAAGAAGGGCCAGTCCTGCCCCGCATCGTAGAGATAGAGGACATAGCCATTGGCGCTGACTTCTTCGACGATCAGGACGTCGTCGACTTCCCAGGCGTAAAATTGCTGGCCTGCATGGTCGAAGCTGTAATCGGGGGGCGATTGCGCGATCGCGTCCAGCAGCGCGTCGGAACGGTCGAGCCAGGCATAGGCGTCGAGCGATACCGGCTTGGGCGCAAGCACCCCCGGCTGCCCGAGATCGTCCTGCACCGTCACGCACGCGGACAGGCCCATCGTGGCCGTCAGGCCAAGCGCCAGCACGCGAAGATTACGCCCTGCGATCATCAATGCACTCCCCACCCTGTCGAACCGCTATAATTCGTGACGGGCGGTGAACGAAGGCTGACGCGCAATCAGAGCGGCAGCGGCAATTCGCGCTGCTCGGGATCGAAACGGTGCCAGCCCGAGGGGCCGAGCTTCTCCAGCGGCCGGAAGCGCGCCTTGTAGGCCATGCGCCGCGAATCCTCGACCCAATAGCCCAGATAGACATAGGGCAGCCCCGCCCGCCCGGCGCGGACGATGTGATCCATGATGATGTAGGTGCCGAGTCCCGGCCGGTCGGAATCGGGATCGAAGAAGCTGTAGATCATCGACAGCCCGTCCGCCTGCTGATCGGTCAGGCAGGCGCCGACCAGCTTGCCGGGCCGGCCGTCCACCGATGGCTCGCGATATTCGACGATGAAGGTGCGGACCGGGCTCTGTTCGACCATGTCGGCGAAATCGCTCTCGTCCATGTCGACCATGCCGCCGGTCGGGTGGCGCGCGGCGAGATAGCGGCGCAGCAGGCGATATTGCTCGCTGGTCGCCCATGGCTTGCAGGCACTGACCTCAAGATCGGCATTGCGCTTCAGCGTGCGGCGCTGGCTGGTGCTCGCCTGAAATTCCGCCGCGACCACGCGCACCGAAACGCAGGCGGCGCAATTCAGGCAGCTGGGCCGGTAAGCGACATTCTGGCTGCGCCGGAAGCCGATCCGGCCGAGCGCATCGTTCAGCTCGTCGGCATGGCCGCCATTCAGCTCGGTGAAGACCTTCCGCTCCGTCTTGCCCGGCAGGTACGGACAAGGTGACGGCGTCGTCACGAAGAAGCGCGGAAAGCGAAATGGTGCGCTCAAACCCCAATGCCCCGGAAAATTGCTGCCGACCCAAGCCTTCTTATGCGGCGGTGCTGGCCACATGAAAAGCGGTTGACGCCCGCTTATCCCCAACAGGAAGCGGCCGTACCGCTTCGGGACGGAGGCTCAGGCAATCTCTACCGGCTCGACCTTCAACCCCTCGGCGCGAATGTCGGCGACCAGTTTGTCCAGCTGCCCCACGTCGCGCGCCTCGCACTCGATCTCGATGAACGCATCCTTCGCGGGCAATTTCGTGAAGACACGCTGATGGTTGATTTCGATGATGTTGACCCGGTTCTTCTCGAACATCCGGACAACCCCGAACATCGCGCCGGGCCGGTCGTGTATCTGGATGCGCAGCCGGGTCATCCGCCCCTGCCGGGCGAGGTCGCGCAGCAGGACGGTGGCGAGCAGGCGCGTGTCGATATTGCCGCCGGTGACGACGACTCCGCATTTGCGCCCGCGAAAGCGCTCCGGGTCTGCGAGCAGCGCTGCTAGCCCGGCCCCGCCGGCACCTTCCGCCACGGTGCGTTCCAGCTGGATCAGCAGGGCGACCGCCGTCTCCAGGTCGCGCTCCGACACCAGCATGATCTCGTCGACCAGGGCGTCGACGATCTCGCCGGTAATCTTGCCGGGCCGTTTGACCGCAATCCCTTCGGCGATCGTGTCGCCCAGGCAGGGCAAGGCCTTGCCCTCGATCTTCGCATACATGGACGGGAAGAGCTCGGCCTGGACGCCGATCACTTCGATGTCCGGCCGGATCGCCTTCGCCGCGATCGCCACCCCGGCGATCAGCCCGCCGCCGCCGATCGGCACGACCAGCACGTCGAGATCGGGCACCTCCTCCAGCATCTCGATCCCGACCGTGCCCGCCCCCGCGACGATCATCTCATTGTCGAATGGCGGCACGAAGGTCAGGCCGCGTTCCTCCCGGAGCTTCACTGCGTGTGCGAAGGCCTCGTCGAACGTCTCCCCTTCCAGCACGATTTCCGCGCCATGCCGTTCGGTCTGCGAGACTTTCACGGAGGGCGTCGGCGCCGGCATGACGATGGTGGCGGGTACGCCGAGCCGGCGGGCGTGATAAGCGAGCGCCTGCGCGTGATTGCCGGCCGATGCCGCGATCACGCCCCTCGCCCGCTGCTCCTCGCCCATCAGCAACAGCCGGTTGAGCGCGCCGCGTTCCTTGTAGGCGCCGGTGAATTGCAGATTCTCGAGCTTCACATAGACGGTCGCGCCGGTCCGCTCGGACAGGGTCTCGCTGAGCAGCATGGGGGTACGGACGACCTGCCCCCTGATCCGCTCTGCAGCGGCCTGAATGTCAGCGAGCGTGACGGGAAGCGCGGATACCGTAGCGGCGGGACTGGCCATGGACGGCGGTCCTAGCCCCATCTGGAATGCGGCGCAAATAAGGCTTACGCACCACCCATGATCCGCTTCCTGTTCGGCCTCCTCGGCCTGATCGCGCTCGCCGCGCCCGCCTCCGCCCAGACCGTCATCACGAACGTGAACGGCTATACGATCGGTAACGACGGCTCGCTGATCCGCTTCCGCGGCCTCGTGATCGGCGGCGACGGCAAGATCATGAGCATCCACCAGGAGGAGCCGAACCCGGCCTATCGCGTCGAGCGGACGATCGACATGGGCGGGCGCACGATGCTGCCCGGCCTGATCGACGCGCACGGCCATGTCATGGGGCTGGGCGTCGCTGCGCTGCAACTCGATCTCAGCGACACGAACAGCCTTGCCGAGGCCCAGGCGCGGATTCGCGACTATGCCGCCGCCAATCCCGGCCTGCCCTGGATCATCGGCCGCGGCTGGAATCAGGAAAGGTGGAATCTCGGCCGCTTCCCGACCGCTGCCGACCTCGACTCCGTGGTCGGCGACCGGCCCGTCTGGCTCAGCCGCGTCGACGGCCATGCCGGCTGGGCGAACGGCGCCGCGATGCGCGCCGCCAACATTACGAACGACACGCAATCGCCGGGCGGCGGCCGGATCGAGCGCGACGCAAGTGGCCGCCCGACCGGCATTTTCGTTGATGCCGCGGAAGGGCTGATCGACCGCCACGTGCCGCCGCCGACGCAAGCGTTTCTCGACCGGGCGCTCGCCGAAAGCCAGCGCCTCCTCTTCTCGGTCGGCATCACCACCGCTGCCGACATGGGCACGACGATGACGGACTATCAGGCGATGATCCGCGCTATCGCCGCCGGAGAATCGCGGCTTCGCATCCTGTCTTACCTGAGCAGCTCCGATCCGCGCTGGACGGACGCCCTGCGCCGGCCGACCGAATGGACGCCGGAGGACCGGCTGCGGATCGTCGGCATCAAGGTCTATTCGGACGGCGCGCTCGGCTCGCGCGGGGCATGGCTGAAGGAGGATTATCTCGACGCCCATGGCAATCACGGCCTCGGCTTCCTGACCGACGCACAGATCAGGCAACAGATGGAAGCCGCCGCCGCCAACGGCCTGCAGGTCGCCGTGCACGCCATTGGCGACGCCGCGAACGCGCAATTGCTGTCGGCGATCGAGGATCTGGCGCGGCGCTTTCCGGGCGACAGGCGCTGGCGCGTCGAACATGCCCAGATCGTCGATCCGGCCGATCTCGCCCGCTTCGGACGCAATGGCATCATCGCCTCGATGCAGCCGGTCCACCAGACCAGCGACATGCATATGGCCGAAGCGCGCATGGGCCTGCCGCGGCTGCAGGGCGCCTATGCCTGGCGCGGCATGCTCGACAATGGCGCGCGCCTGGCCTTCGGCAGCGATTTCCCGGTGGAAAGCCCCAACCCCTTTCACGGCCTCGCCGCCGCGATCAGCCGCGAGGACGCGCAGGGGCGCCCGCCCGGCGGCTGGCTCCCCACCCAGCGCGTGACCATCGTCGAAGCGCTCGACGCCTTCACCCGTACCGCCGCTTATGCCGGCTTCGCGGAAGGCCGGATCGGCCAGCTCCTCCCCGGCCGCCACGCCGATTTCATCATCATCGACCGCGACGTGATGACCGAACCCGACCAGCGCCGCATCCGCGACACGCAGGTGCTGGAGACCTGGGTGGGTGGCGCGAAGGTCTGGGAGCGCAGCGCGGGCCGCTGATCCGATCCGGCTTGACAATCCGCTTGATTGATCGTTCAACTCGCGGCTTCAATCGGGGGACTGATCATGCCTGACGTCAATTACCTCGCCGTCGCACTCGCGGCGCTTTCGGCCTTTGTGCTCGGCGGCCTGTGGTATTCGCCGATGCTGTTCGCGAACAAATGGATGGCGCTCAGCGGCCAGAGCGAGGAGAAGCTCAAGAGCGGCAATGCCGGCGTGATCTTCGGCGGGGCATTCGTGTGCGCGCTGATTGCCGCATTCATGCTCGCCTTGCTGTTCGAAGGGCGCGTCAGCGAAGTGCAGGACGCGGCCAGTGCCGGCTTCGGCATCGGCCTCGCCATTGTCGCGGCGAGCCTGGGCCTCAACTATTTCTTCGAACGCCGCCCCCTCGGCCTGTGGCTGATCAACGGCGGCTATTTCGTCCTGCAATTCACCATCATGGGCGCGATCATCGGGGCGATGGGTTAGGCGGCGCGCTTCTGGACGGTCAGCTCGAGTCCTAGCGCGTCCAGCACGCCGACCAAAGTCTCCAGCGTCGGGTTCCCATTCACCGAAAGCGCATTGTACAGCGCTTGGCGGCCCACGCCCGCCTTGCGCGCAACCTCGCTCATGCCCTTGGACCGCGCGACATCGCCGATGGCGCGGGCGATTTCCTGTGGCGATCCGTCCTCCATCCAGATTTTCAGATAATCGAGGATGTCGTCCTCGGACGACAGATAGTCGGCGGGATCAAAGGGGGTCGTCTTCGTTCCCAACACCAAGCTCCTTCGCCAATGCCTTCGCGCGGGCGATGTCGCCCGCCTGACTGTCCTTATCGCCGCCCGCCAGCAGCAGGATGACGGTATCACCCCGCTGCGCGAAATAGACGCGATAACCGGGGCCGAAGAACATGCGCAACTCGTGCACGCCTGCGCCCACCGGCTGGCAATCGCCGAACTGCCCATCCGACAACCGCCGCAGCCGCTTCAGGATGCGCAGCCGCCCCTGGCGATCGCGCAGCTTCTTCAGCCAGCGGACGAAATCGTCGGATTGCTCCAGCGAAAAGCCTTGTCCTTTATAGAGGACATCTTTGTCCGGGTCAATATTGTCAGCCATGGCGGTATCTTAGCTGCCTCTGGAGCCAGTCGTTACCGCCGTCATACAGCCATATTGAATCGCGCGCATTTGGGCCTCGTTCAACCAGGGCCAACCAGTTCACCCCCCGCGCGCGCGCCGTCCCATCCTGATCGCCTGCTGCTTGCCGAACCGCGTCTTGCGCGTGCCCGGCTTGCCCTCGTTCGAGTGCCCGACGATCGGCGCGCGTTTCTGGTGGTCGGGGAGGCCGAGTTCGTCATCCTCCAGCTTCCGGATTTCGTCGCGCAGGCGGGCGGCTTCCTCGAACTCCAGGTCTGCCGCGGCCTTGCGCATCCGGCCTTCGAGTTCCTCGATGTAGGCGCGCAGGTTGTGGCCGACGAGGTGGGGCGTGTCCGCATCGCCAGTATCGACCATCACGCTGTCGCGGTTGCTGACGTCCTTCAGGATGTCCGAAATGTCGCGCTTGATCGTCTGCGGGGTGATGCCGTGTTCGAGATTATACGCTTCCTGCTTTTCGCGGCGGCGGTTGGTCTCGTTCAGCGCGCGCTCCATGCTGCCGGTGATGCGGTCGGCATAGAGGATGACCTTGCCCTCGACGTTGCGGGCGGCGCGGCCGATCGTCTGGATCAATGACGTTTCGGAGCGAAGAAAGCCTTCCTTGTCCGCATCGAGGATCGCGACCAAGCCGCATTCGGGAATGTCGAGGCCCTCGCGCAACAGGTTGAT
>DDQZ01000070.1:248847-250244 GCA_002343505.1 Verrucomicrobiaceae bacterium UBA2429 | reverse complement strand
AGGTTGATGCCGACCAGCACGTCGTAGACGCCGAGCCTGAGGTCGCGGATCAGCTCGATCCGCTCCAGCGTTTCGACGTCGCTATGCATATAGCGGACCTTCAGCCCCGCCTCGTGCAGATATTCGGTGAGATCCTCGGCCATCCGCTTGGTCAGCGTTGTGACCAAAGTGCGATAGCCCTTGGCCGCCGTCGCCTTCGCTTCGACGATCAGATCCTGGACTTGCTCCTCGACCGGCTTGATCTCGACCGGCGGGTCGATCAGGCCGGTCGGGCGGATCACCTGCTCGGCGAAGACGCCTTCGGTCTGCTCCAGCTCCCAGCCGCCCGGCGTCGCCGACACCGCCACCGTCTGCGGCCGCATCGCGTCCCATTCGTTGAAGCGCAACGGCCGGTTGTCGATGCAGCTCGGCAGCCGGAAGCCATATTCCGCCAGCGTGATCTTCCGGCGATGGTCGCCCCGCGCCATCGCGCCGATCTGCGGCACCGTCTGGTGGCTCTCGTCGAGAAACAGCAAGGCGTTGTCGGGGAGATATTCGAACAGTGTCGGCGGCGGCTCGCCCGGCAGCCGACCGGTCAGGAAGCGGCTGTAATTCTCGATCCCCGCGCAGCTGCCGGTCGCCGCGATCATCTCCAGGTCGAAATTGGTGCGCTGCTCCAGCCGCTGGTGCTCCAGCAATTTCCCTTCCGCCTCCAGCTCCTTCAGCCGCTCCTGCAATTCGAAGCGGATCGCCTCCATCGCCTGCTTCATCGTCGGCCCGGGCGTGACATAGTGCGAATTGGCGAAGATGCGGACATGCTCCAGGCTTGCCGCCTTCTTGCCGGTCAGCGGGTCGAACTCGACGATCTCCTCGATCTCGTCGCCGAAGAAGGCGATCCGCCAGGCGCTGTCCTCATAGTGTGACGGGAAAATCTCCAGGCTGTCCCCGCGCACCCGGAAATTGCCGCGTGCGAAGCCCTGATCGTTGCGCTTATATTGCAGCGCGACCAGCTTGCGGATGATCTCGCGCTGGTCGACCGTCTGGCCCTTCTTCAGGTCGAAGATCATCGCGGAATAGGTCTCGACCGAGCCGATGCCGTAGATGCACGAGACGGACGCGACGATGATCACATCGTCCCGCTCCAGCAGCGACCGGGTCGCCGAGTGGCGCATCCTGTCGATCGCCTCGTTCACCGAGCTTTCCTTCTCGATGTAGGTGTCGGAGCGCGGGACGTAGGCCTCCGGCTGGTAATAATCGTAATAGCTGACGAAGAACTCGACCGCATTTTCCGGGAAGAAGCTCTTGAACTCGCCGTAGAGCTGCGCGGCCAGGATTTTGTTCGGCGCGAGGATCAGGGCCGGCCGCTGCAAAGTCTCGATCACCTGCGCGGCGGTGTAGGTCTTGCCCGAGCCGGTGAC